>CAYJCZ010000052.1:0-1062 GCA_964368835.1 uncultured Candidatus Saccharibacteria bacterium | reverse complement strand
CGAGAGTCTTTAGGGTAGTTTCTACAATAGTGAGTCTCCGATGAGTTCCTGCTTCGAGTGCATCGAAACGTTTATCGACGTCATCAAAGCGATCATCTGTTTTTTGAAAACCAGCTCGCATTTCATCCTGTACTCCATCAATACGCCCATTAACTTTTTCAAGCCCCTCTCTAAATTCAGCTCTGAGATCAGCTTTTGTTTCCTCAAAACCTCTTGCAACCATTCGTGCAAGATCTTCAATTGTCATTCTCTTTTTAGTTGTCTTTTTCGGAGATTTTTTCATGACCTAAGTATACCAAAATATCGAAATCTACAACAAATAATGCTACCAAGAGCCGGATGACCCACCACCTCCTGAAGAACCTCCTCCGAATCCACCGAAACCTCCCCCTCCAAAAGACCCGCCACCACCTCTTCCGCCACCAATAAACCACGGCAGTGCAGCACCACTTGTTTTATGTTTAGCATATGCACGAGAGACAATAAAATCAAAAAATAGTCCAAATATAATAGATGCGATGAAAAAGAGAATCGAGAAGATACCCATAAACCACATGACAATCAAGATAACTACACCACCGAGCACACCACCTCCCCACCATGATTTTGATTTACCGAGGATTGCAGCAAGCCACTGAATCACAATAAATCCAGCGATAAAAATAAAATCCCATGGCACCTTACTTGTTTTTTCTTCTGGAGTGTAATCTTGAGGCACAATATCTGTTCCTCCGAGAGCCTGGATCATCGCATCTACCGCACCATCGATACCAGCAAAGTAGTTACTCTCACGAAATGCGGGAGTGACAATATCACGTTGGATGTACGATGTACCGAGGTCGGTCAGTTCACCTTCTACTCCATACCCTGTCTGAATACGAGTCTTGCGGTCAGAAAGTGAGATAAGGAAAAGTACTCCATTATTTTTTCCCTCTTTTCCAATCCCCCATGCGGTAAATATTTGCTGTGCCACATCGGCAACTTCTTCACCTCCGAGAGATTCGATAGTGACTACCGCAATCTCATTGGTAGATGCTTGCTCAAATGCATTGAGTTTTTGTT
>CAYJCZ010000051.1:0-1096 GCA_964368835.1 uncultured Candidatus Saccharibacteria bacterium | reverse complement strand
CGGCGGGTTGCTCGGCTTGGGCACGTTCCGCTTTCAGGTCAAGTGCATCGTAGCGATCCGACAGTGCCCAATATTGCGCTTTCCATTGATCCCGTTCGGCCCGTAGCGACTCCAGCGCCTCCGCCTGGGCGATCAGTTCGCGCATAGCGTCCGCCCTGTAATGTATTCGCGCACGATGATTCCCGGCGCTACGTCATACGTCTTGCGATGCAGGGGTTTCGGCGGTATCCACGGCGGAGACTTCAAAACGTTGCCGTGATTTGTTTCCGTGCGCACCGGCACCAGTTCAAACAGGATGTCAGGCGCTCCCGGCTTTTGCCCCTTGACTTGCCGAACCACGCCATCCGCTTGCAGATCGCCTTTGGCGTTGCGGATGCTTTCGAGTTCGTAGCCGGTAAGCGTTGCAATCATCCGCAGGGATTTCGGCCCGTCGCGGAGTGCGTCACGTATGGATTGTTTGATGCTCATGCTTCACCGCCTTCTGTGCCTGCCTTTGTCAATTCTTCCTTGCGCACGTCCTTGGCATCGGTCCACGTTTTCTTGTCCGTGCATGCCTTCCATACCGCGCCAAGCTCATCAAGCGTTGCTGCTTTCTTAATGCGCGCGCCCCAGTCGATTGGCTCGGCAACCTTCAGCGGATGCACTGTGAACGGCTTGCGGCTTCCCTTTGTGGCTGTCAACGCCATCACCATAGGTGCGTTGATGTGCGACAGGTGTGAAATACGTATACCCCCCACCTCCATTCCAGCCCATTTCACGGACGGGTCACGGTACAGGGTCATGCTGCGCCCGGTGTATTCCTTCGCGTCTGCGCCCCATGCTGCGACCAAAACACGATTCATCGACTTGCACGATTTGTAAGGCTTGCCGTTGTCGCCCTCGTAGTGGATAGAAACAGGTTGCTCCTGTCCGCCGCGAATGGTGACTTCGGTAACCTTGATGGTGATCGGCCCCGCGATCAGGTCATCGCTGTTCAGTTGGTCCGACTTCGGAATAATGGCTTGCGTCATGTCGTTCATACATACATCTCCTGTTCAATCCTGCGTTCGGTTTCGATCAGCCGCGCATCGGATGCCGTGACTGCTTCGTATTTGGC
>CAYJCZ010000050.1:0-1120 GCA_964368835.1 uncultured Candidatus Saccharibacteria bacterium | reverse complement strand
CCTCAATGTCTGCCTTGTATGTTCTCCCCTCAAAAGACTTCTTTCCTACATCATATGAACTAAGGCTTTCCATATCGGCAAAGTCACCAATCTGTACAATGACATCGGGTTTCTTCTCCGCTATATACTTGCCTATCCAAGACAAGAATGTAAAATCCTGTCCTGGTGCACATTGGGTATCAGGTATACAAATTATTCGCATTGTGGACTATAAACCTGTTCAAGAGCATTCCAGATATCACAAACATCACAACTCTCTTCTCCATCTATATACTTCTCAATCTCCACCACAGGCAGTCTATCTAGTAGGTTGTATAAAGACTTGACTTCTACACCAGATATAGTGATCTTTATTTTGCCTTTGCTTGTTTCTTTGATTTTAATCATTTTATTTTCCTTTGTATTCTCTCTTCTTTAGACTTAACATCATGACAATCTCCACATAGCACTTGTAAATTTTCAACAGAGCAGAACATACGCTCTATATATGTGTTCCAATCTACAAAAGAACCATTAGGATCTATTACGGCCTGTATATGATCCACACACACCCCTTTAGCTGGAAACTCCTGTAAGCATCCAGCACATCTGTAATGTTGTGCCATACGCCCTGTCTTTTCATTAATCTTTTTCTCTGCCTTAGCTGCGCGTAATGCTTCATTTCTAGGAGGGTAACGCATAGTCATTCTACGTAATCCACTTATCAACCAAGATTTTAGTTTACTATTAGTCATCTTTATTCCATGTTCTTCGTCTAACTATATTTCTAATAGTGCTTTTATCTACACCATACATAGTAGCTAACAATGGATAGGTGTATTCTCCTGTAGTATATAAGTATCGTATGTCTTTTACTTGTTGTATCGTCAATTTTGCTTGTGTATTTTCACCTAATTTAAATTTATAATTTCTTCCTTTGGTGAACATATCCTTCGTATTTTCTTTTGGTGTACCTAAGAACAAATGATCTGGATTTACACAGCATGGAACATCACATGTATGACATATATACATTCCTTTAGGAATTTCCCCTTTAAATAACTCATAAGATAATCTGTGACTAGAATAGAATTTACCTTTATATCTTATCTTTCCATAACCCCGACTAGAACAATATGCC
>CAYJCZ010000049.1:0-1180 GCA_964368835.1 uncultured Candidatus Saccharibacteria bacterium | reverse complement strand
GCGTTTGACGCTGCGGTGAACTCCGGACCGTCGAGAGGCGCGAAATGGCTCCAGCAAGCCCTTGGCGTGGCCGCTGACGGCAAGGTCGGGATGGCAACGATAGGGGCCGCGAAAAACACCTATGCCCCTGCTGCCGTAATGCGTGCGATTGGCTTTCGTCGGGCGTTTCTCAAGACGCTTCCGACATGGGAGCGATACAAGAACGGCTGGAATAAGCGGCTGGATAGCGTTGAGGCTGTTGCATCCGCAATGGCGGGCCATGACGTGCCGGTTCGCCCCGATGTTGAACCCGTTGCCCCGCAACCCGCTGCCGTGTGGTGGTGGGCCGCGCTGTGGAAGATTTTCGAGCAATTCACCCGCAAATGGCGGGTATGATATTCGCCAGCAAGGCGTTTCGCCCGCCCGAGCGTCAACGGGCCGACAGAAGGAAAACGCTAATGTCGTCTGAAACAACCATCCCATCTTTCAATCCGTCTGGCTCCGAAGTTGTGGCCGAAATCAAGCGGCGCACCGAAGACCTCATGGAATACCTGCGCGCTTCCGTTCCCGAAAATCGGCACCGCAGCATTGCGATGACGAACTACGAGCAAGCGGCAATGTGGGCCGTGAAAGCGAACTTCGTCTAACCGGCGGGGCTTCGGCCCCGTCTCACCATATGGGAGAAACCCAATGCTCGGCGATCCGGACGCTGCCTATTACCTCGACAACTACGGGACTTGCACGGCCGCGAAGTGCACATGCCGACAATCTGGATGGATTGGCCGCGCATGTCAGAACTGGCGCACATTTGGCGCAACCAATCTGGAAGAACTCTCCCAAGCACAAAGGAGCTTGAAATGTGGACCGTCCGACTAGCTACCTATCTCGCCTGTCTCATTGCGTCTGGTTTGGCGCTGTCCGGTTATGCTGATTTCGACAGCGCGACTGGCACGTTCGACCTGCACCCCATTGATCTGTACGGCCTCGTTGGCGCGGCTGGCGGTGTGGTGTCGTCTGCGCTGGCGTCTCTGGCGCTGTGGCGTGGGTGGGGGCGCAAGTGATCTGGCCCATCCTGTCGCTACTGGCGCGCGTTCTAGGCCCCTTCCTGCCTTTCCTCGCAACATGGGTAGCCGCAAAGCGTGATGCCCGCCTGAAAGCCAGGAATGACGCGCTGGAAGCGGACATAAAGGCCATGAAAGAC
>CAYJCZ010000048.1:0-1213 GCA_964368835.1 uncultured Candidatus Saccharibacteria bacterium | reverse complement strand
ATTAGAACAGTTCAGACAGATCAACCGTTTCTTCCTCTTCGCTCTCTTCCTCTTCTGCTGCTGCTGCGTTCCTTTCATCCTCGCGGCGCTGGATTTCGTTGGTGATCTTCTCGAGGATTGCAGTGAAAATCCAACCATCTGAACTTGCTTCAGCTTCAACCAATGCGATCATCCAAGGAAGCGCGGAGTTGAGAGCTTCATCACTGTGCAAGCGCGCGCCAGTAGTGGAAGCGAAAGAGAGAGCAAAATCCAGCCGCTTCAGCATCGCAGCGCTGAATTGGCGACGAACGGAATCAGGAAGGAACTTTTCGGATTCCACCTTTTTCAAGATGCAGAGTTTTTGCAATGCTGTTGCCTGCACAATCTGCCAAGCTCCGTTGATTCCCTCTTTCGTCAGCCTTCTGGATTCTCCAGCTTCGGATTTGAGCGCAGAGAGAAGATCGCTTTCATCAATGGAGATGGTTTGATCCGCGCCATTGGAAGTTTTCAGCAGATCAATCGGAAGTTTCGCGGTGATGATCTTCTGATACGCTGCTTGAACTCCATTCAATGCTGCCAGCTTGATGAATTCATCATTGATAGCTGCAACAGCTTCGGGAACTTCCACGACTGCGAAGAGAGGTTTGAAAGCTGCGGGAATTTCCTTTCCATCCTTCTTGCTGGCGCGAGTTGCGCGAGAAAGCAGGATTTGATTCGCGGTAGCTTCGATGCTCTTGGTAGTGAAAGTGATTTGGTTTGCCATGATCTTCTCCGTTATCGGTCTGAATCACACGTTTGTGTTCCAGTGACTTCATTATAGGTTATGCAATGGATTCGCGGATTGAATATGGAATGGAATTTTCAGCTTTCGATTAGCTTTCGCTATAGTGAAGTTCTGAAGCTCTGAAGTTCTCTGGCGCTCTCTGTTCTCTGCAAGTTCTGAAGCTCTTCAGCTTCGCAGGTTCGCGCATTCTCCTGTTCTATATCGCAAAGAGCTTCCAAAAGTTCAAGAGTTCTGATAGAATTCCCACTGAGTTCTGCTGAGTTCCACTGAGTTCTGATGGAATTCCACTAACTCCTTGATTTCATTGGAGTTTTTCGCCATTCCTGCTGCGTTCTCGCTTCCTGAAGCTCTCGATTCCCGCCTTCTCTCCGTTCCCAGCGCGTTTTCACGCCACACTCTTTCCGGTTGTCACTAAACAGCGTTGAAGAAGAGTTGATCTGTGGAAATCTG
>CAYJCZ010000047.1:0-1221 GCA_964368835.1 uncultured Candidatus Saccharibacteria bacterium | reverse complement strand
GGTTGATGGTAAGCAAAATGACTCATAAATGGTACTGGCGCAAATACCTGCCCGATCGTCATGGGCAGCAATGCCGTGTTTTGTGCACAGGCGCAATGAATGCGGCACTTATTGAATTTGAGGACGGCTACAGAGTTGTTTCTAGTCGTTATGCAGTTAGAAAAATTAAGTAGTTGAGATAAAACGATGAGTGCTACTCAAATAGAAACCCGCGTAGTCAAAGTAATGATTGCGCCTAAAGGCGAACGCATTTTCAGTGAACAAACAACTTTGGTTGAGATTGAAGATGAAGCGGCTGGTGAATTTGTAAAAGTCAGCCAGCCGCTAACTTATAAATCTGCCGAATTTGCCATCTTTATCAACAAAGATGAGTGGCCGCATATCCGTGAGGCTATCGACAACATGATTAAAGAGTGTCGGGACTAAAACAGATGACCAAGAAAAAACGCAATCGCAAAAAATCCAAGCCTAATGCCGTCATGGTCTATGGCTGTCCTGCTGAATATTCAATTTTTGTTGTGTTGGGAGTGAAGAATCATGGGCGCAGTTGAATTTGTTCAAATAGAAAAAACAGCACTTGAGGACCTGATCTACCGCGTTTCTAAAAAAGCATATCTGGACGGGCGGACAGAGTGTGAAGAACACGACGAAATGCTGAACATTGCTCAAATTTGCGAACGTACTGGCATGACACGGGACTCGTAAAACTAACAATACCAATGCTTTAAGACTTACTTGTTGCAAGTTTGTTGCAATTAGTCTAAAAACAGGTAAAAACAGTGATATTTTCAGTTCGATTCTTGATTTGAGAATCTAACCCATTTTCTACTTACAACCAGCCTCGTTTTTGTGGTCTGGGCAGTATGTATCAGTCCATCCATAAGGAGCTTCAACTTGCTTGCCCATCTTCGGAATGTCAGTAGATGATGTTGTACACCCACACAACAGTAGAAACATTAGAACGACAACTCGTACCATTTACCATCTACCTCATCTAAAGCCTTGTCCCATCTGTAGGGCAATGATTTGGGAGTCATAGGCCATGTGTATCTGTTATCTAGCACAAACCATCCTTTGCTTGTGTTGCATAGCAGTACGGCATGATACCCACCTGTCTCAACCCAACAACAAGCAAGGTGTAAGTCTTTACGAGCAAAACCTGATTCAAGCAGTAGCTCACGTTTACGGAGAGCGTAATCCTCACAATCTCCAAACGTACCA
>CAYJCZ010000046.1:0-1255 GCA_964368835.1 uncultured Candidatus Saccharibacteria bacterium | reverse complement strand
ACTATGGCAGAAATAACACAAACTAAATTCGGAATTGGTCAGCTTAAAAACCCATCACCTACATGGGCTAAAACAATCGCTAACACGGCTATAATAGTATGCGCTATTGTGGGCGTAATTGTTGCGCCTATGCCCGCAGAATGGATACCTGATACGGTTAAAATTTACGTGCTGACAATTACCGGTTCATCGGGGCTTTTAAAGGTGTTGGAAAAGTTCACAGGTCAATCAATAGAGCAAAACTAATGGCACTCGATTTCGCACTACTAATAGCAATAGCGGGCGCGGTGGTTTGGTTCTTTACTAAAGGGCCAGCTAAACTGGTATCGTTTACCATAATGTGCTTTGATGATAAGGTTAACCTTTTAAATATAACCTGCGCTATGGGAGCCTATACGATTAAAATACTTTCAAAGGCTTCTGAAATTGCATCACTAATTACCCCGATTGTGATATTGATTAGCGCGGTGGTAGTGCTGCTTTACAATGTGGCGAAGTTTGTTAAGCTGAATAAAGATAATAAAGATGACTAAATAAAGCCGCCCCTTGTTATCGGTTAGAAAAGTTCCGTTTGGGTATTGGTGTAGTGGGTTTCAAAATTTGTCCAAATAGCTTCAATTCTATTTTTACCCCTACCGCTTTTGTTATCAATAACAGGGTTGAATTTTAGCCAATTTGCTTTCATTTCTTCACATACAATAACCTGCCCTAATCTATCTTTGCAAAAATCTGAAAGGTGAGCATAATCTATTTGCTTATTATTAAAAGCGTATGCCTGCCCTCCATTTTGGTAAGGCGGGTCAATAAACCATGTTGCGGTTTGATTTTGAACCTGGTCGTAACTACAATTTTCAAATTCCCAATGCTTTATTTTGAATAACTGTGTAGCTGCACGTTGTAAATTAAACCTTATAAAATTAGGCCGGTCTGTGCAATGTTTAGTTGCTTTATTGTGAGGCTTTGCCATGCCAAACGCAACCGTAAAGCCCATAAATAATTTAGCTTCCTCACAATCAAAATTAAAACTATCTAATGTTTCTCCTTCTTTCAGTATAGGCAATGAAAGAATATCATTTGGGCTACACTTTTGAAGCCATTGCCACATCTTAATAATAACATCGTATTTATCCACTAACAACACCTCTCTATCAAAATACTTTAGAGAATAGCGCGCACTACCCGAAAATGGCTCTATTATTTTACCATGAACTGGTGCAGGGTAATAATCTACAATATTTGTTTTACTTCCGTAGTA
>CAYJCZ010000045.1:0-1264 GCA_964368835.1 uncultured Candidatus Saccharibacteria bacterium | reverse complement strand
GGCACGGGGTCTGGGCTCTACCCATGACGCGCCTCCCGGAGATGGGCGCCGTGGGAAGTGAGCCATTCGATGAGCCCGATGGTATTGGGGCAGTCCCTCATACCGCACCCCCGAAGTCCAGCACGCCTTGCGACAGGCGGCGCGCGGCGACTTCGCAGTAGCGTTCCTCCAGCTCTACGCCGATGGCGCGACGGCCCAGAGAGCGCGCCGCGACAAGGGTTGAGCCTGAGCCTGCGAACGGGTCACAGATCGTCGCGCCGCCGCTCCGGTCAATGAGCGTGCAGAGCACGTCAATTGGCTTCGTGTGCGGGTGCCCTGTGCGGCCAGATGGCGAGTTAGCCCCGCCGATGTTGCGCACGGCGCTGCGAAGCACCGAGCCCCATTGCGCTGGCCGCGTCGCCCATTCGCCCAATAAAAACACGGCTTCCACGTCGCGCCGGAATCCGATAGTTGAGCCGAAGACGCCCGCGTCGCCCGGCTTCTCCCACACCAGCACATGCCGCACGGCCGCAGGGAAGGGTGCATAGAGCGAGCCGAATACCGCCGCTGGCTTTGTGCCCCACTGTGAGACGATGAGGTCGCGCGCCTCCGTGCTCTCGTCGTTTGCGATGCCATCGTGCGCGCGGCTTCCGTTCTTCGCGTCGAGTCCCTTGCTCCAGCCGATGCCGTATGGCGGATCGGTGACCATCACATCGGCATTCAGCCACGCCGAGACGCCGCGACAATCTCCGTGATACAGCGTGACGTAGTGGTCGGAGTAGTAGGGCTTCACGGGGCAGCCTCCTGCCGAAGATGGGCGCCGTGGGCGCGGATGGCGGTGGCGATGCGCCCGCGGAAGGCCTCGAGCTCCTCGGCCACCCGCGGCGACGTGCCGCGCGGCACCGGGACCGCCTCGACGACTTCGGCGGCGATCGCGCGTTCCGCCTCGCGCATCATGCACTTCACGCCCTCGAGGTAGTGCAGGCCGCCCAGGACGGCGCAGACGAGCAGTGAGCCCGCGAAGAGCTGCGGCGTGCGGGCGGTGTACTGCGCGATCATGAGCAGCGCCACCCAGGCGAGGGCGAAGGCGATCTCGCCCCACCAGCGGCGGAGCAGGACGCCGATCGCGCGACGGGAGACGGTCATCGGGAGAGCCTCACGAAGAGCGGGTCGAGGGCATGGGGCCCGCGATGCGGCGCGTGCTGGGCGCACGTGTCGGCGGGCGGGTGGACGGCGAGGGTGAGCCGGCACGGCGCGGAGAGCGTCACGCGGCGGGCGTCGGTGT
>CAYJCZ010000044.1:0-1286 GCA_964368835.1 uncultured Candidatus Saccharibacteria bacterium | reverse complement strand
CGGACGGCGCGGCACGCGAGGTGACAGGCCCCGCGTGCCGCGCAGCCCGACCATCGGGACCCAGACACCGGAATCAGACAGGAGAAATGACATGACGAACGAACGAGCACAAGCGCTGGCCGCGGCGAGGAATGCACTCGCATTCCTCGCGATGAATCAGACCGAGCCGATCACGGTCGAGAAGATCGGCGGCGACGCGCACGTCACACTCGACCGCGTGGTGCTCCGGTACCAGGACTACGACGACTGGTCCGAGATCGACTACCGCGAATTCGATTCGGATACGTGGCGCTCGGTCGGCGACGTCGACGAGATGACCGATGAGCTGCAGGACGAGATCCACGACGCGATGACGACGATCGACGCGTACGCCTACCACTACGGCGAGGGCGACCGGGCATGGGTCATCGCCGCGGTGAACGATTGGGCGCGGCAGGAGTACGAGCGCGAGGACCCGATCACCGCCGAGGACCTGGAGGTGGCCCAGCGCGAGGCTCGCGAGGAGGCACGCGAGGAGCTGATCGAGCAGCTGCAGGAGCTCGCCGGCGCCGCGGATGATTCGATCTCATGCTCCGATTGCGGCGAGGACTACAACCAGTGCCGAACGTGCGGGGGCATGGTGCTCTGATCCGACAGGCCCCGCATGACCGACGCCCCGACCCTCTGCGGTCGGGGCATCGTCGCGTCTGGACAGGCCCCGCATGACCGGCCCGCTAAATCTGCTCGCTAATGTTGCATCGCTGGACGGTTAGCTGTACAATGACGGGACACCAGACAACACGGACAGGAGTCCAGCATGAATGAATCAGGAGTCATCGACCTTCGCCCGATGCGAGGAGTGCTCATTACCCCGGGCCTCGCGGCCAACGAGCCCGATCGGGTCGAGGTCCACGACAAGGAGCCCGGGGAGGCAACGGACGCGTGGATTCGCCGAGCGGTCGGCTGCGACCTCTACGACGTCGTCGTGGCTCCGGCCGGACGAATCGACATTTGGGTCGATGATGAGGGGCTGCTCAAGGAACTCGAGCCCAACATGGTCGCCAGCCTGATGGCGGCGGACCCCGAGCGTGGCCGCATGCCGATGCTGGTCGGTCGTGCGCTGATCGTTCCGACACAGGCCGACGGCGAGACGCGGGGATTCAATCACGAGATCGCCGCGGTGGTCGCGCACGAGCTGGCCAGCGTGGCCGAGTCGCTGTTCTCGGTGTGGGCCGCAAGCCCGCAGGGTCAGGTCGCAGCGATGATGATGCAGGCCGCGCATGAGCGGGAGCAGAACGAGGGCCAGG
>CAYJCZ010000043.1:0-1296 GCA_964368835.1 uncultured Candidatus Saccharibacteria bacterium | reverse complement strand
CAGGCGATCAACATGCCAAAAGACAGCATCGACCGCGCAGTGAAAAAAGCGACCGAGCAAACCGTCGCGATGGAAGCCGCAATGTATGAGTCATACGGCCCCGGCGGCTCGGCGCTCATCATCGACACCCTGACCGACAACAAAAATAAAGCAGTGCAGGAAATCAAAGCGATTCTTTCTCGCAACAACTGCGAGCTTGCCGGTATGGGCGCGGCTTCATGGGCTTTTACAAAAACTGCTGAAGGTTGGATCCCGAACACGACTGTTGAAATGAGTGATGAGGATTTAGCGAAACTCGACGCACTCACGACCGAACTCGAAGAAAACGACGACGTGCAAGCGGTGTATACAAACGCGGCGTAGTGTTTGTTCAGCCCGTGCGAAATTTTCAAATGATCAACAAAGACATCACCATACTTTCAATCGACCCCGGCTACGACCGACTCGGTGTTGCTGTACTCAGCGAAGTTGCCGGAAAATCCACTCTCCTTTTTTCTGACTGCGTGCAAACAAGCAAAAAAGACGTTCACGAAAAGCGTCTCGAAACCGTAGGTGCCGCTGTCGCGCAGATTATTGAAACGTGGAAACCCGAAGCGGTCGCAATCGAAGAACTTTTTTTTAGCAAAAATCAAACTACTGCCCTTCTCGTGTCACAAGCTCTTGGTGTCATCGCATACGAAGCCGCGCGAGCCGGGCTTCCCGTCTTTTACTACAAACCAGTCGAGGTCAAAGTCGCAGTCACGGGCTACGGCCACAGCGACAAATCCCACGTCATCAATATGGTGCCGAAGCTCATCAAAATGGGACCCGAAACTACCGGTAAAAAGCGTCTCGACGACGAATTCGACGCAATTGCTGTCGGTCTCACCCATCTCGCATGTCGTCACACCAAAGAACGTGAAAAACAGCCCATGAAACCCCTTGCAAAATAACCCGAGGAATGTAAAATTCTTTTTCTGTCCCCATTACCAAACATTTTTTCTTGCCAAGTTTTTTGAAATTTGTTACAACATGGGGGCACAGTACGCAGGCAGATTTAATGAGTTCGATTAGAAAATAAATTTTTCAACATAATGCTAGAAGAAGCTTTTGATTTGAGAGACGAATTGGAAGAAGGAATACTTGGTGACGACGATATCGAAGACACCGAGGAAGAAGAGCTCGATGCAAACGGTATGCATGTCGAAGGCGCAGAGGACGATGCAGCACCACTCGAAGAAGAACGAGAATAGTCGAGCGATCATTCGGTCCTCAAAAACAAAAAACCACCAGCATTCAGCCGGTGGTTTTTTGTTG
>CAYJCZ010000042.1:0-1306 GCA_964368835.1 uncultured Candidatus Saccharibacteria bacterium | reverse complement strand
AAGACCAAAAGAGAAGCCCCTTCTGACGAAGTGGCTAAAAACGCCCAATTGCTTATACGAGCAGGGTTTATTCACAAGGAAATGGCCGGGGTATATTCTTATTTACCACTTGGTTTAAAAGTGATCAAAAAAATCGAAGATATAATTCGTGAAGAAATGGATGTAATTGGTGGTACAGAAATGCGTACATCAGTAATACAAAACAAAGAAGTATGGGAAAAATCTAATAGATGGGACGATGCAATTGTAGATAACTGGTTTAAAACCACTTTAAAAAGTGGTACAGAAATAGGTTTGTCTTTTACTAATGAAGAAGCTTATGCAAATATTTTAAAACAATACGTTAGTTCATATAAGGATCTGCCGCTTTACCCATATGACTTCAAGAATATTTTTAGAAACGAAACACGAAGTAAGTCAGGTATATTGCGTGGACGTGAATTTTACTGGAAGGCACTGTATTCATTTTCAAAAGACGAGACTCAGCACAATGAATTTTACGAAAAGTCTAAACAGGCGTATACAAATATTTTTGACAAAGTTGGTATCGGACATGTTACATACATGACGTTTGCCTCTGGTGGGTCTTTCTCAAAATTTTCGCACGAATTCCAGACACTAACTGATGCAGGGGAAGATACTATTTATATTGATGTAGATAAAAAGATTGCAGTTAATAAAGAAGTATACAATGATGAAGTTTTGGAAAGTTTACGTTTAGATAAAAATAATTTAATAGAAAAAACCGCGGTTGAAGTTGGTAATATATTCTCATTGGGTACAAAATTTTCAGAACCATTTGATTTAAAATACAAAGACGAAAATGGTGAGGATAAGTTAGTTGTAATGGGTAGTTACGGTATAGGTCTAGGTAGACTAATGGGTACTATTGTAGAAGTTCTATCAGATGAAAAAGGTATTGTTTGGCCAGAATCTATAGCACCTTTTACTGTGCATTTGTTGGTCTTGGGTAATGATGAAGGAGTTACAAATACAGCAAATGAAATTTATAAAAAGATGTCCGAACAAAACATAGAAGTATTATTTGACGACCGTGCTGGTATAACAGCAGGTGAAAAATTTGCTGATGCAGATCTAATAGGTTTACCAATGCGTGTTGTTGTTAGTTCTAGATCTATAGAAAACGGTGGTTTTGAATTTAAAAAACGAACTGAAAAAGAAGGTAAAATAGTTAACGAAGCAGAACTTTTTGAATTAATTAAATAATATATTATTCTGTAACCTACTATTATGCTCGATAAATTTTACAAACTATTTTCAAATGACATTGGTATAGACCTGGGTA
>CAYJCZ010000041.1:0-1318 GCA_964368835.1 uncultured Candidatus Saccharibacteria bacterium | reverse complement strand
TTGCTTCTTTTTCTGGAGACGACGCTGGTTTTACATGGCTCAAAATAACATCGAGAAGTGGATCAAGAGTGGTTGATTCGTCAGTGAGCTTTTTCTTCGCCCATCCTTCACGGCCGACAGCATACACGACAGGAAAATCTGCCTGTTCGTTTGTCGCACCGAGCTCAAGGAAAAGACCGAGCACTCCTTCTTCTGTCATGGCGATATCCGCCGCCTTTTTGTCGATTTTGTTGATGACGACGATTGGCTTCAAGCCGAGCTCCAAAGATTTCTTCAAAACGAAACGGGTCTGGGGCATCGGGCCTTCCTGCGCGTCGACAACGAGCAACACTGAGTCGATCGAACGGAGCACGCGTTCTACTTCTGAACCGAAGTCGGCATGACCTGGTGTATCAACGATGTTGATCTTTGTCCCTTTATAAAAAATTGAAGTATTCTTTGCGTAAATTGTGATACCGCGTTCGCGCTCGAGATCGTTTGAGTCCATCGATGCGCCTTCAGCCATTCCCTCTCCGACTGCCGCATTTTGGCGCATCAAAGCATCCGTCAAAGTCGTTTTGCCGTGATCCACGTGAGCAATAATCGCAATATTTCGAATTTCCATAAGCCTCAATAACTAAATATTAATAAATTTCTTCAAAAATAGACCGCAAAAAGTGGCCGAATTAAAAACGACCTTTCGGCCGAAGTTGTCAATCAGAATAACATGAGTAATGTCGAAAATCAACGTTTTCCCCATTTGATGCTATACTAGCCGGACCACATAAAAACATGCGAGACAACAGGAACAATTTTCGAAAACCATCTTTCCAAAAACCGGCTGGAAAACCGGGCTTTTCTGCTGCTCCAAAACCAGGGTACAAGCCAGCAATTAAACCCGCTTTTGTTAAACCCACAGTGAAGCCAGTCTACAAACCGAAACCAACCGTCGAAATGAAACCTCTCTGGCCGATGCGTATCAATAAATATTTGGCACTTAAAAAGCATTCGACCCGCCGCGGCGCAGATGAATTGATCGAGAAAAAACTCGTGTTCATCAATGGCAAACATGCGGTGCTCGGCGACAAGGTAAAAGAAACCGACAATGTTGAAGTTCGCTTCAGCGGCAAACAAAAACCGCACGTCTATTTTGCATACAACAAACCTCGCGGCATTGTCACCCATTCTGCCCAGGGAAATGAAAAGGAAATTAAATACGTCGTCGCCCTCAAAGACGTCTTCCCGATCGGCCGTCTTGATAAAGATTCACATGGTCTCATTATTCTCACCTCGGACGGTCGCATTACCGAACGCCTCCTCGGAAAAGAGTTCGCACACG
>CAYJCZ010000040.1:0-1387 GCA_964368835.1 uncultured Candidatus Saccharibacteria bacterium | reverse complement strand
TCGCTCGCGCCAGCGAGCAACGCGATAGCGTGGTCGCATTCCTCTGCGCTGCAGGCCGAGTCGTCACAGTCGAGACGTTCCAATTCCCAGACAAGCGCGTCGCGAGCGTCGGTCCACGTCTCGCACCCTTCCGAGGTGTCGGGCATGTAGCCCGGCATGTTCCAACCGTAGGACCATGCGGCGGTTTGCGTATCAGTCATCTGCGGAATCCTTTTCCTGCTAGGTATCACACACCCCAAAGCCGGGCCGCTCTTGCGAGCTCCCGGCTAGGGCGCGTGCGTCGCGCGTTGTGGGTGTGGGTGTTAGGTTGCGACGACGCGTCCCACAAATCCGCTCCCGCCCATATCCTTGTGGTGACCCGGCCGCCCGTCGAGCGCGGCGTCCTTTGTCGGGTAGCGGGTCGCGTCCCCTTTGTCAGTGACGTAGTGAACCCATCCATCTTGACGCAGCACATACTTACCGTTGGGCATTTGAACCACGTACATCTGCGGAATCCTTTTCCTGCTAGGTGTTACACGCCCCAAAGCCGGGCCGCTCTTTCGAGATCCCGGCTAGGGCGCGTGCGTCGCGCGTTGTGGGTGAGGGGGGTTAGGTATTGAGTCGTATCTGGCGAGCCTGAGTCGTTTCGAACGTCTCGACAGTCCGCGCAGATCGACAACGGTTGTAGATATCACAGATCAGATCGATGGCCTCGTGAATGTCGAGCGTTTGACCAGGACGCGTCATACGCTCGATATCGTTTAGTGCCGCGTGCGCGTCGGCTGAAGTTGTGCGCGTTTCAATAGCCATGACGGGTAATCCCTTCCATGCGTTGCGAGGCGTTCGCCTCCGATGAATTGTGTTAGTCAATAGTCGCGCGAGTAATCTTGATATCGCTCGCCTTGCATTGCTTCCATCGCGCCACGCCGCCCGCCGGTGTGGTAGCCTTCCCGCACGCGCTCCGCGTGGCGCTCCGCCTCTTGCTCGCTGCGCTGATACGCGACGCGCTCACGTTCGGCAGCGCGCTTCGCCTTGTCTGCGTCACGATCGACTCCGTAGGCAATACCGGACTCAACCTGGGTGACAGTGTTGCGCGCGAGGAATGCGGCCTTTGCGGCTTCAAGCTCTTGGCTAGTCATGCGGGTTATTCCCTACTAAGTGAACGACCACCCTTAGTCGCACGCTCTGGTCTAAGTGTCAAGCGACACGCAACACAATCTCATACCCTAGCCAGGAGGTAGGGATTAGCGCCCCCGTACTGAGGTCCGCTTATCCCCATGGGTCTGGAAGGGATTAGCCTACAGGAAAGACGCCCCCGCCCCTATCCCCGTCTGTGGGAAATGAAAGGGAAGAGGGTACCCTAGCCGAGACAGTTTTCACAATTTTCATTTCTGGCAATCCGCAATTC
>CAYJCZ010000039.1:0-1452 GCA_964368835.1 uncultured Candidatus Saccharibacteria bacterium | reverse complement strand
ACACTAGTAAGATCAATAGATGCTAATATCTCTTTATATTTATTGTTCTGAGCAATCTTCTTGTTATTAGCATCAATGTTAGCAATCTGCTCTTTCAAATGATTGATCTTAGAGAGTTCATCGCCTAGAGGCTCTGGTAAATCACGAAGCTCTCGCTTTGATAAATCCTGACTACTAAACTTTGCTAACCAACTACTTACAGTAGATAACTTGGCACTACAACTATCAATTTCTAAAGATAGCTCTTTAGCGGTTGCTTTTACAGATTCACCGTATTTACTATAGATGCTAAGATTTAGTAAATCAATTAGAAATTTCTTTCTATTAGTATCTGTAGCCGTTAGAAATTCTAAACTATGCGCACTACTTTGATAAACAATTTGGGTAAAGGATTTATGATCGAATCCTAAAATTTCTTCAATTAGTTTATATGTAGCTGTACTAGTATGGGCTGATATATCCTGACCATTTTTAGTCAGTTTCACACTCTGTGTAGAACCACGATTAGTAAAAATAGTATATTTATCACTATCTTTAGTGAATTCTAGTAAAATAGAATATGCACTAACACCAGCATATCTATTAAGTACATCCGCCTTTTTAATCTTTTTAGAATTGGTATTAAATAATACTTCCTCTAAAATTAGAGCGATACTACTCTTACCATGTCCATTCTTACCAATAAGCTGTACTAACGAATGCTCTGAGAAATCAATGCTATTATTTTTTCCGTATGAGAATGCATACGACCACTGCATTTTTCCTAATGTTATCATTGTAGAATATTCACTAAGTCGTTATATCCACCGATGTGCTTGCCATCAATAAAGATCTGAGGTACAGAACGTGCATTAGGTACCTCATCTAGTAAGTCTTTCTTAGTCCATTTACCTGTGGCAATCTTACGTTCTTCTACTTCACAACCTCTAGCCTTAAGTAAGGCAATAGTAGTATCACAATACTGGCAACCTTGTTGGCTCCATACAATTGCTTTATTCATTGATTGTGCATCCATTTAATTCCTCTAGTATTTCTGCTACAGATTCGTCACTTAGCTGTAGTACATATTTTAAGTATTCTTCAACCTCACGAGCTATTGTCATTTCGGGAGATAGTATTAATGTAGTATCAGATTCTCGCTTAACTACTTTCTTATCTAGTAAATCTGAGTTTTCTAGATTAGATAGTTCAGACATATCACCTTCTACCTCATAGATAGTATGGTCATAATCTGTAGGTGGCATAGGCTCACCAGCTTTAATAGTCTTACGAATGAGCTGTGGCATATCTAAAGCTAGCCACTTATGCTCCAGGGTTTCAGTCTCCACCAGCAATACCCCAGTATCGACTCTAGTGCGATGGAAACTAGTTGTAACAGGGGATCCCGGATACAGTATATTAAGCTGACTATTGCTATAAGAATGAAGATCGCCAGCAAGTACCAGATCCCAC
>CAYJCZ010000038.1:0-1618 GCA_964368835.1 uncultured Candidatus Saccharibacteria bacterium | reverse complement strand
GAGGCAGTTCGTGCGCGTGGGTTTAATCCAGAAGTTCTGTTAGAAGAACTTAAAGCAGAGCGTGAAAAATTCAAAGCTGCTGGAATCGAATATCCTGTCAAAAAAGAACAATCAGGATTTCAGCGTAACCCTGAAGATCAAAACCAACAAAACGTAAACCAGAAAGACAATCAAGAGTAACGGTTTGATTAGTAGCGCATTATTCTAAAACTCTACTATATTTTAGAACTGGTGTCTGTGAAAATTCACATAATCATTAATGGATTGTGTGAATGTCAGCAAAAATCAAAGAAGATTCACAAGAAAATTTAGTCAAACGTCAATTCGATCTTGAGGTCGATGATAGCGCAATCACTCAAAAAGACGGGAGCGACAATGTCGTTCTACGTTTCCCATTTTCTTCAGAAACACCTTATTTAAGAACACCTTTTTTTGATGATCCTTGGATCGAGGTCCTTGGTCATAACGAATCTGAAGTCGACTTATCTCGTTTAAACGAAGGTGCTGCTGTGATATTAAATCACGGCATGGACGCAATCGAGAAATCTGGATTGAGATCAGTTGGACGTACGACTATGGCATGGCTACAAGCAGGTCGTGGCTACGTTGAAGTCAAGATGTCTAGGCGAGAAGGCATGGAAGGTTTGCTTCAGGACATAAAAGACAACCTGATTCCAGGTGTATCAGTCGGATATCGAATTATAGAAAAAACACTTATTGCGCAGGAAGAAGGCCAGCCTGCCAAATACCGAGTAACAAAGTGGCAACCAGTAGAGATCACATTATGTGATATCCCTGCCGACCCGACTGTCGGGATAGGCAAAAGATCAATCGAAGAGGAAAAAACTATCATGACAGAAGCGGTTAAGGAAAAGCCAGTTGAAAAAGAAATTGTTCAGGAAGTTCGAAGCGAAACAGTTATTTCTCCAGATTTAAAAGAAGTTGAAAAACGCGCTGCTGATGAAGGTGCAAAATTGGAACGTGCTCGTATTTCTGGAATCGGTTCAGCTGTTCGCACAGTCGGACTAGATGAGAAATTCGCAAACGATTTGATTGAGCGCGGAATTACTCTGGATGAAGCTCGTCAGAAAATTTTTGATGAGTTAGCAAAACGTCAAGCCAAGTCTCCCACCATTCACTATGGCGATGTAGCTACCATGGTTGATGAAAATGAAACACGTCAAGAACACATGACAGACGCTCTGTTGTATCGCGCAGATCCTAGTCGCAACAAAATGACAGAAGGTGGTCGAAGATTTGCTGGATTACGTTTGTTGGATTTTGCTCGTGGTTCTGTTGAGGCGCGCGGGATTAAGACCGAAGGCATGTACCCTATGGCGATTGCTGAACGTGCTTTCATGGCAACTTCAGATTTACCAGTCATTCTTTCTAACGTCGCAAACAAATCTTTAAGAACTGCGTATGAAGCGGCTCCAAGAACTTTTACGACTTGGGCGCGCAGAACTACTGCACCTGATTTCAAGACGATTAACCGCATATTTATGTCGGACGCTCCGAAACTTGAAAAGGTAACGGAAAACGGCGAGTTTAAACGCGGCATTGTTACCGAAGGTCAAGAAACATATCAATTGGCTACGGTAGGCAAAGTGATCGGGCT
>CAYJCZ010000037.1:0-1658 GCA_964368835.1 uncultured Candidatus Saccharibacteria bacterium | reverse complement strand
GTTACCATAAAGCAGCCATGATATGGAACTTACTAGCAGCATTCGAATTAGAACTGAGAGAGAATGAGTGATGTTCGGAGCTTTTGCACTACTAGTATTAATTGTACTAGTTATTTCAGCATGGCAATGTAAATGAATTTGATTGAGCGAACGTTGTACAAGACTCGTAAATCTTTACTTGAGGCTTGTGCTGAAAATGATATAGAATACTCTTCTGAAATCGAGATTTGCCTAATGCAATGTTCAAGTTGCGGAATTTGGCTTTTTGATATACCAGTAGATAACGACGGGCTCGAAACCTGCCAACTTTGCTTGGATTCCTATGGACGCTAGTACTATCGGCAGTCGAATCGAGCAAATGCTTTATATTTTACTAGCAGTAATGCTAGGCACACACTTTTTACTTAGGTGGTTCTTATAATGGACAATATGCTAGGCTACGAACTTAGCGATGAGGGTTCGATTCCTTCACTACCTACCAAATAAAATGAATACTTCGGGCCTTAGTACAATGGATAGTATACCGGGTTTCTACCCCGCCAATGAGGGTTCGATTCCTTCAGGCCCGACCAATTTATTCACGTATCCTGAACAGTGGAAGCTATTCGGGGTAGTACCTAGAACACCATTACCAGAGGTTATGTATCTGGAGGGTGAAGAAGCCTGGATTCAGTGGGATCTAGCTGTTAAACTACAAGATGAACGCAATGGGCTATGAAGACGACGACGAACGCGAAGAGCGGCGTCAAAAAGAAAAACAAAAGAAGGATCGTCGCAATAATCGCAGACGTAAGCAGGAAGAGCCTTCAGAAGACTGATCTTGAATTGAAAGCCGTTTTAAGATAAAATAGATTTATCGAATGGGAAACCCAAATGGCTGGATATTCTAAAGAACTAATTGTGGACGCATTTCTGCATCGTTTCAGATTGCATAATGCTTCTGTAGAGAAACTAGAACCTATGGCTAATGAGTTCTACGATAAGGTGGGCAAAGATAAATTCCGAGTCTACGCATCTGTAGACGCAGCTGTCATTAGGGAGTATAAGGAATTTTTGAAGAATGGCGACAGTTATCCTAGATGGGTTTGAAGACTATGAGGCAGCTCTGGCATTTGCAGAGTGGTTTGGATACGAAAGTATAGTAAAGAACGAGAGTGTGGAAACAGTAGAACTACAAATCCACTCTGATATAGAAGTCGCAACTGTAGAAGATTCTGATACAGATTTTGATACTTCTGACTACGAAATAAACACTGATTTTTCTGACTTGAACTGATAGTTTAAACAATATATAATATACTTTCTAGTTGGGAAAGTAATCACTGATAAGACCGTAAATCAACTACTCCGATAAAGGCAAAAAAGGATCGGTTAGCTTTAATGTTGATGTAGTAAGTGATGAACCCCAACTAGTTCAATTTGAGTCCCTTTCCTGTCGGTAGTCTGTAAAACTATTGCTATATAAGACGGGTTGGCTGCGTGAGGATCGAAACCTCGGGGACTCACCATAGTTTAGTACTTTGATTAAGTAATTGTCGTTAATTAAAACGGTTCCTAGCGACTAGGATGAGAGTTTATTAATTGCGAATACTACCGAGTACTGAACTATGGTAAAGGAGTAATTAACCGATTACTATATTGGGGAGTCATGACCTCAA
>CAYJCZ010000036.1:0-1835 GCA_964368835.1 uncultured Candidatus Saccharibacteria bacterium | reverse complement strand
CGTGCGTATCAAACACGGACAGAGAGCATGAGCCGTTTAGCAGAATGTGATGGGAAACAGCCGCACTCATTCTCCGAGGCGGACAGGCGCGTCAAGGACATGCGCCGACGCATGAAGGCGAGAAAAAAGGATGTCGTCGTTCGCGTCTATCGCTGCCCGTGCTGCCGTCAATGGCACATCGGCAGTGCCGATTCAAAATCGAGAGGACATGACGCATGAGCAAGATCGACAAAGCCCGGCGTGGGTTTCTGAAACTGATGCCAGCAGCTCCACTGGCGGCAACGGTCGCGGCGAAAGAAGCTGCCGCATCCATGGGACTGTCCGGCCCGCTGAACGGCGCTGCATTAGGGCTCGGGCCGAACACGATAGGAATGGCGGGCTGCGGAAACTCCGTTCCGGACGATGGGCCATGGATTCTCAACGCCATGAAGAACTTCATGAGCCCGGAGACAATTGAACAGCACCGCATGAGCGCAAAGGCGCAGGCCCGCGTGCTCGATGCCGACATTGCCGCAATGCGTTCGATCTCACCGGCCCAAGCCTACGCCATGCAGGTCGAGCGCTGTTTCCAGGAGTACCGAAAGCGCGAGAAGTCCTACATCGACAAGGAAATGGAGCGCTGGACTAAAGCCAACTCCGGTGCTGCGTTTGCACAGAAGGTGCTGGGATCATGAGCAATCGCGCCATCGTCTACAAGACCGCCAGCAACTACGAGGGCAAAGCCTGTCGCGAGCTGCAACGCCTCGGGATCAACGCCATTGCCCCGTGGGACGAGAGCGGCAAGCGGGCCAAGGTCACGGCACCAGGATACATCTTTGCCGCCAGGGAGGTCACGCACGCCTTCCTGAAGCACGTCAAGCAGAAGGTTGGCGAGGCTTCCGTTGCCGACGTGGCACGCCTGTACGTGATGAAGCCTAAGCGCCGCGCCGAGGAAACCAACCCGTTCACAGCCGGCCAGCCTGCCTTCCGTGGAGAGATTGCCGTCACCGTCACCAGCACGTCGGGAAGGTTCTGCCGGATCGAGTGGGACATGCTCGGAAAGCGGCAGAGCCAATCCATCCACTACACCCAACTCAGGCCGGGTTGACGATGTGACCAAAACAAGGCATACGTAAGCGCAAGAGATGACCGGCTGATTTCAGCTTACCGGCCTCGGTTCCGCAAATAGCGTTAAACCACCAATCTGAACTTGCGCCCGAAGCACTAAGCCAGCCACACATCGGCTGGCCGCTTCCGTTATCCCGCTGGTGCCTTGGACTAGGTAACGCCGGTATGCCGACCCGAAAGAGTTCTGCGGCACCGGGGCCAGGGATTACGCCACTCACTCACGCGAAACGCGATACCTCGTCAGCTTGTAGGCCAGACGATGAGCACCCTACACGAGGAAAGCTGAACACCACATGACGGCGGCGCTCGCTTTCTTCACCGTGTCCGTGTTCGCCTTTCTCGTCGTGCTCGGCATCTGCCTCGCTATCCTTGGAGCTTTCGACAGAGAATGAACGCTGCCCAGATATCGACTGCTATCCGCGCCGTCATCGCTGAAATCATCGGCTGGCTCAAGATCATCGCCGCACTGCTGCTCGCTCTGGCTGTGCTCGGCATCCTCACCACCATGCTCGGCTACCGCGTGCCCTATCTGCCATCATTCAAGGCCGGCCTACAGGAAACGGGGGTGTTCATTGCCGCCATCTCCTACTGGCTCTCCCGCTGACATCGCCGCCCGTATCCGTGAGCGTATCTCAGACCCCAAGCTCTGGAGACAGCGCCATGAGGCAATCCATTCGAGCCCTATTCAATTCGTTCAGCCCGTTCGGACGGTTCTGGCTGTTCCTCGG
>CAYJCZ010000035.1:0-1840 GCA_964368835.1 uncultured Candidatus Saccharibacteria bacterium | reverse complement strand
GAGACTTGCATATCGACTTCGCCCAGGGTCTGACAGTTCTGGCCGGGGACAACGAGGCAGGCAAGTCCTCTGTCTTGGAGGCCCTGCTCTACGCCTGGGGCGGCAGCCGGGCGCTGCCCCGCTCACTGGATGCCACCGTCACCTATGGCCAGCCCGTCAGCAGCCTGAAGGTGCAGCTGACCTTCGAGGTCGGCGGTGTGCTGTACACACTCACCCGCTCGAAGGCCGGGGCAGAGCTGGCCGGAGGCGGCTCGCTGTCGGTCGGCCAGACGGAGGTGACAGCGGCTGTCGAGCGGCTGCTCGGGGCTTCCGCCGCCACGCTGAGCCGGCTGCTGGTGGCCAGGCAGACCGACCTGAAGGGTGTGGCCGCCGAGGGCGCTGCCGCAGTCAAGCTGATCGAAGAGCTTGCCGAGCTTGGGGCCATCGAAGACCTGGTCGAAAAGGTGCAGGCCCAGTTGCCATACGGCTCGACGAAGGCGGCGCTTGAGAAGATCGAAGTTCTGCGACAAGAACACGCCCCGGAGCTGCCCGACTTCTCACCTGAGCTGAAACAAGCAGAGCTGGAAGCGGCTCTGGCGGCAGCCGAGGCCAGCGAGGGCGCAGAACTTGAGCGCGAGGCGCTGGCCGAGTTGCTGGATGCGCAGGTTGCTGACCTGGCACACCAGGCGGCCAAGGCTGAGCAGGTGCGGCTGCAAGCGCTCCTGGCTCTGCCCCAGACCAGGCCCCTGGACCACGTTGCCACTCCTGTCGAGCAGATCATCGCTGCGCGGACGGAGCAGGCTCGGCAAGTCGAGTTGCGCAACGCCTGGGCGGCGTGGAACAGTTTGGCGGTGGTACCCGACCCAGGCCCTGAACCAAAACCCGACTCCAGCTCAGTCATGCGCCTGCAGTTGGAGATCAGCAAGGTAGCAGCAGCCCGGCCACAGATAACGACAACGTGCTCACATTGTGGTAGCACACTGAAGCCGCCAACGGCTGAGGTGCTGGCGCTGGCGGCGGAGGTGGATGCGAAGCTGGCGGCACTGCGGACAGAGCTGGCTCAGGCTGAAGATCGGCAGCGCGTGCAGGAGTCACTGCTCAAAGCCTGGCTTCCGGCTGCAGCCGCTCGCAAATCCTACCTTCACAAGCTCTCGCTGCTCAGCCGCTACGTGCAGGATGAGACTTGGGTCGGAGGCCCAGTCTCGTCAGAAGTGGACACCACCAACTACGACGTGATGCTGAACAGGGAGCTGGCCAAGCAACGCGAGGCTGCTCAGATCGAAGAGCGCATCAAGCTGGAGTCGGTGCAGCGGGCTCAGGCCGAGAAGGATCTGGCACGGCTGGTTGTGCCACCAGCCGTCACCGATCTGGACAGCCTGTCGAAGCACGCGGCGCTGCGCAGCAGCCAGGCCCGTGTTCTCGACCGGCTGTCCAGCCGGGCGGCTGCAGAACTGCAAGAGAAGAGGGAGGCATTTCAGGGCTTGAAAGCTGCCTTCGACGTTATGATGGCCACCTACCAAGCCGGGCAGGCGCAGCTGGCAGAGCTGACGCGCACCGTCAGCGAGATGGACACGAACAACGCCCTGATCAAGAAGTTGCGCCAGGCCCGCCCCGTGCTGGCGGCGAAGTTGTGGGCTGGCCTGCTGGCGGCCATCAGCCGCACGTTCAGCGAGCTGCGCGGTGTGCCGTCGGTGGTGGGCCGGTCTGCCGATGGGTTCGAGGTGGATGGCAAGCCTGCCGCCGACCTGAGCGGATCGACACTTGACATCCTCGGTCTGGCCGTTCGCATCAGCCTGATGCGAGCATTTCTGCCTGGTGTCGGCCTGCTGATTCTGGATGAGCCTGCAGCGGCGATGGACGC
>CAYJCZ010000034.1:0-1893 GCA_964368835.1 uncultured Candidatus Saccharibacteria bacterium | reverse complement strand
ATTATATATAAATATACATATATAATTATATATAAGAAAGAAGATGTTTGGGCATCTTCTTTCTTTATGTTTGTTATGTTAGCTAATAGATTAATACGTAAGTATTAAGATATTAGATAATATTACAAACACTATGTAGCTTAATATGATAGTATTAAGATACATATAGAAGTTATTAGATTAATATGAAATATTAAGATAATTACTTCTCTTTAATTAGATTAGTTGTTATATGAGTGAAACGAATAATAAGAACTAAGATAATTAAATTGTATTAGACAATCGTTTTTAGTGGTTAGTTCAAAACTATTTTACAAAGTATTGTTTATATGTCTATTTATTTTATAGATAATATATAAGTAAATCTTATAGTAATAGATAGTATTATAATAAAACATTATTGTACAAATACGAAACTTGTGTATAATTAGTATTGTCTTATAAATAACCAGGAGATAGTAAAATGAAAACATGTATTGAAATACAAGATGCTGTAGTTGTAACATTTATGTTATTATGTTTGGTGTCTGTACATATCATTGCGTATGTATATTAATAATATGAATACATATAATGAAAGTATATTTTATGAAGTAGCAGAAACATATATATGGCCAGATATTAATAAGGTTGATTTTAGTAAATGTCAGAGGTGTTATAAAAGAAAGAGTCCTATTTATGATAAGCGTTATAAATCAAGTATAAGTTGTATATGTAAAAAATGTATAAAGGAGTTTTATGGTTGAGTTTAAGGACGCAAACGAGAAATTAGTTAAGGAGTTGAAAAACAAATGAATGTATTAAGTTTATTCGATGGTATGAGTTGCGGTCAGATTGCACTCAACAGGGCAGGAATTCCCTATGAAAAATATTACGCTTCGGAGATTGATAAACACGCCATAAAAGTAGCACAACACAATTACCCCGACACTATACAACTTGGAAGTGTTATAGATATAAAAGGCACGGAATTACCTAAAATTGATTTGTTGATTGGCGGTTCACCTTGTCAGGGGTTTTCATTCGCTGGTAAACAGTTGAATTTTGAGGATGAGAGAAGTAAATTATTTTTTGAATTTGTGAGATTAAAAAACGAATGCAACCCTAAATATTTTTTACTCGAAAATGTAAAAATGAAAAAAGAGTATCAAGATGTTATTACTTCTTACTTAGGAGTTGAGCCGATTGAAATTAATTCCGCATTGGTGTCTGCACAAAATAGAAAGCGTTTATATTGGACAAACATTTCTAATATTACTCAGCCAGATGATAAGGGTATTATGTTGAAAGATATTTTACTGGATAATGAAAATCAAATGGTTGCTCAGCGTGGTAGATATTTAATTGACGGCGTCAGACAAGATGCGAAAATGCTCGTGGCCGGCCTTACGAGTCAAAGAATGGAATTAAGAAAAGATAATAAATCAAATACTCTCACTACTGTAGATAAAGACAATTATGTTTTAATTGTAAAGGAAGCTACAAAGAAAGGTTATATTGAGGTTAGAGATGGCGAGTGTTTTGATAATACGTTTCCTAATTCAAAGACAAGACGAGGGAGATTTATGAAACTAAAATCAAACTGCTTAACTGCTGCTAATTTTGATTTCATGCTATTTAAAGATATGTTGATTAGAAAATTATTACCGATTGAATGCGAGAGATTACAAACTGTTCCAGATAATTATACTGATTGTGTTTCTGATACACAAAGAAAAAGAATGTTAGGCAACGGATGGACTGTTGATGTTATTGCTCATATTTTTAACGGATTATTAAATGAAAATTTATAAAATCACAGAAGCAAGCGAATATCTTGGGGTGTCAATAAACACACTCAAGACGCTTGCCAACAACGGAAAGATAAAATCTTTCAAGACTACTGGCGAGGAA
>CAYJCZ010000033.1:0-1919 GCA_964368835.1 uncultured Candidatus Saccharibacteria bacterium | reverse complement strand
AATTCCGATGAGAGCCGGCCCGCTGTTGGGGCTCGGATCGAACCGGGGGTTGGGCGGCCGGAGCCGGAGCGCGCAAGTGCCTGCGGGCTGACCGAGTGCCGAGGCAAGCCAATGTGCAAACGGTGCGCGTTCACGGCTGGCCTGATGCTGAAGCCGTGCCCGTGGTGCTGGACGGATGGCGCGGACTTGTTCGACCTGTGGGACCGTTTCGACGAGGGCCACATCGCGCACGTTCACTGCACGCACTGCGGCTCTGATGGCCCCAGCGTGTACAGCGAACAGGGCGCCGATCACGCCATCCGTGACGCGCGGCACCGCTGGAACTCGCGGATGGCGGCCCGCCAGAAGACGCCCAACGACCAACATAAGCGGGAGCCGCACGATGACCAGTGAAACAACGAACAGCCCGAATGCAAGCGGATCTCCGCTTGATGGCGCAGTTAGGCCCCACGATGTGAAGGTGGCAGCGTGGATTGACCGCAGCGGACACCCGCACCACTTGAGCCATGTGCAAGGCATTCAGGAGCGCCAGTTGTACGGCCCGCTACAGCCTTTGTTTGACGGCGCAGAACTGTGGAGAGCGGTCGCTCGCGCTGCGGAAGTTGAGCGCATCAAGTTTCGGGCGCTACTGATGGAAAGGCACGAGCGCGACAAGCACAAGCACAACTATTGGGCTTGCGCTGCGGTTGAAATTTTCGGCTCCCATGAAGCAACACAAGCCGAGATTGAGGCAGAACCCGGACCGGAGCCGGGTGAACTGGCAGCCAGCACTGCGCGCCTTTTGGAGAAGATTGAATCCATGCGGAAGGCTTGGAAGCGCGTGGGAGATGGAATGCCAAAGCCACTAAGCCAGGACGCGATTCTCGACCTGGCCGATGGCTGCTCGCTTCAGTTCCACGATCTGCTGGAGTTCGCCCGCAAGGTCGAACGCGCGCATGGAATTGTGGCCTAACGTTCGAGCTAACCGGGGGACCACGGCGTGACCAGGCATGCAAACGAGACAGGGCTGGATGCCGTGGGCACTCCGGTTGAGCGAGGGGTTGGGCGGCTGGTGCCGGAGCGCGCTGCATTTGAAGCGTGGCTGAACCCTGGCGGCCATGCTGGCAACGTCTCGGCATGGGTGGAGCCTGGGCGCTACGAGAAGGACACCCACCAGCTTGCGTGGCTGGCCTGGCAGCGCTGGGAGTCCGCGATGCAGCAGACATGGCAGATGGTGGACCCGCTGAAGCCGGCAGGCCAGCCGGGCAGCTACTGGCGCGGCCAGGACGCCGGGATAGTGGCCGCGCTGACAACACTGCGGGCGAACCTGAAGCCGCCCAACGTTCGAGCTAAGCGGCCTGACACAGCGCGATGACCACCGACACCACGATGACGCCACCGACCGACGCACACCACAGGCCCGCTGTGGCTGGTCCGGTTCAGCGAGGGGTTAGGGCGCTGGTTGAAAAACGAGAGGGACTTGGCATGCAAGAGTTGAAGTGCCCCGACTGCGGACACCTGAACCCGGACATTCGTGAGCTTGGGTATCGGCTGCCGTACACCTGCGGCAAGTGTCCGCACATATGGAGGCTGCAGGACGTGATGCCGAAGACGCGCAGCCAAAAGATGCGGGCGGCTGGCTTCACGCGCCGGCCCAGCGCCAAGAGCCTGCCGAGCGACGAATGAAGACCACGCTTGTGACGCTGGAGGCCGCTGTGCGTTCGGTGGTGGCAAAGCACGGCGGCGTGCGCGCCGCTGAACGCGCCACCGGCATAGACAAGAGCTTTATCAGCCGCCTGATGAACGGGCACAAGGTGGCGCCAAGTGCGGAAACGCTGGAATCCCTGGGGCTGCGCGCGGTCCCACTCTATGAAGTGCTGAAGCGCCCTAACGCTAGGTTGAGCGGCCCGCTTTAGCGGGTCCGCTCGAACCGTCAGTTA
>CAYJCZ010000032.1:0-1956 GCA_964368835.1 uncultured Candidatus Saccharibacteria bacterium | reverse complement strand
CAAGTGCTGGGTACTGTCAATTAGTCATTGAACCGAAGTTGGAAAAAGTCAGAGAACGGTTTGCTGAATTACTAAAAAATAATTAAAAGTATATGGAAATCAACGAAGAAGAATTGAAAACAAAGCTTACTCCAGAGGAGTATGCAGTTTTGCGCGAAAAGGGGACTGAAGCGCCTTTTTCAGGAAGTCTTTTGCATGATGAGAGAAGCGGTATGTATACGTGTAAGGTGTGTGGACAGGATTTGTTTGCATCGGATGCAAAGTTTGACTCAGGTACTGGCTGGCCGAGTTTTGACCAGGCACTTGCTGGAAGTGTGGTAGAAACTGAAGATACGGCACATGGAATGTCTCGAACAGAAATTACGTGTTTAAGGTGTGGTTCGCATCTTGGACATGTATTTTCCGACGGCCCCACGGTCACAGGAAAAAGATATTGCTTAAATTCCGTGTGCCTGGATTTAAAGCCTATGAAATAGTATTTCTTAAAGAAGTAATTGACAAATAATTTATAATGTGATTTATTTAATAAAGGAGTAAAATACGTAAGAATTGAAAGGACGAAAAAATGCATCATCGTAGGGTACAGCTAGATCCATCTAATCCAGGGAGACAAACAGAAAGCTTTGAAACGTTGCTGCGGCAGAGGGTGATAGGTCAATCAGATGCAGTTAGAAGTGTTGTGGACATATACCACATGCATCAAGCCGGCATGAATCCACCCGGGCGACCTATTGGAAATTTTCTTTTTCTCGGTCCCACGGGCACGGGAAAAACCAGGATAGTAGAGGCGGTTGCTGAGGTGTTATACGACAACCCTCAGTCTGTTATCAAAATCGACTGTGCTGAATTTCAGCACTCTCATGAGATTGCAAAGCTTATCGGCTCCCCCCCTGGGTATCTCGGTCACCGGGAGACACACCCGATGCTGAGCCAGGAAGTGCTCGCTCAGTATCATAATGATCGGCATCAGGTGAGCCTTCTGTTGTTTGATGAAATCGAGAAGGCTTCAGATGCACTATGGAATCTCCTTTTGGGGATTCTTGATAAAGGGAAACTTAGACTCGGAGATAATCGAATGGTGGATTTCTCTAAGGTTATGATTTTCATGACATCCAACCTGGGCGCGCGCGAGATGGATAAAATTAGCAACCCTAGTCATGGGTTTGGATTGGGTTCTGGTAGTCAAACTACTAATGAGCAAGAGCTGTCCAGTCAAATGAATCGCAGTGCTATAGGGGCTGCTCAAAGAACCTTTACTCCAGAGTTCATAAACCGGCTTGATAAGACGGTTGTATTTAGTCCTTTAGGGGAATGTGAGTTGCGTCAGATTTTGGATCTCGAGCTTGCTATGGTTCAAAACCGTATCTTCGCTGCACGATGTGAGAGGTCTTTTGTTTTTGAATTCACAGAAGTTGCGAAGGATTTTGTTCTTAAACAAGGCTATGATCAAAGATATGGCGCTCGGCACCTCAAGCGAGCAATCGAAAGGTTGCTCGTCCAGCCACTTTCCAACCTCATTGCTACGTGTCAGGTATGTCCCGGGGATTTAATCCAAGTAGATTTTTCTCGTGATAATCTTGCTTTCTATCGACTGCAGCAAGGTTTGTCTCCTGCAACGATGGTGCAGTCTGCCATGTTTGGATATTTACCAAACCCTGTAAGGGCCGATCTGCGGGGAGGTTCAAGGGAACAAGTAAGGCAAAGTAGTAGAAGAAGTTAGTGTTGGGTATGGCACCATCTGTTTATTCAGGTGGTGCTATTTTTTTGATATACTAATACCCATGCAAGACCATGACACACCTCTCGACATTGTCTTTTCCGTCAGTGAATATCTCGATGCACTCAATCGCTCGCTGAAGACTGTGCGGGCGAAAATTCGTGGGGAAGTTTCTGGAATACAAGAGTATCCGGGGCGAAGCTATCTCTACTTTTCAATCAAAGATAAAAAAGATGGCA
>CAYJCZ010000031.1:0-1959 GCA_964368835.1 uncultured Candidatus Saccharibacteria bacterium | reverse complement strand
CCGTCTAATCCGAGCAATAAATTTTTGCGGTTCAACAACGCAAATCCTGCGCTTGTGACTCAAGTTTTTATAACTAACAAAAACATTAACTCGGTAGATACGCTAACAGCCACAACCGCCTTTTTGTCTGGAGAGACCCTGTTTTTAGCGTCAGAATCCGGAAAATTATTCGCGTTTAAGCTAAGTGCAGATGCCGTCAATTCAACGGGTTATGCATCGTTAACCGGGGCTGTAACATTTACGGAAGGCGGTATATTCACTCAAGACGAAATTATAACCATAACCACAACCATATAGGCCAACCATGGCAATACGTGATAACTCTTACATAAACAACCTGATTAAGTATAAAGCATTCACAGAAGCTTTTTTGGGTATTACTGGTCTGCCATCGATTCAGGGCGATCGACCAGGATTCACCATAAAGCTTGGTGCTAGTGGCACTATGGCAGATCCAGGCAACGGTTGGTTTAGGCTTGCAAATATAGGCTCAGTTGATAATGGTGATACTACTCAATTGGCTGTTAGTGTTAATTCTTTATCACCGGTAATTGATATGTCGGCTCTTTTGGCCGCTGCCGGGGTTGGTACGATTATACGTATTTCGCCGAAATTGAACACTGGTACTGATTATTGTACGTTACGAGTAGTTACAAAAACATCAATGGAAGGCGGAACTTGGTACTTATTTGATGTCGTTGTGCTTTTCGTTACCCCAGGTTTACCAAATTCAGCATCCGGCCTACTCCCAATTTATGTCATTGATTATCAATATGATAACGGTATTCGTACTGATATCGATGGAAATCTTGTGGACGAGTCTGGCACTGTAATTTCAGGCATAGACAAAGGCGCTTATTCAGCAATGGCTGCGCTTTCACCCATAACAAACGACGGTAACTATTTCCATGTCACAAACTACGGCGTCAACGGAATCCCGATGCGCTACCAGGCAAGCTCAATACAAAATGAGTGGATTCCAGACGGCATACAAGCTGTTTCAGACAAAATTCACGAACTATATTTAGTTTTCCCAGAAACAAATGCTTCTGCGGTAGCTAATAATGGTTCTGGTAAATGCAGGGTGACAATTACTGGGCATTTACTTACCGCTGGAGTGTGCCTGCCAGTATTAGCAACGACTGGCTATGACAAGGTAAGACTGGCTGTGACAGCAGGTACAAACTGGACGCCAGGACAATACACAATACTAGCCGTTCCAGATGCAAACACTGTCGATATAGATTACCCATATACGGCAGGTCTAGGCACACCAACCATACCGATCAAGGGCAATAGCGTGATTGTCGATGCTTTCACTGTGCTGCTTCCGCCACTTGGAAAACGTACTGAAGTTAGGGTCAGGGCCAGGGCTTTATATACTGCCGCAACGATATCAAGACAGGTAAAAATGTATTTGAATACGATTCGTTTTGGTCAAGCGATATTTAACTCAACCGGAAATATTACCGGGATCATAAACCAAGGTTTTGAGAATCGCGGGGTTACTAATGCTCAGCGTAATATTTTTAACTTGAATATGCTTGACGACTCTAACCAGTCGGCAAATGCTCCGCTCGATCTAGCTGTGCAAACAAATGTGCAAACAACGCTGACTTTTGATCTTCAATCAACGAATTCTAACCTTGTTATCGGGATTGATAGATTGCAAGTGTGGGTTAAGGGGGTTTAGTTGAATCCATTTAGTAAAAAATTCGTACCGTTCAAAGGAAGCATACTTCCTCCAGAACCATCGCCGTTGACTATTACTATTTCACCTACCAGCGGGTCTACAGTATCTGGAACTATAACGATATCGGCTACTGTAACAGGCCTAGTTGGACGGGTAACTATCGCGGGTGTCAAGTTCAATTTTAACGGTATTCAAATCGGGGCCGAAGATACGACATCACCTTATTCCACAACTCTTGATACGACAATATACGGGTCTGGAAATTA
>CAYJCZ010000030.1:0-1995 GCA_964368835.1 uncultured Candidatus Saccharibacteria bacterium | reverse complement strand
CCCGTATTTGGGTCTTGCATAGGGAAGACAGCCTTACTGACTAGCAAGGCTGTCTCTGTCTGTACCTGTTTCGCTGCCTGTGTGGCCATGTCAGAAGCCCAGACTAGCTGGGCACCTTAGCTATTAGGCAGTGATGACCAGGCGGTCAAACGGTTTCAGGTCAACGTCACCGTAAGTGCGGAAGATACCTTCGCTCCAATCGAAGCGCATCATAGAGCTGCGCTTCATAGCGTACTCTTCCATCGCAGAGTAAGAGGCGCCTGTGTTGGTGACCCGTGTCAAGGCACTACGAGCGTCCAAGGCCCAGACTTGGCCCTCTTGGATTGGGCCGCCATCAGCAGCGTCATCAACCAGGAAAACCTTGACATCTTCGCCAAAAGAGACGTTGATGGGCATGGCGTTTTGGCCACCAGCAATGGCACCAGCCATGCGAGTGTCGTAGTTCACAGTGCCTGGGCGACCTGTACGACCTTCGATCTGCAGGTAAGTGCCGACGGTGCAGGCGACGTGCGTGATCTTGCGATACTTGCGGTTACGGGCCAGGAACTTCACCCAAGCTTTGTGCGTCAGCACGCCGCCAGTGGAGGTGGCATCCAAGGCGCTGGAGGCAACGGTTGCCACGGTGGTTTTGTTCAGGTCGCCACCGCCCAGGAATACCTCGGACAGGTAGGTGTTGACGCGCTCGTCGCGCTCGATCATCAGGTAGCGGGCCACCGACATCGTCACGAAGTCCAAAGTCGTTGCACGCAGAGCCTGGTCAGACCACTGCATACCCATGTTCCACACGGGAAGCTTGCGCACCACGTCAGAAGTGGAGAAACTGATCAGCAGGGGGGGCGGGGCGTTCTGGGCCATGCGCTGGGACTTGCCAGCCTCAGTCTTGGTGTAGTCGATGACCGGCTGCTCGAAGACTTCAGTGGCGATGCTCATGTTCATGCCGACCATGCTATCGAAAGCGGTAGTGTCGGAAGTCATGTCCTTGAGCATCTTGCTTTCCGTTGCGTCGAGGATGGTCTGCACCACAAAGGCGCGGGACTCGGTGCCCATCGTACCAGTGCCCTTGGACACGTTCAGGTTTGCTTCGATCTGGCCCAGGGTCAGGTCGGTGAAGCCAAAGTCCTTGTTGCCTTGGGCGTAAATGCCCAGGGAGCTGCGGAACTGCTCCATCGCAGTGCCGACTTTCAGGTTGGCATCAGCAAACGTGCGGTTGATGTAGGCCGTGGGGCTGAGGCCTGCTTCACGGGGCTTGTCCAGCAGCATGTCAGCGGTGATTTCCACCTGCTGAACTCCGCCAGTTGAGTCGATATAAGATGCTTTCATGGGGGTTCTCCTGTGCGGTTCTGGGGTTAGACTCGTTCGATCACGATGGTGGTGCCCACCGCGCCAGTGCCGGCAGTCCACAAGGAGACGACGCGCCACTTGAAGTTCAAGGTGTTGCCGGCTGCTGTAGCCTTGCACACCTTGGGGTAGCCGGTCAGAGCAGTGCCCTTGGCGGCAATGGTTCCTGCAACGACGTAGTCACCGACTGCGATGGCTCCAGTGCCGGGTGTGGCCTGCAGGCCGTCAGCCATTGCGAAGTAACGGCCAAATTCGTGGACACCGCCAATTGAGAAATCGTTCTGGTTAGAAGCTTCCACCGAGGTGATGAAGCCCTCAATTTCGTTGCCAGCAGCGCAGAGGTCGAAGCGAGAATCCCCAGCCAGCTTCACAGGCTTGCCGACTTCACGGTAGTCGTAGTTGTTGGCGGCACCGGCAGCAGCAAGGCGAACAACCTTGGAGCCTTCGGGCGTGGCAGAGGGGGCGAGATAGTGGTCACGGGCCATTTGTGGACTCCTAGGTTAACGGTTTTGAGCTTGCAGCAGAACTGCAAAGAGGGGTGACTGCTGCTTTGTAGTTGCCGGCTGCGTGGCTGGTACAGTAGCCGCAGGCGTTGAAGCAGTCTTGAACTTGGACTTGAACTTGGCGCTCAGGTCTGCGTGGGCTTCCAGAACCTGC
>CAYJCZ010000029.1:0-1997 GCA_964368835.1 uncultured Candidatus Saccharibacteria bacterium | reverse complement strand
GGCGGCTGGCACACTACTGCTACAACAACCCGATGTGAGCAGCTAACATGACACCAGCAACAACTGTAGAACCGTGGCATAAAGTAGGGGTATACGCCTTCGATGTTGACCCTTACACTAGCGCAGCTATCCTGTTCTACATACTCAGACGCGAATTTGAATCTACTGTAGGGCACCTGCCTTACATAATGAGGGACCTAATGTGAGACGAAAAAGCTTAAACCTCACCCCAGTCGAACGTGCTGTGGCTTATGCCAAGTTCAGCAAGATGCTGACCTCAGCCCACCTCCAAGCCCTGATCGGCGGAGACATGAACAAGGTGCTGGACAGCGTCTGCACATTGCTCTTCATCGCAGCCGCTGCCGCGCACCATGCTGACATCCTGGATGCTGATGTCAAGATCATCCACGGCGCGTGCAGGGCCTCCGTGCAGGCCTGCTCCGAAGAGCGCCTGACGGGCCTGCACCGTGGAGCACTCGAATCCGGCCTGCTGGCCATCGAGCGGCTGCGGCCAAGACTGCCGGTGCCAGCCCTGGTACTTGCCTCAACGGAAGTGTCCATCCTGATCCGCCAAGGTGGCGTATACTGGCGGGACTTTCAAAAATATGTGCCGGAGTGCGTATGAGCGGCGTAAGCGTTGAAATAGGCAGGGTCTTTAGCGGCTACAGTGTACGTGGCGCACACTGTATGGGTATGACAGACTTCTACCTGCATGCTGCTGTGCAGCTAAGACAATGGGTTTACCTATATTAACCAACCATGAAAGACTATGAACTCAAAAGACTTCCTCAACTCGCTACCTCCAATCTACTGGAGCACCAAGCACCCAAGCACTTACGTCTTCCTCAACAACCTGCGACCGGCGGGCATCGGGCTGCTCGCCCCTGCTGAGCCCGGAGCCTGGAACCTGATTCACGACAAGTTCGACTGGTGCACGCTCGCTGGCCACCAGCAAGCTGTGACGTGGTGGTCGTTCCTCAAGTCGGCGCTCAAGGTGCAGGTGCAGGGCTACCCGCTAGACGAGACTGTCGTCTTCCTGGGCCCGCACAAGTGGCCAGAGTGGTGGGCAGCCAACCGCAATGAGGCACCGCTCACCGCCCGGCTGCATATCGACAACGCGATGGCACTTGGGCCGGTGGATCACGCATGAGATATTCCGCCATCCAGCAAGAATTCGAGCAGGCTGCCGGCTTCGCGCCGACTGCCTTGCAGGTGTCGGATGCGGAGCTTCTGAGCCAGCTCCCCGCCTCTGCCAACTTCTCTGACGTGGGCACCGGCAAGACGGTCATCAGCACCTTGACCAGTCTGCTGCGCGAGGTCGATGTGACCTTGGTGGTCGTCCCGCCCATCCTGATCCCGCAGTGGACTACCTGGCTGCAGCAGGTGGGCCGGGGCCCCGTCTGCCGCTTTGACGGCCCACCAGCCAAGCGAGCCAAGCTAAAGCCACACGAAGCTCGCTGGGTGGTGATGAGTCACACCATCTACCGAGACAACCCGAACAACTGGCTCAAACTTGGGCTTGAGAAGGAGCTGGAACTGATAGTTGACGAAGCTCATGCACTTAAATCGACAAGAAGCGTGCTCTTTAAGTCTGTACTTAGGCAGCCAAAAGCGGCCTTGCAGCTTCTGACTGCTACACCAACTTCTGGCCCAATCGACGCTTACGCCTACATACGATTGAAGACCCCTAACGTCTACAAGTCCCTGGGGGAGTTTGAGCTTCGACACATCGAGACGCGAGACATCTTCCAGAAACCAACAGCATGGCGAAGCCTCGACATCGTGGCTAAGCACCTAGCCGTCCACACCGTAAAACGTACTAAGGAGGAGGTGTTCGGCTATGACTTGACACCAATCTTCCAGACGATGAATTACGACTTGGACGCAGCCCACCAGAAGCTGTACAAGAAGCTGGTTGACGAGCAGTTTCTACTCTTGCCAGACGGCGAGAAGATTGATGCGACGACGGCTACACGGCTTTACCACGCTGTGCAGCA
>CAYJCZ010000028.1:0-2154 GCA_964368835.1 uncultured Candidatus Saccharibacteria bacterium | reverse complement strand
CGAGGTTCGGAAGAAACTGGAGTGAATCGGGGTTATTTGGTGCGGTATATTCTCAACTTGCTTTCGATGCCCAGACTATCGCCAGCCATATCGCACCAACGTTGTTTGTATGGCAACAACTGCCCTGCGTTTACTGTGTTTATTAATTCCCTGCTTTTTGAAAAATACTGTATGTAATACATTTCGATGTCGTTAATATCGTTAGCGTACACATTCGCGCGAATAGTAACAATGTTTATTTTCTTTCTTCTGCCTGCATGTATTTGAGCGTTCATCCATTTTTCATATTTACTCTTTCCGCTTTTTAGTATAGTATGCTCTTTTAGCCGTTTAGCTAAAGGCGAGAAGGTTTGCCCTATATAAATAACTTTTTTCGATACAGGGCAGACAAGCCCATAAATTGTGCCGTATGGATAGCTCATTTTATCTCAATCTTTAGAGTTAACGCGGTCAGGTATTTATTAAGCATGTTAACCGTGTAGTTAAGTTCGCCCGATTCTATGCGCTCAATCTGCCCTATTGATAATTTAGCCGCTTTGGCTAATTGGTATTTTGTGCGCTCCCCTCTTTGCTTTTTACAGGCTTTAGCTATTTCTTTTGTTGTCATTTGTAACTATTTGGCGCAAATATAGTATAATATTTTATATTGGTAAAATATATGTTATCAACATAGTTAAATATAAATGTGGAAATCTTTTATAGTATAATATTTGGTAGTATAATTTGTTTTACCATCTTTGCATTGTCAAACGAATTAATAAACACAAAAACAGTAGCCATGACAACATCAGAATTTATCAAAGTAAAAATGACAGGTAAGAAGCCGCAATTTAAAGAGCTTATAGGCTTGTCAGAATCGGGCGAAACATCGAAACTAATTGATTTTATGACTATGCTACACCCGAACCAATGCAAACAAGCACAGGGCAGTAAGGGTGAAGTGTTTGGAAATAGCCACTATGTTTTTACAATATATAAGACTGCAATAGTTAGGACTGATGTGCAAAGCGGTAATAAACTTTTATTTAAACTTTAATCATTCAATAAACACAAAAACAGTAGCCATGAAAAACGAAACCAACCAAGAAAGATTTAACCAAGTTTGCCTATTAGATGTATGTATGTCTGATTATTTTTCAGGCTATCCTTACCCTGTTTGTGCCGTTCCGGTATTTAACGGAATGACTACACACGACCTTGCCGATGGGATACAGAGCGAAATTAATGGTTCTTACGACATGTTTGTAAGCGAAGATGGTAACGCATTCACTGAAGCAGAAATGGATTTATTCGATACATACTGTGCTGACCTAAAAGCAAAACCTGCAACAGAATTTATAGGTGCGAATACTTATGAGGAGAGCGAAGATAGCGAAACAGCATACGCATATCTTTCGCTTTGCAAACCGGTAACCCGTTACGGTATGACCTTTTTAAACGCATAACTTTAATCATTCAATAAACACAAAAACGAAACGGTATGAAAATCGCCACACTAACACAAACCAATTATTACTGCACGTGGAACGGAAAGCGCCAACCATGCAAGGTAGACAGGCCAACCGTATTAGCCTACATTGAAAGGGTTTTAAATATGGGCGAACGGGCTACAACCTTTAAAGTATTCAGCACATATGGCGAACTTGATTTGGCATTATTTTTAAACGGAGTAGATAAAACGGTTTAACATGAAACGCGCACTCTCAATTCTATTTATCGCGGCCTTACTCCTCAACTTTAAGCTAATAATTCACCCTACACACAACCACTACATTATTTGCGGCCGGTTCATCAATACCGCAGTAGTTTACAGCGATGGCGATATGTGCGCTTGGTTCGGTTCGCACTGTTACACCAGACTGGGCGAAATTTCACAATTCAATTATAACAACCAATAAACCCTATACCATGTTAACAGGACTAACCAAAAAAGAGATTAAAGAATATCAAAACCAAATAAACGAGGCGAGGCAAAAGCTGAATTATGCCAAATGTTTTACACCTCACAAAGTGGGCTACTACCAAAGTATACTTTTAGGCCTAATCAATAACGCGCCAGTTCAATGTATCTAATTAACAACCAATAAATTTAACTTAACCAAAAACGACATCGAACCCGTACCGATGTAAAAGAAGCGGTGAAAAATGACAAAA
>CAYJCZ010000027.1:0-2324 GCA_964368835.1 uncultured Candidatus Saccharibacteria bacterium | reverse complement strand
AAGCCCGCAAAGCAGGAGGCGATGTTATGAAACTCAGTACGTGAACTAGCAATGAGCGGGGCACTCTCATTGCAAGATTCTTCTCTGAATAATCCATCACATCGGGGCAAACGATATGGCAAGAGCTGCAAAACGACAGGCAACAGTTCAGGATCGGTTCGAGGGGCCTAATGCTCACCGGATTGCCAAGTCAGAGGGGTTATTCCAGATCGGAGACGACAAGCAGGGCGGTAAAACCTGGACCATGATGGACAGCCCGTTGGAGCGCCTGTTTGCACAAAACCGTCTTTCCAAGTCCGAGTACGATGGACTTGTGAAATACCGCATTCACTGGTTCCGGGCGGGATTGCAGCCAAGCCTTGGCAGCGTGGATCTGAACCGGGTGTTTGCCAGCGATCCGTCGAACTTCTCAGGCATGGCGAAATCTGAGGCGCAGGTGTTTCACCGGCAGAAATGGCGTGAGGCTTGCGAGCTGCTCGGACACCGGGCGGGAATGATCGTGGACAACGTGGTTTGTGCGGAGCAATCGGCGCTGATGGCTGGAATGTGCATCGGCTGGAAGAACCGGCCACAGGCAGAGGCGGCGGCTATCGAGATGTTGAGGGATGCCGGGTATCGGCTGGCGAGACATTGGGGGTTGGTGTGAGGACCATCATAGCTGGATTATGGCTTGCCTTTGTGGGTGGTTTTGCGGGCGGTTATATGCTCGGTGCGGGGCTATTTTAGCAGCACTATCGAGGTGGAGGCTTAAGCAAATCAACCGGATCAACCGCGATGGCTTCTGCCAGCACGGCTAATTGCGCAGAGTTCCACGGCCTATCAGATTCATGCTCTAGGCGCGCAAGCTCAGAAACGGACAACTCGGTCCTAGCTGCGAGTTGCATCAAAGACAGGCCACGCATATCGCGCCATTCTTTGAGATACAGTTTTACGCTCACTTGACGTCCTTTAAGGAGGTTCATGATGTTTAAATCCACATCCCAGAATAACCAGCTTCGATCTCGTCGCGTGGCGCTGGAGGCGCGCGGCAACACCGGCGGCATTGATCCTGCTGTATTTAAGCCGACGCTGGACCCAGAGCCAAGCCTTCGAGATGAGCTGGTATTGAACAAGCTTAATTTAGAGAAAAAGGGGCGCGAAATCAGAGACCAGATGGCTGTCGCCACCAGCCGCAAGCGCAATAGGCAAAGCGGGCAATTGGACGACGAAGCGTTTCGTCGGCTTGGACAGCAGTATAAGGCTATCAGAGATGAAATTATCGCCATTGACGCGAAGCTGCTCGGCTTACGGGCGGACAGGCGGGCCGGACAAGACCGCAGGAGGCTGGCAGAGGCGGAAATCTTCGTGGAAACAGCTAGAGAACTGCTTGCTGATCCGATTTTCAAGGAATTAATGCGAAGGACCGTGGAGCGTATACCTATACCCGGTAGTGGTACTTGACACCCGTTACAAAGTCTGGTACCGGATAGGTATCATCCAGAATTGCGCCCCGTCCAGCCTAACAGCTGCGGCGGGGTAGATCGCATTTATATACTTTACAAAAGCGGATATATTCCTAGTTTGAGCCTGCGTGACAGGCCGGTCAGTATGTAGATGCGCTCCACGGAAAGGAGCGCGTCATGGACGCGATTAAAGATCGAGATTTGGCAGGTTGGCGTGGTTGCCCGCCGTCGCACCCCATTGATTTCCAGCGCAAATCACTGATTTAATCAATGGAACGTGAGCCGATCAGACCGGTTGTTAATGGTCGGTGAATCTATTTCGCGGAAGATTTCAGAGAATACTCGGAGACAGCCATGTCAAATGCATTGTCACTTGACGAACTCGTGGCGCGCGCACGCGCTCACAAAATGACTCCTACAGAGAAGAGAACGCAGCGCGTGTCTCTCATTATGGGCTTGCGTGCTGGACGGTCCACGCTCACTCGCGAGAAGGTGGAAGAGATTCTGGACAACGTCGAAGGACACGAGGCCGCTTCCCAATCTCGAAAGTCGACAGGATAAGTTCCTTTAACTAGGAAAATGGCCCGGTTTTCGGGCCCTTTTTTTTTGAAGAGTTTTTGAATGATTGATGACAATTGGGATCTTATCAACGGGCCCGATGCGCATGACATCGAAGTCCTAAATTACAGCAGCCAAATAAACGTCATGGAAGCGCTCGTGCGTTTCACGTTTCATCATCACGGGGGCGCGGGCACTGGCTGCCCTGGTTTTCCAAATGCCAATGCACTGAATGAAATTCATAGAACGGGGACGCTCTTTCTACTCGAACGACCAATGCGTGACATGCGTATCACCTCCTTTAAGTCCGCTGAGGTGGAGTCA
>CAYJCZ010000026.1:0-2329 GCA_964368835.1 uncultured Candidatus Saccharibacteria bacterium | reverse complement strand
CAGGTGGTAACCTGCTGACAAGTCGGAAAGAACGGCTAACACTGAAAGCTAAAATTATGCTGAAACCGGTCACTACCACTGCAACTTCCTTCGAGCAAGATGAAACCATCGAAGCTACCTCCACTGTGACCGAAGTCGCTGTTGTCGAGGAGCATATGCCTGCTGCTCCTGTCAAGTCCAAATTTGACGGCGTGACTGATGCTGTTGGCGCACTGAAGAACGCAATCCCTGTCCGCTTCGACGACGGCCTGTCTGTCAAAGTGGAGCAGACCGGCTTCTACACCCGCATGGGTAACAAACCTCTTGGTCGCGAGATTAGGATGGAGCTGCTGTCATGGCAAGACAACTACGTCATCACACCCGGCAGTGATTCTGCGCCAAAAGACATGGTGCGCTATTCTGACGATGGTAAGACCTGCTCTGACGGCACGCCGGTCGCTGAACACCTTGAGTACCTGCGCTCTTTGGGCATGACCAAGGCTGCAGTCAAGGAACGTACCGTGATTGTTGCTTCTCTGGAAGCTGCACCCGAAGCACCAGACCTGGTTGACCGTGTGATCCAGATCGACCTGTCACCCAAGTCCCGCGCCGCATTCAGCGACTACCGTCTGGTGGCCATGAACAAGCAGCGCAAGGGCCGCATCACGGCTGATCAAGCTGTAATGGTTTCTGCTAAGGTTGTTCGTGCTACCAATGGCACGAACGCTTACGGCGTAGTCGAGTTCTCCGTAGCATAACCCAAGCTACGGCCACCAATTAGCCCACAGCGCAGCAATGCTCTGTGGGCTTTTTAAGGTCTATATGTACACAATACTGGACACTGAAACTGCAAGCCTGCAATCCGGTGTAGTAGAGCTTGCACTACTACACATCGACGCCAAACTCAACGTGCTCGGTGAATTCCACACCAAGGTCAACCCTGAGCGGCCTATCGAGCCCGGTGCATTTGCAGTGCATGGCATCTCCGATGCTGACGTAGCAGATGCGCCAACTCTGGCTCAGATACCTGAACTTAGTTTGGTGACACATGCAGTGGCACACAACTACCCATTCGACTCTCGCATGTTAAAGGGTTACCTGAAGGCAGAAGCAAGCCTCTGCACCTTGTCACTGTCGAGGCAATACCTGAAAGGCACCGCCAACCACAAGCTGGAGAACCTGAAACGCGAACTTGGGCTGCCTGACCAGAAGTCGCACAGCGCACTGGGAGACGTTTACACGACCCTAGACCTGTTGAGGCACCTGATGCCGCTGACAGGTGTTCCGCTGGACACCCTGTTCAAGAGGGCTTCTCAGCCGAAGCTCGTCCAGCGCATGGCATTCGGTAAGCACAAGGGCCTGTTGATTTCGCAGGTCCCTGCAGATTACCGATCCTGGCTCTTGGGCCAGGAAAACCTCGACAAAGACCTGAAATACACGCTGGAGAAACTGAAGTGACAAATTTCGTGCTCATTACGCTGAGCGATAGCGATTACGCCAGACCTCTGCAAGAGGCGGCGCAGTACATGGCTCGCATTATTCCTAGTGCTAGAGTCAGCAAAGACTCTATCATTGTTGCCACAATCTCACAATACCTGCAACACCGCCTTGTGGACGAACGCTATATAGACTCCGGTGAAATACACAGAGCAGTTGCCAAGCTGTCCAAACACTTGCAGGATTGCGTTACGGTTACCGATCACAAGGTTATGCCGATGCCCACAAACCACGACGTACAGGTTGTAATTGACCTGCACACCAAACACGTTCATTACCAGTAAGGAGTGACAATGAGCAACATATTCGAGACCATTAAAGAGTTTAACAAGTTCTACGGCCTGCCATGCCCTGACGTGCCAACACTTAGCGCAGTGCGAGACCCTGATGGGCGTATTCGAGGCTTCATCAAGACTGTGGAGGATGAGCTTAAGGAAGGCTTCGACATTCTGGAGAAGTATGAGGCTGGAGGGTCAGACCTTGAGATGCTGACTGATTTGGCAGACTACTACGGGGACATTATAGTTTACGCACTTAGTGAAGCTGCTAAGTGGGGCATCCCCAGCGAGAAGGTGCTTCAGGCCATTATGAAGTCCAACTTCAGCAAAAAGCAGGCTGACGGGTCAACTCTGAAGGATGCGCATGGCAAAGTCGTGAAAGGGCCTAATTTTCAGCCACCAGAGCCTGCTATTTGCCGCGCTATTGTCAACGCTGGATTCGGAAATGCAGTTTAAGACCAAGCAGCACGGCGGGGTGGCAGTGACCACCTCCAGTGGCCAGCAGTGGCAGAGGCTTGATACCTGCCCACGCGGCAGCAAGGTGCAGCTGATGTTCCGCTTCGGCCTGCCTCGCT
>CAYJCZ010000025.1:0-2469 GCA_964368835.1 uncultured Candidatus Saccharibacteria bacterium | reverse complement strand
TGACTGCAAGATCACTATGTATTCCATCATTCGTATCCCTCCATTGTTCGGACAAGCTCAACCCCATTGGTTGCTGCCCATGCTTCTATCAGTGTAATCATATCGCCCATCTCCTGCACACTCAGGCGCGAACTACTCCTATCCAGGCTGACGACGCCATCGTTGTTTAGGCTGGGGACGAGACGGAGCTCGGTACGCAGGCCGGATAACATCACCAGCTTCCATTCCTCTTTGTCGAGCTTGTATCCATGATACCGAGCCTTCCGTTCCAGTTGCCCTAGCAGGTGCCACATAAGCCGGTTCTGAGGATGGCTGCGCTTCTTCTCGTCCGGGCGGGTGAACGTCAGCACTGAGCCGTCCGGGGCTCGCCGTATCCAATCCTTGGCGGTCTCCCGCACCTTGTTGTCGCTCAGTATCAACGTCGCTGCCATAATCAGTCCTTGAGACTAGAGGGTTCGAGAGGGCATAGCTTTGGCCTTCTTACGCCTCTTTCCAATTGCACGGCCAGTCGCCGCCCATAGCTGGACGCCCTTGCGCTCGACGTTATGCGCTGACTGGTGACAGTCGCGGCATAGAGCCATCAGGTCGCGCAGGTATTCTTTGCCGAAGCGCTTGTAGGTTCTATGGTGGATTTCGAGCGGCACATTTCGCAGGCCGCAGCCGTGGCAGCAGCCAAGGTAAAGGCCGCTTGCGTAGAAGCGCCTCCGAACGTCCTGCCAATGAGCGCTTGATAGGTACGCGGCGTAGCTGGGATACCCGAGCTTCCGCAGCCGTTGACTAAGGGAGTTGGTTCCGTTACCCATTTCCTTGCTGCCTCCAGCAGCCACGCCGAAGGGGTTTTGACGAACCCGCCTAGGCCCGGTCAAACTAACATACCCCGGACCAAAAGCAACCCCTCGTTCCTTTACAGGTTCGAGGGGTTTTGCTATCGTCCATCATGGCTGAGCGTCCCAAACTCATTGCTGAAGCTCTGTTGCGTGGCCGATCACTGCCGCCGACTAGCGGGGCTGTTGCTCAGGCACTTATGGGGAAGCCCGTCCCGCGTCCTTCACTGTATTCGCAAGGGCTGCTGGGTAACGATGTTAGCTACGGCCTATCCAATTACCCGTCCGCTCCCCAGCCAACTCTGAGCCAAGCCTTCGGCAAGGATGCATATGAGTTCGCATCCGGCCTGACAGCGCCGTTTAGTTCCCTGGATCGCATGGGCAGAACGTTGCTTGGGCAGGAAGGTGGCTGGCATGGAATGGGTGATATGATTGGGGACGCGAACACCCTGTCTGGTTTGGTAATGACTGGCGGCATGGCAATGCGCCGTCCAGCCAATTCGCTTGGTACGTTTGGCGGCGTCTCCGCCAGAACTGCCGACATATCTGCGCTGGAGAAAGCCAAGACGCTATCGTCAAAAGGAGCGAGCCGGGACAAGATTTGGAATGAGACCGGATGGTTCAAGGGTGTCGATGGCGAATGGAGATTCGAGATTCCCGACACACTGTCGGACTTCAAGGACTACAAGGTTCCGAGCAAGTCGCCCTTCGCTAAGGAGCAGATGGTCTATGACTACCTTACGCAACGCGGATATGACCTGAAGAAGAACTCGGTTACTGGTGGTATGGTGGCCGCTGAGACTGACAAGGTTAAGCCTGCGGACTATTCGGCTGCATGGGAGCATGCACACGCTAATGCAGACGCGGGGCCAGAGATACCTCTCGGGCAAGTCTTGTCGCACGACCCGCTCCTAAGCGCTTACCCTGAATTGAAGAGCGTGGCCGTGACCAACGATGTACCAAATGGGTATGGCGGCATGTCGTGGGGCGGCAAGGTTGGCGTTGCCAATTCTCCCAACGTCGATGCCAGATCAACCTTGCTGCATGAACTACAGCATGAGATTCAGAACCGTGAGGGGTTCGCCAAGGGCAGCAACAAGACCACCGCTGAGGACCTTCTGAACGACGCCGGAGTAGCGTCCAATGCTCTGGCATGGCGGCGAGAGATAGAGGCCCAGGCCAGACTAAACCCCGGCATGCGTGTTGAAGAGTTAGAGGATTTGGTCAGGCGCGACTACACAGCCCTTGGGTTGAAGATTCCTAGCGCCCGGCAAAGGCTGATGGCTACATCCAAGAATCCGGAGTACTCCACAGAGAATCTCGAAGCCTTGGCTAGCGCCATCCGATATCCTGGAGAGCCGGGGCTATGGAGCACGTCGCAGATAGACGATGCTTACAAGAGACATGCTGGCGAGGTCGAATCTCGCAACGTGCAGGCCCGTCGAAACATGCGACCCGACGAGCTTAAGGCCAAGCCGCCGTGGCTGACACAGGATATACCGGACAACCTTCAGATCGTCCGGTATGGCTCCGGTGTTGTGGCCAAGCCCAAATTGAGCACCTAGCTCTCTCCATTAGGTGTGGTGGACAGGCTTGGTGTTCGCTGTGTGGCCGTCGCCACCGAGGCGGGCCCTGTCAGACCCCT
>CAYJCZ010000024.1:0-2482 GCA_964368835.1 uncultured Candidatus Saccharibacteria bacterium | reverse complement strand
ATAAGGATAATATGCAGATTGTTTGTATTGAGTGCCACAAAGTAAAAACACACGCTGATAGGCTTGGTGTTAGCTTTGATGAGGCGAAAATAAAGAAAGAGGTTATTCGATTCAGTAAAATGGATGAAGAGTCTCAAAGAGCTGTACTGATAATAGCTAACGTAGAGCCTACAGCTAGTAGAGCTGGCAGGGTAAGACAATATGAAAGTTTATTAAATTTGGAGTGATGTATGAATAAACGATTATTAAAGATAGTGCTACACAATTATTTCACTTACTGTTTGTTTAGTGTTGTTGTGTGTTTGCCGATACTGTGTTATGAGGTATCTAAGGCAGCTATTAAAACTGTGGTTGGTTTATGGCAAGCTAATGCTTGGAGTGTTAAAGAGTTTGAGGCTGAGAAGAAACATCTTAAAGGGCAGGGGGTTATATGAGGAAGTCTAGTGTTTTAGTACAAGGAATAGGTTATAAAGGTATGAAATATCCCTGTAGTAGCAACTGTAAACAATTGAAAGAATATACTCTGTGGTTAGGTGTTCTTTCTCGTTGCCACCATGTATATTATAATAAACACCCAACGTACACAGAATGTACCGTATCAGAAGCTTTTAAGTCTTACGAGTATTTTTACGAATGGTGTAATAGACAAGTCGGTTTTGGTAATATTGATGAGAGTGGCAAGAGTTGGTGTTTAGATAAAGATATTCTAGTCAAAGGAAACAAGGTTTATTCCGAAGATGCTTGTGTTTTTATCCCCCAAAGAGTAAACAAACTCCTAACAAAAAGGGATAGTTGTAGAGGAGAATATCCAGTAGGCGTGTTCTATCATAAAAGGGAAAGAAAGTTTAGAGCACAATGTAGTGATGGTACAGGACTACAAAAACAAATTGGTAGTTATGATACGCCACAAGAGGCGTTCACAGCTTACAAGGAGTTTAAGGAAAATTTTATAAAGAAAATAGCTTGTGAAAATAAGTTAATTCTTGATTCCCGTGTTTACGATGCACTTATAAACTACAAGGTAACTGAAAATGATTAAGAATTTGTATCCGTATTGGTATGAAACGTACCACTCTCTAGAACAACAGGGCTTATCACAACGTAAGATAGCAAAAGAAATGCAAGTCCATAGGACTACCCTGCAACATTGGCTTAAAGAAAAGAACAAAGGTGTTATCGCCAAAGAGGCTTTGCAAGAGGTACACAAGCAGTATCAAAAAGGCACAGTAAAAGAACATGAGAACCAACGTATTCTTCTTATCAGTGATATGCACCTACCTTATGAACATCAAGATACGTTGCCATTCTTAGCGTACTTAAAAGCTAAGTACAAACCAACAAGAGTAATTTGTTTAGGAGATGAGCTTGATAAGCACAGTCTTTCTTTTCATTCGCATGATCCTGACTTGGCATCACCATCTGATGAGTTGGCGAGAGCTTTGCCGATGATTAAACAATTGAAAAAGATGTTCACTAAGATGGATATTCTTGAGTCTAATCACGGCTCACTTGCTTACAGACGCGCAAAAGCTAACGGTATTCCACGAGGCTACCTTAAAAGTTATAATGATGTTTTAGGTGTGGATAGTGATTGGGTGTGGCACTATGAGATGACAATTACATTACCTAATGGCAACAAAGTATATCTTCATCACGGCAAGGCGGCAGACATTAAAAAACTGTCTACATCTTTAGGGATGTGTGCAGTAAGTGGACACTATCACCAAACATTTAAGGTTGATTATTGGGCTAACAGTTTGGGGTTGTATTGGGGAATGAATGTTGGTTGTTTGATTGATGATAAGAGTTTGGCTTTTGCTTATAACAATTGTAATCTTCATCGACCATTGATAGGCACAGGGTTAATCCTCGACTCTCAGCCTGTACTTGTTCCTTTGCTAATGGATGAGAACGGCGGTTGGATTAAACCTGCTGACTACGACGAAATAATGAGAGGACAAACATGAAAATCCAATTTAATCACAGATATACATGGCAGACACAGCTAGACAGTTCATGCTGCGTAGACAACATAACGATAGAGATATTCAACGAAGATAATACATCTCAAGGCGTTGTAAAAGACGAAGAAGGGTGTATAATGAAATTCGACAGCAAGGCATCCATCTACAGATATTTACTTGCTAAGGCAGGAATTGTAGTTGAAGAAGTTCACAGAGTAGGATAACAGGAGACTGATATGACAATGGGTATTGACGCAGCATTAGAAGCTGTACGCAACTTGGGTGTAAGCTTAAATGATTACGATAGTGAAGCATTAGCTGTAATGTCTGAATGGGTTGAGTGGAAGCTCAAACAAGAGCGTGATGAATGGGAACGTGAAGAAGAGTGGACACGAAATAAGGAGGACAAGCAATGAACTGGAAATCAGATATTGAGCAGCGCAAGATTGAAGCTGAGTTTAGGCGAAAGAAACAATTAGCAGAGGTGGCAACTGTACTAATCATTGGTATGATTGCTG
>CAYJCZ010000023.1:0-2494 GCA_964368835.1 uncultured Candidatus Saccharibacteria bacterium | reverse complement strand
GCTACAACCAATTCTTTAGTATCTTTGCATTTTGGTGCAATCTGTTTTAATTGTAACTCTGAAATCATATATCCACCTACGAATCTAATCCAATAGCAATCCAAGTGAAACCTGCATCAATTTGGCTTCCTGATCCAATAAACTCCAGCATATCTACAGTAATTTGTGACGTTGTGAAAGACCTAATTGTCACGAGAAACGCCATCTCTCCAGCAAGATTAGGATTGTAAGCGCAAGCTCCAGCCCAATATACAGCATCCATTGTTGTGTCAAAAGTGTCTGTAACAGTCACAACACCAAAGGGAAGCTCCCCGTAGAATTTAGTCCCCCATTGGATAGTAAACCCACCCAAGAAAGAAGGTAAAGTGATGTGTCCTTTAGTTGTACCGTTAAAGCCAAACAAGTTTCTTATAGTTGCGGCATCAGGAAATTTATCTGCATCTCCTGTATTCATTTCAGCTTGTGTTGCTTTCTCTACGACACCTTTTGAAGTGGTTGAAGCATCACCAGTCTTAGCATCAAATTGTGTTTTATTTACAGCACTATCTCCTGTTGTAGCTGTAGCAACAGCAAACTCTTGTGCGCTATTACCAGCTACAGGAGCTTTAGCAGCAAGCTGCTGAAAGTTGACTACTTCATACCCTGCTGTGCCATTAGCGGCACTAAACAACTGAGAGCTAGAACCAGCCAACAAAGCCTTTAATGCTAGTCCACTATCGACTTGTGCTGTAGAGTAGACACCTAGATTAGAGCGAGCTGTAGCAACATTAGACAACGAAGCTAACGTACCATAGTTTGTAATGTGCGTTGTTAAGTTAGACTGCACTGTAGCAGCACTACCATAATTATCAAACGCTAAAGCCCAATACGCGGCCTCAGTTGCGGGGTCTTTGTTTGTCCCTACTTGCAAAGCCTTATAAACTAAACCGTTACGTTGAACGTAAGATTTGTAATTAGCGTGGTATTGATACTCAACTAAAGAGTCCCATTCAGGAACACCCATTTGGAATGTATATGCAATGCTTGTATCTTGGCGATTTTGAAGCCAATTCATATATTCATAATTAGGCTTCTCAACGATATGCCCTGTTTGAATCTTTGTACTATTTGGGGCGACAGAGCCACCACCAGCAGCACTAGCCCATTGATAAGTTAGGTCTGGTTTTACTATTTTAGACATGTTGCCCTCTTTTTACATTAAGATTTTATAGATTGCGATGAATAATTAAATCATCGGAATAGCTACGCAGTGAACGGTGAAGAAGGAGGTGTAAAATTGCCCGAGTAGACAACCCCACTACTCACTCTGACATCGTTTATGTATGTATTACTGTAACCATCTGCATCAAAACCTATGTTCAAAAAATTATTTGTGGATGGCCAAGATGGGTGCGTCCAAGCACTACCAGTTAATACACCGTTTCTATACGCTTTGATGTTTGTCCCATCACAGACAACTGCATAGTGTATCCATACACCCGTAGTCTCACCTGTGCCAGCTAACCCAGTCGTATGCCAGTCATTTAATGCTGCATTTCCTATACAACTAGTGGCTGTCTTCATAACAAGCGGGCAGTACACCCCCGATGTACGCATTGATAATATCCCATCGCCCTGATACCCTCCAGCATTACTTATAATGTATAACCAACACTCGAAAGTAAATGGGGCATTACCGCTCATATTTAGAGTTGGTGTACTAGTTATGCGAAGATAATTTCCATTTGACACTAACAGCGCACCAGCACCAAATTTACTTTGTACTGTCGATATGGTTGGTGAGCCTACAACAGTTATGGCATGATTATTTTTAATATCCACAAAACCATCAGCAGTGGTGAGTGGCATTAAAATCTGTGTTACTGCACTTGATGAGGCGACAAAAGGAAACGGATTAATCAACATCATGCTCGTGTACCTATTAATGTGATTTTCAAACCTTTTGCTGTCCCGTCACCAATTTGGTCAATATCAATCGTGATTTCTGCATCATCTGATAATGCCGTGTCGCTAATAACTGCCGCTGTAGCTGCCGTAGTAGATGTTTTTTCAGTGTTATCGATGGTAAGCTTAGTGCTAAGGATTGTTGTGCCGCCTTCGTTAATATCAACAGTAAAAATAGAGCCGCTTGCTTGTGCTGTCGTAAGTGAGCATCTAACGCCAGTTAACGTCATGGCGTAAGGCATACGGAAAGTTACTTTTGTTGTACCTGCTGTTAATGCCGTGCTTTCATCACTAGCTGCCAACACTAAATACTCGGTCTTAGCTTGAGAGATTGTGCCGTAAGTAGAGGCTGCTGTAGAAGTGGTTAGATATGTACTTGCTGCTGTAGAGGCAGTTAGGTAAGCTGATAAATCAACTAACAAACTATATGCACCCCCCTCAAATTTATAATGTAGGTTGGTATCTTCATCATAAACAACGCAACCTTCTGGTACGGTATAAAACACCCAAGCACCAGCTACTCTTGCAGCAAGCTTGTTATCTTGCCCTG
>CAYJCZ010000022.1:0-2571 GCA_964368835.1 uncultured Candidatus Saccharibacteria bacterium | reverse complement strand
TTTATTGGACTGGCAGCATTAAGGCTGCACGCGCATGACCCGCGACGCCATCACCCGCCAGCGCGAAGCCTACGCCAACGCGCAAGCCGCAGTGCAGCCGTTCGTTTCGGCATGGCGCGCGCTCGACAGCGGGCTTAACGACGCCGACCGCGAACGCTTTGCCGAATGGGAGCGCATCGACCGCGACACGACGCCCGACCTATACAACCGCGTCAAGGTTCGCCGCGAGATCGAACGCCGCATCGGAAGCCCCGCGCTGGAACTGTGTTTCGCCAAGCTGCAAATGGCGGAGGGTGCGCGCGACGCGTTGCTGCAATACCCCGATAGTGGGGTAACTTTCGAGGGAGAATTGGCATGACCGCAATAATCACACTAAAGCAACTGACCGACGCACGCGCTTGCAGCGAGCAGGTCGAGCGGTTCGAGGCAACGTTTGGCGATAGCGTCAACGTCACCGTGGCACGCGCTCGCAAGGTTTCCGGCTTGTTCGATTGGGATTTCGCGCGGCGGTTTTTGGATGGTGAGGGTAAAGCCGCTTACGAGGCTGCGATGGCACCAGCCTACGCCGCTTACGAGGCTGCGATGGCACCAGCCTACGCCGCTTACGAGGCTGCGATGGCACCAGCCTACGCCGCTTACAAGGCCGCGAGGGCACCAGCCGCCGCCGCTTACAAGGCTGCGATGGCACCAGCCTACGCCGCTTACGAGGCTGCGATGGCAACAGCGTGGGCTTCCGCATACATTGCAACATGTATGCGCGCGAAGGTGGCAGTATGACCGAATACATCACCGCCGCCGCCTACATTGGCCGCGACATTGGCCAATGGGTTTCCGCTGTTGTCGCGGTTGCCGTTGCGCTGGTCATCCTGACCGCGATTATCGACCGCGTGCGGGGTGTGAAATGAGCGCGCCTGATATGGACTACATCGCCGTGTCATCAACGCCGGTTGGCGGAACGGTCGAGATTGTCGCGGTAGTGCTTGGCGTGGTGGCGGTGTTGCTGCTGCTGCGGGCGCTTGTGATTTGGGAGCGTGGGCAATGAGCGCGTTCCTTATCAAGGTGTCGGACGGTGCGGAGTTGCCGACGTTCAAGACAATCGCCGGAATGAACCAAGTGCGGCATGACGACGACTTCATCGAAGGCATCGGCATGTTTAGCAGCGCAAAGGCTCACGACATGCTTGTGAACACCGCAGTTGCCGGAACCGTTGACGAATACGAGTTGTCGTTTTCGGACGGAACGCAATGGCATGGCGCTTGCACCGTGGTGCTGGTCGAAAACATGGGCGAACGCAACGGCGAGCCGACGTATCGCGTTGTGTTGGCGAAGTTTGCCGCATGACCACCGCCCGCATGACCGACGAAATCCTAGCAGCAATCGCCCGCGCCACGCCTGCAATGGAATGGCTCGCCACGGCTGTCACGCCAGAACGGCGCGCGGAATGGGCCGTGGAGGATGCGGAGATCGACGCCGCCGAACGCAAAACCGAAGGGACTGAATGATGACCGATTTTCCAGAGGCCGTTAGCAACGCGATTGCCGCCGTCATGGCCGACATTCCGAAGCTGGCGCGCGAAGAAACGAACAAGCACGCGAACTACAAGTTTGCGTCAATCGACGACTTTCTCGATGCCGTTCGCCCGCTTTGCGCCAAGCACAAGCTTGCCATTGTGCAGGATGAGGCGAGCTTTACCATTGTGCAGACGATGGACAAATACGGCAAGCCGAGCGATTGGCTGCAAATGGGCTTCGCATACACGGTCGCAACCGCTGGCGTGTCATGGGGGCCGGTCATGCGGTCAATCATGGTGCGCGCGGATATGGGAAGCCAGGCGTTCGGTGCCGCGCAGTCCTACAGCCTCAAGCAATTCATGCGTTCGCTGTTCCAAATCTCGACCGGCGACGATGAAAGCGACACCAGCGAGCAATCGAGCATTGCCGGAACGGTCAAGGATGCTTTCCCGGACGGCCCGCAGAAAAATAAGAGCAACTTGGACAAGGCCATTACGGCATATCTGGCGCATATCGACGCCCTGACAAACTCGGATGACCTTGAGGAGTTTATCACGGATCAATCGCCTTTGTTCGCGCAATATCGCGCCTATTACGGCAGAGATAGCGATTATTGGAGCGCAATCGCCAAGCAGAACACGAACGCCCGCGCCCGCGTCGCCGCGCGCGAAGGTTTGCCAGCCGGCGTCGGCGCGGTGCCGCTCGAACCACAGCACGAGTGGAGCGAGACGACCGTTCGCCTCGTCGAACAAGCGAAAGCGTGTAGCAGCACCAACGGCCTGAACGCATGGAAGCGCGAGGCGAAGCAGCTTCTCGATACGTTGGACGCGATTGAAGCGGCTTACGTGCGCGGCGCGGTCAACGACAAAGCCGCAGCGTTGAAGGCCGTCGAAGTCACGGCAGCGGGGTAAGGGCATGACTGAGGCAGACATGCGCGCACGGCTTGCCGAAATTGCCGAGGAGCTACGCGCCGCCCGCGAAACACACGGTCACACTCAATTCTGCGACGATCTGCGCGACGAGGCGCGGGAATTGTGGACAGACATTCGGAAACTGGAGG
>CAYJCZ010000021.1:0-2602 GCA_964368835.1 uncultured Candidatus Saccharibacteria bacterium | reverse complement strand
CCTACCGGCCGCCGCGTCCCCAACGCGGCCGGTAGGCGCTCTCCTGCCACCCAGTTAGAAGTCGAGCCCGCGGAGGTGCTTCAGGACGTGCGCCACCGGGTCGGTGTAGTCATCGTTCGCGTGCACCGAACCGAACGCGACGTGTACCGGTCCGTCGACCACGGTTGACCATTCATCCCGCGTCAGGTCGGTCGGCTGGCCGTACCCGAAGTGAAAGTCGTGAAAGTCGCGCGTCTCTGGCGATTCGCATTCCCACAACGCGAATCCGAATCGGCGCAACATCGCGGGATTTGCCGCGACGAACAACAAATCATCGACGTCGAGCGGTTCATCGACCGACTTGACCATGACCGCGTTCGCGTGCCGCGCGTCGCCGCGGGATGATTGGCAAGTCCACCAAACTTCAACGCCGCGACCGAGCTTCTGCAGCGTGTCGACCAGCGCCGCAACCACGATGCCGCGTTGTACCAGAACATGAGTCTTGACCGCGGAGGACGCCGAACCGTTGAGCATGATTCGCACGACCGCGTCAGGCTGGCGCGCTTCGACCATCATCGGCGCAATCATGCATTCGGGCTCGCCGACGACGTATCGGCCGATGTCGACCATCCCGCCCGCGAAGTCATGCGTCCAGCCGAACCGCGTGGCCATCATCTCCTCGATCGACGGATCATCGGCGACCGTCGACACCGCGAATTCGACCACGTCGCGGTGCTCATCCCACCCATTCCGCAGCATGTCGACCGCGTCGGCGAACGTGTCCGAACCAGACCATTCGGCGTTTCCTTCCTGCGTGCTGGCCGCGTTCAGGTATTCGGGGCCCGCGTTGATCACGTCATCAATCGCATCGGCCATGTCTGGCCAGACATTCACGCGGGTCGACGCGTCAACGTTGACGCGTCGACCCGCGTGAATCGCGGACCCGGTCAAATCGTTGCGAGCTCTCACGACTCCCGCCCAACGATGCCCGCAAGCGACACGCCGTCCATCAGCTTCCGCGTCTGGTCGGCGCCGAGGCCCTTGGCGATTCGGGACGTTACGGCGTGGTCGACCGGGATGCCCGCGTGTACCAGCTTGGCGACGTCCACAACGCCGCGGGTACTCACAACGGTGCGAATGGCGCCAGATTCAGCGTTGGCGCGCATTGTCTCGACCGCGTCGAGCCACTTGGCCGACGAACCGTTCAGGTACGGGCCGACAAGCTCGCGTTCGGTGTCCCGGTCGTAATCAATCTCGACCGTTGCGAATCGGTCGAGCGTTGCCGCGTCGAGCGCATTGCGGCCGACGTATTGGGCGTTCGGCCCGGTCCCGAACGTGTTGGCGGTTGCGATGATGAACAAGCGTTCGGGCCGCGGCGCCATCGTGCCATCGGCCAGTCGAATCGTTGTGCCCGCGGTGGCCGCGAGACAGTCGTTCAGCGTGACAAGCGCCGCGGGATGCGCGGCGTCAATCTCGTCGAACACAAGCACCGCGCCATCGGCTTCCTGCCATGCTTCGCCCAACGGGCCGACGTTGTGCTCATTCGTCCCGGGCGCCATGTAGCCGATCATTTCGGCTCGCGTCATCATTGGGTGGCAGGAAATGACGATGCAACGGACGCCCAATGCATCCGCGGCCTGCCGTGCAAGGTACGTCTTACCGGTGCCCGCGGGCCCGACCAGGAAGGGCGTGACGCCCGCGTTCAGGTACGCGAGAACGTCCGCGAACTTCGCGTGTGTCCGTCCCTCGATCGTGACGTCGGGACGCCCGGGAAGCTGAACGATGGTCGGCCGCAGTTTGTCGACCGCGGCATCGATCATCGCGGGGACCGAATCGGCCAGCATGGCCAACGCGTCGAGCGCGGGTTCAACCGCGGCGTCGACCTTGGCGCCGATCGTCTCATCGGAAACGGGATTGAATCCGGCAAGGGCCGCGGTAACGACGTCATGCGCGGCTTGCTGCGCCACCGCGCCAATCACCGCGTCCAGCGATGATGCGCCAGCCGCGGGGACCGGTGCGACCGGTGCGACCGGTGCGGGCGCCGGTACCGGTGCGGGCGTATCGACCGGCGGATCGATTCGGACATCCGCGCGAGGCTTGCCGCCATCCCGCGAGCCCTTGGGCGTGAACGTGTCCGACGTCCAGTCGCGACCTTGGTCTTGGTCCTTCGCGAATCCGTGAATCGCGTGCACCTTGGCCACGTCGTCGAGCTGACACGCCGCGGTGTAGTCGGCGCCGCAGTGGCGAATCATTACGCTGACCAGTTCAGACTTGTTCAGCGTGTTGACGTTGATTCGGGGTTCGTCTCCCGGGATCACGTACGCCATCCAGTCGATCGAATCGAACTGGAGTCGAGTGGGCGTTTCCTTGCCGTATCGAATCGTTGGCTTTGCCATGTCATGTGTCCTGTCTGTGTTCCCGGGATGTCTGGTCACCGGTCCGACCCGCCTAGTTGCGGGGGGAGACATGATCATCGCGCCATGCACCCCGCTACGTCAAGCCATTCCCGAAACATTTCCCGAACGTGATTCCCGAGCACCCCGAATCGTCCAGCTACACACGCGCACACGCGCACGCAATCGCACGCGCCACACACGCGCACGTATCACGCGCACGCGCACGC
>CAYJCZ010000020.1:0-2620 GCA_964368835.1 uncultured Candidatus Saccharibacteria bacterium | reverse complement strand
TCGCTTTCGTCTGCATATCTGACGTACAAATATGAATTAGCACCTGACGATCCAAGGCCAGCGATTGCCCCCGTCGATACGTGAACAAAATCAACCAACTCTAAATTGCCTGGTAACACACCAGAAACAAACTGCACGCCTATCTCTCGATAACCTGTCTTGTCTGTTGCTGTAGATGTTGCTCTGAATGTTCCAAAAACGGTTGAAGGATTTACTGTCGATCGATACGATAATAAATCGTTAACGGCTATAGAATCAGCTATTGCTATCAAGCTATTTGAAGCTGCGTCGGCGTTATTTACCCAAAGTTTAGTTATAGAGCCAAGGGTACTTGAATCGAATTTAAACCTTCCGGTAGTAGGGTTGCTGTCTGCCGTGCTGGTACTAAATACGAGCGGATTTCCTGTGTGATAATTTAGAATGTTGCCGTTAAGGATAGCGTTGTAACCTTGCGAAATAGCAACAAGGTCACCTGCGTCATTGGTCCCAACAAACTGTTTTGCGATAAGCGCCAAGTTCGTGGCATTTGCCGTGGAAGCGCTAGTATTAACCTTGACGCTTTTCGCTGGCATCTGCGATAATTTATCGTCAGTAACAGCATTAGCCTGTATTTTTCCAGTGGATACAGACAAATTACCGAGCTTGGCTTCGGTTGTCGCTGCGTCAGCTATTTTTTCTGTTGTTACAGCTAAAGACTGTATTTTTGCCGCGCTTATTGAATCGTTGTCGATTTTTGGATTGGTAACTGAAGCATCCGCAAGTTTAGTGGTCGTCGCTGCACCATCAGCCAGTTTTGCGGTAGTTACAGCTAGATTAGATATATCCGCTGCAGATATGCTTAGATCAGATATTTTAGCTGCTGTAACTGCACCATCAGCTATTTTTGCTGTTGTAATAGCGCTATCAGCAATCTTTATTGTACTGACGGCATTATCAAGTAATTTTGTTGAGGTAACAGAATCATCGGCTATTTTCTGCCCAGTTACACTCTGATTGGCCAGTTTACTGGTGATGATCGCGCCATCTGAAATTTTATTGGTCGTTACGATCTCAGCTGCGAGCTTTGAATTTGTAACGGCTGCGTCAGCTATCTTGGCAGTCGTAACGGCTGCGTCCGCAAGCGCTCCTAATTGCTTATCGGAAGATATCTTGTTAAAATTCGTTTTGTAAGTTGTGCCGCCGCTTACAATTGGTATATCTTCTGTTCCGTCAATAGTACCTGCAAACGACGTTAACTCGCTGATTTTTTTGGCCATTACGTTGTCAAGACTTCGGTGGATTCCATTAACAAATCCTCGCCGCTTTCTGTAAGCAAGTTCTCAGCTAGCTGCGGAGGTGGTGGCTCATACTCGAAATCTTTCTTGCGCAACGCTACCCACAACATCAGCGTTTTTGATATAGTTTTCTTACTTTTTGTGGGCATTCGCAATTAAGTCAAGGTTGAACTTAATGCGATAATTACACGTTAAAACATAAGGTTATATATTGACCAATGTCGAGTGACAAAGTTATGGTGTGTTAATGATCCTGCTTATATGTCTTTCAGTAAGATTAAATCGAACAGCAAGGTCGTGAGACGATAACTGTTTTTTAAGATCCTTGATTTCTTGATTACGAATAGCAACTTGCAAAGAGTTTGCCTTTGGGACATTTAAGTATGATCCATAGCATAAATCTTTTGAAAGTTGGCTAGCTGCTTTTAAGCCTATCGTTCTAGCTAATATCCCATCCTGATTGATTGTTTTCCCAACATATATTTGAGTTCCGCCGAACTTACTGACAAGTAACATTGCCTTCTCAAGACCAATGATTTTCACAACCATTCTGACAGTCTCAGGTAAATAGCTCTCGTCAATATCTCTCACAGTTCAACAATCCTCACTTGCGATCCATAACGTTTAAATAGTTGTGTGCTTACATCGATATCAGATTCAAATTTTCCGTAAATTGATCCTGAAATTATTTCTTCGCTTATTGAATTACTAGACCCTGCAATTCCCACAAAAAACGGATTACTTTTTCCGACAGATCTAAACAGATTGTTCCACCCTGCTTTGTCTGATTCCGACATGGCATTAACGTTAAAATCCAACGTTCTGCTAATAGATCCCCTGTCAGTTACTAAATCGCCTGAATACGTTCTGAAACTCGAGGTTGAATCTGAGAACCCTATCCTCGCGCCCAATGCGGCAGAACGTTCTGGAGACCAATACTTTCCGGCAACTATCCTGCTTGCTTCTACAAATCCAGCTGGATTGCTTGATGCGTTGAATTCAATATCCATTCGCCTAACGTTCGTTTTTTCTGACAGTAAATGACTGATATGAATCCCACCGCCATAAGCAAAACTAGTTGAATTTACTGAACTAAATCCAGCAGGAACATCATAATTATGAGTAACTGTGATATTGCCTGACGTGTAAATATTAGTAGTACCAGCGATATCGCTGTAAAGCTTAATATTCACCGAATCCCCAGAAACCAGATTTGTGAAACAAAGAGCAACGCCGCTAATTGTTTGGTTTTGCGCCCAGGTTGTTTTTACTCTATGCAAGACAGAGCTTCCTGACCGCCATGTGATCGATTTTTTATTGCTAGCAAGATTTGCAACCGTGAAGCC
>CAYJCZ010000019.1:0-2840 GCA_964368835.1 uncultured Candidatus Saccharibacteria bacterium | reverse complement strand
CATAGTTTATATTTTATTTTGCTGAAATGATTATCCAATTTGCGCCGTCCGATTGCACGACATAGTTTTTATTAGTTGCTAAAGTCAATACCCCGCTGGCAAATCCATCTATTGTTTGTCCAGATGTTGTATTGATAGTAATTACTCCAACACCGCTGTTATTAAGCACGTAAATGCGCCCTGCGATACTTGCGGCTGTGGGTAGGGTTAGATTGAAGCTATTTGCTGTGCAGTTAACCGTGTAATCCGAAATAGTAAGCGTATAATTTGCGGTCTTTGCCACATAAGCCGCACCAAAGCTGCCCACAGAAGTTAAGGTGGATGTAGCCGTTGCAACACTACCCGCGTTAACTCGGTTAGATACGACCGTTAAGCCGTAAGCCGATAAAGCATTGGTTGAAAAGTATAGGCCGCCGCCGTTAGTATACATTATCATATCCTGATTAGATGCGGACTGATAAATATTAGTCGCCCCCGTTCCTGTAAATGTTAATTCTAAACTGTTGTTATTTGCTATTTCTACACCGGTTCCGCCGCCGTTCTGTTTAACGTATAAAGCAGGGTTGCCGCCTACAAATCTGCCCGCATTATGCCCCGTAGTAGTAGCCGCCAATCCGAATATGGAATAGGCTGTTGTGCCAGTGCTTGTTTCGGAATATACGCCTACATTGGTAGAGCTTGTGCCGCTGTGGGTATTATAGAACCTTGCCCCGTAAGTAGTTTGGCTTGCCGTAGCATTTGCGCCATATACCGAATCAAGTAGTAAAGTTTGGATATTAGAAGCCGCCGCCGTAGACGAACCAAGCAATCTTAAACCGCTTACCGAGCCTATGCCTGTCCAATTCCATGTTTGAGAGTAACCATCGTTATTGATAGAGTTTGTGCCAGTAGCGTCAATAAGTCCGTTAAATACTAATGTGGTATTAGCCGAACCTGTTGCGCCAGTCGCTCCGGTCGGGCCTGTGCTGCCCGTAACTCCTGTTGCGCCGGTTGTTCCTGCTCCAGTAGGTCCAGTATCGCCAGTTACGCCAGTTGCTCCATTACTACCTGTCGAACCAGTCGATCCAGTAGCCCCTGTCGCTCCGGTACTACCCGTAGCGCCCGTCGCACCTTTTGCGCCTGTGCTGCCCGTTACGCCTAATTGCTTCCAACAAGTGCAAGCGCCATCGTAATACCATGCGCCCTGTGCCAATCGGTTTGCAGGGGTCGGTATAGAATTATATGTGCCTACTATCGCTAAATTGCTCGGGCTGCCCGATGTAGTCTGCGTTATATTGCCATGCGTAACCAATACCGTTCCAGTCTGCGCCGAAACGGTTAGGGTTAGTGCGGTTAATATAGCAAGCGCAAATCTCATTAATGGCTTAGTTTTAAAACATACTCCCCCGCTACATCGGTATAGTAAAGTTTGCCCGCGCCAATCGCCGCAAAAGCTGCTGCGTTATTGGCGTAGGCTGGTATGCCCGTTCCGCTTGCGCCTGCTAAGGTTTGCCATGTGGCATTGCCATCGGCATCGCTGGTAAAAACTTTGCCTACGCCTTGTGTGCCGTCAACTACCTTTACATTTCCATGAACATCAAGGGCCGCTTGTGGGTAAGCCGTTCTTATTCCTACATAGGTTGCCGTTGTGTCGCCTATTACATAAGATGAATCGCGCCCAACAATAGCGTTATAGCCCCAAGCGCCCGACCGGTTTGCGGATGTAGATACAGCATTTGAACTGTCGCCGATAAAAGTATTATAACTTCCTGTTGTCAATCTATTACCCGCCCATGTTCCTATTGCCGTATTATCGTTACCGGTGGTTACTTGTGAAAATGTTTTGTGGCCAAATGCACTATTCCTACTACCGGTAGAATTTTCTAACGATAGGCTGAAAGCTGAATTGTAAGAACCTGTTACGTTACTTGACAATGCAGACCCAAAGGCACTATTTTGAGAGCCGGTTGTATTTAGCGTTAACGCTTGTATTCCAAACGCTGTATTAGCTATTCCACTTGTGTTAGAATATAGCGCCCTCATTCCAATTGAGGTGTTGCTACCACCTGTATCAATCCAACCAGAAAAAACACCTGCTACTTTAAATATTAAATCTACGTTATCGGTAGTGCCTATAAAGTTTGTGCCTGCGGTAGTGCCGCTGTTACCTGTTAAGGCCCACGCCGCACTATCAGAACCTCCACCTGCCGCCTGCCATCTTGCATATCCCGAGCTATCGGTTAATACGTAGCCATCGGGTACACCCTGTAAAGAGGGCGGGCAGACTAAACAGCGACCACCAACCTGTGCGTTTGCGGTTCCAACAAATAGTATCAGACAAATTAGATAGGCTATCTTTCTCATTATATTTCTTCGCTTATGAAAAAATCGGTGCTACTTGCATCCACATAAACCACAGGGTGCAATTGTTGGCGGTTGCTGTATTTTGCATACGGGTTTGCAGAGTTATCATCCCCCGGCTTTACAATTACGCCGTCAACCGTTCCGTTCGCGCCGCCATCGTTCAAATAGCTGTAAGCAATGCCGCCTTTTACGTAACTAACAGCACTACCCGATGCGCCTGTCATGGCACGGTCAAGCTGTATGTTAAAAGTGTAATTGCCGGCTACTTCACTTATTTGATACAAGCCGGTTAGTTGCGCTATTTTTGGGGTAGCGGCAGGGCAGTATATCCAGTATACGCCCCCCGCTGCTATGCCACCCCTAAAAATTATGTCCTCTAAATTATCCGTGCCGGTAGATATTAGCACAGTCGTATCGGTTTGAGAGGTTACGGTAGTTCTAACCAATAATGTATTGTCAGGTATTGTTCCAACCGTGTTTGTTATTCTGCGTACCAT
>CAYJCZ010000018.1:0-2947 GCA_964368835.1 uncultured Candidatus Saccharibacteria bacterium | reverse complement strand
ACACGAAAGTTAGACCGAAGGTGTATGTGTATACGGGCGCCGAGGCGATTAAGCAGGGTTACAGCCTAATCTACAACGAACAAGTTAGGCGAGGTATGAAAAAATTTCGGGTGTTTGAAGATTTCTCACAAATCAAAAACAAATTACCAGCGAATTTTGTTGAGGACGATGTTTCTGATATTAAAAAATCGGGGGCAAAGATGTATTTAATTGCACCCGATAATACTGGTTCCAAGTCGATGATTAATGAATACAAAAGGTTTGGGTCGGAAGATAATTTTGCAATAATTCCGAGCAAGGAATTCAACCGGACCAAAAGACCAGTGCGAGCATTTGGTATATATGAGGACAAGATTAGTTTTATCACAAAGGATTCGTTTCTTGTCGTTGTGGAAAGCCTTGAGATTGCCGATGCTTTAAAAAATATTTTTGACCTCGCCTGGAAAGAAGCGACCAGACTCAACACATCGTCTAAGAAATAGCCGATTCAATCTCGACAATAAACTTCGAGCCCTTTCCATCCCCTTCAGACTCCACCCAAATTTTTCCCTTGTGAGCAGTCACAATCTCTTTAGCAATAAAAAGACCGAGACCGGTGCCACGAATATTAGTTTTGCTTGCATTCGCTGCACGACTGAACTTTGAAAAAAGTTTCGGAATGACGTCTTTTTCGATTCCGATGCCGGTATCAGCAACAACGAGTTTGATTTTTCGATTTTCCTCTTCCAAACTAATGCTGATTTTTCCACTCGGGGTGTATTTTACTGAATTATCGATGATATTTGTGATAACCTGCTTCAATTTTTCCCTATCTGCCCTCACAGAGTATACAACGCCCGCTTCAAAATTTGATTCGAGCTGAAGGCCGGCTTTTTCAACATTTGGTTTCAGCTCATCAACAACACTCTGAACAAGATCTTTCAGATCAAAAGTCGCAAAGTCGTATTTCATTTGACCGAGTTCGATGCGCGACACGTTGAGATAATCGTCCACCACGATTGCAAGCGTTTTTGTTGAATCAAAAATAATCTGCGCGGCTTTCTTGAGATCATCAGAAACAGGACCGTAATCCCCCTCCAAAATAAGTGATGCATAACCCTTCATTGCTGTCAGCGGGCTGCGTAACTGGTGTGAAGCAAAGGAGACGAATTCGGTTTTTTGTTTGTCGAGTTCAGTGAGACGCGTGTTTGCTGTTTCCAGGTTGTGGGCGAGAACTTCGATCTGAATACGGGACTCAAGTTCTTTTTTAGTGTTTCTAAGAAGGACCAGACCAAAAAAGATGGTTACAAACAAAGTGACGATATTAAGTGCAGCATCAGTAGAGTTTTCCAAGAATAGAAGTTGGGAGCCGATCATAATAATGAGTACATAGACTAGCAACTGTGTTCCAAGAAAACGAATTTTGAAAACACCAAGATTGGTGATCACGAAAACCATAATGATCAAGAACACCGGGAGAATAAATAGTCCGTACAAATTAATCTCGTAAATATCTGTTACGGAAGCAATGTATTCAGTAGATGCGAAAACTGCAAAAAAAGATACGATTGCGAATAATACAACTGTCAGTTGAATTTTTTTAGATTTGTCGGAAACCAACCACGCCCTAACAAAGGAGTATAGGATCAACAATAGATAGACACCTTCTGCAAATATTTTATAAACCGTTATAAGGTTATTCTCAGTGGCCTCACACCAGGGCTGATCAAACCCAACAACAGAATTACCGGTAACGGTCATAATAAAAGCTGGTACAGTCAAGGAAAAAATTACGATCTTTTCAGCAAGAGAGATATTGTCTCTTGCCAATATTCCAAAAAAATAGGTTCCAAGAGCAAAGAAAGCAACGTTGACGTAGTCAAGCCACGACCAAGTAAAATAGACCAGATGATAATCTGTCGAGACCCAGTCAACAAGGCTTCCAATTAACCAAACGGAGAAACAAAGAGTAAAAAGAGAAAACGTAATGGATAGTTTTGTAAACTTAGTCCTAAAAAGAACATACGTGCTCAAAAATAAAGCAAGCAGGATTGGAACAATATGAGAGTAATAAGCTATTGTGTGATAGCTATTTGTGGTAGCGAAGCAAGTATTTATATCCACGGTGCTTCCAATTATATATCGATAATGTAATATACCCAACATGCAAGAAGTGAACAAAAAACCCTATCATTCGTGGATGCATCCAAGCCTAGAGGTTCGAGACGTAATCAACATGGGAAAAGGAGTCTTTACTAAAAAAGCCGTTAAAAAGGGTACGGTACTGGTTATATTTGGTGGTTATGTATTTACGTTTGCAGAAGAATCAACCTTTAAGGATGGAATGGATGATTTCGCGCACCAGATATCGTCTGAATTTGTGTTTGGAATCAGGGAAAGGGAGGAAATTCAACCGGTTGATTACATAAACCACAGCTGTGAACCCAATTGTGGATTCCAAGGCCAAATATTCTTAGTCGCAATGAGGAACATTAAAAAAAATGAGCAAATATCTTTTGACTACTGTATGGTCCTAAGTAAAGCAAAGAATGTAAAAAAAGAGTACAGATTTAATTGTGAATGTGGTTTAAAAACCTGCAGACACGTTGTGACTTGGAATGACTGGAAAATACCCGCGCTCCAAAAAAAATACGCTGGGTATTTTCAATGGTACTTAAATGAAAAAATTAAAAAACTAAGATGGAACAAGTAGCTCACATGAGTTAAATTGAGTGTAGCTCAATTTAAGATAAATTTTTTTGAACAACCACCCTGCTCTCAATGGGGTGACACAACCAAAAAACATCATCCTCAAGCTCTGTTGGTTCAAGCGCAACAATGATTGGTTTTTTACCTGTTTTTTCGTATACCCTAATAAACGCAGGCAAAAATACTTCTCTTGTAAACGACAATTCCTTAACGTCTAGAATAAAATTCTCGAACAAGATCGCATTCTTAACAAAGAGAC
>CAYJCZ010000017.1:0-3196 GCA_964368835.1 uncultured Candidatus Saccharibacteria bacterium | reverse complement strand
GAATCGCTGGTGATTAAATGAGTGAATCAAAACTATTTATCATTGGCAATAGCGGCATATTGCACAATGCCAATGAGTTTTTGTCTAAATACTGGCTTAGGTACAAACAGGCTGAAACACCGCTAGAAGTGCTGATTCGACCAAAGAAAACCAAGCGTAGCACCCTGCAAAACGCCCTACTCCATGCCGTCATAACAGACATAGCCAAGCAGGTTAAATGGCATGGTCAATCGTTTGATGTTGTGACATGGAAACGCCTGTGCATGGCTTCATGGCTACGCGAAAAGAACGAACAACCGCAGTTAATCCCTGCGTTAGACGGCAAAGGCTTTGATATTATCTTTGAGCGTACAAGCCAGTTAAACACAAAAGATTGCGCGGATTTTTGTACTTGGTGCATTGCATTTGGCGATGAGAACAATGTTAATTTTAAGATGAGGACTATTGAAAATTGATTAACGCCCACGAAGATGATTTTGACGAGCTAGACCACGAGTTATACGACCCGTGGGATAACTTAGACCCTGATGAGGATTGAGGTTGTCCACGGACGGACAGATAGATGAATAACACCTAACTAAGTAGTTTAGCCGCAAGTACCGCGCTAACAGTGAACCTAAAACAATAGTCTGGGTACTTGTCGGACTACAACGTGAGTTAGAACCGCAGGAGATATTGCGATGTTAAATGATTTTTTTAGCGTAGATGAAAAAACGCCCGACATTGGCGATAGAGTCGAAGTTTTTCGTGATTTTGGGCAGGTTGTTGGCAATCCGTATCATATGTTTGTAGGCTGCAGACATGGGATTGAATTAACAGAATATACGGAGCGTGGATTTTTTTGCGATCTATCTACAACTGGGCGCGTTACACATTGGCGACATGCTGGCTAGGTTATAACTACACAGCTAAGGGGTGCGAACCCACAGCAAACTATTAAGAACACAGGATATACGAACATGAGCCAAGACAATAACAGTGTGGGTGAGCATCACCTTGAGCGAGAGTTAGATGGTGCAAATAATATGATGTGTTTTTGGGTAGATGATACCGAAATAAGCCATTATTTAAGTTCGCACATTAACGACCAAGACAACCTAACCGTTGAGCAAAAGCTAGCATGTATTGATGCAAGTTTTGTTATTGATGAATTAAGGGACGAGGTTAAAAGACTAAAAAACCTGATTGCAGATTGAATCTAACTATTGCAATAAGAGGCGATGCCCCACGCTGATATTTGCAAATGAGAGTATGCAAAAAGCGTACAAAAATGAGTGATAAATGGCTGGGGCATTGTCCTACTTGATTGCTGAGTTAGATTGGGGAATTGCGATGAAAATTATTGTTGAATTTACTCTTGATGAATTTGAGGATTTCCAAAAATTCATACAGGAAAAAATCAAAAAACAAAACAAAACTCGTGTTTCTGAGTGCGAAGCCTTAGATGCGAGAACTATTAATTGTCTATTAGCCTCAAATATAGAGTACATAGAAGACGCATTATCGCTAACGGATATTGAATTGTTAAAAGTAACGAATTTAGGAAGAAGGTCTTTAGCTATGATTAGAAGCATAAAAATCTAACTAAGTGCGTAACGCGCCAGCCACAGGATAACGGTATTTTGTTGATTGGGTACTGGTCGCGTTGACGTAGAGTTAGAAAGCGGTTGACGATTAACGATGATGTGCGGAGAACGATATGAGTGATAAAGACAAAAAACACGTATTGCCTTTTGATATTGCTAGATGTGCGGGTTTTGAAAATATGGGTGTTTGCCACATGTGTAGACGGAAAGAAGCAGGACACCCAACACGGCAAGTATATATTTACCCGTCCGCAGCAAATGGAAAGTGCGTGGATTTAATAATACGCAGTAGCGTCTAACTACGTGCAATAAGGCGTGACCACTTACGCGCCAACATATAAACCGCAGCAATCATTTGAGTGGGCATCGCGCTTGATTGCTGAGTTAGAAGCGTGGTGGGTATTACGATTTTTTTAACTAGGTGACATTATGTTTTTTCACATTCCAGATAGAACATTTAAAAGACTGACAGGCTGCTATAAACGAGCAGTAATTCTTGGCAAACAAGGGGAAATAAACAATCTACACCCGTTGGCAGCGGCATGGAGTAATTGCAAAATGATGCTTGATGCTAAAAGCGATTACAAGACAAAGCCAAAAAAAACAAGAAAATTAAAAAGGCATAAAGAGCGGATGATTAATGATGACACATACGACATAAATTTGCTTGATTGGTTTGCTAGTCGTGTCGAGGATTTTTCAGAAACCGCTATTTTGACAGGAGATGATAGCCTTGCGGCAATTTTATTCGAGTGGAAAGAAAGAATATGTTTTAACCCCTGTTCAATAAAGCCTATCAAGCTCTAACGGAAAAGCTAACTTGTAACTACCCTCACCCACAGGGATAACGGTACTGTTTGGCTAAAGATGCAAACAATTGAGCAATAAACGGCTGGGTAGTTATCGAGTTGAGCGGAGAGTTATACACTTTTTACGATGATAAACAAAGGTGAACGAAAATGGACAACGATAAAATTGATGAGCTTTTAGATGAGCTCAATGGCGTTTGTATTAGCTACGACAGTTATATGTATGGCCTACCCAATGACGACGTTACTAAGCAGATGCTTAGAGATGCTGTCGTAGCGTGGCTAGAAAAACATACTGGTGTATAACTAAGTAGTTTAGCCGCAAGTACCGCGCTAACTTGAGCAAACAACAATAGTCTGGGTACTTGTCGGACTACAACGAGAGTTAGAAAGCGTATTTGCCATAAAAGAGGATTAGATTATGCCAGAGCTAAAGGCTGACAAAGGCCGTAAAAACGGTAGTTGTAACCGCACCGCCTGCCAAAAAGCAGGTGCAAATTACTACAACAAGTCAACAATGGCGTATTACTGCAAACAATGCGCTGACTCAATAAATTGGGAAGGTGGACGCAAAGACACGATGAAACTGTACGGCGTGCCTTTGTTGTGCGAGTACGTTGTACCAAGCGTCTAACTACCAACGCATAAGCCGTAAAGCCTCTTAACTGCCAGTGAACCTACACAGTTGGCTGGGGCTTTATCGGTTTGATGCAGAGTTAGCGGCGCGTAAGTTTGAACACTATTCCGACTTGTGGTACAATATGCAGGTCTAGTGAGTAATGTAGTGATTAAGCATTAGAT
>CAYJCZ010000016.1:0-3252 GCA_964368835.1 uncultured Candidatus Saccharibacteria bacterium | reverse complement strand
GGGGATTCTCGGCCGCGTTGTCTGTGCACCAGTAAGCGAATTCAATAGGGAGAGCAAAATGCCAGCAATGACCATCGAAGAAGAAGCGAGAGCAGCTTTGCGTGCGTACCTCAAACCACCACGCATGACCGACGAACAAGCAAAGCGGATTGCCGACGGTTACGCGATTACAGCAACCCGCATCACACGCGAAGAAGATGCGCGCGAGTACGCGGAAAGCAACGGCGGCACGCGTTCATGCTGCGGTTTTTTTGGTGAAAACCTAGTGAACGATGACCATGTGATGGCGATGCTTATCAGTGGCGACTTTATGCAGCTTGCAGAAGAGCGCGAGCGGATTCTTGAAGAAACGACGACGCAAATTTTGGAGGCGCTCAAGTGACCACCGACGAAGCACTTTTAGCAGTAGGACAGGAACTCGAAAGGATTTTGACCATGACGCACAAAGACCAACTAGCCAACATGCGCGGCGCTGATACCGAATACGCCGAGCTAATAGAAGGCCGCTACGCACGAACAGCGCGCGAAGCTGGCATTGTGATGATCGAACCCGACGGAACGCCTAGCGTTGATTCTGTTGCGGTTGTGTGCGTGTTTCTTGCGGTTGCGTTTGTTCTGGCTGTGGTGCTGCGATGAATAAATACACCGACGAGGACGGCGTGACATACGAAGCGAAGCCTTCGACACTGGTTTGTCTCGGGTGCGCTCACGACAGGCCAACCTCAGTAGCGCGGAGTCAATGCAATAACGCGGCACCATGCTGCGCGATAGACAGAAAAGACAAGCGCTCGATTATTTGGGTAGTCAAGAAATGACCGACCGCATCACAACCTTCGCCCTACTGCTCGCGCTTTCGTTTACGCCAGCAGTAACAGCGAATCAATCAATCACATGGTCGCCAGAGTGCCGGACTCCGATTCTGCGCGTGGCGATGACTTTTGACGAAGCTAAGGGGTATTGCAAATGAGCAAGCGCTATTTGTGGGTGGTGGAAATGCTCATTAATGGCAAGTGGGAGCCGACCGTAGGTGCTGGATGTACTCGCGCCGATGCACGTCGGGAAAAGGTCGGGTATTGGGAGTACAACAACCCGAAAGACAAGTTCCGCGTAGTCAAGTACACACCGGCAGAGTGACGATGTGCAGACAACAGATCGAAAGCGCAGAACACGAATACAACGAATTTTTGAAGGAACAGGAAGATGAGCGAACTACTCAAAGTCAACGTAAACGAGCACACCGAGAAGAAGGGGAAGCTCACATACCTTTCATGGGCGTGGGCGTGGGCAGAAGTCTTAAAGACCGACCCGCTAGCGAACTGGCAAGCACTGACGTTTGACGGCAAGCCTTGCATGTACCTTGCTGACGGTTCGGCGATGGTGTCTGTTCAGGTGACGATCAAGGGCGACACGAAAAGCAGCGTCCTGCCCGTGATGAACCACCAGAACAAGGCGATCAACAACCCTGATTCGTTTGCGGTGAACACGGCAATCATGCGGTGCTTGGCTAAAGCCATTGGAATGCACGGGCTTGGTTTGTACATCTACGCCGGTGAGGATTTGCCGGAAGGTGAAGAGCAACCAACGCCAGCAGAACGCGCGGCTGATTGGTTGTCGGCCATTAAGTCAAGCGATGATGTTGAGGCGCTTGCCAAGGTGCGCGACGACGCTATGAAAGCGCTCGCGAAAGATGATGACAAAGAAGCGTGGGCGCTGGTCAATTCCGCATCGCGCGAACGCAAAGCACAACTAACACTTAAGGCAGCAGCATGAACAACTGGAATTTCACAGGCCGATTAGGCAAGGATGTAGAGACGCGATACCTGCCGAACGGTGATGCGGTCGCTAACTTCACGGTCGCGGTTGACTTCGGTTACGGCGACAAGAAGGGCACGATTTGGGCGCGGTGCTCAATGTTTGGCAAGCGCGCGGAAGCCGTATCGCCGTATCTCATGAAAGGCCAGCAAGTCGCCATTAGCGGCGAGTTGTCCGAGCGTAAATGGACGGACAAAGAAGGCGTTGAGAGAACGACGCAAGAGGTACGCGTCAACGATTTAACGCTCGTTGGCGGTAAGTCGGAAGCGCAACCGAGCAAGCCCGCGACGGGTGCTCCAGCAAAAGCGAAGTCAAAACTTGACGACTTCGACGATTCGATCCCATTTTGAGGTAACGCATGAACGCAATCACTCTCTACCAATGCGAACGCGATATTGCCGCAGCGCTTGACGCCGCCCTCGACAAAGAGACGGGCGAAATCGCGACGACGGACGAACTCGAAAATGCCATCGGCCAATTCAAAAACAAAGGCGCGGACGTTGCGGCCTACGTGCTGAACCTGAAAGCGCAGCAGGAAATGATTGCTGCGCATGAAAAGGTGATTGCAGCCCGCAAAAAGGCCGTTGGCGCGAAGATTGACCGCCTGCATGACTACATGTCGTTTTGCATGGCGAACGCTGGCATTGCCCGCATTGATGCGAAGGACGGTACGTTTAGCGCGATGCTTTATCCGCTGCGTGACGAGGCTATCGAAATCGACGACAGCGCGCCTGTTGACGCTCGCTTTGCGCGCATCGTGCCCGAGTCGAAAGCATGGGACAAGACCGCGTTGAAGAAAGCGATTAAGGCGGGCGAGCCTGTGCCGTCGTGCGTTAAGTTGGTCAAGCGTGATCGCCTTGAAATCAAATGAGCAAGAAACCCACCCGCCGCGAAAAGCGCGAAGGCCGCGAAGCGAAACACGCAGACACGCTTATGCGCGTGCGTGATGCTTTGTTTTTTCAGGCGCTTCGTGATTTTGCCGATGAGCCGAGCGAGTACGAACCTACGGATGAGGAGATGCAATGACGCCAGATCAAATTATCGAAGTGCTGCAAGGGTTTAAAGCTGGGCGTGGCTGGCAGTTTTTGTCAACAGCGAACGAGTGGAAAACGCCGATTCTCTCTAGCTTGGATTCAATGCTTCACGCACTCTATTCAGGGCAGACGATTCGCCTCGCCCCGCTACCCGACGAAATCACGATCCCAGCGCGGGTGATTCCTGCTCCATTGCGGGAGGCTCCTGCGATTGGTACGCCATATTGGGTCGCCACCGCTCTTGAAGAAAATTTCTGTTTTGAATCGTGCTGGGATGACGACCAACACGACCACGACCGTTTGAGTGCCGGCGTTATTCATTTGACTGAAGAGCGCGCATCAAAAGCCGGTAAAGCGATGTGCCCCTATGCGTGAGCTATTGCAACAAGCGCTAGAGGCGCTGAAA
>CAYJCZ010000015.1:0-4352 GCA_964368835.1 uncultured Candidatus Saccharibacteria bacterium | reverse complement strand
AAGGCTACACAAAAATGATTATGGCTAGATTCAAAGAATTGGGATACAGGCCGCAATTGTTTTTGCTTAATAGTGCTGATTGTGGAGTCCCTCAAAAAAGAGAGCGTGTTTTTTTCGTTGCGGTTAGAAATGATATTGACGTGCCGCCGTTGAAGTTGGCACCGACGCATCGGTGGGTAACAACCAGAGAATCGACAGCGGATATTGAACTGACCTCAGCTGAAATATCTGAAACAAGCCCAAAACCGAATGACTTGAAATGGTGGCACTTGACGAAGCCGGGAGAAGATTATTGTGCGGCAGTGCAGCGCAAAGAAGGCAAATATCGACTGTGGGCGCATAAAAAACTTCATGGTGATTTGCCATCCAATTCACTGACAGCGCAGGACACCTTCACTCATTGGGATAGTTGCCGTAATCTCTGTTATCGAGAGTGGAAGCGCCTCGGATCATTCCCCGACGACTACCACGCCAAAACAGACAAGATTGGCAAATACATGATTGGCATGAGTGTACCACCTAAGATGACAGAACAGGTTGCAAGGGCGGTCTGTGAGCAGTGGCTAAATGTAAATTACAGTGAGCTATCTAATGATAACCAAGCCCAAAATCCACATTGATTTGAAGCAGGTCGAATCATTGGCGGCTAATGGTTTGACGCAAGAGCAGATAGCGGCGGCATTGGGTATCAGTGAGTCAACACTAACAAAAAGAAAAAAAGAAAATGCGGATTTTACGGACGCTATTAAAAGGGGAAAGGCTAAGGGCATCGCATTAGTGACCAATAAACTAATGGAGTCAATCAAAGGCGGCAACATGACAGGGATGATTTTCTTCTTGAAAACACAGGCTGGATGGAAAGAGACAAATGTGCAGGAGCATACCGGCAGTGTAAAGATCGGCGCGATCAAAGACTTAACAGATGACGAGCTCAAAGCGGAGTTAGCAAAACTTGGAATCACTGAGTAATCGACGAAAGCTTGAACTTATCAAAGAAAAAGCTGTTCGTGATACTCGCAAAGACTTTCTAGCCTTTAGAAAACTAATAAACCCAAAAAATAAATGGGGATGGTGGCAGGAAGAAATAGCAGCCGAACTACAATCCTTTTTTGATGCCATTGTCCGTGGCGAACGACCTAAGCTAGTCATTCAAGCGCCACCACAGCACGGCAAGTCAGTACAAATCATTGATTTTATCGCATGGTTGGCGGGTAAAAACCCCGATTTAAGAACAATTTATACGTCATTTAGTGAGCGTTTAGGGGTGCGGGCAAACCTTCGCTTACAGCGGCTTTATGACTCAAAAATATACCAAGAGATTTTTCCTGATACGCACATTAACAAGTCAAATTCGGTAACGATTAGCGGTCAGTTTTTGCGTAATCGTGAGATTTTAGAGTATTGCGATCATAGTGGATATTTTAGAAACACGACTGTTGGCGGATCGATCACTGGCGAAGGTTTAGATTTAGGCGTTATTGATGACCCATTAAAAGGCCGTAAAGAAGCAAACTCTATAACTATTCGTGACGGCGTTTGGGATTGGTTTACCGATGACTTCTTCACGCGCTTTAGTGAAGATGCAGCACTGCTTTGCATTCTAACACGATGGCACATTGACGACCCTATTGGCCGACTCATTGAAAAATATCCTGACGTTAAAGTTTTAAGCTATCCAGCCATTGCGACAGCAGACGAAGAACACAGGCACGAAGGCGAGGCTCTTTTCCCTGAGCATAAGTCTGTTGAGTTTTTGCTAGAGCGCAAACAGCTAATGGACGCCACATCGTGGCTTTCGTTATACCAACAGACACCGATTATTGTCGGTGGTGACATTATTCGCGGTGAGTGGTTTGTTCGTTACGACATATTACCAGTCATTAAATACCGAAAAATCTACGCAGATACAGCACAAAAAACAAAAGAGCAGAACGATTATTCTGTTTTTGAGTGTTGGGGCTATGGCGAAGATTCAAAAATATACCTGTTAGATTTGATTCGCTCAAAGTGGGAAGCTCCTGAGCTAAAAGAGCGTGCGATTGCGTTTTGGAATAAGCATAAGGCTGTTGAAGGTCTTGGCGCATTGCGCGAGATGGTCATTGAGGACAAGGCAAGCGGCACAGGGTTGATTCAAAGCATCAAGCATGACGGAAAAATACCCGTTAAAGCTCAACAGCGAAACATCGACAAATTAACTCGCGTGCAAGACGTTACGCCGTACATCAAGTCGGGCTATGTCAACGTCCCAAGCAATGCCGCATACATTAACGATTTTATTGCAGAGTGCGAGGCGTTTACAGCAGACAACGCCCACGACCACGACGATCAAATAGACCCTATGTGTGATGCGATTAACGATATGTTGTCGCACAAAACCGAACCGAAAGTGAGATTTTTATAATGTCGAAATGGTGGCAATTTTGGAAAAAAGAGGAAAAGTCCTCTAATGCCATACGTTCGATCATGCAAAGAAACTCGGCTACTTGGTCGGCGCGTGAATTCGTGGCGTTTGCTACTGAAGGCTATCGCGATAACCCGACAGTTCGTGCTTGCATCATGGCAAAGCAAAAGGCCGCTATTGAATGCCCAATTATTTTGGTCAACGAAAAAGGCGAAGCGGTAGAGAATCACCCGATTTTATCCTTGCTGAATAAACCAAACCCCATGCAGTCATGGGAAAAGTTTTTAACTCAGATGATCGGCTCGCATGACATTGCAGGCGAAGGCGATGTATTAAAAATTGGCATTGGTCAAAGTGTTGAGCTGTGGCCGTTGCGTCCTGATTGGCTTGAGATTACGACTTTTAGTATGGGTTTACCTGTTACTTGCTCTTATACGCCGTCCGACACTTACGAAGAATCGACCGTTAAGCAGTACCAGTTTTCCGAGCTAATGATTTGGGCGGAATACAATCCACTGTTTAGATGGCGCGGTCTTAGCCCTCTCTATTCTGCCGCCTATAGTATCGACACGCTCAACGAGTACGCAAAATCTAACAAGGCTATGCTCGAAAACGGCATGACTCCGAGTGGTGTGTTGTGGACTGATAGCGAGGTCAGCGACACGTCATTTAACAGACTTCAAGAACAATTCAACGGCAAATACGCAGGGGCTAAAAACTCAGGCAAGCCGATGATTTTGGATGGTGGTTTGAAGTGGCAGGGCATGAGCTTTAGCCCGCGTGATATGGAGTTTGTGAGTGGCAAGCGATTAAGTCAGTTAGATGTATGCCAAGTGTTGCGTGTGCCGCCACAAATCATCGGAATTGAAGGTAGCCAAACGTTCGCTAATTACGAACAAGCAAGGGCGGCATTTTATGAGGATGAAGTCATCCCAATGGTTAACGGCTTGCTGTCTGAGTTGCTTGGCTTCTTGCGTAAAGATTTCAAAATACCGCCAACTTATAAGCTCATTGTCGATACTGACGGCATCACGGCATTAGAGCCAAGACGCGCAGAACGAAACAAAGTTATTGACGGGCTAACATCGCTCAAAGTTGATGAAAAACGCGCAGCAATGGGTTATGAATCAGCAGAAGGCGGCGATGTGATTTTAGTGGACAGCAGCAAAATCCCATTAGACATGGCAGGCGCAGACATTCCGCCACTTGCACCATAAATTAGGCTAAACCATGACCATTAAGCGTATTGATAAACTCAAGTACGCGAGAAAGGTTTTATTGGCTCAAGACAAAATCTCAACTAAGTATTTTCGCAAAATCAAAGCAGAGTTAACGATTGTTGGCGATGCGCTGGCTAAGTCTTATTTAGACAATGGCAACGACAGCAAGTTTCAGGGCGTTAAGCAAGACCACGAAAAACGCCTGGTTGTTATCTTGACCGAGCTTTCAAGAGTCACAAATCAGACATTCCGAAGCATTGGAATTATTAGTATCAAGTCGGTTTTTGATACTCAAGATACGGCTATCGAGTCGCAAATTTTAGGTGTGTTAGCCGCTAACGTGCTGACCACATCGGCAGAGATAGCAGACACAACCATTGCCAGTGCGTCAGCAGTCATTATTCAACAGATGACGCTCAGTAATACGTCAGGGCAATACATCACGTCGAACACCATAGCGAAGGCCATAGCGAACAAGATAGGCGGCAATAACGCTAAATCTCGCGCCATGACAATCGCACGAACTGAAACACACAAGGCAGCAAACGCCTCACAGTTCACACGCGCAGAAATGGCAGCAACAGACAGTGGCCTCGATGTGCAAATCGAATGGATTAGCACGAATGACGGCAGGGTTAGAGACCCACATCGCAATGTAAATGGCGGCAAGACAATCGCAATGGGTGAGTCGTTCAATATCAACGGTACAAAAATGAAATATCCGAGCGACC
>CAYJCZ010000014.1:3052-4499 GCA_964368835.1 uncultured Candidatus Saccharibacteria bacterium | reverse complement strand
GCATCAAGAATGCCTTTTGCGAAGCGTGCTTCGCCAGTTGCATCAATTTGGTAGGGTGACATAATAAGCATGTTATGCTTTCTAGCAAGTTCCTTTAGTCCCTTAGAAACCATAATCTGTGGCTGCCAGTCGAATAGATTAGAGCCTTCGATCTTAATCTGATTTAGATAGTCAATAACTGCTACTTTTAGTTTATCACCAAATCTAGCCTTTAACTTACCTAAGTGCAGATCAATACTAGCTAACGTTAATGATCTATCGTCAATGATAATCATTTGGTTATCAGGCTTCAGAGATTTTTCGCGTACTAGTGTAGTCTCGAATTTAAATCTATCTCTGTGACGCATGTAATCAGATACCAAATCATCAGCATCTAGGAACTGCGCTGCTCTAGCTTTGATTAGCTTTAGCATATCTGGCTCACTAAGATTATTGTTCTTAATGGCCATATACGAAACGTCGGCTGAAATAGCCATGTTTCGTTCGAATACTTCGTGCCCAATCATTTCAATACTGAAGATTACACTAGTATTCCCACATTCGTACTGATTTACTAGTACATTACTAGAAGTAATCGACTTACCAGCACCACGAGGACCACCAATTAGAATCAGTTCTTGTAAAGCACATCCGCCTAATACTGAATCGAATTGATTATTTAATCCTAGGAATACTCTATCCTTAGCTACTTCATCTGGACTCTTGAATAGCATAATATCCGACATGGTATAAACGCCTTCCGTAGTTAGCGTCTTCTCATCTAGATTTAGTACTATGTGAGCTAAGTTTTCTTTAATTTCTGCACTATCAAAAATAGGTAGTTTATCTACGAACTTTTCTAATAGTGATATAGTTGTATTTTGTGTATATTGGTCAATCAGTGCATCTAAAGCTACTTCAGCACTAATATCTGGTTCGTCGATTAGTTTGAGGGTTGCTAGTGTTTTTTGCCCAGCTCCCTCTCTAATAGTAATCTCTAATTCTTCAAAGGAAGGAATATTACTGTACTTATCGTAATATCTAGAAATAGCACTATATACAGAGGAGTAGGCGGTATCGAGAAAAGCAAGTTTGAGCTTAGCCCAAATATCTAGATTGCGTTCTAGAAGTAACTTGTTTAGTACGATTGCGCTACAGTCCATATTACATTACTTTCGATTCGTTATCAATTAGAACCGCATCCAAAAGCTCTTCTAGCTTAAGTAATGTTTCTGCCCGTAATTGCTTAATATCTTTCTGGTAGGTATACTTATTATCGTATATCAGGGATAATTGCGCGGGAGTAACCATTTGCTGTAGCGCGAAATAGATACTGTCGTGAGGCGCGGGCGAGTCAGCAACCACTTCTACGCGTGCTGACTTTCCATAATTATGGTGTGCTAACTTAACAACTTCTTCGGATGTAAAAGATTCACCGTCGTGATACGTTATTGTTACTTTCATTTTA
>CAYJCZ010000014.1:0-2952 GCA_964368835.1 uncultured Candidatus Saccharibacteria bacterium | reverse complement strand
TCATTCCACTTCTTGTTTGTATCACTCATTTGTTTTTTCTTTCAATAGATCATTTAGATCGGTTATAATTTGAATACCGTATTGAACGGCTTTTTCACGTTTACTAGACATTTTGCCTTCTTCGTCTACTAGAATATCTGTTTGTTTTGTTACAGAATCTACTAGGATGTAGCCTGCGGCACGAAGATATTCTTCTGCGTCGGCCTTCTTTTTAAAGGACTTTAATTTACCCGTAATGCAAACCTTTTTAGCATCTACGTTGGCTTGTTTTTTACTTTCAAACTTGAAAGGTAAAAATTCCTTTAACTCTACATAATCTGTGTCTAACCAGTTTAGTAGGTTTTGTGTTACTTTCTCACCAAGACCTGCTTCTTTACATTTCTCGTAAGTAATTTCCTCGATGTTTGCGACTACGGTCGCCAGCTTGGAAGAAGCTGTTCCGCCAACTAGCGGGATAGAAAAAGACGCTAAGACAGTTTCTAAATTTGAACCTTTCGACTTTTCAATCTCATGCAGGAGCTTTTCAGCTACTTTGTCGCCAAGGATATCAGCAACTTCGCCATGATCCAAGTAAAAAATCTCAGTAAGTTCTTGAATATTCAGCTTTTCTACTGTCTTAGGTCCGAAACCTTTGATACCTAAAGTCTTTGCAAAATGCTGTACCTTGCCGTTGATTTGCGCCGTACAAGCTGTATTGCGACAAAACAATTGGTCATTAACCTTCTCAAGTTGATACGAGCAGCAAGGGCACTCGGTGGGTAAAACTATTGTTTTCATGTCACTTTACTATCCAATATATACATATTATACGGCATTTGTAACCGGGCTGCAAGTCTATTTTTTTGATGCCTAAGCACGAGTCCAACCTTTGTGCGATTTTACTTTTCCGTGTAAAACCTTACCTAAGTGCCCGTCGTCTAAATTATGAAGTCTAGAAAATTCTCTTATACTGGATAATATCTCTACTATTTCCCCGGATGGTGAAATAAGTTTAGGTAATATCTTGTTCGTATTATATAAACTCTGGCAACTACCTCTACGTGTACCTATTTTATTTAGTAATTGTTGATACTCTATAGGATATTTTGATTTTAACCATAGATGGTTACTTCCATTAGATATTAGATATATATTACTCACGGAGACTCCTGTTATCTCTGATATTTTTGAGTACAGTAATGGCGGTTCTTTTACTAGTAATAAAAAAGTTTCTTCTATCTGATAATCAGAATACAATGCTCTCCCGTGTGACTCTCCTCGTAATATAGGTATTTCAGCAGCGTGTTCTAAGGTGTTGAACCCTTCTTCATAAGAACGTAACTTTTTAATATAAAAATCTTCTGTAGCATTAAGCTCTTCTGAATTACACCCATCACAGTCTTCTACTATTTCAAACGTAGGTAACCCATACATGTTATATGCACTCTGTAACTTAGCAGAGTGCAATCCTTTATTTAAAAAATATACATGATCTCTGTACCTACTTTCTATATTTAGAGATTGCCCGATATAACTTTTAGTAGTACCGTTAAATACTAGTTTATATATACCACAGGTCATAGTGTATCCTTATATTAAGTTAAGAATACATTATATAACGAAATTGCAGCACCGTCAAATATATTTTTACTATGCGTCTACTTTATAACAAATTTCAGGTATGATCATTCCTGCACGTCTCACCGCTACTATATCACCAATCCTAATATCTAATGCCTCAATAAAAGCATAGTTATTTAAGGTAGCACGACTTATTATGGCATCTTCAATCTTCACAGGTTCTAGAATAGCTACAGGAGTGATCTTTCCGCTTTTGCCTACCTGCCACACTACATCTAGTAATTTTGTTTCTACACATGCTTGACGTTCTTTAAGAGCATACATTCCTAACGGATATTTACTTGTGTATCCTGCTAAATAAAACTCACTATATTTATCTAGTCGATGAACTACACCGTCACAACCAAATATCCTATGTAAATCTGGATCTAATACAGTATTAAATCCCCATAGTTTAAGATGATGCATATCCTGATGAAACATTTCGTACTGATTTGGCTGAATGCCATATGCAAAAAATTCTATACTACGAGTTTTAAACTCGCTAATACTCTTTAAATTAAGGCTCCCGGCAGCATAGTTACGAGAATTTTCTATTAATTTTGGAGCTACTATTTCTCCAGTAACCTGTATTACGTCGTTATTAGGTATAGTATGGGGTATTAACTTAGTAGCCAAGAATTTATCTGTTATATTAATACCCTCAGTGCCGTTGCCTCTAGTAAGTACTCGCGATAGTTTACCAGCTACATATAGGATAGAAATCGCGGCTCCATCTAGTTTAACCGAAGTACTGATATTAGTTTCGCCCTTTAGTGGAGACTCCTTACCTTCATCTTCGTAATACTTCTGAAGACTATACATAGGATAATAGTGCTTTTCTAGATGCTCATGTTGCTTGGCACCTACTTCATTAAAGCCACTAGATTCAGCTAGTTTATCAAACACTTCATCTGAGATAACAGGTACGCCAGCGTAGTAGTTACGGCTGGCTAGCTGTAGGTATTCGTGGATTTTATTCATTTCCTGCTGCCTGATATGAGTTACAATCATCTAGCTCAGCTAATCGTTGCTCAAAGTGAACTGTAATAGCGTGAGCAGATTCTTCCTTAGCACAAATCTCAATCAGTCCGTCCAGTAAAGAATAGATTGACTGAATACTCGCAGGAAAACTAGCACCTTCTTTAGTTGGCATCCAGTTACCCTCATAGTCTTGATAATACTTGCGCAGATGTACATATTGTACATCACGGAACTCACTCACTACAAGTCGTAATTGCGAGTTCTTATCAATATTTTCGCTGATAATCTTTTCGTATAGTGCATCACTCAAAACTTAACTCCTAGCTTTACTAAATGTTCTAGACTAGCTAGTTCTTCAGATGGTTGATA
>CAYJCZ010000013.1:0-5072 GCA_964368835.1 uncultured Candidatus Saccharibacteria bacterium | reverse complement strand
GCATTTTGGTGCAATCTGTTTTAATTGTAGCTCTGTAATCATTTTATTTTCCTATCGCAAACCATTGGATTGTTCTTGATGCTGGTGCTATAGCGACGCTACCTTGAATTTTGAATGTAACGCTTGATGCGTTTTTGGATTGTATTTGTACCCAAATATCCTCTAGGTCGCTACTAGATGAGTTTAAAATAATACCAATAGTGAAAGCGCAAACACTCGCAAAAGCTGTGGGGAATGTAATTGTTACGTTAGTATCACCGAAGCTTTGAGTAGATGTTCCTGTTTTAATCTCCCACCCACCTAAAAACTCAGGCAACTTGAACCCATCACTACTGTTAGTGAAGCCTGAAAAAATCTCGGCAGCAGATGGGAATTTATCAGCCGTCCCTGCATTCATTTCAGCTTGTGTTGCTTTTTCAACAATACCTGCTTGGGTAGTCGTAGCTACAGAAGTCCTTGCATCTAACTGTGTTTTATTAACAGCACTGTTACCTGTTGTAGCCCCAGCAACAGCAAACTCTTGCCCACTGTTACCAGCTACAGGTGCTTTTGTTGCTAGTCCTGTATCTAGTTGACTTTTATTAACAACTTCATACCCTGCTGTACCGTTTGCTGCTGAAAACAACTGAGAGCTAGACCCCGCTAATAAGGCTTTTAAAGCTAACGCGTTATCTACTTGTGTTGTAGAGTAGACACCCAGATTAGAGCGAGCTGTAGCGGCATTAGACAATGAAGCTAATGTGCCATAATTCGTAATGTGTGTATTCAGGTTAGTTTGCACCGTAGCAGCACTACCAGAATTATCAAACGCTAAAGCCCAATAAGCCGCCTCAGTTGCAGGGTCTTTGTTTGTTCCTACTTGCAAAGCCTTATAAATAAGACCATTACGTTGAACATACGACTTGTAGTTTGCATGGTATTGATATTCTACCAACGAGTCCCACTCAGGAACACCCATTTGAAATGTATATGCAATACTCTTGTCTTGTCTGTTTTGAAGCCAGTTCATGTACTCATAATTAGGCTTCTCTACGATATGACCTGTCTGAATCTTTCCGCTACTTGGTGCTACAGAGCCACCACCAGCAGCACTAGCCCATTGATAGGTTAGGTCTGGTTTTACTATTTTAGACATATATCCCTCTCTTAAAACGGTGATGTTGGTGGTGTGAAGTTGGCCGTGTAAACTGCGCCATCACTAATCCGTAATTCATCAATGAACCCCCTATAGTAATTTGTGCCACTAGGCAATTTTCCTATTGTTAAAGTAGATTGGATGGCAAAACTAGCAGAGTAGGTCACTGAACCAGCCAATGTTCCGTCTACATATAGTTTAAAACTCGTACCTTGTCTCACAAGAGCAATGTGCGCCCACCTGCCTCTTAAGTTTGTTTTTGTGATAGATGTCGTAATAAAGCCAGACGTCGTTGACCCGTGAACCATCTCTACTTGAAGCGTACCGCCAATAGACGAATCTAGCCTTATCATTAGCCTTTCGGATGGAAGCGAAGATGGTAAAAATCCGACCAAGTTTTCCGTTGCAGCGTCGAAAATGTCTTCCCCTCTTGCATAATACATCCAAAATTCAACTGTAAAATCAGACCCAGCGAAGGGAGGAATCGCATCAACTGAAGAAGAAACCGACTCGGATACATAAAAATAAGCACTAGACCCGCCAAATTTAGATTGTGCACTACTTATAACAGCATTCCCTGATAGGTTGTAATTGTTTCCAGAGCTGTCGTCAAAATTACTGTTAAAATGATAAAGAGCCAAAACTCTTTTACCAAAAAAATACGGGTTAACTAACATCATGTTCGTGTACCAATCAATGTGATTTTCAAACCTTTAGCTGTGCCGTCGCCAATTTGGTCAATATCAATTGTAATTTCAGCATCATCTGCTAATGCTGTATCGCTAATAACTGGTGCTGTAGCTGCCGTAGTAGATGTTTTCTCTGTGTTATCAATTGTGAGTTTAGTGCTTAAAATCGTTGTGCCGCTATCGTTAATATCAACAGTAAAAATAGATCCGCTTGCTTGTGCTGTTGTTAGCGAAGCCCGTACCGCTGTCAATGTAAAAGCGTAAGGCATACGAAAGGTTATTTTTGATGTGCCTGTTGTTAATGCTGTTGTTTCGTCACTTGCAGCACAAACAAGATACTCTGCTTTTGCCTGTGCAATTGTTCCGTAGGTGCTTGCTGCTGTAGCTGAGGACAGGTAAGCAGACAAATCAACCAACAAACTATATGCACCCCCCTCAAATTGGTAATGAGCGTTGGTATCTTCATCATATACAACACAACCCTCTGGAAGTGTATAAAACACCCAAGCACCAGCTACTCTTGCAGCAAGCTTGTTATCTTGCCCTGCAAAAGCACCACTTCCTGTTGTTACAATATAACGTGTACCATTTGTTGTGACGACAGGTGTTGCTACAAAATCTAAAACATTGATGTGTAACATTGCTCCAATCTTAACAAGGTTGGTATCCATCCCTGTGTTCCAGTTATCTTCCCCTAATGCCCACCCATAGCTTAAACCACTAATCGGGTCTGTTAATGCTGTCATGCTTCTCTCCTTATTTATGCTTGTCCGTATGAGTAGCCGTAGCTATATCCATACCCTGATGTGCTGTTCTCTATCTCATACGATACACAAATTGGTAAAGGTATGATGCTTCCGATACTGCTTAATCCGCGTAGAAAGTATTCCTGTAACTCTGTTAATGTTGCGTAGTGGATAATCTTTAGATGGGCATTACCCATTTCCACAATGCTGCTATCACTTCTTCCTACGATATAATTAACAGCATCAATAACACCTTGAGGGGTTGTATTTGAAATGTTAGCAACAATCCTAGCTTTAATGATAAAACGGTAAGTATCATCATCTACTTCAAAAGAAGCCCCCTCACTGTCAGAGATTGATTTCCATGTTCCACCCAAATTAGCGTCATACAAACTACCAAATGTTTGTGCCTGAGAAGCCCCATCAAACCCAAAGAAAGGGAACAAAAAGAAGTCAACTAACACTCTTGGCTGGCCAACAATAGCCCCAATCATATCTAGCTGACTCCCAACCGCAGTCTCTAAACTTCTAAGACCAATTAAGTCTTGAAGCATATCTTGTATTTCAGTGATTTCTGTGATAAAGATATTGATATGGGCATCAAAGATAGGCTTGTTTTTAAACTGTTGTGTATATCTACTTCTTGCTTGTGTGAGGTAATCTACTTCTGTTATACTGCCCATGAAGCCTCCTTACACAAACGATACTAAGATATTAGAAGCTGATATATTGACAATCTTGTTATAATCAACAGATATGTTGCTTGTCCCTACAGGAGATGCACTTATACCGATAGTCATTGAGTTTACATAGAAGCCCTCTGTTGCACTATTGATTGGTGTGTACAATCTACTGTACAAAACATCTTCACCAATACCAAGTGTACTCAGATAATCGACTAAAGCTGTACGGATTAAATCTTCACCATTTGTAGGGAATGAACTGTCAACAGAGATTGTTAACGAGATGTAAATTGGTAGGTCTGTAGGTCTATCAAATGATATATCGTGTAATATACCTTGACTATCAGCTACACCTGTTGTCACTGTGCCGTAACTCAAGATACCTGCGGGTTTGTTATCCCAAATTGCTTGAGCTATCTCTGTAGTGATACCGCCCAATACAATAGGGTAGAAGCTGTGGGCAGGAACAGGAGGGGATACGAAAGCTGTATCAGTTTCATTCTCGTAAATAACAATCTGCTTAACGCCGTCAAGTTTTAACACAGAGGCGTAAATAGCTTCATAAGTATTGCTACCGTCTTGAAACTTAGCTTGTAAGAAACGTAAACGTAGTTCGGCATCGGTCTCTACTACTTTACCTGCAATAGCGGCGAATGGGTTAGTAACAGTATCCCAACCAACTAGGGGGGATTGAATTGTTTCAACAGTGTTAGCATCTTGTAAGTTAACACCTGTTTCTGTACAAGTAGCTAATGTCTGTTTCTTAGCTTTATTAATCGTGAATTGAGATGCTACAAAGTCACAAGCATAGTCTTGATTTGTCACTTGAACAAGCAAATCAGCCCCGACCAATGTTGCTTCAATATAAGTGGAGTGTGAGGCATTAACAACACCCATTAATCCGTTGACAATACTAGAAGTAGTAGCACTAACACCGCTAGTATAAGTAACAGTAACGGGATTAAGATTGCTACCAAGAACCTTATAGGTGAAAGAGTAAGCCGTACTATCTGCCACAACTGTAGGGGTGATTTGGATTGCTGTAGCACCTGTTCCATTGAGAACCACCGCCTCCTGAAATTCAAACACCTTGTTTGTGTTGGCACTACGAACATAGCTGCCATCAGGAATTGTTACACCATAAGTGCCGTAGCTTACTAACAACGCTTGTGAAGCTGTAGCTGTATTACGAATAACTCCACCTAACGCACAAAGCTCTTCTAAGGAAACACCTGTAGCTTGGTTAATATCAAAAGAACTATACACTTGCTGACTTGTTTCCCAAAGCTCTGCTAGAGGTTCAGCAATAATCTTAATCCACCTTCCTAGTACACTATTATCCGTTGTGTCTAATACATCACCACTTGTTAAGAAGCCACTAAACTCTGTATTAGCACTTGCTTTAAGAGAGGAAATAATATCTGTTAATCGTTTAACGCTAAACCCTGTCGTGCTTAATCCTGCCATATCCCTCTCCTTATTTTAAACACCAATTGAAGCAGTCAGAGTGGAATAGAAGCCGTCAACGGTTCTCACTGTAAACTGAATTGTAATCTTTCTTGTTGTCTTATCGACTACGCTACTGTAAGCTGTAATCTGCAACACTTCTTGTTCTTTTAATATCTCAGCTTGAATGATTGCATCAACAGCAGCTTTAGACCTATTCTTACCAGCAATCTGATTGAAGTAGTCAATACCAATAGTGCCGTCTAAGAACCATTCACCCTTAAATGTCTGTAATCTAATTTTCAGCCGTTGAGCTAAGTTTTCAGATGTTGTGGTGGTGAATGTTGGTGTTGTAATTGTGTTTGTTGTTGAG
>CAYJCZ010000012.1:0-6524 GCA_964368835.1 uncultured Candidatus Saccharibacteria bacterium | reverse complement strand
AGCTTACTTCATACCGTTTTTATAATCGCGGCAATCTCGAAGCAGCAAAAATTCCCGCGTCAGTGTTGTCAATGGTTGGTCATTTGCGGGTGTTTAGCGTATGACGATTAGTGCAGGTGAGTTAAAACATCGGATTGTTATTCAGGTTGAATCTAACGCGGCCGATGGTCAAGGCGGCTTTGTTACGACATGGACAGCACTCGGCAGCGCATGGGCGGCAGCGAGTGGGGCAGCAAAAATTGGACAGTCTTCAATAAAAAACACGTTTGTACACGGTCAAGATACGCATATAGAAAGAATATCGTTCAGTATTCGCCAAAAACAAGCCTTCACGCTTGATACCCGCTTATCCGACAAGTACAGAATTTCGCACAGAGGTCAATACTTTCGGGTGCTTGGCATCTCTCAACATAAATACGACTTAGATTTTTATAGCATCACTTGTGAGTTATGGGGTGCGACAACAACATGAGCAAATTAAAAGGCCAGTTCTTTCGGTTGTATGTCGAGATTGATAGCGTTTTCACTTTGTTGGCCGCTTTACGCTCAACGACAATGACGCTAAACAATGAAGCAATCGACGTCACCGATAAAGACGGATCGCTTTGGAAAACACTATTACAAGGCGCAGGCGTTGAGAGTATTAGCATTAAAGCGAGTGGTATTTGTAATAACTCTGCATCGTTCTTGTTTATTCGCTCAAGTGTGATAACTGGTGCATTTATCAACGCTCGGATTGAGTCAAATCTCAACGAAGTGTACGAGGGCGCGTTCAAAATTACGTCGATGGAATCATCAGGCGAGTACAACAAAGAGGAAATATTCTCACTCACGCTAGACTCTACTGACTCGACAGTCCGCGTAATTTCAGATTTTAGACTGCTTGAGGATGGCGATTACCGCTTACTTGAGGATGGCTCAAGACGACTATTAGAGGCCGCATAATGTCACTATCCATTCAATTCACGGCGGCATTAAAGCGCAGGATTGAAGCCAATTTAGTGATTGCTGGTGAGATTGTTGCCACCGAGGTTCGTCGCAATATTCAAACATCACCACGGGGCGGCAAGACCTACACGCTATCAAATCCAAACCGAACACATACAGCATCGGCAGCAGGTGAAAGCCCAGCAACTGACCTGGGTTTCTTGGTTCGCTCAATTCAGACTGAGCCTGACATGCAAAACCTGAGAATTAGAATTTTATCGCTTCATTCAATCGCGCCTTATGCCAAGCGTTTAGAGTTTGGCGACCTGTCAGCAGGTCTAGCCCCTCGTCCGTTTATGTTTAAAGGACTGGACGCAAAGAAACGCCAAGCCATTAGTATTGTTAAAAATGCTGTCAATCAAGCTCTTAGAGATATGCAAGGCGTAAGACCAATATGAGCCTATTTAATGACTACTTCAAAGCGGTTTACGCTGCTTTGAATGGCGATGCTTTGTTCACGGGAAAGGTCAGCGAGTCATTAAGCGATGTTTCTAGCTTCCCGATGATTTGGATTGAAGATGGCGGCTCAAGCGATTGGTCAGACAAAGATTATGACGGGCTTGAAGCGATTATTACTTTGCACATCGGCTCTCAATATCGCGGCACTAAAGAAATCCGCACTTGGATGGATAAAGCTCATTCACTTTTACACGATGCAAGTTTAACGCTCGCAACAGAGCAAGGTGTTTTATGTCGCTTTCTACGCAGCGAGATTGTGACAGATAGCGACGGCATCACGCGGCATGGCGTGATGCGTTTCAGTTTATTAATTAACGAGGTGTCTTAAATGGCAAAGTTTAGCGGTCAAGATTTTAGAATCAAAATTCGCGTTTCTACAGGTCCAGATGTTTATACCGCGATTGCAGGTTTTCGCAGCGATGGCATGACATTGAACAACGAAGCCATTGATGTGACCGACAAAGACGGTACGTTGTGGAAAACGTTACTTGAGGGCGCAGGCGTTCAAAGCATTAGCTTGAAAGGCTCAGGCATTGTTAGCGATGCGGCAGTATTCAAAACGACTTTGATGGCGGCGGCAGTTGGTAAAACATTCCTTCACTTAAAACTTGAGTCAGGCTTAGGCGACACGTTTATTGGTGAGTTCTTGGTGACATCTTTAGAGCGTGGCGGCGAATACAACAAAGAAGAAACTTTCAGTTGTACGTTCGATAGTGCCGCAGCAGTCACTTACACAGCAGCTTAATACGGAGTCATTATGTCTAGTCGTGGCATTACTGACATCATGCTAAACGGTGAGGCTTTCGAGCTTCACCCAACATTTAGCAACTTAGACAAACTCGAAACGGTCTTAAATAAGGGCGCGATTGGCTTTCTACGTCAAGACTTGTCAAGCGGCGCGTTTAAGACGGGCGATGTTGTTTCTATCATCCAAGTCTGTGCTGTCCCTGCAAATGGCCGTAAATTCCCTAATTGGTGGAATCGTGACGGCGTAGGCGAGGCGGTTATTAGTGCGGGCTTGGTTGGCATTACAACCAGTGTTACGCATTTCTTAGCTAAAGCACTCACCGCAGGTACAGAAACGGACATCAAAACAGTTGGCAGTGAGTCGGACGAAAAAAAGTAGAGCAAGGCCGTGTTTGGATGAAATTGTGGTCAAGCGCGGTCACTTACTTAAATGTCCAGCCCTCCGAAGCATGGAATCTCACGCCGTTTGAGTTTTGGGCATTGTGGGATACGCACTTAGAGAAGATGGAAATAAGCACAGGAAAGGCTTATACGCGCCCAATGACAATGGACGAATTTAACGAATTAAGCGATTTTCTGGACGAACTACATGGCGACAACTGACGACCTAATCATTGCTATCCGCGCTGATATGGGGCAGCTACAGAACCAATTGAACTCTGTTAATGCCCAATTATTACGCACGCAACAGCAAGGGCATGGTGCGAGCGATGCTATCAAAGGTATGGCCGTCCAGTTTTTGAGCTTAGGTGCGGCCATTGAAGGTCTGAAAAAGTTAGTCGAAGTTAACCGCGAATTTGGCATCTTAAAAGCAGGTCTTGAAACGGCAACAGGCTCGGCTCAAGGTGCGAATGATGCTTTTATTGCGCTTCAAGATTTTGCCAAAACCACGCCTTATGATTTGGCTCAAGCAACGTCCGCATTTACTCAATTGGTTAATTTAGGCTTAACGCCTTCTGAACGCGCATTGAAGTCTTACGGCGATACTAGCGCGGCATTGGGTAAAGACTTATCACAGATGGTTGAAGCGGTAGCAGATGCGGCCACTGGCGAGTTTGAGCGGTTAAAAGAGTTTGGCATCAAGTCCAAGAATCAGGGCGATACCATCGCTTTTACGTTCAAAGGCACAACCGAAACAGTTAAGAACAATGCGGCAGCCATTGAAGAATATCTCATCAAATTGGGTGAGGTTAACTTCGACGGCGCAATGAAAAAGCGCATGGAGTCGTTAGATGGTGCGATTGCTAACTTGGGTGACTCTTGGGACGCATTTTTCTATAACTTAGGACAGGCGGGCGGCACAGATGTTCTAAAAGACTCATTCATTGCTGTTGGTCGCGCATTGGATGAAGTCAATGCGATGCTGTCTAGCGGTGAGATGCAGGGTTATATCGAGGCGATTGGGTTATCTTTTCAACAATGGACTGATGATATTAAGGTGTTCACCGAAGGAACGAGGATTTTTATTAAGCAATGGGCTGGTGATAACAAAGAGTCAATTGCAGGACTGAGGGATTTTTTAAAAGATGCGTTTTTAGAGTTGCCGCAAAACCTACACGCTATATTTGCCTTAATGACCAACGAGCTAAGGGATTTTGTACGCGACTCTGAAATATACGGTAGAAAGTTTGCCAACTTCCTAAACCCGTTCTCTCCAACATACGACCTAAAAGGCAACTTGGCACAAGGAGAGGCTGAATATCGCGCAGCCATTGAAAAGATTCTTGCTGACCGCGACAAGGTTACTCAACAGGCTAGCGATAGAAAGGCTAAAGCTCAAAATGACCGCGCATTAGATAATTTATTAGGTGATTGGAATAAGGAATACAACACTGGCGACCGTTTAGCAGGTTTTGCAGGTACTAAAAAAGACACGAAAGAGGGCGAGTCGGACAAAGACAAAAAAGCAAAAGAAAAGGCCGCTAAACAATTCGAGCAACTCAAAGAACAGGCTCAAAAAGAGCTGAATGTCATCCTCGAAAAGAACATGAGTGAGGAACAGCTTGAGAAAAAACACTATAAAGAACAATCGGAATCATTAAAAGCGCACTTACAAGATGGTACTTTAACAAAAAGCGAATACTTATCTGGGATCATCGCTCTAAACGAACAAGCCGATAAAAAAACCACTGAATTGATGATTGCCCAACACGAAACAGAAAAGGCAATCAACGACAAAAATGCTGAGGAAGATTTTGCACAGCACGCAGCACGTTTAGAGCAGTTGGGAATCTTGATGGATGGTGTTCGGCAAGGCGGCATGACTGAATTAGAGTTGATGGACGAACAACACGCGCAGAAAATGCAAAAGATGGCAGATTTTCAGGCGGCAGATGCAGCAGAACAAGCGATTATTGACCAATTAAAACTTGAAGCCGAAGCGCAATACCAAGCCAAGCGACTCGACCTAATTCTAGGCACTGGCAACAAAATCCAAACCATGCAGCGTGCTTTTGAAAAAGGCAACTTACAAGGCGCGTTGTCGTTCTTTGCTGCTGATTTTGGCGGCATGAGTCAGCACTCGCGCAAGATGTTTGAACTGACAAAGGCGGCACGATTGGCAGAGGCGGCGATGCTTGTGCCGTCATCCGTCTTAAAGGCTTATGAGTTTGGTAGCGGAATCGGCGGGCCAATTGTCGGTGCTGCATTTGGCGCAGCAGCATTAGCCACGCAACTCGGAAACCTTCGCGCAATTCAATCAGCAAGTTTTGGCGGTGGTGGTTCAAGTGGTTCAAGTGGCGGCTCAGGCAGTGCGCCATCAATACCATCATCACAAGGCCAACAAGAACAAGCACCACTCCAACAGCGTTTCGTGAATATCGGCCTTTCAGGTAGCGACAACACTATGTACACTAAAGACTCGGTGCGAGAACTTATTAAGCGACTCAATGAAGAAGTCAAAGACGGCGCAGTCTTGAGGGTTAATTGATGAATACTGAATCAAATAAAACAGAAGATATGTCAAAGAAAAGAAAAACAAAGCGTAAATTTAGAGGCTTTGAATTTAACCCTGAAAAAATTGCGCCAAGTATGAAAAAAAAGATTAAAGAATACGAGGGGATAAACCCTTGAGCTTTGATAATGCCTTTATTGGTTATAACAACTATTTCGCGGCCGCAGCGTCAACTTTAACGGCTTCAGGCGTTGATACGGGCTTCAATATCAACTCTCTGAAAAACTGGCAGGCTTTCGACTATGTCCAGTTTGCCAGCGGCACAAACTACGCCCAGATTGATTGTGGCAGCGCGGTTAATATCGACTTTCTTGCCATTTGCGCCCATGAATTATTCACTAAAAACTGTACTGCCATCACAATTAAAGGCTCAAGTGATGTGGCTTTTGGCACAAGTACCACACTCGCAACATTGACCCGTGATAGTGCAGGCACTCCACCTGTATACAGTGGCAGCTATAAATTAAACACATCGACATCGTTAGCAAGTCAGGTTGTTAATGATGATCCGCACATTTGTTTCAAGCTTGATACAGCTACCTTTCGTTATTATCGTCTTACGTTTACCTGTGCAAGTGCCGTCAAAATTGGCGTGATGGCTATTGGCTTAAAAATGGAATTTGAGCGAGGTTTTTACGGTGGCTTTATGCCGCAGACATGGAATGAAGAAATCACAACCACGGTTAATAAAAGCATTGGCGGCATTTATCTCGGCACGTCGATTGAAAGAAGCGGCACAAAAACAGAGACGATTAACCTGGAAGATTTAACCCATTCATGGATTGAAAGCACATGGCTACCGTTTCGTCGTCATGCCGTTTTATACCCGTTTATTTTCTCATGGGGCAATACTCCATTGAGCAACAACTCCCTTGCCATTCAGAAAACATTCACGAATGGGAAAGTTAAAAATCGCAGTTATGGCTCGGTTGGCTTGACGTTTGAAGGAACGATTAAATGACTATTAACAATAATTTTGTAGCTGTACCAGCTCAGTCTAAAAGCCTAGACACAAATACCGTTACTACTGCCGTAGGCGTAGTGCACAGACAGGTTGTAAGTCTTGCAAGCTCTGACACAACTGGCACTTATTTGGGCTTTAATAGTGACTCAGCAAAGGCGTACCTTACAAATACTTCGCTGCCGTTACCAACTGGCGCGGCGACAAGCGCATTACAAACAACAGGCAATAACAGTCTATCGTCTATTGATTCTAAAATCACAACAGTCAATACAGGTGCGGTAGTTGTAAGTAGTAGCGTTTTGCCTACAGGCGCAAGCACAAGCGCATTACAAACAACAGGTAATAGCAGTCTGTCGTCTATTGACACTAAAACCCCTGCGCTTGTTACAGGTCGCATCCCTGTCGATGGAAGTG
>CAYJCZ010000011.1:0-6527 GCA_964368835.1 uncultured Candidatus Saccharibacteria bacterium | reverse complement strand
CCTCATCAGGTGCAGGTTCTCCTGGCCAAGAGACCACACTCTTTGGAGGACTCACCAAGGCTGCTGTCACAAGGTACCAGGTTGCAAACGGTATCTCAGGCACTGGATACGTTGGCCCTCTCACCCGAGCAAAGATTGCAGGTACCACCACCACAACCACATCTAAGCCTGCGACAACAACGACCAAACCAACTACAACCACTCCACCAAAGACCACTACAACCACTCCACCAAAGACCACTACAACCACCTCTCAACCTTCAACCAGTGGCTCCCTCTATCTCACTGTTCCAACAACTCTCACTCAAACCCTCGCTTTGGGTGCAAAGGGAGGAGAAGTGGTACTTCTCCAACAGATCCTCTCTTCTTTAGTTGGTATCTATCCTGAGAAGAAGCAGACAGGATCCTTTGACTCTGCTACAGAACTTGCAGTACAACGCTTCCAGGTTAAGTACGGACTCTCCAAAGCAGGAGACTCCGGCTACGGCATCGTTGGCCCGACGACGAGAGCCAAGCTTAATGAGGTGAGGAAGAAGTAGTTAGCAAAAAACAGCCTGAGGGCTGTTTTTTGGTTTCCTAGAATCCTAAACTGAAAGTGATCGCGCTTTCTTGTTTTTTCTCCCAGTCTTTAGTGTCGAGCTTAATATTTTTAAGTGTTGGGCCGTCTTTGTATTTAAGATGTCCGTTTTTAAGTGCGTAATCGTAAGTCTCTTTGGTGACTTTAACATCATCGATACAGTATTTAATGAGTTTATCGATCTCACCATTTTTCCACCAAGTGATGGCTTCAAGCCCGTGGCCAGATTTTCCATACCCTAGTGTCGCTGAAGCGATAGAATCGAGTTTCAGTCTAAATCCAAGGGATTTCTTAACTTCCTTGAGGAGGTCTAGGCTTTTAATTTTAGAAAGGTCTCCTGAATAGTATTTGTTAAGCAGGGGGATATCGAAGTGATCACCATTAAAAGTAATAAGCATGTCAGCGTTTTCGAGTATTGGCCAGAGCTTGGCAAAATCTTCTTGGAGGAAGCTGTGGTACGTATCTGTCTCATAGTCATACAGACAAACTACGGAGATATCGAGGTCGCGTGAATCGTTTGATCCTACGTCTTGAAAAAGATTTCTTGTTTCAATATCGAATACAATTTTTTTCATGTATATGACTTACAATTTGGGAAATAAGTAGAAGCATTGTAGCATACTTACATGACCACAGAATTAGCCGAAAAACTGAGTACAGCGCTCAATCTCTATAAGCGCGTAAGCGAAACCCCACTCCAGACAATAGAGAGATATGTTGCAGCACACAAGGAGTATAAGAGCTCAAAAATGACATACGCAGGCAGGCTCGATCCAATGGCTGAAGGTGTACTTGTTGTACTTTCAGGGGAAAAAAATAAAGAAAGGGAGGTGTACACCGGGCTCGATAAAGACTATGAGTTTGAGTTTGTTCTGGGTGTTCAAACAGATACATATGATTTGCTTGGTAAAATGACACCAGGTCAAATTAAGGATGTAAGTGATAAGGAGATTGAGAAAGCATTAAAAAAGTACGTCGGTACATTTGTACAGAAGTATCCGGCCTATTCTTCAAAGGTTGTAGATGGTGTACCTCTTTTTGATATCGCTCGAAAGGGTAAGATCTCAACGGTAGTAATGCCCGAACATGAAGTAACTGTTAATTCAATTGAGCTTCTAAATAGCAAAGTGGTTCCTTCCTCAGCATTTCAAGTTGATTTGGAGTCTAAGATTAACGCCGTAAAGGGAGATTTTCGTCAGGCGGAGATTCTGCGATTATGGAAGAAATATTTTGAATCAAGTGCACCGGAATCAGTGACTGTATATAAAGCAAAGGTGTCTTGTGGAAGTGGATTCTATGTCCGCCAGCTAGTAAATGACATTGGAAATGATTTAGGTACGGGTGCTGTGACGGTTTCGATTCTGAGAACTAGGGTGGGGGAGTATCTATTGAAAGATTCGATAAAATAAAGAAAAAGGCCGCGCACGGAGTGCGCGGCCTTTCTTTTATATCTTCCCTAGAATTCCTGCGTCTTCAACGAAGCTTCGCATTATATCCTGTCTTGCTGCGAGTCTCGATGCTTCATCTGCAACGATGATACAGAAGACACCTACAACAGTGATGACAATCGTCATGAACCATTTTACGTACACAGCCCAGTCTGGCTTATGCCAAACCTTGTGGAGAACGAATATTGAGTAAAAGGATACAAAGAAAGGGAAGACAAGTGAGATAACAAATGCCATTCCAGTGAATAGATAGGCGGTACCCATGAGCGCTGTATGCTCCATGATCATATAGATCAAGAAACGAATAGCGAGGAATATGTTATCTATGTAATAAATAGTGAAATAACCAAAAACACCCAAATACAGTATGGTTGCGACAGAACGTAGCTCTGGAGCAAAGTAAAAATGTACTACTTGGCTCATATATGAAGGCTTTTTCTTTTCTTCAGTCATAATGGTATATATTACATATATTTAGGACTTTGTCAAGTTATGTGTTTGACTACTAGCGATAAGCGTGTATACTGATTGAGTCGTTAGTTTTCTCGGAGGACAAACGTAAGTTTCAGCCGAAGGGAGTAGAGCGATAGTTATAAGTTAGTTTGAAAAAGAATGGCAAAGAAACTTTACGTAGGTAACCTCTCTTATGGTACCACTTCAGAAAGCCTCAAAGCAGGTTTCGAGAAGGTTGGTTCAGTTATTAAGGCAGACGTACTTACAGACAAGATGACTGGTCGCTCACGAGGCTTCGGTTTCGTTGAGATGGAAGATGCAGATGCTGATAAGGCAGTTGCAATGTTCGATGGTAAGGACTTCGAAGGACGCGCTATCAAGGTAAACGAAGCACGACCTATGGAGGAACGACCTCGCCGATCATTTGATCGAAATGATAACCGACGAAGCTTTTAATAAGCTCTAGGTAATCAAGAAATAACCGCCGCAAGGCGGTTTTTTCTTTGGTTATTATGTTGAGAACTTTCAGGCTTAATTGCAATTTATGGGTTAAAATTGAAGGATGAAAATTTCGCGCAACCTTCTTTTAGGACTAGTGTCTGTACTTTTTTTAAGCGGAGTACTACTAACATCAATATCTTTTTTAAATAAAAATAATTTCGCGACGGAATCAAACGATCAGTTGGCTTCTGTGGGAAATACAGCTTTAGATGGTTGGTATGATAACGCAGATCCGAATTCATCATCTGCAAGCGATCCTGTTCGATTTGGTGAATTACGTATTGTGCCTTCACTTGCTTTACCTCAAGGAACAGTTTCAAAATTGAGAGTATATATTAGTGAGTTCAATTCTGATAACGGAACAAAACTAGCCCTGTATGATTCTGCGGGTAATCTGGTAACAAATGGTGCGCGCACGATTTCAGCTGTCGGTTGGCACGAAATACCGGTCACACCAAAGGCTATTACTTCGGGTAACTATGTGATCGCCTTTCAAAGTTTAGACAATGCAAATGATCTGTCTTACCGGATTATTGAAGGGCAAGCTTCAGGTTCCTCGTATAACGATAATTTTGCTTCAACATATAATTCTTTCCCTAAGCAAAGTATTTCGGCCAGCTTAATTGTTCCTTTGCAGTGGATGTATGTAGTGGGCGCCTATGTTGGGAGCGAAGAGCCAACACAATCTGATACAGTTGCACCAGTTATTTCTAGTGTACAAACAGGTTCGGTAACCGCTTCAAACACAACCGTTACATGGTCTACGAACGAAATGGCAGATTCACAAGTAGAGTATGGTTTAACAACAACCTATGGAAACTTTACTACTTTGAGCACAGTGCTCTCTACCACCCATGCTCACCAGATTTCAAATCTGTCAGCTAATACAACGTACTATTTCCTGGTTAGATCAAAAGACTCAGCGGGAAATCTTGCTGTCTCTTCAAACGGCACGTTTACAACGACATCTATCGGCACACCTCAACCAAATACATATACGCTTTCGGTCGCAAAGTCAGGAGCCGGCACTGGAACTGTTACAGGAGGTCAAATAAATTGTGGTGCTACATGTACACAGTCAAATATCAGTAATGGTACTTCAATTACATTAACAGCAACTCCGAATTCTGGCAGCACGTTCTCGGGCTGGTCTGGTGGATGTTCTGGAACAGGAACCTGCGTACTTTCGATTACCTCGGATGTTTCTGTAACCGCAAATTTTGCAAATTCAAATGAGCCAAATCAATCAGCTTTAGGTGCGCCTGAGGTCGTTGGAGCAGTTGGTGTTACTCCAAATCAAATCAATATAGCTTGGTCAACAATAGAAGGGGAAACAACTTCAACTCTATATACCTTGTATAGAAACGGTACTGCTATATTCGCAAAGAGTGCTGTCTCACCTTATTGGAGAGAACCTGCGTATTATCAGGACACAGGCCTCAGTCCTAACACTACATACACCTATACCATTACATCTAAAAACGGTATCGGTGGAACAGAATCCGCGCCATCTAATCCGGTTACGGCTACCACTCGATCGAATTCTGCGTCAGGACTTATACCGCCAGATAGAGTTACAAGTTGGGTACCAGGAGTTACTGTTGGTGTGCCGGGTAATATTCCCGCTCGAGCAAATCTAGTTGATGTAACCAAGGCTCCTTATAATGCAGATAACACAGGTGTGGCAGATGCTTCTGTTGCAATAAATAATGCTATTTCTGCCGCTTCAAATAGTGATGTGATTTATTTGCCTGCTGGAACCTACAAGCTAAATTCATCGATATATATAGCAAGAGGAAATATAACTGTCCGGGGTGCTGGTATGAGTAATACCGTTCTAGATTGTAGAAGTGCTAGTAGCTGTATTGTTGTGAGAGGAGCAGATTTTTATAATGCACCTTCATTCAAGATAACAAGTGGCGCATATCAAGGTTCGAGTAGTATTCGTTTTCCTGGATCTGAGAATTACGGTGTTGGACACATGCTGTCTATCAGTACAAAAAATGACACTTCTTTACCTGTTATATCACCGTATGGCTATCAAGGCTTGCGAAAACAAATAGTTATAGTTAAAGGCAAATCAGGAGACCTTCTCACTATTCAGCCACCAATCATTCCTGAGGTAGACAGTGCAAATACGTATGTCACCCCATCGCATTTTTTGAATTCATCTCCTCTTGTTGGTATTGAATCGCTTTATGTCGACGCGACAAATGGTGCTCCACAAAATGGCATAAGTTTAAGTGGTACGTATGGTACTTGGATTAAGGATGTAAGGGTAAAAAATACAAAAAACTATAATGTTTTTATCGGAGAAGTTCTCAATTGTCAGCTACAGAAAAACTATATAGATGTTTTGAATCATCCAGCTAACCAGCCAAGCGGAGGAGCGCTGCTTATGGATGCATCAACAGGATGTCTTATGGAGGACAACATAATCGTCCCCGGCGGTGCTGCGACAACCTTGTTTAGTCATGGAAATATCGGAAATGTCTTTGCGTATAACTTCACTGCAACGAGCAACATGAATACTAATCATGGTGCACAAAATAGTTTTAACCTGTATGAAGGTAATATCGCCGATAGCATTATTTCTGATGGTTATTACGGAGGAGAATCTGAACCGACATGGTTTAGAAATTGGATAGCGGGGAGGACGACCGATGCAATTACGGGGAACGTATCAGCGAATTCTGTTTTTATAGCAAAAAGATTTTCTAGAAACTTTAATATCGTCGGTAATATATTGGGCACACCGGGTCTATCTGACGGATCGTATTCAATGGGACAGCCTAATATGGGTAATGCATCCTTTGTTGGTTGGGCTGCGCCAAGCTCTGGTAAGTTTTGGCTTGATTGGGGGCCGACAAGTCCTGGTATAAAAGGAACACTTACAACTAGAACGAGTGATTCAAGTGGAACAATTACAATTACAAATGGTAACGATCGACTGAATCAGTACTATCAATATCTATGCGCATGTCCTTCATATTTTATTGGTGTTGATTGGGGTTCTGGGGTTCGATATGCAATGAGTGTCGCTTCGTATAGCGGAAATACAATTACCGTCACAGGTGGATATCCAGATGCTTTACCACCTGTTGGAACGACAATTGGTATTTGGCCACGTGCGGAAGGTTTTCAAGAGAGAGATCTAGACACTATCACTACAGCTCTATTTAAAGGTAATTGGCTCGCAAAGGGAACTGGCGGAGGATCAATTCCAGCGCAAGAGTCTCTTGCCGGTCAATCACTACCAAGTTCTCTCTATCTTGCATCAAAGCCAGCGTGGTTTGGTGATTTAGCGTGGCCGCCATTTAATCCAAATAATCCAGTTGCTTCCAATGAAGCAATACCAGCAGGATATCGATATAAGTATCAGGTTGATCCTCCGGGTGTTTCGGGCGGACAAAGTCCTGTACAGACTACTTTTACACTTTCAGTAGTTAAAGGAGGCACAGGCTCCGGTACCGTCTCTGGCTCCACAATCTCCTGCGGCTCAACCTGCTCTAAAACAGCAATCCCAACAGGTACATCAATCACTCTCA
>CAYJCZ010000010.1:0-11596 GCA_964368835.1 uncultured Candidatus Saccharibacteria bacterium | reverse complement strand
ATGGGAAGGGTTTGGGGATATGGTAAGAAGGCTTAATCTTAAAATTGATAAATAAAATAAAAAACAATGAGTAAATTAAATGTAGGGAGTATCTGTTTAACGGATATTTTAGACCAAGCAAAAAGACAGCACAGTGCATTTACAAAATCCCCCAAAAACGGGAAGATTTATTGTAACATCAAAATTTGGGTTAACGATATACCCGATGAATACGGAAACAAAATATCCCTCCAATTAAATTCATCCAAAGAAGCCAAAGACACAGAAGGTAAATTTTACATCGGAAACGCAAAAGAAATAGAACAGCAGTACCCGCAACCACTAAGCCAATCGGATGTGAATGAGATTTCGGATTTACCCTTTTAGCCCAATAATGTTAACTATTGTTTACAATTATAGGGGAGTTTGTTCATTATAATTTACATTATGAGTAAGTCAACCATAAGAGTATCCGAATTAAAGAAGCAATACGAATTTGTATGCAATGAGTATGCACTAAGATTTTGCAGGAAGCAGGAAATGGAATTTGAGGGGTGGGTAGGGGACACGGTTGGGGGTGTAGCATATTGCAACGATTTCTATTTTGACTTTGGGGATATTGTTTGGGACATAAATTCAAAGCAACAAAAAGGAACAATAATTGATTGGTATTACGAGAACCTCGATACCCCCGAAAAGTCAATAAACTATTTTAGCTACACAAAAGGGTTGAGGGTATCGGAAATTAAATAGTATAAAAATGTCAGAACCTGTTTCGTATTTTGAGCGCATGAAGTTGATAAAGCTCGGACTACTCCCTAAAGAGGCTGTAAAAAAGCAACCCAAACCCATAGCCAAAAAATCAGCTAAGAAGATAGCTGAAGAAAATCAGGAGAGGGAAAGCCGGGGGCCGGGGAACGAAACCGAACTGACAAAGTGGTATCGGTCAAAGATGAAGTTGGCCGACAACTGCTATTGGTGTGGGTGCAAGGTGGAAAAACACGTATTCAATTACGCAAAAATGAGTATCTGCCATATCCTCGAAAAGAACCAAAACGCTTGCCCGTCCGTAGCAACCCACCCCCACAACTTTGTAATTTTATGCCCCGACCACCATAAGAAATTCGACAGCCTTAGTTGGGAGGAAAGGGAATTATTGGGGTTTTGGGACACGATCAGGGACAGGCTGGTAATTATGTGGGATGAACTGGCCCCGGAAGAAAGAAGGCATTTCCCGGATAGCGTCCGGGGGTATATTGAGAAAAACCAACCGTTTTAATATGCCACACCCCGACAAAATAAGTAAGAAAAAAAACCTGTCAAAGTACCATAGACACCAAATAATATCGTTATTTTGTGCAGGGATGCTACCCCACAACATAGCTGCTATTACAGGATTCTCTTGGGAACAGGTGGGGAAGGCTTTGTATAATCGTAAAAAATGATTTATGGAAATTTTAATAGGGTTTATATTTGGATTTTTTTTCTTTTACCCATACACGTTAAATAAAATTGAAAATCATATAAATAAAATGAAATGAAAGAAACGAAAAACGGGTATATTCTTGAATCAACGGGTAGAGAGTTCTACGCTAATGGCTATATAGGGGCAATGAAAAGCAATTTTGGTGGTGTTGATATAGCACAAGGTTATGACGGGTATATTAATAGCGAAACAGAGGATGGGGATGATGATGAATTAACACCTATCGAAAAAATAGAATTAGCCAACTACATGATAGAAGTTTGGACGTTATTCAAAAACAGTTATCTGCCATTATAAAACAATCAAAATAAATCAACATGAACTTAGCAAGTGTTCAAAAAATTTTAAACATTGCACCTATTGTTGGGGCTGATGCCATAGAAACAGCAACGGTGTTGGGGTGGCAGGTAGTTGTGAAAAAGGGGGAGTATAAAGTAGGTGACTTATGCGTGTATATCCAAATTGACACAGTAGTGCCGGATAAACCGGAGTTTGAATTTTTGCGTGAAAGGTCATTCAGGGTTAGAACTATTAAACTTCGCAAACAAGTTTCTCAGGGGCTTATCGTTCCGCTTCCAATAGGTAAATTTAAAGAAGGGGATGATGTAACTGAATTGTTTGGGGTTAAGAAGTATGAAAAAGTAGACAACAACCCTGAACTTTACGAAAAGCCAAAGATGCCTAAGAAGTGGTATAAAAAATGGGTTTACTTATTTAAGTACAATTTCTTGTTTAAAATATTCCCATCTTTAAAAAAGAAGTCAAGAAGTCCGTTCCCTAAACACTTAGTTGGGATAACAGATGAAGAAAGAGTTCAAAATATACCGCAGGTATTAAGCCAGTATAAGGGGAAGGATTTCGTTGTAAGCTACAAACTTGATGGTTCAAGTATAACTATTATACACAATAAGGTTCTTGGTAAAAGCCGGTTTAGGGTTTGTAGTAGGCGGTTTGAACTGCACGATAAAAAAAATGATTGGTACAGGGTATTCGTTGACAATAAATTTGATTTAGAAGTCCTGAAGCTTGTTCAACATTTTCAAACAAACGATATAATTGTTCAGGGGGAGGCTATTGGTAAATTTAATGGCAATCACCACAATTTACCAAAGGAACAAATAAGGCTATTTAATGTTTATGTAAATGGCAAAAGGCTTAATCAACAAGAACTGATTTCTGTTTGTACGTCTTGGAATATCCCGCATTGCCCACTTTACAAAATAATTACCCTCAATCATACTATGGAAGAAATACTGAAAGAATCAGAAATACAGGATATTCTTAACCCATCTGCTCAATCGGAAGGGTTGGTGTGGAGGTGTATTGAAGATAACTTTAGTTTTAAAGTAATTAATAATAAGTATCTATTAACAGAAAAATAAAACAATCAAATGAAAAAAACAATCATTGCACTCTTTGTAGTTGCATCTTTAGCCTTCGGGTATCAGGCAGGTAAGTCCCTCACAGTAACCGCTAATCAGGAACAGTGGGAGTATGTATTTAAAACAATGAATGGGGTAAAGGAAGTGGTAAACAAATCAAACCTACCCCACCAAGAAGTAGTCTATGTAATAAGTACGGTAGATAGCTTCCAAAACCTTGCATACCCACAATTATTCAAACAACTTACCGACACGTCTAAAGCTAAAAAGTAAATATATGGAAAACTTAAAAGAGTTACACCCTGCTGCACAAGTAGCCGCTATTATTGGGGTTTGTGCAGTTCTTTGTGTATTTTTTTACAGTGTGTTTAAAGCCATGCGTGAATCCTAAATTAAAATCTATGCCAATAAACACAGATAAAATCCTAAAGGAATTAGAGAAGGGAACCCCGGAAGAACAGTACGAAGTTTTCCAACAGGTAAAAGACTTCGTACAAAAGTCCCTGACCGCAGAACAAAAAGAGGTCGAAGAAAAAGCGTCCGAACTCCAAAATAAAATTGACCGTTTAAGCGGGACGTATTAATCCATTTCCTAACTTTGCCAAAACAGTCAAATCAATGAAGATTATCCCCGTAGGCCAAAAGATATTGGTCAAGCCCTTAGAGGCTAAAGAAACAAAATCAAGTGGTGGTATCATCATCCCCGAATCAGTTGCAGTAGCAGACCTCCGGGAAGCGGAAGTGGTTGAGGTGTCCCCCGATTTAGCCCACAAATACAGTGAAGGCGACCACGTTCTTTACCCTTCAAAAGCAGGGTTGGGACAGGAGTACAACGGGTCATTGCACCTTTGGTTGCGTGAAAATTTGGAAGAAATTTGGGGTTTGGCTAAAAACTAAATTGCTACCGTGAAGCAACCTGAGAGAAAACATATTTTACCAGATGAATTTTGCAATGGGCCGTGGAAGCCAATAATTGGCTACAATGGTTATTATGAAATAAACGAGTACGGCGCAGTAATGTCTATTAGCAGGTTTGTCCCATTTACCAACAGGTGGGGGCAAAGAATTACAAGAAAAACTAAAAGGAGAATGTTGCCGTGGTATATTACCCAAGTAGGGTACGCAAGGGTAATGTTATCTAAAAAACACGAAACAGGGGTAAAAAAATACTCCGTTCATAGGTTAGTTATGCAATCTTTTCTTAAAAAGAAAAGCGATTTACCCCAAATAAATCACGAAGATGGGAATAAGCTAAATAATCATTATTCTAATTTGGTTTATTGCACACAATCTTATAATCAACGTCATGCGTATGAAACAGGGTTAAATATTCCGGCGAAATCTTGGGATAATAATAATTCTATTCCAGTAGTTATGTATGACCTTAATGGGTTAGAAATTAATCGTTTTGGTTCTTTGTGTGAAGCACAGAGGGTTACTAATATACCAAGAGTTTCAATATCACAAAGTTGCAAAGACAATAAGGTAGGCATACCTAAACACTCTGTTAAGTTTAGGTATCTAAATAAATAATGGGTAATAAATATAAAATATTATTTAAATTTCCTACTCGTAAAAGAGTGAATAGGTTTTTGTTATCCATTGATAGCATCCTTGAAAACCTACACGACCAAGAGAACTTTCAGATACTTGTTACAGCGGATATTGACGACCCGGAAATGCGGGACTTACCCCAATACATTATTGGCCACCCAAGAATAAGAGTACAGTACGGAACAAGCAAGTCCAAGATACACGCAGTAAATCGGGACATGGAATTTGCAGATGATGATTGGGATATTGTGGTGGTAATGAGCGATGATATGAAGATTATCTTTGACGGTTTTGACGAAGTGATTAGGGGGCAATACAAAGAACACGGGCTTGATACCTTGCTCCATATCCCCGACCAAGATGCAAAGAACTTACTTGCTACAATGTATATTGCGGGGAAGGAATTTTACAACCGATTTGGTTACATTTACCACCCGCAGTTCCTATCCGTATGGTGCGACAACTTAGTTCAGGACATAGCCCAACTATTAGGGAAGTACGTTTACTTCGATTGCACAGGACTTATCCTTCACCTTAACCCCGCATACGGACACCTTGAAAGGGACGAAATGTTTAACGAACAACAAGGACATTGGGAGCATGACGAAAAACTATACAGAGAGATACGGGAGAGGGGGTACGATTTACATTTAATCAATACAAAATAATGAAAAAGTCAATTCACGAAGGTCTTAATTTAGCAAACCAAGACGCTGAAACAATTTCCTTCAAAACCAAAATAGACACCTTTGTAACAAAGGAAAACATTGGGGGATTAAAGTACATCGTTTACACAAACCGACACTCTATCCCCGAAGGTGCAAAAATCCTTTCCATATACTCAAAAGGTATCAAGGTGGATTCAATGCCGGAAGAAAAGCCAGTCGTTGTCCCGCAGCGTCCCCCGCAAATAGTCAATGAAGTAAAAGGGTTTGTTGCAGAAACGGAACCCGCAAAAGTTGATGATTGTTGGTCAGATTATGATGAAGTAAAGGTTGTTGTAGTTTCAGAAGTTCCCAAAGAAGAACCCGCAAAAGTTAAGGAAACAAATGCTGAAAAAACTGAACCCCAAAACTAATGCAACCGCTACTTACCATACAGATACCGTTTACGGAAGAAAGGCGAAAAGAGGTAGAATCCCTTATAGCTGAATTTTCAAGGCAATGTGATTTGTATAACATCATAAACGGCGAAATAGAAATATACATTGATGGGCGGGGTAGGGAAGTATCAATAGGCCAAAAGCGTACAGATATGTACCAAAAGGCAAACGGGTTGTTTGTAGTGCAATGGGATAGTGATGATTGGATTTCAGAAGATGGTATTTTCAAGATAGTAAACGCTATCAATAATAACCAAGAAGTAGATTGCATTACCTACGAAGAATACGTCCACATAAACGGGGTAAACTATACAAGCAATCATTCTATCTTATACCATGATTGGGAAGGGGAAGGGAACACAGAATTTGCAGACGGGTTTAACTTCCACAGAACACCGTTTATGAAATCAGTAATTAAGACTGAAATAGCAAAGTCAGTTCCCGTCCCGGATTGCAGATTCGGGGAAGATCACCAATGGTCTAAGCTAATCAAACCCCTACTGAAAACCGAACACCACATAGAAGAAGAAATCTATCACTACATATACATCAGTAACCAAACATTTGAAGAACGGTATGGACATGACGGGCATTAAACCAGTGATTATATCCTGCGGGGTAGGCGGTTGGTATGCAGCCGGGATAGACCGCATGGAACGTAGCCTTATTCATCATGGGTATGCGGGTGACTTTTTACTTTACCGGAATGAGTACCCGCCTAATTGCCCAACCCACGAAGAAAACCCATACGCATTTAAGATAGCAGCATTTAGGGAAGCGTACAGAATGGGGTATCGGATTATACAATGGTTAGATTGCTCTTTTTGGTGTATCAAAAACCCGATGCCGATTTTTGACATTATAAATGAACACGGGATATTTGCTTTCAGGTCGGGGTACAACTTAGCCCAAACAGCCCCCGATAATCTATTAGCAGAAATTGGAATAACAAGGGATGAAGCAGAACACATACCTGAAACCGCTTCGGGTATCGTAGGGCTAAATCTTGACAATCCTGACGGTTTAAAAGTATTTGAGTATTGGGCTGAACTTTGCGACAACGGTTTTTTTAAGAATAGCAGAACGCATAACCCGAATGAAAGCAGCGACCCAAGATTTTTATTTGGGAGGCAAGACCAATCGGCTCTAAATGCAGCAATGTATAAAGCGGGAGTTAATTTCTTGTACGAAGATTATGTAGCTTATTATAACGAAGGTAGACCCGGATATAACCCGGATAAATGTTATTACTTTATAGGAGGACTTTAAAACTATGCCAACAGCAGTTATCAGCACAACGTATGACCCTAAGTATCTTTGGTATTTGCCAATTACAACATGGGTATGGAATAAGATGGGGTTTAAGGTGGTTTGCTTTATGCCAAGCCCGAAAAGTAAAACTTATTTCGGGGATGATGAATCTTATCTGGATTCAACTTCGGTTAAGTTCACGTTAGTTCAATCTATTTTTATTAAGTTTGGTTCAAGCGTTAAAATAGTAAGGTTTGATTGCCCTGAAAATAAAGAGGCCACATATTCTCAATGTAGCAGATTGTACGCAGCAGCACTTGATTTACCGGAAGATGAAACTCTTGTAATTTCTGATATTGATATGCTCGTTTTAAACACCAGCTACTTCTTGCCAGTAGCAGACGGGATTGTTGATATTTACGGTGCTGACCTTGTCCCCCAAAACCAATACCCAATCTGCTACGGCGTAGCTAATGTAGGAACATGGAGAAAGCTAATCGGGGAAGGTACACCGCAGCAACACCTTGACCGACTTTTGGGACATATAGAGTGCGAAGGCTTTAGGGGAAATTTTTGGAGTAAGGATCAGGAAACCTTGCACAACCTTATCCACTCAAATGACGAAGTAGATTACCGATTACACAACAGGGCTAAACCCGGAACCCAATTCGCTACACAGCGTTTAGATAGGGATGATAGCTTTATTCTTGACCGCCTTTCACCTGACATTTGGGACTACCACATGAACCGTCCGGGTTACGAACCACAAAACTTTGAAAAGATAATGGCTATACTTAGCTACTACTTCCCACATGACGACCTTTCGTGGATTGAATCTTACAATGAGAAATTTAAACAGTTGTTATGAACATAGAATTATGTGAGTGGCAGGTAATTGATTCAAGCAGCGGGCTTATTATGCCGTGGTTTACGCACCCTTGTCTTGATTGGATTGAAAAACAAGACTGGTCAGATAAGAACGTAATAATGTTTGGTGCGGGGATGGGGGATGCGTGGCTTGCCAAGAAGTGTCAAACACTTACAGTAGTAGAACGTAACCCCGAATGGCTCGCAAAGGCTTCTCAATATGCCGCAGCAAACGGGGCTATTGTTAATTACATTTTACGTGAGTGTAACGATTCAATCGGGATGGCTGACTTTTATTGTGAAATCCCCTCCAACATAAAGTACGATGTTATCATAAACGATGATGCTTACCGTACAGAAATATGTCAGGTTGCGGTTGATTACCTTAAAGCGAATGGTGGCGGGATTTTAATAAATGAAAATTGGAAGCAGGCTTTTGTGTGGATTTCCCCCAAAGCAGAAGAAATAATGCAGCCATACGAAGCAATGGTATTTGAGCAGCATGACCACAAAGACAATGACGGGGTTAATAAATGGAAAACAGCAGTATGGAACATAAAATAGTACATAGTATTGGTTGCCCTGAAAATTGGGAAAGTTTAAACGATTGGGACAGTCACCGCCCGATTTTGTGGCTTGCTTGTGAAAAAACGGAAGGTAAAATAATTGAAGCGGGTATGGGGCATGGGAGTACGTCTTTACTTGAATCGTTGAGTTGGAAGCGTTCAGTAGTTCATTTTGATAATAATAAGCAGTGGATTTACGACCTAAAAGAATATGTCGTTTCATCAAACTATGTTATTAATTGGTTGGACGATGGCCTGTTTGGGTCTAAAATATCTTTGCTGTTTGTTGACTTAGCCCCCGGAGAAGTAAGGAAAGACGTTATCCAAAAATATAAAGATGAAGCCAAAGTTATTTTGGCACATGATACGGAACCCGGAGCAAACTACGTGTACGGTATGGCTGACGTTTTAGGTACATTCAAATACAGGTTGGATTACGCCCCCGAAGGTAAGCCACACACAACAGCGGTAAGTAATTTTGTTGACGTTACAAAATGGTTGTAAACGAAGCATTATAACATAAAAAAATAAACATGGGTAAGGTTGCTTTTGTTAGTGGCATCAATGGGATGGACGGTAGCCATTTATCGGAATTACTTATTGAAAAAGGGTATGAAGTACATGGGCTTATAAGAAGAACATCAAACCCATTGCATGAGAATATTAAACACTTAGTAGATAAGATAACATTGCATCCCGGAGATATGACAGATTCGGGAAGTATTAGGACTGCTATTAAGAGTTGTATGCCTGATGAAATATACAATTTAGCCGGTATGTCGCAGGTTCGTTGGTCATACGATGTACCCGTAATGACTATGGACGTTAATTGTATGGGACTTGTAAGAATTATTGAAGCGGTTAGGGGAATTAATTTAGATGCAAAGATTTATCAAGCCTGTTCGTCAGAAATGTTTGGTAAGGTTCAGGAAACCCCTCAAACAGAAAAAACGCCTTTTTACCCAAGAAGCCCTTACGGGGTAAGCAAGGCGGCAGCATATTATATGGCTCGTGTTTACAGGGAAAGCTACGGGATGAAAATATACTGTGGGTTTCTTTTTAACCACGAAGGGCCACGAAGGGGGCAAGAGTTCTTGACAAGAAAGGTTGCTAAAGCAGTTGCGGAAATAAAAAACGGGTTGCGTGAAAAAATAGTATTGGGTAATTTGGATGCCAAAAGAGATTTTGGGTACGCTAAAGAATACGTTGAATGGATTTGGAATATTATGCAGCATCACACCCCGGACGACTTTGTTATAGCCACCGGGGAAACACATTCAGTGCAAGAGTTTGTAGAACTTGCTTTTGCTCACGTTGGGATTAGTAATTGGAGGGACTATGTGGAATTTGACCCAAATCTAATGAGGCCAGCAGAAGTTGATTTATTATTGGGGGATGCAACAAAAAGCAAAGAAGTATTAGGGTTTGAACCCAAAGTTAAATTTGCAGAACTTGTTAAAATAATGGTTGACGCAGAACTTGAAAAATTATCATAATGAAGCACGAAGATGAACGTAGAATAATTTATGATTTTGCACAAGGGGATTACAAGTCGCTTAAATGTGTTTTTGTTAAAAGCAGAATACCGATAGGAGACCATTATCACAAAAACAAATCAGAGGTTTTCTTTTTAGCGTTAGGCAATATTGAGAAACTTGTATTAGGAGAAGAAATAACGGTTGATATTAAAGCCCCCTATGTTATTAATGTACCTCCAAATACTTATCATAAATTTATTTGTTCTCCGGGTAGTATTATCTTTGGGGGTGCTACTGAATTGTTTGACCCTAATGACGAAATAAAACGATAGTGCCAAAACTTAATGTAATTTTAGACGCAAGACGGGTTGAGAAGTATCATCCATTGATGGACGAACTTGAAAAACAGGGAATAACTGATTTTGAATTGTGGCCTTGCATAGTGGAACCAAAAGTAGTAACTTCCATTAATCTTTCTCACAAGATGATTGTGAGGGATGCTATGGAGAAAGGGTTGGAGGAAGTTTTGATTGCGGAAGATGATGTTTATTTTCCCGCACCTGACGGTTGGCAATACTTTCTTATGAACCGCCCTGACCCAAGTGAATATGACCTGTACCTTGCAGCAACCTATATCCCAACAGAACCACCAAAGCACGTATGTGGGTTTCATCTTTACTCAGTAAGTTCAAAATTCTATGAAAGATTTTTATCCGTACCCGATGAAACTCATATTGATACAGCAATGGACGACCTTAAAGGGGACTACCAATTTTGCTATCCGTTTGCAGCCCTGCAACGTCCGGGGTTTTCAGCAAATAACATGATGCAGGTAAACTATAACAGTTGCTTGCAAGATAAAGACGTTTATGGGGGACTACCGAAATGAATAAAGACTACATAACCTACGAAGAACAAGACCCGTTTGGGAATAACGAAGTGTTTATCCTTCAAAAGCGTTTCCCCAACTATTGCGGGAAGCTAACCGTAAAACCCGAAACAAATTGGTATCAACCAGTACACGGGTATAACCTTTTTGTTTCCTATGTCGGGACTATTCAAGGGAACCTTTACCCTACCCACCGTGGGGCTGACGAAGAAATTGCAGGGGTTCTTTTTGGTATGGCATCCTTCGTACTTAATGAAAGGATTGAAGGGAAACGATTTTTTGACAAATTCAAAGTAAATAAATGAGTGACGTAAATTTCTTTGATTATTTAGACGGCATTTGCGATTCTTTTATTAAGAATAAGGTTGTGTGTAAAGAAGGTTTATATAAAACAGGTGCTAATTTGATTATTACAGAAGAATTTTATGATTACATTCTTCATTCTATAAATATAAGTTCAGGATTCCCCGAAAAACTTTTATATAGGGGGTTTATATTCAGTTTTACAAAAGCAAATCAAGATGAAATTCAGACCCCCGCTTAATAGCGTCATAGTCCAAATAAAGACAAAGTACATACGGAACATGACGGACGTACTAAGGGTTGCCGCTATTCAGCAGCAGTCCTCCGTAGACCCGTCAGACTATTGTAACATTTATGGGACAGTGGTAGCCCTGCCAATGCAGATAGCCCCCACAAGGGATTATAAGGGCTTTGTAGCGGGGGATATTCGTTTGGGGGACGTTGCTATATTTAGTTCATCCGTGGTCGCAGAAATGGCCCAAACTGACCCGGAAGCAGCCCCTATCTTCAAGAACTCTTTTTGGTGGGACGGGCAGGAGTATTGGGTATGCGACATAACCCGAATATATGCAGTTGTGCGGGCGGGAGAAATCCGTATGCAGAACGGGTATGTTATGGTAGAACACATTGAGAAGCAGCCCAATATATTCCTGCCCGCCCACATCAAAAAGTCAATCCGTACCACAAAAGCAATCCTTACCCAAATAGGACGGCCAAAATCAGGGGAGAAAGGAATAGA
>CAYJCZ010000009.1:8183-11889 GCA_964368835.1 uncultured Candidatus Saccharibacteria bacterium | reverse complement strand
GTCTCCACCTGCGCTGTGGGCACAAGCTGGGTAAAGATGCTGCTGACCCGCGCGCCAAAATCTCCCAGCTCCGCTGCCTGCGCAAGAGGGCTGGTGCTGGCGTAGGCCCCGGCATCGGCCACCGTGCTTTCGCGGATTTTGGTGGCGGATGGGGCGCGGGTGAATTTCCGTGATGGCGGGGAGCCCGTGAAGTCAACGCGCAGTAAATCGCTGATTTCGCACGTAACCACACGGGCTTTGTAGTCTTTGCCTTCTTCATCGGTGAATTCGCGCACCACGCTGGATGCTGAAATCACCCGCACGTATTGCTGCTTTTCGGTTGAAAGCCCCTCGTTTTGAGTCAGTACCAGCGTTTGCCCAATCAGCGGTGGCTCTGAGTTTTCGCGCTGAAAAATCTGCACGGCACGCTGGTTTTGCAGGTGGTTTTCCAGCAGGTAGCCCGCCCATTCTGGGCCCGTTGTCAGGTAGCTTTCCAGCCGCTTGACGGCTTCGGAGCGGCGCTCAAACGGGCGGGCGGCGAACAGTGTGACGGACACGCGCGGGTCAGCTGGTGGCTGGGCGATGATGAGGTTGGCCCCCATGTACACGGGGTTGCCCAGCGTGCGCACTGCAACCGCAATCTGTCGCAGCTTGGCCGCTCCGATGGCACGGTCAAGGTCGCTGATGTCCGGGAAGATGGTGTTGCTGCCGCCGTCGGCAATCACATCGCCAGTGACCGCGCCGCCGCCCTCTGGCACATCGGCCATGACGGCAGATTTCAGCAGTTTGATGTCGCCTGATTGGATTGGCATGTTGTTTACAGCTCGATTAATTTCAGCGTGACGGCGTATGGGTCGCTGTCGGAAGGGTCAACGTAATCCAGTATTGGATCAGCGTTAATCGGGGCGCTAGACTGGTCAAAAATCACAGTACGCGACACGCCACGAAGCCCGGTTAGTGTGTACTGAATGCCTGGCTGCTCTGCCCATGACCTGAGCGTGATAAGCGTACCGCGCTCACACCATGCCCGCGTTTCGCTACCTGCAAGGGTGATGGGGCGGCCTGACTGCTTTGTCCATGTGTCAATCACAAGCGCACCCGTGGTGGTGTACTCGGTAGATTGCACAACCCGCTGCCACGTGAACTCATCGGCCCACGATAGCTGCTCTGGCAGCGTTATGGCCCCTTCTGTCGGGTGTGTCAGTTGCATCATGGTTTCATTCTATCAATTTTTTATCTTGATAGCCATTTACTATGCTGACATTCTAGCGTCGTTAAGCATCTGCATCAGGGCCTGTGCATCGGCATCGCTGGCGGTGCGAACGGTGCGGTTGCCCATGGTGACGTTGTAGGTTTTGGCCGCGCCTGCGGATTGCTGGGCCTGGGTGGCCGGGGTGGCCGATTGGGTGGTGGCGGTTTGTCTGGCGGCCTCCTGTTGGTCGCCAATTCCTTTGTTCAGCAGGCGCTTATCCAGTGCTTCATTCACCTGCTCCCAGAATGTGTTGCCGTACACACCGCCAGCCACGTCGATGGACGCGGTTCCGAACCGTTTTCGCCCGCCCGGCTCGTAGTTTCGCTTGGCAATGTCGATGGCTTCTGCTTCGCTCAGACCTTGGGCCACGGCTTGTTCGACAGCTTCGTTCAGGCTCATGGCGCTGCCGACTGCCCGCTGGCCTGCTGTGTTGAGGGTGTAGCCCTCTTTGTCCACATTACGGCGGCGGTTTTCCAGGTCGATTTCGCGCTGCTTCAAGTCCATCAGGGCTTCGCGTTTGCTCAATTCTTCGTTGAGCAGGGCGATTTGCTGGGATGTGTATGAGCTGGACTGCTGGTATTTGGTATTCAGCAGCTCGATTGCGTCGGCTGTGCGGTTGGCTGCGGTGCCCACCGCTGACGTGCTGGCGGCCATGCTGTTGTTGGCCGCCGTGCTGCTTGTTAGGATGTTGAGCTGCTCGCGCAACACGGCGGTGTTTTTGCCCACGGCCTCGGCCTCAACCAGGCGGGCTTGGGCAATTTTGATGGAGGCTTCCAGCTCGGCTTTTTTGACCGGATCGATTTGCTTGGTGGCTTCCATTTCGGCCAGCTTGGCCTGGGCCACGGCAATGCTGCCTTCTGCCTCGGCCTTGGCCACGGCCACTTTGGCGTTGGTGATCTGGATTTCCAGCTCCACCTGCTTGATTTTGGCTTTGCGTACCTCGGTCTCGTTGCCCATCAGGGCGGCAATGGACTCGACCTGTTGGGCCAGCTCCTTTTGGGCGGTCAGGCCGCTGAGGATGGCTTGAGCGTCGGCAACGCGGGAGATTCTGTTGGCTTCAATGGCTTTGAGCGCGGCGGTGGCGGCAATGGCCTCGTCACTGTTGGCCTGGGTTTTTGAGCGCAGCGCGGCGGCCTGGGCCTCGGTGGTTTGGGCTTCGATCTTTTTGACGGTGATCAGCTTTTCGAGGTCTTCAACCTCTTTGCGCCGGGTTTCGCTGATCTTGCCGTTTTCGGCGAGCATGTTGCGCTTGGAGGCCAGCTCTGATTCAAGCCCGGACACTTCGCGCAGGCGCAGCTCTGCCAGCTTTTGCACGGCATCGGCCTCTTCTGTGGCGGCTTGCTGGGTGGCTTGCCGTACCAGCACCTCTTCGCCGGACAGGCGGGCGCGTTCAATGGCGGCCTGCCCGGTGGCCTTGATCAGCTCAATTTCTTTGGTGGAGGCTGCGATGGTTTCGGCAATGGCTTTGTTGGCGTTGGTGTACGCCAGCGACATGGCAACCCATCCGCTGGATGCTGCCTCGGCTTGCGCACCGGATGCCTGCGCTTTGCTGCCCGCCTCTTTGGTGGCCAGCGCCGCATTGATGGCCTCGTCGCCCATACCCTTGAGGGCGGCCCGCAACACGGTGTTGTGTTCTGCCGCCCGCAACAGGTTGGTGCGCGATGCCTCTTCAATGTCGCGCATTGCCTGGGGCACGCCCGAAAAGTCCAGGCTGGTGACGGCGGCGGCCAGCGTGCCGATTTGCTGGCCCACAACGGTGAAGGACTCGCCCAAAAACAGCAGGGCTGTCTGTGCAGATTCGGCCCCCACCTTCAGCGCATCGAGCACGCCCGCCTCGCCAATGCGGGAGGCCATGTCGGTGAATGCGTTTTTGAGGTTGGCAATCTCTTGGCTGAGCGTTTGCGCCGCTGGGGCTGTGCCGTACAGCTCGGTCAAGCCTTTGGTCAGGGCCGGGAAGATGTCTTCGGCGGCCACCTTGCCGGACTCCACCAGTTTGATCAGGTCAACCGTGGTGACCCCCAGGCCGGAGGCTGCGGCTTGCAGTGCGCCGGGCAATGCCTCGCCCAACTGCCCGCGCAGCTCTTCCATGCTGACCACGCCTTTGCTGGCCATTTGGCTCAGTGCCAGCAGGGCGTTTTGCGTTTCCGCGCTTGACTTGCCCGCCTTGGCCATCGATACCGTGACGGCCTCGAACACGTCGGCGGCCATTTTGCCCTCGACTGCCGTGCCCTTGGTTGACGCGGCCAAGCCAAGGAACGCTTGGCCAGCAGCCACCACATCGACACCAGCGGCCCCGGCCATGCGCCGCACAAAGTCCATTTGAGCAGCGGCCTCTTTGGCATCGCCAGATACAGCTTTGAACCCTGCTGCCAGTTGCTCCACCTGTGCAGCCGCCTGGATGAATTGCTGAACACTGAACCCGGCGGCCATTGTGGCGGCGAGCTGGCCCAGGGCTTGCGATGCAACGCCGGATGA
>CAYJCZ010000009.1:0-8083 GCA_964368835.1 uncultured Candidatus Saccharibacteria bacterium | reverse complement strand
TTGCGCTGTCCACACCTGTGGCGGCAGCGGTGGCATCCTTCCCGGTCTGGGTAAAGTGGTTGCCAACACCGACAAGGGCGTTATCTAGCGGTTCAACCTTCTTTGACGCATCGGCTGCGGACTTTCCGACCTCATCAATCCCGATGGATGCCTTGTCTGCCTGCGCCCCTGCATCAATCGCTTCTTTGCCAAGGCCATCAATTGCACCAGTCAACCCGATAACATCCTCTTTCCCGTCAACTGACGCTGTAACCTTGATTTCAACAGGTGCGACCATGATTAAATTCCTTGCTCGTATTCAAAAAAGAAAAGGGCGGCAGCCAATAAATGACAGCCGCCCTTGTTCGGGTTGCAGCGGGTTAGGCTGACTGCGAGGCCATTTCGATTTTCAGGTACTTGCTCAAACCTGAGCCTGTCACGGTGGCATCGGCCAACACATCGGCGCTCATTTCAAGCTGCCCGAAGTCATCGGCAATCCAATCCAGTGATGCGGCTGGGCTGAACTTCAGGCGGTGAACGGTCACAATCACGGGCTTTCCGCTGCGTGCTTCGTTCAAGCCGCTGAAAATCAGGGTGTACTCTTCATTTGATGTGGTCAGGGCTTGCACCACATCGCCAGCCAGGGCGGTGTAGCTCACGGTGATGTCATCATTGGCCAGCAGGTCAGCTACTGGGACGGCTGCGATCCACAAGCCAGCTCCATTGATCTCCCAGTTTCCAGCGGATGCAATGACGGTTGCGCCTTTTTTCACGGTCACGGTGGCAGTTACATCGGGCACCTTTGCCAGGCGGATCAGGCTGCCAAGCAGAATGTCTGCATGGGCCTCATCGGTCACGGTTGCGGATGCCACGGCTGACGTGGTGCCACGGGTAGCCAGGGCCAGGTTTTCGGGTGAAAGGTTGCTGACAGACATGGATGCTGTGACCGATTGAATCGTGGTCACGGAATCCAATAGGCCACCACCCGTGCGGGTGTAGTCCTTCAGCTCCTTTTTTTCCTCTGCAATGCCGAACTGAAGCGCAGAACAGTTGCCGATAGGCACCATTTTTGCACCGGCTGTGCCGCGCTTTTGGATGAATACTTCACCCTTTCCGATATATGAAACTTGAGTTTGCAGTGACATGATTTGTCCTTAGTTTGCAGAAGTGAAAACGGCCCCGACCTCAAACGAGACAGGGGCATAAACGAACCCAGCCGCTGCCACTGGTGCGGATGCACCGACCAGCGACACGCTGTCAGTCTGTGCGCCTGGTAGAGTTGCGCCCATAAGGCGGCGCGTAACGGTTTCGGCAAGAGCCAGGGCGCTAGTGCGTGCTGTTACGTTGCCGCCCTGCTGGGCTGCGCTGCGCATGCACACGGCCACGTCAAACAGGTGGGACACCTTGGCCTGGTCGTTTGATGTGGCCGTCTTTTTGACGTTGAAACCCTTGTACAGAATCTGCACAGAAGGGGCGAACTGGCTTTTATCCTGAATGTCTGCCACATCGTCAACGGTCATCACGCGCACACCGGCAGGCACCGCAGCCGTTATCATTGCAATCAATGCCGTCTCCATCGCTGGCCAGCTCATAATGCGGCCTCCACGATGTAATCGGCAATGATTTCCTGAGCGGCTTTTGACCACGCATCGGGCAGAATCACGGCATTACCCAGAATCGGCATGAATGGGCGGGATGGAACATTGCCCCACGGAATTGGCCCGTTTCGCTTTGTCTTGCCATATGTGCCCTGCTTCACTCCGAACTGATGCGTATTGGCATACTTGACGTTTGTGGCACCGATAGTGACCGCCTGCCCGCCATCCGCAGCCTTTGGGGCAATGGATGCCATGAGCCTGCCTGTGTCGCGCAACGGTTCACCGCCTGCCCGCCTGCCCTTGTTCTTGGCCTGGGTGACTGCTGACAGTTTGTCCCACTTAACGCCCCAAGGTGACTGGCTGTCGCTGAAGGTTTGCCGTATGAGTTCGGAAAACTCCACGCCAATATCCTGCATTGGAATGCTGAGGTCGTTGGTGCGCCTTGCCAAATCTGACAAGGCGGCCATGACAGCGGCATCTTTAACGGCAAGGCTCACAAAGGCCATGATGGGCGCACCACAAGGTCAGGTTGATACCGTGCATCAAACGATGCGCCATAGGACATCGTCCGCACGCTGGCGGCTATGCCACTTGATGTGCTTGGCGTTGTCATCACGGCCCCTGTGCTGTCGGTCAATACCGCTTTGCCAGACGACACGTCGCGCAGCCAGCGCAGCGCGTCCTCAAACCGTGTCCGCACCTCGTCTGGGGCTTGGTTATCCCAGAGCGAGTAACGGGCGATGTCAAGGACTGCGCTTTTTAGGGCACTTCCAACGCTGGACACTGGCGTGCTGTACCGCGCTGCAATGTAGCCATCAGCCACAGCGCAAGCCGAAGCAATGGCGCTATCAATTCGGCCCGTGGCAGCGTCCAAGTCCATAGCCTCGGACGCGCCAAACGCCAGATCAAACGCGGCGCGGTCTGCGTACATCAGGATGCCGTCAGTTTAACCAACACGCCGGGACGCATGCACATTGGCAGCACGTTTGCCTGGGTGTGGATGTCATAGCCACGGTCGAATCGGGCAGGCAGCACTTTGGCGTAGTAAACCTGGCCCAATGTGCCAACCGCTTCGTTGAAGTCAGCAGGCGCGGCCAATGTGGCGAATGTCTGCGATGTTCCTTCGGGGAATGCGTGGCCTTCACCGCTGGCAATGAATCTCACAGCGGTGCCAGCGGAGCCAGTAGCCACGCCGCGATATTCCTCGAACGTCAGGCCACCAAAGGTAAAGCCGCCGCGCATGTCGCCACCCAGGCGCTGAGAGGCTTCCTGATAGTTGGCGTAAGCCTTCTCGACGTTGGCATGCTTGGTCAGAGCGTCGAAGAACTCGCCGGAAACCAGCACGCGGATACCGTTGGAGAAGTCACCCTTGAGGTTGTCTTCGATGTGGCGTTTAACCTCCAGGCACTTGGCCCGAACGTCTGTGCCAGCAGTGGACAGTGCAAAGTTCACCGTCTTCTGCGTGATGCCGAATTCGGTGTACAAGTTGTAGATCGTGGTCGAACCGTCAGCATCCAGAATGATGCCCTTCAGTGCGCCCATGCGCAGGTGCTCCAAGGTAATGTCATGCTTGGCGCGGGTGGTTTGCAGCTTGGTTGACAGCAGCGCGGCCAAAGATGCGCGGGCATCGCCACCAAAAGCGCGGATGCCGTCAACCTCGGCGGGCGTTGCATGGTCATCTTGGGTCAGCTTGGGCACGCGGAAGGTGCGAACCACGCGCTTACCAACTTTGCCCACATTGCCGGGTGATCCAACCAAATCGGTCGGGATCATCACCAGTGAGCCGTTCTGCTCTTCGATAGCAACGTCACGGGTAGTTACACCGCGCACGGGCATCAGGCCCAAAGCCTGCAACCGGCCATAGGTGTTTGGGACGATGTTGATAGCGGCTGCAATCTCAGTCTGGGTAAATGCGTTTGCAAGGGTCAGCATGTTGTTTGCTCCTTATCAGTATGCAGCGCGGGACACGATGCCCAGGGCTGTCAGTTGTGCGGTGGCTGCGGTTTTTTGCCCGCCTGTAGCGCCGGACGGCCAAACCAGAAAATCAGCGGCCACGACGGCAGGGCCACGGGCGAGGATGATTGTCTTGGTATCGGCAGAGCTGGCATCGGTGCTGGCAAGCAACACAGCGCATGCGGCCTCGCTGCCGTCGGATGCAGCAGGTGCCACTGCTGTGTATTTTCCGCTGGCTGTGATCTTGCCCAGCACTGCGCCCACGGCCAAGTTCTGGCCAGAGATCAGGGTGCCGGTTTCGCGGTTGTACAGGGGTTCAAACTCGCGCTTGAGTACGTCCCCGATGTAATTGCCTTCGGTGTGTGCGGCCATTTTCTGTGCTCCTTATTTTTGGACAATGCCCATGCCACGCATAGCGGCAATGAGTGGGTTTTCTGCTGTGGTCTGCACGGCACCAGCCGCACTGAATGCGGATGCGCTCAGGTTGGCGGGCAGTGCGGGCTTGTGCGCTTTCAGATCGGCGGCGATGGCCGCGAAGCTATCGGCAGAGAGTGCGACATAGGGCGCGGCCTTTTCTGGGCTGTACTCGCGGCCAATGGCTGCGAACAACTCTTTAACCTCGCCCTCACGTTGAGCCTTTGAAGCTGCAAGCAATGCGGCATCTTTCTCGGCCAGCTGGGAAACCAGTCCGGCCACCTGGGTTTTGAGTTCGTCGAACTCGGCTTGTGTGGGCATTGTGTCGCCCTCCTTTTCAAGTGTGGGCGCTGCCCGTTGAGAAAAAAACTGCGCCGAGGTTGTCTTGTCGGCACCGAGGGCGACAATGGAGCCTTCACGCAATGAGCCATTGCGCAAGACGGTAAACGGGCCTACGGCATCGCGGCCATTGATTGTGATCTGTTTGCCCGGTGGCACATCATCAAAAGTGTAGTCAAACACGCCCATGCTCATTTGCCAGTTCATGCCGCGCTTGGCTTTGGCATAGATGGATTTGGCATGGTCATCCTCGGCCAGGAACAACAGTCCGTCGGCTTTGATTTGTTGCCCGCTCTTGGTGATGTTTGAAAAAACGCCAACTGGTTTTGATGGGTCGTGATCGGCCAGAACTGGAACGGATGGCTCGATTGTCAGGGTCTCGATGTCCACATAAACTGATCCTCCGAACACGGGGCCGCCGTTGTAGATCACGGAAGAAAACAAGCCCGGCTCGATGCCGGGATCATCGCCACCTGCAAAGGATGTAGCTGCGCTGAGGTACAGGGGTTCACTTGCTTTTTGCGTCATGTTATCACGATACGCAAAATGCAATCGGTTGTCAAGTACCAATAGAAAAAAACTATTTGTTGTTCACGTCCAACAGGATTGATAGCATCTGATCCTGAATTTTGGGGTTGTTCCAGAATGGCCCGGTGCGCTTGCTGCGCTCGTTGATAGCCTCCTGCACGCCGTGGGTTTCATCGGCTAGAGGGTGGACACCAAACCCATCATCTGGCTCTGACGGTACCGGTTTTGCTTGCCCAGTCCATCCGCGTGCCACGGCTTGCGCTTCGGTGAGCGCGATACGGACACAGCGGCACCGATAGCCGCAGATCGGAGTCCAACGCCGCCATACGGGGTCATCATGCCGGGCGATGTAGTTATCCATTGCCGCATGCGCGGGCCGCGTCCGGCTGTCGTTGATCGCGTCGTATTGGAAGAATGGGCGGCGCTTCAATGCTCGCTCGCCCTCTTGTTGCCGCGCAATTCCTGCACTGTAGGCGTGCTGAATGTTGGTGCGAAACACGTTATCCAGCCTGCCCTTTGACAGCTTCAGCGTCTCGATCAGGTCAGGGTCTGATAGTAGCTGATCACGCCAGTCCTTTTGTGTCAGGCCTTTATCAATCGCGGCCATGAGGCTGTCGTGAATCTTTGCCAGCTCATCCAAAACAGTGACCCTTGCCACGCTGAACGCCTTTAGGCGTTCAAGGTCGGTTAGCTGGTTGTAATACACGTCAGGTAGGACAATCTGGCGTTGCTCCATCCATTTCAGCGCATCGTCATAAAGCCGCGTCCCCTCTGTGATCGGCTGCGCTGAATCCTGTTGTGTTTGGTTCTCAGGCATCAGAAACGCCCTGTTTCCGCGTTGTGATAACCGGCAACGTCGGCGGCGAATAGGGCGCGTTCCATCACCGCGCTAAACTCTGCCGTGCTGGCCTTCGGTGCCATGTCTGCCAGGAGGTCGGCTAGGTGTCCTGGGCTTGTTGCCTTGGCAATGGCTTTTCGGATTTGATCGGTTGTCAGCAGTGCAGGGGCTTGGCTCATTGCGTGATCGGCAAGTTCCTCGATCAGTTGCTGGCCTGGTGTGAACTTGATGGCACTGGCCCTGCCCGCCGACATCAGTGCGGATAGCCCGGCCTGTGGCAATGGCGCGGCCTGGGTTTTCTGGTCTGGTGGTGCAATGTCGCCCGGTTCGTAGTCGTAATGAGTTAGCAGATACTGGTCGGTCAGCTTCAGGATACCAGCCTTCACAAGCTCCGCGTCACGGGCCGCGCGGTCTTGCTCCAAGCCCTTGCCGTCCTCCATGTAGATTTTAGGCGCTTCGCCTGGGTAGCGGTTCAGCGTCCAAAAGGCGTTAACGATACGCTGCAAGGTGCGGGCCACAATGCGCTGATCGGAGGCGCGTCGATCCATTCGCACGAGGTCATGGGTTTTGCTGGCGGCATAGCTGCCACTGCCCGACACGTCGGTGGTCAGTGTCTGCCCAAGAATCACCTTCTGAATGCGCTTGTTCAGTGCGATTTCAAGGCGCTCGAACTCCCCGGCAAGACCCTGCGTTACCACCGACACGTCATCGGACGGGCCGACACCGATTGCGGTATTGATACCAAGCCCGGCCATTGCGTCAACGAATGCGGACGGGTTTATAACGCGCCCCGTTACGATGGGGGAGCCGAACCGCTCGACAAACTGCATCCAATACCGCCATCCGTTCTGACGGAAGTGCCACGGCCAATAGAGCGATGCCAGTACGGCGCGGCCATGCGGCGCATCAAAAGACTGATCGCGCACCGTCTCAAAAAACTTGAATGTGTTATCCACTGGCAGCTCGCTGCCCTGCCCAGGTAGAGAGGCCAGCAGCGTGCCATCCGTGCGCGGGTTGAAATACTCAAGCGGCACCAGTCCAATGCGTTGCAGGTCAACCCGTGCGCCGGTTTGCACCCACACTGCCTCCATCACAGAAAAACCCATAGGCACGGCATCCCAAACCCCGCACACTATGCGCTCCCAATGCGCGGTTATCGTGTCGTTCAGGTGCTGCATTGGCTGGCTGTCGCTGTAGTCGTCAATACGCCACGGGGTTGACATCACGGCGGCGCGGCGGGTTTCAAGGGCGGCGCTGATCTCGTCGTCTGCGGTCAGGCGGCGCAGCTGGTGACGCTGCACACCGGCAAGGCGCAACGTCTCGTCAATCTCCGAAGTCTGGGTGAGGTACGTCATCCATTCATCGGAGAAATGATCTCGGCTCAGTGTGGCAGCGTCTGGCCTTGCTGGCGTTGGTTTTGCTGCAAACCTTGCGGCGATTTTTGAAAGCATGCCCATTTTGTGATCCTTGTTTATCTCCGGGCCGCCCACTTACTGCCCGCGCCAACTGCATAAATTGCTGTAGATTGTTGCATCATATTACTGATTGCATCAATTGTCGGGTCTATCTGGTCATCATGCGCCCCCATCGGGAACGTGCCGAACTCGGCCATGTATGCGCTCAGGAATTCAGCATTTTGGGGTAAGTACACCTGCCCAGATTCCACAATTGGTAGCACATCGTTTGCCCGGCTGATCTTGTCCTTGTTGCGCTGCATCGGTATGACCGGCACGCCTTCGCGGGCGAGTGTCTGAATCAACCCCGTCCCGCTCGATTTGTCCTCTACCCACATACCGCGAAGCGGTGCGCGGTCAGAATGTTGGTGCTTACGCCAAAAGGCGCGGGCCTGGGTCAGCAGCTCTGGTGCCTCCCATTTTCCCCGTATCTGGTCAATCAGGTAAATCTGATTGGTGACGCTCATCCCCCACACCTGAAAAACGCTCCAGTCGTTTGCCTCGGCGGTCTTTTGCGCGGTATCGGCAAACATGCACCTGTGCAGCATTTCAGGGGCCACAGTGTAGAACCGCCACCACGAATCCTTGAACATGCCACCTCCCCTAGGCACTGGTCGCTGCTGCAACTGACCTGCCGCCCCGTATGTTCCTAAAGTGCGCTCTAACTCCGAAACCTGAACCTCGCCGAACCGCTCAGGGAACATCAGTTCACCCGTGGCTGTGCGCGGGTCAGTCCAGCCGATTGACGTAGTGCAGCGCCGGTCAGGCTCAAACCGCATTGGGATGCACAGGTGGACATATGGCAGGCCGTCACCCAGGATGATGCCGCTGGTGTCCTTTTCGTGCAGTCGCTGCATGATCACTACTATGGCCGAAGCGTCCGAGTTTATCCGGGTCGGTACGGTTTCCAGAAACGTCGTTTTGACGGCTTCCAGCTTCGCGTCTGAATTCGCCCCGTCTGCACTCAGCGGGTCATCAAT
>CAYJCZ010000008.1:0-13201 GCA_964368835.1 uncultured Candidatus Saccharibacteria bacterium | reverse complement strand
CCCTATAAAAGCAGTTTACGTCCCGAGGGACTTCATCCTGCACGCGGCGTCGCTCCGTCAGACTTTCGTCCATTGCGGAAGATTCTCGACTGCAGCCACCCGTAGGTGTATGGACCGTATCTCAGTTCCATCGGTGGGGGTCACCCTCTCAGGTCCCCTAGGCGTCATTGCCTTGGTAAGCCATTACCTTACCAACTAGCTGATACCGAGCAGGCCGATCCAAAAGCGATAAATCTTTACCCCGAAGGGACTATCGTGTATTACCCCACCTTTCGATGGGCTATTCACGACTTTTGGGTTCGTACCTACTTATTACTACCTCGTCTGCCGGTTGCCTTGCGGCCCCCTTGACTTGCATGCCTTATCCACGCCGCCAGCGTTCATCCTGAGCTAGGATCAAACTCTTAATATAAAGTTTATCTTGCGATAAACCGAACGGAACAAAATAGATGACAGTATTACCTGAAAAATATTTCGTCCTGGGAGATTCACGGGTGCTAGCCCGCCTCCACAATCCTATGGAGCATAAGAAGCGAAAGTATTTCTACCTCTTCCTATGCTTAATTCCTAATCTTTGTTAAAAGAATAAATTTAGTTTCTTGCACATACATAAGACATTGTTTTACCAATTCTTCTGCACGTTCTCTCCACCTCAACAATGAAGTTGGGTGGAATTAATTACTTTCAAGTATTTCAAGGTTCTGCCGACTTGGCCCCCTTAAAATTCTGGTGATAGAAAAAGTGCTTTTAGAGCACCCTTTCAGTCAAAACCGGTCTTTTAATGAGGTAGATGTAAGTATACTTACGGCCGCAAAAGAGTCAAGCTGGTTTCGAATATGGCTGTATTTGAACACATATTACGCTAAAACAGCCATAAATAAGGGTATATTTAATGGGTTATACTTAGAGTAATCCTATGTTAAAACTTATTTTTCGACTCATTGTTTTACTCGTAATCGCATACGTCATTTTTGTCATAATTGTTCGCCCTAAAACTGATAAAGACTGGAATACCGACCAGGCAATCCAGCCTGAAATAAGTATCCAGGGTGATACTGTTTCGGTTAAGAATGTAAGAAATTTTGCCTATAAAACGACGACTGATTACACACCAGGCTACTATGACAGAACATATAATCTCGATGAAATTAAGTCAGTAGATTTTATGGTTGAACCTTTTTCAACTAATCCTGGCGCAGCGCATACTCTTGTTTCATTTGGATTTGAAAATGGTGATTATGTCTCGGTCTCTGTCGAAATTAGAAAAGAAAAGGGTGAAAGCTTTTCAGCGGTCAAAGGACTCCTTCGTCAGTACGAACTTATGTACGTTGTCGCTGATGAACGCGATGTAATAAAGCTACGTTCGAATTATCGTCACGACCAAGTATTCCTCTACCCTATTAAAACAAGCAAAGAAAACATCAGAAGCCTCTTTGTAGATATGCTTACGCGAGCACAGAAACTTCAAGTTAAACCAGAATTCTATAACACCCTCACATCTACCTGCACAACCAATATAGTTAGCCACGTAAACAAGCTCGTACCGGATCGTGTTCCCTTTGATTACAGAATACTATTGCCTGGATATTCTGATACATACGCATACGAACTTGGGCTTATTGATACCGATCTATCGTTTGAGGCAGCTCGTGAAAAATTCAAAATAAACAGCTTCGCAGAAACATATGCTGATGCTCCTGACTTCTCACAGAAAATAAGACTCGGGAGATAGTCTTAGAAAATATTTACATTCTCTCCTGAGAACATCTCGATGATTTTCTTTTGCTCTGCCTTGAGATAATCCGCGGCCTTTTCAACCGCCACACCTTCTGCCATGAGATAGTCATGATTGATCTCATTTGGTTTTGTGATGTAACCATCGTACTCGTTTCTTTTTGCTGTCCACTGATCAAGCTTCTGCTGGTACTCTTTAACCTTTGTAGCGTTCCAGACTTCGATTTGTTTGAGAGTCTTTCGCTGATAGTCGTCGAGAGTAAGAAACGATGATGATTCGTTTATAAAGAAAATGTTGAGGTTATATGACTGACTCTTGAGAAAATCCATTGCCTTATGGAGATTGTCAGCAGCATTCTTAAGCTTCGTAAGGTAAATCTTGGTTATGCGGCCTCCCTCATCATCAGAAAGCTTGCTGTTGAATGTATCAAACGAATTACTACCAGTGACATTATTCACTGCGTAGCTGATGAGAACACCTTCTTTGGTCGACAAATAAATACCATCAAGCTGTCCACGAATGAGTGCCTCTTGCGCTGTCCTTTCCTGCTTGTCTTTATAAAGCTTCATTCCGGCAATAAGCTTTGGCAATGAGTCCTTAATGACATCTGTTGTCACGGTGTAGGTAAGACATTTTGTTCCCTCTTCGATTACCTTACATGATGATTTATTTGGAATACCAACAAGCTCTGCCTTTGCATTTACAAACACACCGCCATTATCAAGTGGTTTTTTGCTTGTCGTCATTTCTACAGAAGCTGCTGACTTTTTTGAAATCGTTCCTGTAACAAAACTTGAGCCACCGTTAGCTTCACCTTTGGTTGAAGCAACTCCAAAAATATATGAGGCGTCCCCTACCTTAACTCCTGTATCGTATGTTGGCTTGAGGTATGAAACAGAACCCGGACTTACAATCCTCACAATAGCTGAATTCTGAGCTTCATCGATACCCACAAGTGTAGCTTTTTTCTTGGTACCGTTTGAAAGCGTGACACTCACTTCTTTTGTGGCACCCATCACCTTTGTGCGGTCTGCGTTCTCGATCCAAATAAGATTGGCATCAATGAGCACACTTCCCTGCGAGTCGACGATGACACCGCTTCCAGAGCTTGTTGCAGTCTCCACAAGCACAACGGCAGACTTAATCTTTGATACAACCTGCGAATCGCTCAATGCTTCAGATTTTACGGCTACTTTTGCAACTGGTTCTGACCCAATCATCTCCTGTTTCTTTTCAAAGACACGAATCTTTTCATATGCATCCTCAAGTTTCTGCTCGAGTTCACTGATCCTTTTATTAAGATCGTCGTTTGTTGGAACATTCGAGAAATCAAGGCCCCGAGGCTTTGCTTGTGCGTCTGTCGTTGATGCGGTAGTTGTTGCCCCTGTCGTTATTTCAATCTTTGTATTCTTCCATGAAAAAGGGTTCCACCAGGCGGCCTGTGCTGGCTGTGGAATAAGTGTCGCTGCAATAAGGGCTACGAATAGGACCTTCATAGATATAAATAATGTACTCCTCGTCTTTAAAAAAGCAATTAATAAGCGCGGCCGATTCGCATGAGCTCTTCAATCCTGTGTTTGGTCCAGTCGTACTTTTCCTTTTGAATCGATTTTGCAAAGAAGCTCAACATCGTGAGCGCAATATGAATTTGGTAACACAGAAGTCGTTTCTCATAATTGATAACTACTTTCTTTGCATAATGCTTTATACAAAGTGTAGTGAAATCATATTCTGACGGCCAGAACGAAAGCCATGCTGCGTCGTACACGAAATCTCCGTACTTAGAATCTGACCAGTCTGTAACACCCACAACTTTCTGGCCATCAAAGAGAATGTTGTTGAGTCCAAAATCGCCATGTATGAGGTATCTTTGCTCAGGACAAAACTCAATCAATTGCCCCAAACGTTCATACAGCGATGTGTAGAGCCCCTCTTCAAGGAATGTCGTCTTAAACATTTCAGCCCACCATCCCTCTTTACCAATACTCATAATAAATTCTTTCCATGAAGATTTGTTTGCTTGACCATCGTCTTTCCATGCACCGAATCCGCTTGTGTTGCTGATATCAATCGCATGTATCGCATCGAGTGTTTCAAGACAGAGCGGCACAAAATCAGGAGCAAGCTTTTTTTCTCGCCTTGCTTCTTGAATAATAGATTTCATAGACGCACCATCTGCCCTCTTTGCGAGCGCAAAGGAATACGTGTCATCAATCTGACCAATATCAATTATCTTTGGTACTGGTACTGTTTCAGAATTAAAATTAAGATAGGCGTAGTTATCTTTTTTAAAACCATCGGTGCCGTGACGATTCACACGAATAACATACCCGCCGTCTGGCGTGTCGAAAGTAAAAGCCTGAGAAATCTCCCCTCCTTTTAATGGATTAATATTACCTACCTCTTTGCCATACCTTGATTTAAGGAATGAAACGAAATAGCCGTCTTTAATCCGGGTTTTATATGTCGATTCTTTTGTATCGTCTATATCTGCCATATATGGATTATATCCTACTAACACCCAACCAAAAACCCGCTTTCGCGGGCCAGTGGTCTATTCGTTATTCTTCTGCCACTTGTATACCGTCACAAGGAGCGGAGAGCCGAGGAATATTGAAGAGTATGTTCCAGCGGTAATTCCGATAAGAAGTGCGAGCGAGAAGTGTCGGGTCGCCTCTGCACCAACAAGATAGAGTACGAATATCGCAATAATGGTTGTAAGAGAAGTGTTGATTGATCGAACGAACGTCTGATTGATTGAGTCTCCAACGATATGTTCGAAAGATTTCTTTGCCTTACCATCATGGTTGTGGCGAAGGTTCTCTCGTACTCGGTCAAACACCACAATGGTGTCGTGGATCGAGAATCCAAGAATCACCAAGAGCGCCGTCACGAAAAGAGTGTCGACTTCAACCCCTGCAAAATGTCCCAAAGCTGCAAACACGCCAGCTGGAATAAGCACATCGTGTGCCAAAGCGACGATAGCAATAAGACCGTACTTCCATGACTTTACCGGTCGAGATATACCACGGAAAGCAAACGTGATGAAAAGCACAATCGCTATGAGCACGAGCGCGATAGACATCCATGACTTCTCTAGAGCTTCTTTACCGAGAATTGGACCCACTGAGTCAAAACGCTTTTCGGTAAGCTGTGTTCCCTTTGAAAGCGCTGCTATAACTTCGTTATGAGTTTCTGGTGAAAGCTCCTTTGTTCGAATGATGTAACCCTCGCTTCCAGTTTCTCGAATTGAGAATTCACCTATCTCGAGATTCTCAAGTGCAGGTCTTACGCTATCTGCTGTTGGACGAGTGCTTGAAGCATATTCAATCTCGATAATAGATCCACCGGTGAAATCGATGCCCGGCTTAAGTCCCCAAAGGAACAAAGCAGCAACAGATACCACAAGGAGGAGTCCTGAGATGATGTAGAAGATTTTTCTGTGTCGTACGATAAACATTGTAGTTGGTGTTAATTCTTAAGATTATTTGAAGAATCCTGAGTTAAAGAGGAATTTCGCTACCTTACTATCGCCCTTTGCACCAACGGCAATAAGAAGAGTTCGTGAAGCAGTGATTGCTGTGAACATTGAAACAACAACACCGAGTCCAAACACAAGCGCAAAACCTTTAATAACTGGAGTTGCCGCAAAATAATAAAGAATTATAGCGGTAATGATTGATGAGAGGTTTGAATCTCGAATCGAAAGCCATGCTCGCTGGAAGCCTTCCTTAATCGCAGCTGGCAAATCCAAACCTTTCTTTAGCTCCTCTTTCATTCGCTCAAAGATAAGAATGTTTGCATCAACGGCCATACCGAGTGTGAGGATGAATCCTGCAATACCTGCCGCGGTGAGCGTTACAGGAATAAGCTTGAAGAGTGCAAGGTTAAGCGCCACGTAAATTGCTAGTGCAACCGTTGCAACAATACCCGGTACTCGATACCAAAGAATAAGGAAGAGTGCGACCGCGAGGAACGCTACGATACCCGCAAAAACACTGGCATCGAGAGCACCCTTGCCCAACGTTGCTCCAACAGTTTGAGTCGAAGCAAGTGATACAGGCACAGGAAGTGCACCGTAATTAAGATCTCGAACAAGAGCCTTTGCTTCATCAATCTTGAATGATCCACTGATCACCGCCTGACCATTCGTGATTTCTGACTGAACAACTGGAGTTGAGATCGGCTGTCCATCAAGGAAAATTGCGAGAACCTCATTGAGATTTTCTTTTGTAATCTTTGCAAAGAGTGCAGCGCCCTCTTCATTAAATTCAATCGCTACGTGTGGAGCGTATGTTGTTGGATCAAATTCAAGACGAGCCTTCTTTAAATATCGGCCAGTCAAACCTGTAGATACAAAGACATCATCATATGTAGCATTCGCTTTTTGCTCTTCAGTAAGCTGCTCATAGCTATCCTTAATGAGGCGGAAATCGAGAGTTGGAGTCTTACCAATAAGATCAACAGCCTGCTTTACGTCAGAAATACCAGGCAACTCAACGATGAGTCTGTGCTCTGTATTTCCTACCGTTCCACCTGTTTCAACTTGAACGAGAGGTTCTGAAACGCCAAAGAGGTTAACGCGTCGTTCTACAACTTCAGCGAGTGAAGTCATAGCTTCGTTTGCCTCAGATTCTGGCAAATCAGACGTATCTGCCCTAAAGACAAGGTGTGTACCGCCCGAAAGATCAAGTCCGAGCTTGTATGGGAATCGAGTTACTTCCCCTGCCTTATCGTAAGTAAAATATCCGATACCGAATGCAACCGCCAAGAGAACAAGAGCCGAAATTCTTTTTTTCCACATATAATTCTGTATTTGTAATGTAGGGCTATACTAGCCTCAATACATCCAAAAATCAACCGGCTGCTTTATTTGATACCTACCTGCTTTTTAAGCTCAGCTATTCCCTTTTCGAGAGTAACCTCAGGTTTCCAGCCGAGAAGTTTCTTTGCTTTAGAGATATCAGCGAGGGTATCGTGAGGCTCAACTCGAGGAGCAATGTGAGTAATGTTGCTACCAATCATCTTTGCAAGTGACAGAATCGAAGGATTAGTTCCTGATCCAATATTGATCACTTCCCCTTTTCCGACTTTAGCTGAAGTGGCTGCCAAAATATTTGCTCGTGCGACATCAGTTGCATAGACACAGTCACGAGTTTGACTACCATCGCCCGTTACCGTGAGTGACTCCCCTTTCTTTGCTTGAGTTAGAAACTTTCCAATCGCCATCGCGTATGGACCATTCGGATCAAAATTTGGTCCAAAGATATTAAAGTAACGGAGGCACACGGTCTCAAGTCCGTAATGCATGCAGTACTGCCGGGCCAAAAGCTCACCATAGTGCTTGTGTACCGCATACGGGCTCATTGGATTTGGCTTCATATCCTCATTAAGCGGCATGATTGTTTGATCGCCGTAGGCAGAGCTTGATGCAGAATAGACGAGTCTTCGTACCTTACTTTTTCGAGCAGCTTCAAACACATTTAGGAGTCCATCGACATTTGTCGCATGTGCCTCTTTTGGATTATCAATAGAAAACTGTACACGAGGAAGCGCAGCGAGATGAAACACGCAATCAATCTGAGGGATTGATGCGAATGTTTTTTCAAGCGCCTCTGCATCTCGGATATCAACCTGATGAAATGTTGCTTCCTTTGGCACACGCTCTTTTTTGCCACCCACCAAACTATCAACAACATGAACCTCAAAACCTTCTTTAATTAAAGCCGGCACAAGTGTAGAACCCAAAAATCCCGCACCACCAGTTACTAGAGCAACTTTTTTTGATTTCATGTTTTTTGTGATTAAGCTCCTTCTCGGGAGATAAGTTTCTTAATTGTCTTGAGGGCAATATTTATATCAAGGAAGAACGAACGATTTTTAAGATAGTAGAGATCGTAAGAAAGCTTCTGCTTTGTCTCCTCAACAGCAAGGCCGTGATGAGGGTGATTGTCTTGATACAGCTGCGCCCAACCAGACAGACCTGGCTTTATAAGGTGACGGATACCGTAATAGGCAATTTCCTTTTCATAAAGCCTTACGCCAGAAGGTAGCTCTGGTCGAGGACCAATGAGCGAAAGATCTCCCTTAAGCACATTCCAAAGTTGCGGGAGCTCATCGATACGAGACTTACGTAGGAAAGCACCGGGCTTTGTAATCTGATTGTTACCACCCTTTGCGAGATCCTTCTCATTCTTTGTCATGCTTCTGAACTTCCAGATGCGAACAAGTTTGTCATTCTGCCCAACTCGCTCCTGAGTAATAAAGAGTGGTCCACCATCATCAAGCTTGATCGCGAGAGCGACAAACGGATACACAAGTATTGAGATCGTGCCCAAAACAAGCGCGAGCACAATATCCATAAATCTTTTGAGTGCACTGTACACAAACTTTGGGGATGTAGAAATGTTTTCCAAAAACCAGTTGTGTTTTACGGTAGAAATCGGCACTCGATCAAAAACAGTTTCGTAAAGTCGATCCATGCTTATGAAACGTATTCGACTAAAGAGAAGGTTATAGAGCTGTGGAAGTATCGCCTGAACTTTATCGTTGTAGAGATCAACCACAACCAGTGTGACGTCATCCTTCTTCCCTTCTTCAAGAGCATGCTCGGGTGTCGTAACATCAAGATCAATCACACGAACAAAGTCGATATTGTAGTTCTTTCTTCGCTTCACTTCTTCAACAAGCTCTCTCATTTCCTGACCACTGCCGACAATAAGCGCCTTCTCTCGTGTCTTCTTGAAAAGGAAAAAGAAGCCGTACATTCGCCAGAGCAAAATAAGACAAAGCGAAACAAAAAGATAGAGAAAAAGAGTTGTCTTTGGGCTGATTCCGTACCAAGGAATAAAGTAGAAGAACGCAGTCGCGATGAGCGCATTTGTTACCTGACTCTGAACAAGAGTACCGGGAAGTGCTGACTTGAATATCGTTCCCTGCTTTTCATACAGTCCAAAGATAAAGAAAACGAGCGCCCACACAACAAAGAGGAGTGAAAACGGAACAAGGTGAGCAAAAAAGGCGCTTTCAGTAGGTATCGTAAAGTATCTGAAGTAAAGCGTGAGCCAAAGTGAGGCTACAAATATAACGAGATCACCTACTAAAAGAAGCAGCGACGACCTTCGGGTTGATATATTCATAATCCTTACAATACTACATGAGTTGCCAAAGGTTACAAACAAATTGGCACTATCCTTCATTAAAAGCTATAATTAAAGCCATTCCATGGAAACAGCACAGAAAAAGAAAATACTATTCGTGATCACGAAGTCAAACCTTGGTGGTGCTCAGAAGTATGTATATGACCTTGCGAGCGCCCTACCAAAAGAGCAGTTTGAAGCGGCAGTTGTCTGTGGTGGAAATGGTCCACTTATACAAAATCTTGAAGCAGCACAGATTCGTGTTATTTCCATAAAAACGCTCAAGCGCGACATCAGCGTTCTTGGCGACATCGCAAGCTTCTTTGAACTCATTTCAATATTTAGAAAAGAAAAGCCAGATATTATTCATGTAAATAGTTCAAAGGTTGGAGGCTTGGGAGCACTTGCTGGAAGAATCGCTCGCGTCCCTCGAATTATCTTTACCTGCCACGGCTGGGCTTTCAATGAAGAGCGCTCACAGATATCGCTTCTCATAATCAAATTTATTTCGTGGCTCACTGTCATGTTCTCTCATATGACTATTGCCGTTTCCAACCGCGATTACATCGACGGCGCTCGAATGCTTTGGAGTAAAAATAAAATGACGCTTGTGCACAACGGTATTCGAAAGCCAGAGTTTAAAGAACACGCATCTGCTCGAGCTGAAATCCATGACCTTGCACGCAAAAGCGGCGTCGAAATTCCAAAGACTTCCCTCCTCATGGGTGCCATTGGAGAGCTTCACAAAAATAAGGGCTATGAATATATGCTCCAGGCATTTTCAGATGCACGTAAAACACGCAGCTCCCCATACAGACTCATCATCATGGGTGAAGGTGAGGAGAAAGAAAAACTCAAGAAACTCATATCCGACCTCGATCTCGAAAGCGATGTGGCGCTTTTAGGGTATGTAAAAAATGCACCGTCATACCTCACGGCATTTGATGCCTTTGCACTTACCTCAATCAAAGAAGGTCTACCGTATGTAATTATCGAAGCGGGATTCGCAGGACTTCCTGTTGTTGCTACAAACGTAGGTGGCGTGCGTGAAATCATCGAAGACATGAAAACAGGAATCCTCGTGCAGGCTCGAAAACCTGATGACATTGCCCAGGGACTTACCTTCCTTGTAAATGAGAAAGATCGCTCAAAGACGTTTGGTGCAGCTCTCAAAGAAAAAGTTGAGCGCGACTTCTCTATTGAAAAAATGGTTCAGAATACTGTCGCTGTGTACGAAAAGAAATAAAAGTACAGTAGTAAAATTTCTATCTAGATACCAAGAAACTCGTTTTTGGTCTCCTCTTTGTGAACACCTCGCATTGACCTACGTTGAGACTGCAAAATACCAAGAGCAAAGAATGCGGTCACAAGATGCGATCCACCATAGCTTACAAACGGCAATGTAATACCCGTCACAGGCAACAGTCCCATATTCATGCCCACGTTTATTACAAAGTGGCTCATAAACAATATTGAAAGACCAATACCATATAAAATCTCAAAGTTGCCGCTTCCCCTACGTGCATTGGCGACAATACGCCACACGAGAACTCCAAACGCACCGAACATAAATATTACCCCTACAAATCCCCATTCCTCGGCATACGCAGCGAAAATAAAGTCTGTTTGGTATTCGGGCAAGAACTTTAGCTTTGACTGTGTTCCGTATCCGATACCCTTTCCCAAAAGTTGTCCTGAACCTACCGCGATCATAGACTGGTACGCGTTATACCCTGCCCCTTGAATATCAGCGAGCGGATGAATGAATGTAAGAATTCGATTCTTCTGATATTCCTTGAAACCAAAATTCCAAAGTAGAGTAAAAACAATCGCCGCACACGACATGAGAATAATAAGATGCTTCTTTGAAATACCTGACACAAGCACCATTCCAAGCCAAATAGCGACGATAATCATGGCGCCTCCGAAGTCCGGCTGGAGCGCCACAAGCCCAAAGAGCACAAGTGCGTACACTCCAGAAACGATTATGTGGCGGATGCGGGCTATCTCTATGTGCCTTCGCGAGAAATACTTTGCCAAAATCAAGATCAAAATAAGCTTGGCAAAATCAGTCGGCTGAAATGAAAAAAGCCCGAGATCAAACCAGCTTTGAGCACCTTTAATTGCACGTACAGCGACAAGCAAGAATGTGAGCACTCCAATCAGAACAAAGAATAGCGTCATAAGTATCTGTGTACGCTTGAGAAACGACCAGTCAACCAAGCTCGTACCAAAAAACACAGCAACAGAAACTACAAGCCAAATGATTTGTCTTTCAAAATATGAATTCTCCCCAACAAAAGAGTTCATTGTCACCAGGCCAAAAAGCACGAGCACCACAGCAGATGCAAGCATGACCCAGTCTATACGGAAGCGAGCAAGTCGCTCTCCGGCTTTTGAAACTAGCTCTGTCATTATGTTTATTTCTTAGGATGTGCCACAAACAATACCTCAGTACGCACCACAGGCTTCATAAAGCTCTCTGGCCAGGTGAAATAGATGCTCTGCGACCCATTCTTTAGAATTCGATCGATGACCGTCTTTGAGAAACCTACGCGATTTCCATCAGTGTCATAGAGGATTATAAAGGCATCAATGTTTGAAAACTCTTCGCTCAGTGAAATGTTTTTTACAATCACTTCTGCGCTTGGGCGCTCACCTTGATTGAGATTGGTCGTTTCAGCTTTAAGCTTTGAAAGCGTGTCGCCCGCTCGCCAACTTGTGACAGCACCGAACTCGAATGTGGTTTTAACAATTTCCCTATTTGTTTGTATTCCTCCTTCAAATATTGGAAACTTCTGCCCCGCTGGAACAAAAACATTTCCCTTTCGCTCTGTGATAAGTCCCCCGCCAACATCATAGAATTTAAATGTATACGGCACCGACTTTGCTTCCACTCCCTGATTTGGATTCTGTGCGTACGCCAAAGCGTTATATACCCCAGGCACCACCCTCATTGAGTAACTCCATGTAGCACGAGGATCTGCAAAGTCAGCAGGACAAAGCTTTGCACAGGATCCACTACAATCTATTCCGCGCTCGTTTCCGTTTTTCTTACCGTCAAAACATGTCGGTTTTTCGTAGAGCAAAATAAAAGCTGGAACTCCAATCACAAGGACGAGTCCAAGAAAGAAAAAACCGAAATAAGAATATTTACGTCTCGTAGACCAGGATGCCATATGGGGACATTATACGGCCAATATTAGCCAAAGAAAAGCCGCACCTTGCGGTGCGGTTTTTCTACAATTGAACTCTCTGTACTGGCGACTACCTACTTTCGCCCCAAAGGACTATCATCGGCACTACGGCGTTTAACTTCTCTGTTCGGAATGGGAAGAGGTGGTTCCACCGCGTCGAATCACCAGAACAGAGAGCTCAATTAAGCTGTATTTGTTGGAAGCGAGAGCTGAATCTTGGAGACGATCATGTTAAGTGATCATCTTATGGAATTGGTAGCCCGGGCTGGACTCGAACCAGCAACCGTCCCCTTTGAAGTTATCTCCCAGGGCATGTGCTCTGCCAATTGAGCTACCGGACCGTCCAATAAAGAACAAATTCCAAGATTCAGCTCTCGCTGAAATATGTAAACAGGTAAAAAAGTTGAGGAAAGTACACGAACTTGCGTTCGCGTGATTGTTAAATTTCCTAATAAGATCGAGCAATTAGTACATCTCGGCTTAACACATTACTGTGCGTACACCTAATGCCTATCAACCTAGTAGTCTTCTAGGGCTCTCAAACGATTCCTAATCTTGGAGTGGGCTTCCCACTTAGATGCTTTCAGTGGTTATCCCTTCCGGACATAGCTACTCTGCGTTGCCACGGGCGTGACAGCAGATAGACCAGCGGTCCGTTCACTTCGGTCCTCTCGTACTAGAAGCAAAGCTCCTCAAGAATCAACGCCTGCAGTAGATAGGAGACCAACCTGTCTCACGCTTCTTTTCTCACATTGCTGTGAGGAATGGACTATATCTTCATCCTTCTTATTTATTTGAAGGAGATCAACGTGTAGTCTCTACGGGCATTCTATTATTTGCATAACAAAATTTCCCTCGGTGTTACCCACATGGGGCTTCACCGAAATTAGTTGATGACGTACATGAAAGTTACCCTTCATGACCGCCGTGATTGGTTGTGTCTCGATTTTGTCCTTGATGTCCGAGGGATTCAGACTGTAGAGCCGATAATCAATGATTATTTTCTCCACGGTCTGAACCCAGCTCACGTGCCTTTTTAATTGGCGAACAGCCAAACCCTTGGGACCTTCTCCAGCCCCAGGATAAGACGAGCCGACATCGAGGTGCCGAACTCCGCCGTCGATATGAAC
>CAYJCZ010000007.1:0-14011 GCA_964368835.1 uncultured Candidatus Saccharibacteria bacterium | reverse complement strand
AATGACGATAAAACGCTGCATATCACGATTAACTGGAAAGATAATCCGTGGTTTCCTGAGTCGCTAAACAATCAGCGATTGCGTGATATGCGTGGCGATGCAGGTCGTTATTCGTGGATTTGGGAAGGCAAGTTTCTCAAAATATCTGACAATTCTATCTTGGCAAAAAAGCTAAGGTCTTTAGATTTTACGCTTGATGAGTCGTTTGGCGATCCGCTAATCGGCATCGACTGGGGGTTCAGTGTTGACCCTACGGCAATCATAGAATCATACGTTAAAAATGAAACGCTCTACATAAGACGAGCAGGCTCAAAGGTTGGTCTTGAATTAGACGACACGGCGGACTGGCTAGAAAAGCACGTCCCAAGCGTTAAGAAATTCACATCACGCGCCGATTGCGCAAGACCTGAAACGATTAGCAAGGTTAAAAAAGACATTCCCTTAATCAAAGGGTGCATCAAATGGAAAGGCAGTGTCGAGGATGGTGTTGTCGTCCTGCAATCTTTCAAAGAAATCATTATCCATCCTGATGCTGATTGCTGTTATGCAGAATTGGCAGCGTATAGCTATCGCACCGACAAACATGGCGAGCCGACAACAGACATAGAAGATGCAAACAATCACTATGCTGATGCTCTACGCTATGCAATCGAGCCATTAGTTAAACGCAAAAACGAACCGAAAGTGAGATTTTTATAATGTCGAAATGGTGGCAATTCTGGAAAAAAGAGGAAAAGTCCTCTAATGCCATACGTTCGATCATGCAAAGAAACTCGGCTACTTGGTCGGCGCGTGAATTCGTGGCGTTTGCTACTGAAGGCTATCGCGATAACCCGACAGTTCGTGCTTGCATCATGGCAAAGCAAAAGGCCGCTATTGAATGCCCAATTATTTTGGTCAACGAAAAAGGCGAAGCGGTAGAGAATCACCCGATTTTATCCTTGCTGAATAAACCAAACCCCATGCAGTCATGGGAAAAGTTTTTAACTCAGATGATCGGCTCGCATGACATTGCAGGCGAAGGCGATGTATTAAAAATTGGCATTGGTCAAAGTGTTGAGCTGTGGCCGTTGCGTCCTGATTGGCTTGAGATTACGACTTTTAGTATGGGTTTACCTGTTACTTGCTCTTATACGCCGTCCGACACTTACGAAGAATCGACCGTTAAGCAGTACCAGTTTTCCGAGCTAATGATTTGGGCGGAATACAATCCACTGTTTAGATGGCGCGGTCTTAGCCCTCTCTATTCTGCCGCCTATAGTATCGACACGCTCAACGAGTACGCAAAATCTAACAAGGCTATGCTCGAAAACGGCATGACTCCGAGTGGTGTGTTGTGGACTGATAGCGAGGTCAGCGACACGTCATTCAGTCGCCTACAAGAGCAATTCAACGGCAAATATGCAGGAGCTAAAAACTCAGGCAAGCCAATGATTTTGGATGGTGGTTTGAAGTGGCAAGGCATGAGCTTTAGTCCGCGTGATATGGAATTTGTCAGCGGCAAAAGATTAAGCCAGCTCGATGTGTGCCAGGTGTTAAGAGTTCCTCCACAAATTATCGGCATTGAGGGTAGTCAGACTTTCGCTAATTACGAACAGGCAAGGGCGGCATTTTATGAAGATGAAGTTATCCCGATGGTTAACGGCTTGCTTTCTGAGTTGCTTAACTTCTTGCGTAAAGATTTCAAACTGCCGCCCACTTATAAACTCATTGTCGATACTGACGGCATCACAGCTTTAGAGCCGAGACGCGCAGAACGAAACAAAGTTATTGATGGCTTGACCTCGCTTAAGGTTGATGAAAAACGCGCAGCAATGGGCTATCAATCGACAGAAGGCGGCGACGTTATCCTGGTCGATAGTAATAAAATCCCGTTAGACATGGCAGGCGCAGACATTCCGCCACTTGCACCATAAATTAGGCTAAACCATGACCATTAAGCGTATTGATAAACTCAAGTACGCGAGAAAGGTTTTATTGGCTCAAGACAAAATCTCAACTAAGTATTTTCGCAAAATCAAAGCAGAGTTAACGATTGTTGGCGATGCGCTGGCTAAGTCTTATTTAGACAATGGCAACGACAGCAAGTTTCAGGGCGTTAAGCAAGACCACGAAAAACGCCTGGTTGTTATCTTGACCGAGCTTTCAAGAGTCACAAATCAGACATTCCGAAGCATTGGAATTATTAGTATCAAGTCGGTTTTTGATACTCAAGATACGGCTATCGAGTCGCAAATTTTAGGTGTGTTAGCCGCTAACGTGCTGACCACATCGGCAGAGATAGCAGACACAACAATTGCTAGTGCGTCAGCAGTCATTATTCAACAGATGCAAATTAGCCAATACATTGCACCCGATAAATACATCCCGTCCATATCGCGAATGATTGCCAAAAAAATAGGCGGCAATGGTGCTAAATCTCGCGCTATGACAATCGCACGAACTGAAACACACAAAGCTGCAAACGTCTCGCAGTTTACACGCGCAGAAATGGCAGCAACAGACAGCGGCCTTGATGTTCGCATTGAGTGGATTAGCACAAATGATAGTCGGGTTAGAGACTCACACAGAAGCACAAACGGCAAGATTATCGCAATGGGTGATTCGTTCAACGTCAACGGTACAAAAATGAAATATCCGAGCGACCCAAGCGGCGGCGCGGCAAATGTTATCAACTGCCGATGCGTACTTGGCTATCACGTTCCTGAGGAATAAACATGAATAAAAGTTTTACATTGCCCGTCCAAATTAAGGCGGTAGGCGATGACGGCACGTTTTCGGGCTATGCCGCTACTTTTGGCAACATCGACAAAGGCGACGACATTATCGTCAAAGGTGCGTTTGCTGAGTATTTAGCAAGCATTGGCACTAACTATCCTTCCGTTTGTTGGCAGCACGAAACCGACGAGCCGATTGGTGTCACCACATTAATGCGTGAAGATGAGATCGGTCTTTACGTCGAAGGCAAACTAATTTTAGAAGTACAACAGGCAGCAGAGGCGCGTGTTCTAGCAAAGGCTGGCGCGGTCAAAGGGCTGTCTATCGGGTATTGGGTAAACGAGCGCGAATACAACAACGAAGGCATTCGCATTTTGAAAAAGCTATCTCTCTATGAGTACAGCTTTGTTACCTGCCCTATGAATGAAATGGCCAAGTTTAGCAACGTGAAAGCGGCAGAGCTTGGCAGTATCAAAGAGTGCGAAATCTACCTGCGCGATGTTTGTGGATTAAGTCGAAGTGAGTCAAAAACATTAATAGCAAAAATTAAGGGCGTGCGCGATGCAGAGCCTGAAATGAGCGAGTTAATGCAGTCGTTAAAAAACTTTCAACAAACTTTAGCAGGTTAAAAGCTATGGAAAATTTCGCAGAAGTAAAGAAGCTGGTCGATGATTTGGGCAAAAGCGTCCATGACATGCGCGAAGCCAATGAAGCAAAAATGGCAGAACTTGCCAAAAATAATGGCGTTGCTGAGTTAAAAGAAGCTCAAGCCAAACTTGATGCACAGGTGGCTGATGCAATCAAAGGCTTGACTGATTTGCAACGTCAGCAAGCATTGGGCGGCAATGAGCCAAAAGGCCAATTGTCGAAAGCTGAGCAAGAACAAAAGCAAGTTCTTGATAAATTGATTCGCTGCAAAGGTGATCTTGAGCGTTTGACTGATGTTGAGCGTAAAGCATTAAGCACTTTAAGCAATCCTGATGGCGGCTGGTTAACGTCTGCCGACACCAGCGGTCGAATCATCACCAAAGTGCGCGATATGTCGCCTTTACGTCGCTATGCCAATGTTAAAAACACAAGCAAAGGTATTTTAACTGGCATCGTGAACAATGGTCGCAACTCTTACGCATGGGTTGGCGAAACTGAAACACGCGCCGAAACAAACACCAAGCAGTTTGGCGAATACGAAATTCGTTTGCATGAGCTTTACGCTTATCCAAAAGTGTCGAACACCATGCTTGACGATGCCGATTACGACATTGAATCGTTAATGATTCAAGACGGCTCGATGGGTTTTGCTGAAGGTGAGGCGGACGCATTTATCAATGGCAACGGCGTTAAAAAGCCACGCGGCATTATGTCTCAAACCTTCGCATACACTGGTGATAATTCTCGCGCATGGGGTTCTGTGCAGAAAATTAAAACTGGCGTGAACGGTGGTTTTGCCACAACTGGTCAGGCGAATAAATTACTCGATATGGCTTGTGGCTTACGTGCTATTTATCAAGCCAAAGCTATTTGGGGCATGAATCGCTTCACGTTGGCCGAAGTGATGAAACTACAAGACGATACAGGCAACTATATCTTCTTGAATGGCTTTAACTTGCAGACTGGCGCGTTCGGTACATTGCTCGGCCATCCAGTTGATGCCTCGTTCGATCATATGGCTGATATTGCCAACGATTCGCTGTCGATCATCTATGGTGACTTAGGTGCGGCTTATCAAATCGCTGATCGTCGCGGCATTAGCATCGTGCGTGACAACATCACGACACCAGGTCAAACCAAATGGAATATGTCGAAGCGCGTAGGCGGCGACGTAGTCAACTTTGAAGCGTACCGCGCTTTAGAATTTAAAGCTTAATCGGAGTAACAAGCATGAAAACGACTGATTTACACAATCAGATTAGCGTTGGCGTGGGTATCGCGCTAACAGCAGTGGCAGATGGTGCGGACGTTGTAGGTAGCATCATTGATATGCAGGGTTGCAACGCTTTGGAATTTGTTTTCCAAGTGGGCGAATACACAGACGGCAGCGTTACGCCTTTGATTGAAGAGGGCGACAATGCAGCATTAAGCGATGCGGCTGCGGTTGCTGATGCTGATTTGCTCGGCACAGAAGCGGCGGCGGCATTATCTGCGGCAGGCGTTTCTAATGTCGGTTACATCGGCAATAAGCGTTATGTGCGTGCAACGGCGGTAACTGCGGCAGGTTCCACGCTGTCCGTGGGTTGTACTGCGATTAAGTACGGCTTACGCATCGCTAACGTGGTTTAAAAAGATTCACCGCGCAGGGACGCGCATTTATTGAGGTTTTGGCAATGGCTTATCGTGTTTCTATATCGTCAACTGAGCTAGTCACACGCGCAGAGGTTGTTGCTTATGCCAAAATTGAGAACACAGACGAAAACAGTATTATTGATGCGTTAATTACATCGAGCCGCGAAGAATTAGAAAATCTCTTAAAAATTCCATTAATTACTCAAGTGTGGGCGCAGACTTACGACTCATTTATTGAGCCAGTTTATGCGCCATTTATTCCATTAACCTCGGCAGCTTTAGAAATAGCCGACAGTGATGGCAATTTTTCAGCAAACACTTATATCTCAGTTAAAAAAGACACGGGGCGAATTGCGCCTACTGACGTATTTAGTCCAAGCCTGCAATTTGACGGCTTCAAAATCACGTTTACTTATACAGTTTCAGCGATTGATGCAGCGTTAAAAACCGCAATCATGGAGCTTACTTCATACCGTTTTTATAATCGCGGCAATCTCGAAGCAGCAAAAATACCAGCGTCTGTATTGTCGATGGTTGGTCATTTACGGGTGTTTAGCGTATGACGATCAGCGCAGGTGAGTTAAAACATCGGATTGCGATTAGTGTCGAATCTAATACTAGCGATGGACAAGGCGGCTACGTTACGACATGGACAACGCTCGGAAATGCGTGGGCAAAAGCTGAAAACAAATCTATCTCTGATAAGTTTAATCGTGGTCAGTCAACACACACCGAAGGATTGAGATTTAGCATTCGCCAAAAACAAGCATTCGCACTTGATACTCGCTTATCCGACAAGTACAGAATTTCGCACAGAGGTCAATACTTTCGGGTGCTTGGCATCTCTCAACATAAATACGACTTAGATTTTTATAGCATCACTTGTGAGTTATGGGGTGCGACAACAACATGAGCAAATTAAAAGGCCAGTTCTTTCGGTTGTATGTCGAGATTGATAGCGTTTTCACTTTGTTGGCCGCTTTACGCTCAACGACAATGACGCTAAACAATGAAGCAATCGACGTCACCGATAAAGACGGATCGCTTTGGAAAACACTATTACAAGGCGCAGGCGTTGAGAGTATTAGCATTAAAGCGAGTGGTATTTGTAATAACTCTGCATCGTTCTTGTTTATTCGCTCAAGTGTGATAACTGGTGCATTTATCAACGCTCGGATTGAGTCAAATCTCAACGAAGTGTACGAGGGCGCGTTCAAAATTACGTCGATGGAATCATCGGGCGAGTACAACAAAGAAGAAATATTCTCGCTCACGCTAGACTCTACCGACTCGACAGTCCGCACAATTTCAGATTTCAGGCTTCTTGAAGGCGGAGATTACCGCTTACTTGAGGATGGCTCAAGACGATTATTAGAGGCCGCATAATGTCACTATCCATTCAATTCACGGCGGCATTGAAGCGTAGGATTGAAGCCAATTTAGTGATTGCGGGTGAGATTGTGGCAACAGAAGTACGTCGCAATATTCAAACCTCGCCGCGTGGTGGCCGTACTTACGTTAAAACACACCCAAACCGTACGCACACAGCATCGGCAGCAGGTGAAAGCCCTGCCACGGACTTAGGTTTCTTGGTTCGCTCAATTCAGACTGAGCCAGATATGCAAAACCTACGAATCAGAATCTTATCGCTCCATTCAATCGCACCTTATGCCAAACGCTTAGAGTTTGGCGACTTATCGGCAGGTCTAGCACCACGTCCTTTTATGTTTAAAGGGCTTGACGCAAAGAAGCAGCAAGCCATTCGAATCGTGCAAAACGCAGTTAATCAAGCCGTCCGAGACATGCAAGGCATTAGACCAATATGAGCCTATTTAACGACTACTTTAAAGCGGTTTACGCGGCTTTGAATGGCGACGCTTTGTTCACAGGAAAGGTCAGTGAGTCATTGAGTGATGTTTCTAGTTTTCCAATGATTTGGATTGAAGATGGCGGCTCAAGTGATTGGTCAGATAAGGATTATGACGGGCTTGAAGCGGTCATCACCTTGCACATTGGTTCGCAGTATCGCGGCACGAAAGAGATCCGCACTTGGATGGATAAAGCTCATTCGTTGTTGCATGACGCAAGTTTAACGCTCACGACAGAGCAAGGTGTTTTATGTCGCTTTCTACGCAGCGAGATTGTGACAGATAGCGACGGCATCACGCGGCATGGCGTGATGCGTTTCAGTTTATTAATTAACGAGGTGTCTTAAATGGCAAAGTTTAGCGGTCAAGATTTTCGTATCAAAATTCGCGTCTCTACAGGTCCTGATGTTTATACCGCAATCGCAGGTTTTCGCAGCGATGGCATGACATTGAACAATGAGGCCATTGATGTGACCGATAAAGACGGCACGTTATGGAAAACATTACTTGAAGGCGCAGGCGTTCAAAGCATTAGCTTGAAAGGCTCAGGCATTGTTAGCGATGCGGCAGTATTCAAAACGACTTTGATGGCGGCGGCAGTTGGTAAAACATTCCTTCACTTAAAACTTGAGTCAGGCTTAGGCGACACGTTTATTGGTGAGTTCTTGGTGACATCTTTAGAGCGTGGCGGCGAATACAACAAAGAAGAAACTTTCAGTTGTACGTTCGATAGTGCCGCAGCAGTCACTTACACAGCAGCAGCTTAATACGGAGTCATTATGTCTAGTCGTGGCATTACTGACATCATCCTGAATGGTGAGGCTTTCGAGCTTCACCCAACATTCAGCAACTTAGACAAACTCGAAACGGTCTTAAATAAGGGCGCGATTGGCTTTCTACGTCAAGACTTGTCAAGCGGCGCGTTTAAGACGGGCGATGTTGTTTCTATCATCCAAGTCTGTGCTGTCCCTGCAAATGGCCGTAAATTCCCTAATTGGTGGAATCGTGACGGCGTAGGCGAGGCGGTTATTAGTGCGGGCTTGGTTGGCATTACAACCAGTGTTACGCATTTCTTAGCTAAAGCACTCACCGCAGGTACAGAAACGGACATCAAAACAGTTGGCAGTGAGTCGGACGAAAAAAAGTAGAGCAAGGCCGTGTTTGGATGAAATTGTGGTCAAGCGCGGTCACTTACTTAAATGTCCAGCCCTCAGAAGCATGGAATCTCACGCCGTTTGAGTTTTGGGCATTGTGGGACACGCACTTAGAGAAGATGGAAATAAGCACGGGTAAGGCTTATACGCGCCCAATGACAATGGACGAATTTAACGAACTAAGCGACTTTCTGGACGAACTACATGGCGACAACTGACGACCTAATCATTGCTATTCGTGCCGACATGGGGCAGTTGCAAAACCAATTAAACTCGGTTAATGCTCAATTGTTGCGTACCCAACAGCAGGGCAATAGTGCGGGTGATGCTATCAAAGGTATGGCCGTCCAGTTTTTGAGCTTAGGTGCGGCCATTGAAGGTCTGAAAAAGTTAGTCGAAGTTAACCGCGAATTTGGCATCTTAAAAGCAGGTCTTGAAACGGCAACAGGCTCGGCTCAAGGTGCAAATGATGCGTTTATCGCGCTTCAAGATTTTGCCAAAACCACGCCTTATGATTTGGCTCAAGCAACGTCCGCATTTACTCAATTGGTTAATTTAGGCTTAACGCCTTCTGAGCGCGCGTTAAAGTCGTACGGCGACACCAGTGCGGCATTGGGCAAAGACCTAAAGCAGATGGTCGAGGCGGTTGCTGATGCGGCCACTGGCGAGTTTGAACGGCTAAAAGAGTTTGGGATTAAGTCTAAGAATCAAGGCGACACAATCGCTTTTACGTTCAAAGGCACTACCGAAACCGTCAAGAACAATGCGGCCGCAATCGAAGAATACTTAATCAAACTTGGTGAAGTAAACTTTGACGGCGCAATGAAAAAGCGCATGGAGTCGTTAGATGGTGCGATTGCTAACTTGGGCGATTCTTGGGATGCTTTCTTTTATCAACTCGGTCAATCAGGTGCGACAGATGTTCTAAAAGACTCGTTTAATGCTGTTGGTGATGCGTTGAATGAAGTCAATTCGATGCTCTCAAGTGGTGAGATGCAAGGCTATATCGAGGCGATAGGTATTTCGTTTAGTGGCTGGACTGATAGCGTTCAATCAGCAACGGAAGCCATGACGCAGATCATGGAGCAATGGAGCGGCGATAACCAAGACGCGATCGGAGAACTAACAGAGTTCTTTAAAAATGCTTTCTTAGAATTACCGCAAAACATCAAGGCATTTGTTCAGCTTGCTTCTGTTGAATTTGCCGCACTGGTTGTTGATGTTGAGATTTACGGGCGCAAGATTGCCAATTTTCTCAATCCAATGTCGCCAACTTACAACCTTAAAGAAAATTTAGATGCGAGCGTTAAGGCTTATCAAGAGTCAATTGAGGCGATATTGGCCGAGCGCGAAAAGGTCACAAAACAGGCCAGTGAACGTAAAGACAAAGCTCAAAATGACCGCGCATTAGATAATTTATTAGGTGATTGGAATAAGGAATACAACACTGGCGACCGTTTAGCAGGTTTTGCAGGTACTAAAAAAGACACGAAAGAGGGCGAGTCGGACAAAGACAAAAAAGCAAAAGAAAAGGCCGCTAAACAATTCGAGCAACTCAAAGAACAGGCTCAAAAAGAGCTGAATGTCATCCTCGAAAAGAACATGAGTGAGGAACAGCTTGAGAAAAAACACTATAAAGAACAATCGGAATCATTAAAAGCGCACTTACAAGATGGTACTTTAACAAAAAGCGAATACTTATCTGGGATCATCGCTCTAAACGAACAAGCCGATAAAAAAACCACTGAATTGATGATTGCCCAACACGAAACAGAAAAGGCAATCAACGACAAAAATGCTGAGGAAGATTTTGCACAGCACGCAGCACGTTTAGAGCAGTTGGGAATCTTGATGGATGGTGTGCGTCAAGGTGGCATGACTGAGCTTGAGTTAATGGATGACCAACACAAGCAAAAAATGCAGAAGCTGACCGATATTGCAGCGGCAGAAAAAGACCTGCAAGACGTTATCAATGGGATAAAAATAGAAGCTGAGGCGCAATATCAGGCCAAGCGTTTAGATTTAATTCTAGGCACTGGCAACAAAATCCAAACCATGCAGCGTGCTTTTGAAAAAGGCAACTTACAAGGCGCGTTGTCGTTCTTTGCTGCTGATTTTGGCGGCATGAGTCAGCACTCGCGCAAGATGTTTGAACTGACAAAGGCGGCACGATTGGCAGAGGCGGCGATGCTTGTGCCGTCATCCGTCTTAAAGGCTTATGAGTTTGGTAGCGGAATCGGCGGGCCAATTGTCGGTGCTGCATTTGGCGCAGCAGCATTAGCCACGCAACTCGGAAACCTTCGCGCAATTCAATCAGCAAGTTTTGGCGGTGGTGGTTCAAGTGGTTCAAGTGGCGGCTCAGGCAGTGCGCCATCAATACCATCATCACAAGGCCAACAAGAACAAGCACCACTCCAACAGCGTTTCGTGAATATCGGCCTTTCAGGTAGCGACAACACTATGTACACTAAAGACTCGGTGCGAGAACTTATTAAGCGACTCAATGAAGAAGTCAAAGACGGCGCAGTCTTGAGGGTTAATTGATGAGCTTTGATAATGCCTTTATTGGTTATAACAATTATTTTACGGCTACAGCGTCAACCTTAACAGCTTCGGGTGTTGATACAGGATTTAATATCAACTCGCTGAAAAACTGGCAGGCATTCGACTATGTGCAGTTTGCCAGCGGCACAAACTACGCCCAGATTGATTGTGGCAGCGCGGTTAATATCGACTTTCTTGCCATTTGCGCCCATGAATTATTCACTAAAAACTGTACTGCCATCACAATTAAAGGCTCAAGTGATGTGGCTTTTGGCACAAGTACCACACTCGCAACATTGACCCGTGATAGTGCAGGCACTCCACCTGTATACAGTGGCAGCTATAAATTAAACACATCGACATCGTTAGCAAGTCAGGTTGTTAATGATGATCCGCACATTTGTTTCAAGCTTGATACAGCTACCTTTCGTTATTATCGTCTTACGTTTACCTGTGCAAGTGCCGTCAAAATTGGCGTGATGGCTATTGGCTTAAAAATGGAATTTGAGCGAGGTTTTTACGGTGGCTTTATGCCGCAGACATGGAATGAAGAAATCACAACCACGGTTAATAAAAGCATTGGCGGCATTTATCTCGGCACGTCGATTGAAAGAAGCGGCACAAAAACAGAGACGATTAACCTGGAAGATTTAACCCATTCATGGATTGAAAGCGCATGGCTACCGTTTCGTCGTCATGCTGTGCTGTACCCGTTCATTTTCTCATGGGGCAATACTCCATTGAGCAACAACTCCCTTGCCATTCAGAAAACATTCACGAATGGGAAAGTTAAAAATCGCAGTTATGGCTCGGTTGGCTTGACGTTTGAAGGAACGATTAAATGACTATTAACAATAATTTTGTAGCTGTACCAGCTCAGTCTAAAAGCCTAGACACAAATACCGTTACTACTGCCGTAGGCGTAGTGCACAGACAGGTTGTAAGTCTTGCAAGCTCTGACACAACTGGCACTTATTTGGGCTTTAATAGTGACTCAGCAAAGGCGTACCTTACAAATACTTCGCTGCCGTTACCAACTGGCGCAAGCACAAGCGCATTACAAACAACAGGTAATAGCATTCTGTCGTCTATTGATTCTAAAATCACAGCAGTCAATACAGGTGCGGTAGTTGTAAGTAGTAGTGTTTTGCCTACAGGCGCGGCGACAAGCGCACTGCAAACAACAGGCAACAGTAGCCTTTCTTCAATTGACACTAAAACCCCTGCGCTTGTTACAGGTCGCATCCCTGTCGATGGAAGTGCAGTTACTCAGCCAATTAGCGCGGCATCATTGCCGCTGCCTGCGGGAGCTGCAACACAAGCCACATTAAGCAGTATTGATGCTAAGTTCTCTGCGCTTGGCCAAAATACAATGTCAGCAAGTACACCTGTCGTTTTATCTAGTAATCATTCGGATATTGTTACTAAAAAATCAGCGTCTAGTTATGCTCATTTTAACAGCACAGGCACAACAACCATCAAAAGCGGTGCGGGTATTTTGCGGCGTGTCGTAATCAATACAAGAGGCGGTGCATTTAATACTTTTACAATTTATGATAACACTAGCGGTAGCGGTACAGTTATCGCGGCTATTGACACGACAAACGCCGTATCTGGTAATTTTGAGTATAACGTGGCATTCAGTACAGGCTTGACCGTTGTTGGTGCGATAGGTACAAGTGCCGACATTACTGTCATTTATGAGTAAATAAATGTTAGATACTCTATTAGTCCAATACAATCCCGATGGCTCTATCATTTATGATAATAATGTCCTTTTAAGTGCAGGAAGTGCAGGAAGGCAGCCATTTTCGTATGTTGAATTGGATATAGACTTTTGCGCCAATGTGTTTGGCACGTCACCATGCACAGCTACAGGCTCAGGTGATGCGAAATGCTTTAATACTTTTGCAACATGTAAAGACACGGCGAATTTTAGTAGGGCGACAAGAACATACCGCTTTTGCTCGACAAGTGGCGGAAAAGTTCCTGTCGGACTTGATGCGATACCTTGTCTAGTTGGTATTAATATCACCCCTGCCGTGATTGATGCTGGCAAAGGATTAGGGCTTCGCGCTTCGTGCGAAATCACGCTAAGAGACTTTCCACACTCCGACATTAGGATTGACCCATACGTTGATGGCCGCACCTATATCCCCATCAATCAAGGCTCGTTTTTCGGAAAGTTTAAAGCCCGTAATCCATATTACAACGGGCGAGTTATGCGCGTTTATAGTGGCTATTTGGAAGATGACGGTAGTTTTGATATAAGCAACTTTGAAAAGCGCACTTACTTTTTAGATGGTTTTGACGGTATTGATGCGAATGGTATCGTTAAAATTACCGCTAAAGATATTCTAAAATTGGCAGGTGATGACCGTTCGGTATGTCCAAAGCCAAGTGTCGGCAAAATTAACGCAGACATAAACAATAGCGCGACAACCGCAACGCTGACACCTACGGGCGTAGGCGCATTAGACTACCCTGCAAGCGGATATATCCGTATCGGTAGCGAGGTATGCTCATTCACTCGCTCAGGCGATGTATTGACGATTGCACGAGGCAAGAAAGGCACAAGCGCGGTAGAGCATAAACTTGGCGATACTGTCCAATTATGCAAAGAGTATGTCGGCCAAACAGTCCAAGACATCGTTTATGATCTGTTAGTTAATTTCTGCGGTGTTGATGCTGGTTATATCAACATGGCCGATTGGGACGCAGAACAAGCCGCTTATTTAACCCGTTTGTATAGTGCGCTATTAACTGCACCCACAGGCGTAAGCAAGCTATTAACAGAGCTTTGCGAACAAGTCGGCATCTTGTTATTTTGGGATGAAGTCAACGAAGAATTAATCCTAAAATCAGTGCGGCCAAACTCAGTAAGCGAGACTGTCACAGACTTAACTGCCGACTATCATTTGCTTGCTGACTCACTAAAACTCAAAGACCTGAACGATGAGCGCGTTAATGAAACTTGGATTTATTACGGCTTAATTGACTTCACGAAAAACCTAGAAGAAGAATCAAATTATAAGCTGCTATACGTTGGCGCGAATGTTTCCGACCAATCAACAAACAAAAATCGTGATGTTCGGATTAAGAAAATATTCAGTCGATGGATAACTGAAACAGCAAGTAATGCCGCCACTGAATTAGCTAAAAAATACCTTGATCGGTATGCGGTTGCACCAATTGAAGCTAATTTTAATCTTGATGCTAAAGATGGCTCTTTGGCTTTGGCTGATTTCGTTCGCATCAATTCGCGCCAGTATCAGGATTTTTACGGAAACAACCAAGATTTATTACTGCAAATAGTTAAACGTAAAGAGGCGTTAGTCGGGACAACATGGGCATTTACCGCGCGACAATTTGCGTTTAGTAGCAATGCTAATCCTGATCGTATCGTCGATATTGCTGTCGATACGTTAGATTTAGATTTGAAAGCAG
>CAYJCZ010000006.1:0-41257 GCA_964368835.1 uncultured Candidatus Saccharibacteria bacterium | reverse complement strand
TAAGTCTGGTACGGCTAAGCCAAAAAGGAAACGTCTGTGCCGAGCAGGAAGTAGTCAAATGGATCACCTATATAACCGATGACTGGACTGATCGCTACCCTCAAATGTATCGTTGGAGAGGATATGCGGACGAGGTAGACGGTCACATAAAGGGCTGTGTGAGGCGATATCGCTATACAGGATCATTTCTCGGGTATCTGTTCAAAACGCTTGAATATTCAGTCCGTGGCAAGCCACCGTTAGTTTCCTTAAATGACAATATCTTTGGAGACAAGACGAGAGAGGAATACGCCAAGGTGGAAGAAGATTGGCAGATCTACAAATAGTTACAGATGGCTGTAACTTTATATACCCTATGCCGTGTAACTTTTGTCACTTTTTACTCCGCACGAGACGCGTCGATTTAATTTCTGAAAAAGTGCTAAAATAACCTTACTGGTCTTGTCCGACTTTGGTTCTAACACGAGACCGCCCGCCAAATTCAATTTAAACAATTCTTTTCAATCCTCCCTTGTTTTTGACGATATTTTTATAGTCCCATTGTATAGTCGCGGCTTTCTTCAACCACTTTTTAAGTTGAGTGACCTTGATTTCTTTCACGTCTGTAAAAAATATTTCTGCAGCTTTAAATTTACCTTCGGGTTGTAAATCTGCTTCTTCAAAACTTTGACCGCTGAAAAACATGAGCGACACACTTCCATTCTTGCGGACAGAATATGAGACGATTGGATTTCCATCTATAAACCACACAGGACTACCATGCCAGATTTTGGATTCGCTGTTCTTTAAATGTGTATTAATGTTCGACTCTAGAAAATCACACACTTCCTTGATTTCGTCTGTTTGAGCTTTGTTATATGTAGGAATCGTTAGAGCGATATTTTTCATAATTACTATTCTATCATTTCATATGTATAAGTTGTATTGCTCTGTTTTGGCCTCATTGACACTCTCTTGATTGAGAGTAATGTTCGTAATTGGCACTGTACCTAAACTAAAACTAGTGTTGATTATGAATGCATTACTGTCCCTCTATGACAAGAATGGCGCTGAAGATTTTGCCGGCGATCTCATCGATCGCGGTTACAACATCATTTCTTCTGACGGTACAGCAAAGTACCTCAGGGAGCGTCACATCCCTGTCACGGATGTTTCAGAACTTACGGGTTATCGTCCGGTGCTCAGGCGTCGAGTTGTGACACTGGCTCCCCAAATCCACGGCGCCCTGCTTGCAAGGCCTGATATGTACGACGAATTGGCTCGGCTCGGCTGGTCGAAAATTGATCTACTCTACGTGACGTTTTACCCACTTGAGGAGGAACTGAATAATCCCAACGCCACATTTGATTCGTGTATCGAAAAAACCGATATCGGTGGTCCGACCATGATACGTTCGGCGAACAAGGGTGGTGAGGTCATCGTCATGACTCATCGTGATGATGAACTGGAGGTTATCGATTGGATTGATGCAAAGCAACCTGATAGGAAAAATTTCCTTTTCCGTTACAGGACTAAAGCAGAACTTGCTGTGGCACGGTACATTCAACTGTCGGCGCAAGTTTACCAACGGTTCTCCCCATAAGAATTGGGACACAGGCAGAGTGAAAACTCTGCTTTTTTAATTTCAAATGAAACTTTTCCGCCTTGGGGTAAGTTACAATCAATACACATGAACAAAAAATCTACATATCACGCAATTCTTGCGGCAGGTTACATTACAACCCTTGTTTCGTTTATGAGTCTTATTGCCGAAAGACTTCAGGTGCAAGAAGATAACATCTTTATGCCGATCTCGATGCTTGCTATGCTTGTCTTGTCGGTTGCTGTCATGGCTTATCTTTTCTTTTACGATCCGGTGCTCCTACTCCTAGACGGCAAGCGCCCCGAAGCAATCAAAATGTTTTTAGGCACGATTGCAGCCTTTGCTATCTTGGCTGTATCATTTTTTCTGGTTGCAGCTTTCGTCATTCCATTTCTAATCGCTGCTTTGTAAGACAGAGCGATTTCATACGTCATATTAGATATAACTTATAACGCATATATGAATACAAAAAATATAATAATCATACTTATCTTGGCCCTACTTGTTGGTGGTGGAATATCGTGGCTTCGAGCATCGGACAAAACTGAAACTCCTTCTGGGGATAGATACGGTGAAAATACACCTATAGCTACGCCAGACGGCAAACTCAAGGCAGCAAATTTCTCTGGAAAACTTACCGAAGTTAACACTGGATGTTTTGCTGATGGTGAATGTTTCGCGGTTATAGATGGTAAGCACATCACGACGACTTTGGGCTGGAGACAGGAGGTTGTGGGCTCTATCCAGGGAGTAGAAAGCATTGGAGATATGGAAAAACACATAGGACAGGAGTTTGAAGTCTACGCACAGGACAAGGGCGACGGTACCTATACGCTTTACGGTAGCGAAGGCTTCTATATAAAGCTTAAGTAGGTCTTGTGGTACGATTAGGGCATGAAAACATTTTTTGAAGAATTCAAGAAAAGCTTTTCAAGTAAAGAGTGGTACAAAGATCTTATTGAGGGCAGAGTACACTTTAAGCTTGGATATGCTGTCAGGCTCGCATTTATAAGCTCAGTCATTGTGACTTTCTTTTTCACAATGATGCTTTACAAGGATCTTATTCCGAGCACAAAGGCGTTCATGCTCGAGATAATACCAGGTGATTTGGTTCTTACGCTTAAAGGTGGGGAACTATCGATCAATAAACCTGTTCCGTATTCTTTGCCAATGCCTGTAGAAAAGAATGTAAAGCAGACAAAGAAAAATCTCGTTGTCATCGACACAAGCAAGGAGGCAAATCTTATGAGTACGAAAACTCATGACACTCTCGTGTTTGCAAGCAAAGACACCATTGTTGCAGAAAAAGAAGGAGGTGAGATTCGTGCATATTCACTTAAAGGCATGCCGGATTTCATGTTTACTCGCGATAAGGCGATAGACCTGTATGAATATCTTGCAGGAAAGGCGTGGATACTGTCAGTTGTCATGGCTCTGTTTATGACACTCGCGTACCTTGTGCAGATGCTCTTTATATTTGTTTTTGCAGGGACATTATTGTGGATCACGCTTATGGTGGCTAAAAGAAAGGCTCTTTGGAAGAGCGCTTTTACTACAGTCATGTATGGATACACAATTATCTTTACTGCAGACATTATATTGATAGCCGTTGGAGTTCCATCTTTTAGGTCGATGCACGTTGTGCTTATCACAACGATTGTTTCGGCACTCTTTGTTCTTTTGAACAAGAAAGACGAGACGGCGACACCTCAAAACCTCGTTTCTTAGAGGGGACTACCATTTGGGCAACTATTTGGTATACTGTGCAAGTCACTATTCATTAATAAAATACCAATGGCAAAAGCAACGTCTGCATTTATGAAGCCTCTTACTGTTAGCCCTGACCTCGCCGCAGTTGTCGGCAAAGGTCCTATGGCTCGATCAGAAGTCGTAAAGGCTCTCTGGGCTTATATTAAGAAGAATAATCTTCAGGATCCAAAGAATAAGCGAAACATCAACGCTGATGCTAACTTGAAGAAGGTCTTCGGCGGAAAGGCTGTCGTCAACATGTTCGAAATGACGAAGCTTGTCTCAAAGCACCTCTCATAAATCGACCTTGATGCAAAACACTCATTCCAAAAGAATGAGTGTTTTGTTGTATACTGGACTCATGAATTCGGCAGAACCGATACTTCCCATAAACCAATACCAGAGGCTTGGGGTAAAAACCTTTTGGCTTTCACTTTCAGAGAGGCTTTCGTTTTCTATGGGATTTTTGTTTTTGGCTGTAGTTGCTATTGTCGCAACAAGACTTACTATTGTTCCGGCTGAAGTTAAGCCACTCATAATTGTGGGTGAAATTGTTTTCTTTGCCATTTTTATTATTTCTTTTGGTGTAGGTTTTATTTCAAGTTACCTGACGTACAAGAATCATTTGTTCTGTCTTGCCACTGATGCATTCAAGATTAAGAGAGGGGTTTTCACTCAGATTGAGACGGCGTTTCCATACAGGCAGATTCAAAATGTGGAAATAGAGAGAAAGCTTATTTTCAGGATGCTTGGGCTTTCAAAGCTTGTCATAATCACGGCGGGGCACGATAATCCTAGTACGATTCGCAATGAGGCAGAGGGAGTGCTCCCGATGATTGAAAAGGAGATCGCTGATGTGCTACAAGAAGAACTTATCCGAAGGTCCGATATTCAGAGAACAATGACGACGCGAGTAACAAACTAAAGGTATGCCTGCATTTATTTCTTATCTATCAAATTTCGATTACGTAATCATGCACGCGATCCAATCTATTGGTTCGCGGTGGGAGCCTGTGGCAGCATTTCTTTCACATGGTGTTGGATCATATCCCATATTGCTTTTGGTTTTTTTCATCGCACTCCTTTGTATCGACAAATGGCGCGCTGCAGTGGAGCTTTTGATAATCAGCGTGGTTTCGTTTGGTATTCTCACGCTTCTTAAACACTATTTCGGTATTGATCGACCATATGTAATTGATCCATCGCTTACTTACTATGACAATGAGACAAGTTTTGCTTTGCCGTCGGGACACGCCCTTATGTCAGTAGTTATTTTAGGCTGGGTCGCAATACGACATCCAAAGAGCCATACGCTCTTATGGGGGACAATTCTTTTGGTCATTCTTATTGGTGCGTCGCGTATATACCTCGGTGTGCATTACCCATCACAAGTTATTGCTGGGTGGCTATTTGGAATTCTTATACTATTTATCGCTCATAGTTTGGGAAAACGTCTCTGGACTCCGTTTCGCAAAAGGTTGGATTAAAAAATCCGCGATATCGCGGATTTTTTAATTTAGAGAAGACGTGGTTTGTAGTTGGCAGGTGCTTTTGAAAGCCAGTCCTTGAGAGCGCTCTCGGTGAGAAGGCCTCGCTGTGCGCCAATATCTTGGACAACTGACGCAGAGTTAATAGGAGCCCACATAAGCGCTTCCTCGATTGATTTGCCCTGGGCGATTGCGATGGTAAAGGTTGAGGCAAAAGCATCTCCTGCACCAGTTCGCTCAAATGGTGGCTTTGGGTCCGGATAGAGAGGCATAAAGTATGCGTTTGCACCGTTATCAGCGTATGCTCCGTTTGGACCATCTGTAAGCACGACAAGCTTCGGTCCTTTCGCACGAAGCATTTGCATGAGCTTCTTAACATCTGATTCAGGGGTTTTGAGAATTCTTTGCGCCTCTTCTTTATTACAGAAGAAAATATCAGACCGCTTGTATATTTCGGCGAGCTTATCGAGACCAAGTGACATTTGGAATGTGCCAGGCTGGAATGCGAGCTTTACGTTCGGGTGCTTTGAAAGGTATGCGGCGATTTCGTGGTGATACTGTTCTGAATTTCCTCCGAGTGAAGAAAGGTAGATCCACTTTGGTTCAGAAAAAGCAGGGAGTACGCGGGGATAGTCCTGGTGCTTTACGAGTATTGTTCGTTCGTCACCAAACCAGAGCACGTAGTGGTAATTGGTGATCATGCCTTTGTGAGCGGTAAGAAATTTTGTCGACACCTTTTCTTTCTTGAGAGCATCAATACATTCTTTGCCATACATATCACTACCAATGTTTGAGACAAGAGCTGAGTTTAGGCCGAGGCGTGCTGCCGATACAGCTGCATTTGCACTATTTCCGACGGCCGCGATTACATCGACTGATTCAAAAGGGATTTTGTCACCGAACTTCATACAAAGTTCACAATTTACATGATCAACGTTACAGGTGACGTGTGCGTCTTTAAGTTTAATAAAAGCATCGGTTACAATGTCGCCGATTGCCAGGAAGTCGATTTTTTTGGAAAACATGAGTCTATTATAGGTGATATATGCGTATCTATCGATAGGGAGTGGGGAAAAGGTTCAATTTTGCCACCTGAATTTGCTAAATCATGCAAAATGTGGCATATTTAAAAAAGTTCTTTAAATGGTTGAGCGCTTTATCAGGCAAGGTGCGTTTGCTTTGTCCGTAGAGTGCTTAACCCCAAAAGTAGTTAGTATGATAGTCATAGTTGATAATGATCCCGAGTTCGTCGCAATCATGGTGTACTGTTTGAGAGAGGTTCGGTGTGCTGTTGCAGGCTTCGTTGTTTCAGCCACTGGTCCTATTGAGCCCATTGCCCAGAAAATGGCAAAACTCAACCCCAGGCTCATCCTTGTGCCCGAGACGAACGAGAGACAAGGCTTCCGTGTCTTAGCGAGCTTCAGATTGGGCTCGAGTATGGGTGGTGTGAATCTCGCCCCCATTCTTCGACACCATTTTGAAAGCATCCGGGGAAACTAGTTTCCTCTCAGCCCTCACTACATGTGGGGGCTTTTTTATGTGTGTTAAAATAATACGCATGTTTAATCTGTTTACATCAGGAGGAAAAACCTTGCAGTGGTATGTGCAAGATGCGCTTAAAAGGAAAGTTGCGATCGGACATTTTAATATTTCAAACATTGAAGGTTTTTGGGCGGTCGTGAATGCTGCAAAGAAGCTCAATGTGCCGGTTATTATTGGAGCATCGGAGGGCGAAAGGGATTTTATGGGCGCACGACAGATTCGAGCGCTCGTTGATTCAGTCAAAGATATCGGCATTCCTGTTTTTCTAAATGCTGACCACACATATTCGTTTGAACGTGTAAAAGAAGTTATAGATGCGGGTTATGACTCTGTTATCTATGACGGCACTGAAAAAAGTTTTGAAGATAACGTTGCAGCTGCTAAAAAATGCGTCGAATATGCCCGCTCTAAGAACAAAAACATTCTCGTTGAGTGTGAAATAGGATTTATTGGCAAGTCATCTAAAGTTTTGGATGCGATTCCAGAAGGGGTAAAGATTACTGAGGAGTTTCTTACAAAACCAGATGAGGCTTTGAGATTCATAAAAGCAACCGGAGCACATATGCTCGCGCCCGCTGTAGGAAATATCCACGGCATGCTTTCAGGAGGCAAAGATCCTGCTCTTAACATAAAAAGAATTAAAGAAATTTCAGACGTGGTGAAAGTTCCTCTTGTTTTGCATGGTGGTTCTGGCAATTCTGCCGAGGACTTTAAGGCTGCGATCGATGCGGGGGTAGCGATAATTCACGTTAATACCGAAATACGCGTTGCATTCAGGGACGCACTTAAAACCCAGGTAGCCGCACATCCCGAAGAAGTTGCTCCATACAAAATTATGAAGCCTTCAGTTGAAGCAATGCAGAAAGTAGTAGAAGAGAAACTTAAAATTTTCAATAAATTATAGAAACATGGATTCGATTACCGCGCTCAAAGAATATCTGAAGACTTCATTTAAGGGAGATGTAGATGAAAGTGATGCAACGCTTACAAAAGTAAGTCACGACGCGAGTCTTTTGGAAGTGCGACCAAAAATTGTGCTTTACCCAAAGAATGCAGAAGACGTAAAGGCTGTCGTTCATTTTGTGCGAGTCCACAAGGAGGCGTATCCAGACCTATCCGTGACTGTGCGTTCTGCAGGAACATGTATGGCAGGAGGGCCGCTTAATGATTCAATAATTTTGGATGTGACACGCTACATGCATGGTATTGAGTCACTTTCAAAAACTGAGGCGACGGTATTGCCGGGCACATACTATCGAGATTTTGAACCCGAGACATTGAAAATCGGTTCTATTCTGCCGTGTTATACCGCTTCAAAGAATCTCAACACAATCGGTGGAATGGTGGGTAACAATTCAGCCGGTGAAAAAACTCTTCAGTACGGTCAGATGGAGAATTTCATTAACGAGCTTTCGATTGTTCTTGAGGATGGTAATGAATATACGGTCCGACCACTTTCAAAGGAAGAATTTAAAGATAAGCTTTCTGAGCCTGGTTATGAGGGAGATCTTTATCGAAAGGTTTGGGATCTTATTTCTCAAAACAAAGACGCGATTACAAAGGCAAAACCAACTACTTCAAAAAATTCTGCCGGATACTATCTGTGGAATGTGTGGAATGGAGAAAAATTTGATCTGACAAGACTTCTTGTTGGTTCACAAGGAACTCTGGGCATCGTCACTAAAATAAAAGTGCGACTCGTTCCGGTCAAACCACTTTCAAAACTTTTTGTTATTTTCATGCCAAATCTCACGCATTTAGGGAATTTGGTGAATGATATTTTGGCATTTAAGCCAGAAAGCCTCGAATCGTACGATGACAGCACTATGGCACTCGCTGTTAAATTTATGCCTTCAATGCTCAAGACTATGAAGCTTAATTTTGTGCGACTTATGTGGAGTTTCTTGCCTGAGGCGTGGATGGCGCTCTCTGGAGGCTTCCCAAAGCTCGTTCTACTTGTTGAGTTCTCTGGAGATAACGAGCATGAAATAGAAAAAACTATTGATGCACTTGAGACCAAGATCAAACCCTATGGATACAAGATGCGTCGAGCAAAGAATCAGTTTGATTCAGAAAAGTATTGGACTATCCGTCATGAAAGCTTCAACCTTTTGCGCAGTCACGTTCATGGCAGAAGGACGGCGCCCTTTGTTGAAGACATTATTGTGCCGCCTTCAGTTATGCCTGAGTTTTTGCCAAAGATGAGGAAGATTCTTGATGATTATCGGCTTCTCTATACGATCGCAGGTCATGCAGGTAATGGAAACTTTCATATTATTCCGCTTATGGATATGAAAGACCGCGCAAACGTTAAAGCAATTAACGAAGTTTCAGAAAAAGTGTATGACCTCGTGCTTTCGTACAAGGGTTCTATTACAGCCGAACATAACGACGGTATCATTCGAACTCCGTATCTTGTAAAGCAGTACGGCACAGAAATGATTCAGATTTTCCAGAAGGCAAAAGACGCATTTGATCCAAAAAATATCTTTAATCCGGGTAAAAAAGTAGGGGTTACCAAGGAGTATATGATTTCTCATATATCAGCAAAGTAAACCCTAAAAAAGGCCCAAAATACGCTAAACCCTTGTAATTTTCACGACTCTGTATATACTTATGTACCTATGGCAATAACGCTCAAAATCGAAAAAAGGGACCTCAAAGCTGATGTGAATGCACTTCGCAAGGCAGGCAAGATTCCAGCTGTATTTTACGGCAAGAAGGAGGCTTCAACTCCTATTACTATCGCTTCTGTTGATTTCGCAAAGGCTTATAAATCAGCCGGTGAATCAACCGTTGTTATCCTCAAGGGAGACGGCATTGAAGTTGAATCATTGATTCATGACATGGATCTTCATCCAGTTACAGGCAAGCCTCTCCACGCTGACTTCTATGTCTTCGAAAAAGGTAAGAAAATCAAGGTTGATGTACCTCTAGAATTCGTTGGTGTTGCTCCTGCTATCAAGGAACTCGGCGGAACCCTCATTAAGGTTCTCCATGACCTCGAGATCGAAGCACTTCCAAAGGATCTCCCTCACAAGATTGAAGTAAACATTTCATCTCTCGTTGATTTTAAGTCATCTATCAAAGCATCTGACGTAAAGCTTCCAGAAGGAGTCGAGCTCGCAATCAAGGGCGACGACATCATTGCCTCAGTTTCTGAGCCAAAGGAAGAAGTTGAAGAGCCAACAGCTCCAGTTGATCTCACTGCAATTGAAGTTGAAAAGAAGGGTAAGGAAGCAAAAGAAGGAGCAGAAGGCGCAGCAGAGGCTCCAGCCGCAGAAAAGAAAGAGAAAAAGTAGCATACAAAAACACCTGTTCGTCAGGTGTTTTTGCTTATGGGTAGGCTATAATGGTCTTTATGAATCTTAGCCTCAAAAATACAGTCGCAATGTTTCTTGGTTTGGCCATCGCGACTTTTCCTTTGATGGCAGTTGCTCAAAGCACAGAGGACGCGCAAAAATACCAGGATCAACTACAGGCGGATTATGACCAGGCAAAAAAGGAGCTTGAGACTTTGACCCTTCAATCAAACGAAATCAAAAACCAAAAGGCGTCTCTCCAGCGAGATATTGCCTTAATTGATGCTGAAATTAAACAGGCGGAGGCAAAGATAAAGGTTAAAAATCTTGCGATTTCTCAGCTTACAAAAGATATAGGTAAAAAGCAGGACACGATCACGGATCTTGAGGGTAAACTTGTACGAAGTGCGGATTCTCTGGCGGATCTTATAAGGCGTACAAATGAGTCAGACTCTATTTCAATAATTTCTGTATTTTTGGGAAATGATACGATTTCTGATTTCTTTAGCGAAGTAGACTCGATTGAGATTGTTAAAGAATCCCTTAATACTTCGATAGATAGCGTTAAAAATTATAAAACTGAGACAGAAGGTGAGAAGGCAAGTCTTGAGGATAGAAAAAATCAGGAGACAAACGCAAAGGAAGAAATCTTGGTAGAACAAAGAATTATCGAGAGAAAAAAGACAGAAAAGAACAAAATTCTTGCAGCTACAAAGGGCCAAGAAGCCGCTTATGCACGTCTTATTCAGGATAAGGAAACCAAAATTGCCCAGATTTCTACAGCTCTCTTTGCTTTGAGAGATTCTGATGGAATCCAGTTCGGTACGGCCTTGGGTTATGCGAATATTGCCTTTCAAAAAACCGGTGTTCGTCCTGCTTTTATTCTCGCGATTCTTATGCAAGAAACGAGCTTGGGTAAAAATCTAGGGTCATGCTATTTGCGTAATTATGAGACAGGAGAAGGTGTTGGAGTAAACACGGGAAGTGTAAAACCTCGAACTATGTCACCTACGCGAGATGTGCCCGTGTTTCTTGATATCGCGCGAGATCTTGGATTTAATCCACAATCACAACGTGTTTCTTGTTGGATTGCGATGTATTCAAAAAACGCACCGATTGGATGGGGAGGAGCGATGGGTCCTGCGCAATTTATTCCATCAACGTGGAATATGTTTGATGAGCGCATTGAAAAAGCACTTGGTGTAGGTGTTGCTAACCCTTGGAATCCAGAGCACGCTATTTTGGCATCTGCCATGTATCTCTCGGACCTTGGGGCAGGACTTCAGACGTTCTCAGCCGAAAAAGACGCTGCATGTAGGTATTATTCGGGTAAAAAATGCTCTGCGGGAACCGGCGCATCATACGGAAATCAGGTTATGGCAAAGGCTGCCAATATTCAGGAATGCATGATCGATCCTATTTTGGGTAAGTCATCTGGATGTTAAATAAAAAAGCCCGCAACAATTAAGTGCAGGCTTGGAGATCTGGCGAGGTTTTATTCTCCGCGCATAAGACTTTCTTCGATGTAGCGACCCTCCAACTCCTCAAGGATTTTGAGAAGCTTTCTCTGAGTTGCCAGAAGAAAATTTTGTGGATCTCGTAAGGGCTGGTTTAGCGACCGAGTAAATGCAAAATAGTGATTATTGCTGGATCCACTAATTTCCTCGTAATCACCATGGAATTCCTGGCGAACAGCATCTGCTAGGGCGCTTCTATTGGCAGGGGATACAATGTTGATTGCATCGAATATAACCTCGTTGGTTGATATCTCGCTTATGACTAGCGTGCCAGCATTAATTCTAACTGAGGGATGGGACATGGCTATCAATGATCTGTGTTTAATCGCATGTTTAGTGAGCCCGATTTGATGGCTCAGGAGGACAAAAGACCTCTATCAAGATTATACTATAAATAGTTCATTTGTCAAATGACATCTTATATGCAACAATCTTGCCTTTTTCGCTCTTATTTGTTATATTTTCTGCCTATATGAAAAAGGAAATCCACCCAAAGAACTATCGCCCGGTCATCTTTCTCGACAACTCGTCAAAGACGCGTTTTCTTATTAATTCTGTTGTAAATACTAAGGAAACTGACAAGTGGACTGATGGTAAGGAATACCCTGTATACCAGGTTGAAATCTCTTCAGCTTCTCATCCTTTCTATACTGGAAATGAGACTGTTATCGACACAGCAGGACGAGTAGAGAAGTTCAAGGCTCGACAGTCAAAGAAGACGGTTACAAAGAAGGCTTAACGTAAAACGAGGATTATTCCCTCGGAATGCACGGATATTTTTCTACTGAAAAATTCCTCGAGTTCGCGCCGTCGCGCTCACTAGGCATTCCTCAGGAATAATCCTCGTTTTTTCGTTATACTAATATCAATTCGATGGACATAGCTAAGCACAAGAAAAATCATAAAACTTCATATCTCGCTGATATGTACGAAAAACTCGAGAAAGACGAGGCGGATTTGAAAATGCTTATGGAGTCTGATGTATCAATGAAAGAAATGGGTCAGGCTGATCTTGAGAATATTTCACTTCAAAAGAAAGATATCGAGCGACAGGTTGAGGCGATTGAAGCAGCTGAAAAGGAGGAAGAGGAGTTTCCAAACGAGCTCATCATGGAAATTCGTGCCGGTGCCGGTGGTGATGAATCAGCTCTTTTTGCTGAGGAACTCTATAATATGTATAGCGTGTATGCTCGTTCGCAAGGATGGCAGATTTCACTTCTCGACGTGTCTAAATCAGACGTTGGTGGGTACAAGGAAGCATCTATGGAAATCCACGGTAAGGATATCTATAAGAAACTCCGCTATGAAACTGGGGTGCATCGTGTTCAGCGTGTTCCTGAGACCGAAAAGATGGGGCGTGTACACACATCAACTGTCTCCATTGCAATTTTGCCCCTTCGAAAGAAGACAAACGTAGAAATCAATCCTGCTGATATTGAGCTTGAGTTTTCACGTGCTGGTGGAAAGGGTGGGCAAAACGTTAACAAGGTTGAAACAGCAGTACGACTTTTCCATAAACCAACCGGGCTTGCTGTGCGAGTGACTGCGGAACGAAGCCAGCTTAAAAATCGTGAAAAAGCGATGATGATGCTTACGGCAATGCTTCAGCAGAAAAAGGATGAAGAGGAGGCCTCTAAATTTGCCGCTAACAAGAAGGGCCAGCTTGGAACTGGAAATCGCTCTGAAAAGATCCGTACTTACAACTTTCCTCAAGATCGAATTACCGACCATCGAATCAGACAAAATTGGCACAATATTGAAACCGTCCTTTCAGGTGAAAAGATTGGAGACATTATCGAAACTCTCGCAAATTGGAAAGGTGAGGTTGCGGAAGGGGATATGGGGGATGATGAATAATTTTTCATAATCTCCAAGGGAGATAATGAAAATATAGTCGCTTAAGAAAGCTTCTTATTTTCATAAAAAAAGCCCGACAGAATGTCGGGCCGGGAAAGATTTACTTTCCAAGAACAAGTAGTGCAATGCGGATTAGTATTGCAAATATCGATCCAGCAGCCAGAACAAGGATAGAGGTAAATATTACCGGAAGAATCGCCATGATCATTACAATCGAAGCAAGAATTGCTCCGCCGATCAGACCCTTCCATCCTTTGTCTTGTGAGAAACCTTCTTTAAGCTCGAGGTAAGCTGCTTTCATTTGCTTTAACCCACCATGGATACTCAGCTTCCATGCTCCTCTGTTTGTTACCTTGTGATTGCAATACATGCTCCAGAGAAAGCAGATTGCAAAACCTCCAAGAGGGCACAAAATGGAGATTGCGACGGGGTTTCTCCATAGTGCAATCGATAAGGCTACTCCGATGCAGCTTGCACTTTGTAAAGCAAAGCAGAACAGTGCGACAAACAGGTCCATTCCTTCGAAGGTCCTGTTTTCAGATGTATTAACAGTAGTCGTCATTGATAAACGGGTTGGTTGTGGAGAAACAGTCTTTCCTCAAAATATAAGAATTTCGAAATTTGTCAACGAAAAATAGGGTCATCAATAAAAAAGCCCGACAGATGTCGGGCTAATGCCAGGTTTACTTAGTGATTCTGAAAAAATCTCTCCAATCATCACTAAAATCATTCTCAACACCCTCAAGGATCATGGGTTTGCCTTTTGGTTTTCCGGTAGACAAAGTAAGTGTGACTAACTGAATGTCATCATCTGTTAGTTGAAAAACTAATGAAATAACTTTACCTGTGATAAGAAGGGTTGCCAATACATCTGTGCTGGCCACTTCATCTTCGTGCTCGGTGATTGCTTTGGCTAATTTTTGAATATCGATCATGCCGTGGAGAGCGTCCATGGAAGTCGAAAATTCGTATTGCAGAGTAGCATCATGGCCGGGCTTGGAAGTTAATAGTGAGATTTCGATGTTTTTTTCATCTAACTCACAACTAAGTAAGAAGCAGGTCTTCTTACTTTTTAACTGGCCACCTTTGATTTGAATCTGATGGGAGGGAATATCGATGAACATGTCTGTTAGGATTTCTAGCACAAATACTCCATTTTTTTACCAATAAGTCAATATTAGCACTCTGATATTGCGTTTTAAGGGCATATTTGGTAAGCTTTCGGAACAATATTTATGATAAAAGACAAGAATTCAATGGTTGAGGCGATGTTCAAGGTAGGGGCCCATTTTGGCCTCGCTAAGGCACGTCGACACCCATCTACCAAGCCTTACGTTTTCGGCATCAAAAACAACATCGAAATCTTCGATCTCGAGAAGACAAATGAATCTTTGGAGAAGGCAAAAGCTTTTGTGGCTACAATCGCAGCAGCGAACAAACAGGCTCTCTTCGTTGCAGGTAAAAGCGAGGCAATCACCGCAGTAAAAAACGCCGCAGCAAAGATTGGACAGCCAGTAGTTGGCGGACGATGGATTGGAGGTACCCTCACAAACTTCACTCAGATTCGAAAGCGAATTGAAAAGTATGAAAATCGCCTTAAGGAAAAGGAAAAGGGTGAACTCGCAAAGTACACAAAGAAGGAACGACTTCTCATCGACCGAGAAATCGCAAAGCTTGAAATGCTTTTCGGTGGTATCGTTTCTATGAAAGAAAAGCCAGGAGTTCTTATTGTTGTTGACCCAAAGAAAGAATACATCGCTGTAGACGAAGCTCGACAGATGGGTGTTCCAGTTGTTGCTATCGCTTCAACTGACTGCGATTTCTCTCTTGTTGATTACGCTATTCCTGCAAATGACTCATCAGCTTCATCAGCTGCATTTTTCCTCAATGAGCTCGCTCGAGCTTACGGTGACGCAAAGGTCACAAAGCCTACTTCGGTAGCAAAGTAATCTTTGCTATACTAAAAGGACCTGTCGGTTTGTTATTACTTATCCTTAGCTATCTATGTCTATGATATCCCCTGACTTGATCAAAGAACTTCGTGAGATGACTGGTGTTTCTGTCATGCAGTGCAAGAAAGCACTTGAAGAGGCGGGTGGTGACAAAGAAAAGGCTATTGTGATTCTTAAAAAGAAGGGTGCTGAAGCATCAGCAAAGAAGGGTGACCGAACTCTTGCGGCTACTCAGATCGCTTCATATGTCCACTCTACGGGCACTGTAGGCGTCATGGTTGAACTTGCATGCGAAACTGACTTCGTAGCTCGAAACCCTGAATTTAAGGCTCTTGGATACGATGTTGCGATGCACATTGCTGCAACCAAGCCAGAATTCAATAAGCGAGAGGATATTACCGAAAACGACCGAAAGACAGCGGAATCTGTATTTGCTGCTGAAGTAGAAGGCAGGCCAGAAGCTATGAAGGCAAAGATTCTCGAAGGTAAGCTTTCTGCATACTTTGCAGAGCGAGTACTTCAAGAGCAGCTATTTATTAAAAACCCAGAACTTACGATTGCAGGACTTATTTCGCAGGCGGTACAGAAATTCGGAGAAAAGATAGAAATCACCCGATTTACACGCTTCGGCGCATAAACCTATGACTCTCGAGCTTACGCTCATGACGGTATCGATACTTTCGATGGTTGTGCTTCTTGTCCACAAGAAGCTCGAACTCTCTCGCGGTGAAAATGCTTCGCTCAGTGAAGTGCGGGGAAAAACAGATCCAGTTTTACAAAACCTTCATCACACGACAGGGAAGTTTTTCTCGTATTTTACACTTCATAACACGATTCTTCTTACGAACTATTTGTTTGTTCATGTGGTGCGTATTTGCATGCGTGTCTCGAGCAAGGTCCACACAGTTTCTTCGGATATTGTTACAAAAGCATCAAAGAAAACAGAGGATCTTTCTCGAGGTGGTTCAGCTTCGTTTTATCTTAAAAAGATAAAGGAAACCAAGAACGGAGTTGAGATGCAAGAGAGTAAATAGGGTAGAAGACTTTATTGTTTTGAAGTTTTATAGTAAGTTAGTAATCTACCTTCAGGAAGGTATATGCCACCTTAGCTCAGTTGGTAGAGCAACTGTTTTGTAAACAGTAGGTCCTCGGTTCAAGCCCGAGAGGTGGCTCCAAAAAACGCACGCTGATATACTTGAGTTCTAGTAGCATAATCTTATACAAACTCATGCTCTATATCATCATAGGAGTCGTATTTCTCATCGTTATAAGCCTCAGACAGGTAAATCAGTATGAACGTGGCCTCAAGTTCACCATGGGGCGTTTTACGCGCATTATGGAGCCTGGGTGGAGGATCGTTGTTCCCATCTTTCAGTCATATCGAAAAGTAGATATGCGTGTTAAGGCGGTTGATGTGCCTGATCAGAACGCAATTACGAAAGACAACATCTCAGTCAAAGTAAATGCTGTTTTGTACTATAAAGTTGAATCTGCAGAAAAAGCGATTCTTGAAGTAGAAGATTTCATGTACGCGGTGTCTCAATATGCTCAAACCACGATGCGAAACATTGTTGGTGAGACAACACTTGATAATCTTTTGTCAGAACGAGAAACAATCGCAAATAGAATAAGGGAAGTTGTCGCTTCTGAAACCAACTCATGGGGACTTAAAGTTTCTAATGTAGAGCTCAAGGATGTATCGCTTCCACCAGATATGGAACGAACAATTGCAAAGCAGGCGGAGGCAGAACGAGAAAAGAGGGCGGTTATTATCACGTCTGAAGGTGAGCTTGCTGCGTCTGAAAATATGGCAAAAGCAGCAGCGGTGCTTGCCGGTTCACCAGGTGCGCTTCACCTGCGAACTCTGCAGTCAATCAACGACATATCTTCAGATCAATCGAATACCGTTGTATTCACACTTCCAATGGAGCTTTTGAAGGCGTTTGAAGGATTTACGAAGAAGTAGAAATTGGCGAAATAAAACCGACCTAGATGGTCGGTTTTATCGTACTGTTGCTTTGTATACCTCCTTTGTTTTTTCCTCGAGTTTCTTGTGGAGGATGTCTATCTCAGTGCTTGTAAGAGTACGGTCAAGTGAACGATAGGTGATGCGGTAGGCGTAGCTTTTGTTTCCCTCACCGAATTTCTTGGCATTTTCATATTCATCAACGAGCGCCATTTCCTCTGCTAGATCGCCCACAACGTCGCGTACGAGGTCAAAGTAGTCATTTGGTGCAAATCCCTTACTTACAACAAAAGAGATGTCACGGACGATTGCAGGGAACTTGCTTACCTCCTTAAACTTCTGACCGAGTTTGAGCTGCTTTTTGACTCGTTCATCATCCGACCAGAGAAGGCGAATGTCTGGGAGCTCCATACCGATAATCGCTAGTCTTTCAAGACCAAACCCGAATGCCCAGCCGTTGTAGCCTTCGAGACCGAAATTCTTGAGAACATCCTTTCGCGGCATACCACCACCAAGGATCTCAATCCACTGGCCATTAATGTCTACTTCAACTTCAAGAGAAGGGTCTGTATAAGGGAAGGTGTCAGTATTAAATCGGTACTTGATATCTGGTCCAAAAACACCCTTTACAATCTCTGAAAGTGTATTTTTGAGGTCATCAAGACTTAACTGCTTTTCGCTGTCAGGAACAAGGTAGAGACCTCCCATCTGGTGGAAGATATTCATGTGACGACGGTCGATTTCATCCTTTCGATATACTTTTCCGTAGCAGATAACACCGAGAGGTTTTTTTGCTGCTATCTTTGCCTGTATTTCTGGCAATCCAAGGTAGTAGTACCACATGACCGTATCATGCGTTCGAAGAATGCTTTTTTTATCAACATAGTACGTGTCAGACGTGCTTCGGGCCGGATGGTTTGCAGCAAAATTGAACAGATCGAAACTTACATCTGCTGGAACAATTTCAGGAATTATTATGTTATCAAAACCAGCCACAACGGGGAGCTTTCGTGTTTGTTCAACAATTTCATACAGAGGGCTCGTCTTGGTACGAGAAAGGTCAGGCATAGAAAGATAGCGTTTCATTCGAGATGCCTCGATATCAGTTCTGCTCTCCAACTCCTTTAAAAGTCGATCCTGATCTTGGGTGCTAATGCGGAAGTCCATAGTGTCCCTAGTCTAGTTAAAAAGTCTTAAAAATTCAAGTTATATAAAAAAGACCCGCCTAAAGCGAGTCTGTTTGAGCATTGCTCAGGAATAGAGCGGCTCCGACTGACAGAAATACCAGGGACTTGAAAGCGATACAATATTTCCCGGGTGATTCTCCTTTCCAAACAAATGAACGAGGTTATCTTCACCAAGGGAAACAACAAGTCTCCGTGGTTGCATTGTGGGCCCGATATTGGGATCTGTGCCGAAATTAAATTCAGCTCCTCTTGAAACAAAGTTTTTATTTCGTACAAGTTTGATCGCAAACAAGGCAACCACCTGAAACGGGGCGTAGAACAAGCCGGATTCTCGGGCACAATCGTAGATTTTGTTTAGGGGCGCTTCTTCAACGTTCTCCCTAAACGACGGTTCTTCGAGCCTGAGTTCCTGTGGGCGAAGCTGGGGTTGATGGGTAATAATCAAATTTACCCATGGGCTCATTTGACACCCTGCACGCAGGAGGGCTTCGCGCATGAGACCGGGTGAGGTCCTCTGGATGTTATGCAGAGCAAGTTCAGATAGGATTCTGGGTTGGATTGTGTATGACATGAGGAAAATGAACGATTCCATGGCTTACTTTACAAGGAAAATGACCACTGTCAAGGCGAAAAAAGAGCCAAAATTTGGTATACTTTTTAGGTTAAAAACCTTGCAGTTTGGCGTTATTTTCATTTTTTTATTTATATGGCTAAAGAGGAAAAAGCAAAGAAATCATCATACGGTGCTGAGTCGATTCAGGTTCTTGAGGGTCTTGAACCTGTTCGAAAGCGTCCTGGAATGTACATTGGAACCACGGGTCCTGATGGTTTTCATCACCTCATAAGTGAAATTTTTGATAACTCTCGTGACGAGGCCATGGGAGGTCACGCAAATGATATCGAGGTAACTTTTCTACCTGGCGAAACTGTTCGTGTAGTAGATAACGGACGAGGTATTCCCGTTGATGTTCATCCAAAGACCAAAGTCTCTGCTTTGGAAGTTGTTATGACCGTGCTTCATGCCGGAGGTAAATTCGGTGGTGAGGATTCTGGCTACAAGGTTTCTGGAGGTCTTCATGGCGTGGGTGCATCGGTTGTGAATGCTCTTTCTAGCTTTTGTAAGGTAGAAGTACATCGAGATGGAGGCAAGTACATGCAAGAGTATTCTCAAGGCAAGAAAAAAGGAGCTGTTAAAAAGGTTGGTACTTCAAAAGCGCACGGTACAATCGTTAGCTTTACCCCTGATACTGAGATTTTCGGACCACAGGTGTTCGAATTCAATCGCGTTGTTTCTCACATGCGTCAGCAGGCATATCTTGTTCGGGGCCTTAGAATTTCGATTATTGATGCTCGTGAATACAAGGGGTCGCTTGATCTTGATGACATTATCTATTTTCGAGAACTCAATCTCGACGTACCTTCTCAAACCTTTTACTTCGAAGGAGGTCTTATTTCACTTGTACGATTTACCAATTCTATCCAGAAACCTGTTCACAAGAATATTTTCTATGTAGAAAAGAAGGTTGAAGGTGTTGAGTCTGTTGAAATCGCGCTTCAATACGTTGATGATATTTCATCTCGAATTTTGCCATTCGCAAACAACATCTATAACTCAGAAGGTGGTACACATATAACTGGATTCAAAACTGCGCTCACTCGAACACTCAACACATACGCAAAGAAAAACGGAGGTAAAGAAGACGATAGCTTTACAGGGGATGACGTTCTTGAAGGCCTTACAGCGGTCGTGTCGGTAAAGCTTCGTGAGATCCAGTTCGAAGGTCAGACAAAGGCTAAGTTGGGCTCCATGGAGGCTCAGGCGGCCACTGCGAGCGTCTTTAGCGAGGCGTTCCAGTTGTTCTTGGAGGAAAATCCAGACGATGCCAAGGCTATGGTCAACAAGGCAATTCTTGCTATGAAGGCGAGAAAGGCAGCCAAGGCAGCAAAAGATTCTATTTTGCGAAAGGGAGCTCTAGAGGGTATGACGCTTCCAGGAAAACTAGCTGACTGTGAATCGGGTACCGAAGCTGCAGATGCTGAAGTATTCATTGTGGAGGGAGACTCTGCAGGTGGTACAGCAAAGATGGGACGAAATCGAAAAACTCAGGCCGTGCTTCCACTCCGAGGAAAGATTTTGAATATTGAACGAGCACGACTTGATCGAATGCTTGGTTCTGAACAGATCAAGAATCTTGTTATTGCCATGGGTACGGCGATTGGTGAGACGTTTGATCTTTCAAAACTTCGCTATCACAAAATTATTATCGCGACCGATGCAGACGTTGACGGTGCTCACATCCGCACGCTTCTTCTTACTCTTCTATATCGATACTTTAAACCTGTCATTGATGGAGGGTATGTGTATATTGCTCAACCGCCGCTGTATAAAGTGAAACGAGGAAAGGAAATTATGTATTTCTATTCTGAAGAGGAAAAGGCAAAAGTTTTGGGCAAAGATGAAATTCCGCTCGAAGAAGAGGTGATTGCTGACGAAGCTCCAGTAGAGGAAACCGAAGCAACAGAAGAAACCAAGGGCAAGAAAGTTCAGAAAGTGTACGTTCAGCGATACAAGGGTCTCGGAGAAATGAACTCAGATGAACTTTGGGAAACAACCATGGACCCGGCTCGCAGAATTCTCAAACAAGTTAATATCACGGATGCTCAGGAGGCTGACAAGGTGTTCGATATGCTCATGGGAACCGATGTTCCATCTCGAAAATCATTCATCCAGTCAAACGCTCACAAGGCAACGATTGACGTTTAAGTAAGAGGGAGTAGAGTAGTGGGAGGCTCCTTAACCTCATGTCCTTATCCCACCCAGTTACTTGTTCCCTGCATAAGCTTTCGCGCGCAGAGCTTATTGACCGTTACTGCACGCTTCACGGCGCATGCATTTCACGAACGACGCATCCCGCTCAACCTCTACCTTCAGACCCCTCTGACCAAGAGGAGATGAAGGAGATTTCTAGTCTGCTTCAAATGGATGAAGCTGAAATTATCGCTGCCGGTTTTGAGAGCATGGTCACGCAAGATGGATTCACTGGAATCGGTGACAGATAAGCGCTCAACAAAGCCGCCTAAACACAAGTTCAAGGCGGCTTTTTTATAGGGTAAAATTACTTGACAAAAGCTCATTATGTGCTATACTTTATATTAGTAGGATGGTAATTATAAAACTATCCAACGAAGCGGGCTTACCGCTTAAATAAGGCTAAAACTTCGAAAGAAGTTTGATACCATAAGACTGGGAGATAGGCGGTGTCGAATCGCTACCCCTCCAGAACAAATGGGGTGTTGGGAGTACATAGTCATGATCAACCAGACGCACATCGGCCATCGCGATTACTTCTATTTTAACGGCTTGGGATTCGCTTCGGCGAAGGCCCTCCGGGAGTACTTGCGCGAGATGCGTAGCTAACGAAAGTTCGTTAGCCCAACAGGGAGGCGCTCTTGGCCTCCCTTTGTTTACCTTAAACAATCAACCAAAGGAATCGAATGGTTACCATCGACATTTCGGCCAAAAACCGAGATTTGTTTGATGGCAAGGTTGGACTCTCGTCGGGCGCGTTTCATATCAACCTGCAAGGTCAGGAAGGATATAACATCGTTTTCAGAAATGTACAGAGAATTGTCTCTAACATTCCAGAAAACGAGCGCGATGAAGTCCTCATTTCGGGTATCGCTCCTCGCTGGGTTGCATTAGCAGCAGCAGCGGCAGTGGGACCCTATTTCAGAGTCATGAAGCACTTCGATGGGAAGGATCTCATCGAATTGCGCAATCAAAATCAGCTTCCATCGGATTTACCTCCGTGTAGTGAAGATGAAGGCTAAAAACCCCGCAAATTTTATTTGCGGGGCTATTTATTTCTATTTTTTAGCCTGATGTTCTGCAACCAGAATTTTTAATATTTCTTCAGCCTTCATTTCACCTATTTTTCCTTTGTCTCGAGATTCAACGGTAACAACTCCATTTTCAATATCCTTATCTCCAATGATGATTGTGTAGGGAACGCGATTATCTTTTGCGTCGCGGACTTTCTTACCAAATCCAAGATCAGTAACATCCGTATCTACACGTAGTCCGGCTTTTTTAAGAAGCGCACCCACCTCAAGTACTTTGTCGAAATGATTTTCACGGACCGGAATAACTTTTACTTGAGTTGGAGAAAGCCAGAGAGGGAAATTACCTGCAAAATGCTCGATGAGAATTCCAAGGAATCGTTCAAGTGATCCAGAAATTGCTCGGTGAATGACCACGGGCCGCTCCTTCTCGCCCTTGTTGTTTACAAACGATAGATCGAATCGTTCAGGGAGATTAAAGTCGCACTGGATGGTCGCCAGCTGCCATTCACGACCGATTGCGTCCTTGAACATAAAGTCGAGCTTTGGGCCGTAAAACGCTGCCTCTCCAGGGCCTGGTTTGTAATTGAGCTTATTCTCCTTTGCTGCATCTTCAAGCGCCTTCTCTGCATCGTTCCAGATTTCGTCTGAACCAAGATACGCTGACTTATCAGTGCCTCGAGTCGAGAGACGGACCCAATAATCAGACATGAGGCCGATAGTTGTATAGAATTCTTTTATAATACCAACAATGGTTGATACCTCAGCACCTATCTGATCCTTTCGGCAAAAAAGGTGTCCATCGTCCTGGGTGATTGAACGTACACGTGTAAGACCACCGAGCTGGCCTGATTTTTCATCACGATATACAGTTGCTGGCTCAAAATATCGAACAGGCATGTCCTTGTAGCTCCACTGATTATCAGCAAAGATCTGCATGTGGTGAGGGCAGTTCATTGGCTTTAGAATAAATTTTTCTTCTTTGCCTTGAACACGGAATAGTTCATCACCAAACTTTGCAGCGTGACCTGATGTGACGTAAAGATTCTCGTGGGCAATATGAGGAGTCCACACACGCTCGTATCCCTTTTCTGAATGGAGTGACCAAAGATAATCTTCGATTGTTTTTCGAATGACCATACCCTTTGGCTGCATGAGAGGGAGTCCAGCACCAACAAGTGGGGAAATAGTAAAGAGTTTAAGATCTCGTCCAAGTTTTTTGTGGTCGCGTTTTTTAGCTTCTTCCTGCTGGTTTATATATGCCTCAAGTTCTTCTTTGGATGCAAAAGCCAAGCCGTAAATACGAGTAAGCATCTTATTCTTTTCATCACCACGCCAGTACGCACCTGCGATTCGATCTATTTTGAATGCGTCATCTTTCATCTCTCCTGCTTCAGCATGTCCACCGCGACAGAGATCTGTGAATTTTCCTGAAGTATAAAGAGTAATTTTTTCGCCTTTCTTTACAATCTCATCAATAAGCTCGAGCTTATACGGATTTCCTGCAAAGAATTCTTTCGCTTCTGCCTCACTTACTTCCTTATGATCAAAACCTTTCCACGAAGGGAGGATTTTTCGCATGCGCTTTTCGATGTCTTTAAATTCCTTATCTGAAGGAAGTTTGTCAGCAGGGAATTCAAAATCATAGTAAAAACCGTTATCGATTGAAGGACCGATTGTGTTCTTTGTGCCTGGATAGAGTTCATTTACCGCTGCGGCAAGCAAATGGGCAAACGAATGACGGATGTGTTCTATGGATGACATGGTTGATGATGTGAAAATAAATAAAAGCGCCCTAGCAATGACACGACGTGAGTCATGTATTTGCTAGGGCGATTTGATCGCGGTTCCACCTGGCTTTTGTCTTTTGTATGTTTCAGATTAGGACAAGTGTCGCGTAGCCTTTGGTTGGTAGCCAAAGCAATCTCTGATGGGGTAATGGTATCTCGACTATGGTATTAGGTCAAATAAAAAGGGCGGCACAATCGCGGGTGTTGTGCCGCCCCTCCACAGAGATGGGATATTTGTTTATGGTCTAGCTGTCTAGCATTCAACGCAACGTTGAAATGGCTTGGCACACATATCCCTGTACTTTGGGCTCGGTGTCATTACTGACCAGGGTCGATTCCCATCGGCCCCTTTGTAACGAACGATGCTTTGTGGTCACCGCTAAGCCTCCTCCAAGCAAGGTAAAATCAAAAATCTAAATTTACTGTAAATTAAAAACCATAGAAAGTCAAAGGCCCAAGCTTACGCTTGGGCCGTGGAGCTTTCATACGAAGAAAGCCTCCGGTCGCCGGTTTTTCCGGCAGTGTACAAGTTTGGCCCTTGAAACGGCTCTCGCGGCCCCTTTAGGCTCATTCTCATACACGATTTGCAGGGGTAGGTGCAGTACCGTTGTTAGGCGGCAATCTTTTATACCATATTTTTAGCTTAAAGCCATAAAGTTATCTACAACAAGTGATATTTCACCATTTCTTTCTGATACTTTTGCCTTAAGTGCCACGCATTTATCTGGAATGATTATCGATTTGAAACGAGCATAGGTACGAGGAAAGGCTACGGCCTCAATTGAGCCCGTGAGATCTGCCATTCGTAGAAAGGCCATCGGCTCATTCTTTTTTGTCATAATAACTCGCACGTCTTCGATGATAGATCCAATGACCACCATGTCTTCTTTAACTTTCTGCGTTGTTTCGAATTCCTTTTGAGCTTTTGCTTTGAGAGTGGAGATGTGAAGAGGGCGCTTTTCCAGTATTTCACGGTACTTATCCAACGGGTGGCCAGAAATATAAAGACCAAGCAACTCCTTTTCCCACAAAAGCTTCTCGTTAAGCGTGATTGGCGCAACAGTTTCAAGTCGGATATCGTCATGACCCACAAAGCCACCAAAAAGGGAATCCTGGGCGTTACCCGACTTTGCTTTCTCCTTATTGTATTCAAGAAGCCTGTCGAGATTTCCATACATTGCTGTTCGATCAGCAAATTCATCCATACCTCCAGCTTTAATCAAAGACTCCAAAGATTTTTTATTGAGATTTTTATCTTTTATGCGCGCCAGAAAATCAGAAAGAGATTTAAAGCGTCCTCCATGATCGCGCTCTTCGATAATTGCGCGGGCGATACCTTCTCCAAAGTTTTTAATTGAGTTAAGTCCGAATCGAATAACGTCACCACCGTCTTTACCCGCACCCTTAATGAGAGCAAACTTTTCAACGCTTTCGCTTACTGATGGTGGAAGTACAGGAATATTCATTCGCTTACACTCTTTGATTGACTCAGCTACTTTTTCCACATCACCTGCTTCGTGAATCAAAATCGCAGTCATATACTCTCCTGGGTAATTAGCCTTAAGATACGCTGTTTGGTACGCAACACGACCGTATGACACAGAGTGTGCCTTGTTGAATCCGTACGCCGCAAACGGTTCAATCCATGACCAAATCTGGCGAGCTTTTTTGTCAGGCCATTTTGAATATTCAATACAGCCCTTTATGAATTTTTCTTTCTGAGCTGCCATTTCCTCGGGAATTTTCTTTCCCACTGCTTTTCGGAATTTATCCACTTCACCCCAGGAATATCCTGCGAGCTTGTTCGCCATCATAAGAAGGTCGTCTTGGTACACGAGAATTCCGTACGTCTTTTTCAAAATTGGCTCAAGGGCAGGATCAAGATAGGTGATGAGGGCAGGATTATGCTTTCGCTCGATGTATTGGGGAATAAATTGGATAGGACCCGGACGATACAGTGCCACCATCGCGTTAATGTCGTGGATAGAAGACGGGCGGAGGTCCTTGAGGTACTTGGTCATGCCGTCTCCGTTAAGTTGGAACAAGTCAGATGTCTCACCTCGGGCGAGCATTTCAAAAGTTTTCTTGTCATCAACCGGCATGGTATCGAGATTAATCTGTACTCCATGATTTTTTTCAATCATTATGAGCGCATCGGCGATGATTGAAAGGTTTTTAAGTCCAAGGAAGTCGAATTTCAAAAGACCCGCCTCCTCAATTGAATACATGTCGTACTGAGAGATGATTTTATTTTCTCCCTTCGTGTCGTATTGAAGAGCGGTAAAGTCCGTGAGGTTTGTAGGAGCGATAACCACACCAGCGGCATGAACTCCCATTTGTCGCGCACAACCTTCGATCTTTTTCGCGAGATCAATAATGCGCCTTGTGTCGGGGTCTTTTTTATAAAGCTCGCGAAGCTCTTCAACATCCTCAAGAGCCTTCTCGATAGTCATGGGAAAACCTTGGGATCCAAGGGGGATGAGGGCAGAGAGTTTGTTGCCCATTTCGACCGGATATCCAAGTGCACGTGTTACGTCGCGTACAGATCCCTTGGCTGCCATGGTGCCAAAGGTTCCAATCTGCGCCACTTTTTCGACTCCGTACTTTGCTCGGGCATAGTCCACCATTTCGTCACGTCTGTCGTCGGCAAAGTCCATGTCGATATCGGGAGCGGACGGTCGATCAGGGTTTAGGAATCGTTCGAATGGAATTTCGTATTCAATCGGATTTATGTTGGTGACACCTGCAAGGAAAGTGACCAAAGATCCGGAAACCGAACCTCGAATGTTTGAAAGGATTCCGTGTGAACGTGCATAGGTGAGTAGGTCGGCTACGATAAGGAAGTACGGCGAATAACCCTTGTTCTTAATGACTTCAAGTTCGTAATCAACTCTTTTCACGAGGTCATCGCTTTTTTCGATCTGACGCTTTGCAAAACCCTCGTACACAATTTTACGTAAATAGCTGTCAGCGGTTTCGCCATCCGGAAGCTTGAAATCAGGGAACACCCATTTACCGAGTTCAATCTCAAGATTGCAGTCGGCAGCAATTTTTTCAGTATTTTCAAGCGCATGAGGAAAATCTCGGAAATAGTTTTGCGCAGCGTCGTTTGAGATAAATGAAAAATCAGCCACATCGTCATCTGATATGCGATCGTCACCCGAAGAATTCACAAGCATAAGCGTTTGCTGTGCAGGCTTGTCCTCAGGTTTGATGTAATAGACATTTCCGCCTGCAACAAGAGGGATCCCAGTTTTCTTTGAAACCTCTTTTGTTCGCTCCATGAGCGTGTCATGTCCATCGATATCGGGATGATGTGTGACTTCTAGGTAAAAATCAGAACCAAAGACATCTTTGTACCACTGTGCAATTTCGCCAGCCTTGGCAAGATCGTTTCCTTGTAGGGCAAGCGTAAGATCACCTGAAAACGCCGATGAAATAGCAATGAGTCCATCCTTATGCTGTTTAATGAGCTCTTTATCTATTCGAGGCTTGTAATAAAAGCCCTCGAGGTAGCCTTTGGTGACAAGTTGAATTAGGTTTTTGTAGCCCTCATAATTTTTAGCCAAAAGAATTAGGCGTGTGCGGCGAGAGTCGATACCCGTTTGCTTTTCCTGTCGCGTTCGAGAAGCAACGTAAAAATCAACGCCGATAATAGGTTTAATCCCGGCTTTCTTACACTCCTTATAAAATTCAATAGCACCGTAGAGATTTCCGTTATCGGTAAGGGCAAGTGCGGGAGCGCCATCTTCTTTTGCTGCCTCTACGAGATCCTCGATTTTGGGGAGTGCATTCAAAAGGGAATAGTGGGAATGCGTATGAAGGTGGATAAATCGAGCCATAGTTCCTTAAGTATAAGGTAACTTAGTAAGAGTATCGAGTTTTAAAAAGTATATAATTGTGGCGTGAAGAAGATTACTCATATCGTAGGTATAGACGAAGTGGGGCGCGGTCCTTTGGCCGGGCCGGTAACCCTGTGCGCATGCGCTGTATCAAACTCCTTTAACATGGATGTATTTTTTGGCATTAAAGATTCGAAAAAGCTTTCGCCGCAAAAACGTGAAGACTGGTTTACAAAGATTACAAACTTGAAATCAGAGGCATATCTCGATTTCGCATTCTTTTCTGTACCAGCATCAGAGATAGATGATATCGGCATCTCAAAGGCTATACAAAAGGCAATTCATGAGGTCCTGCGATCTTTGTCTTTACCCATAAATTCAACCCAAATTTATCTCGACGGGTCACTTCATGCACCAGAAGAATTTATTTTCCAGGAAACAATTATTAAGGGTGATGAAAAAATTCCAATCATTAGCGCTGCATCAATTGTGGCAAAAGTTATGCGTGATAGGTACATGGAAGAGCAGGGAACAAAGTATCCTGTATACGGATTTGAGACTCATAAAGGATATGGAACTGCGACTCATATAAAAGCAATACAGGAGAATGGACCATCACCACTGCACCGGAGGTCATTTCTTAAAAACATAGCTTTTAAGCCAAAGTAGAGCTTTTTCTTGCCTTTTTTATGGATTCTGCTATAGTTCTAAACCTATGGTAGTACGAATGAGAGCAACACGGTCGGCACGAGGAAACAGGCGTTCACATCACGCTCTGCAAAACCCTGCTTTGACTATCGATTCAAAAACGGGCACTGTTCACCTCCGACACCGCGCTTCTGCGATTACTGGCAAGTACAAGAATCTTGTCGCTATCGATATGGATAAGAAGGCAGAAAAGAAGGCAAAGAAAACAAAGGAGAAGGAACTCGCACGATAAAATAAAACACAGCACACGCTGTGTTTTATTTTTTGTAGGCATAACTTGCTTGCGGGCGGAAAATCAGTATTGTACGATATATAAGTAATCAGTCGGGTATAAACAACCAAGTACATTGTATGGCAAATAGGCATCTCGCTCGTTCAGTCGTCCTTCAATCACTCTTTGAGTGGGATTTCCGCGACCATAACGAAGGCATCCTCTCTGATGCTCTCGTTCGCGATGCCGAAGAATTTGCTCCAGGCAATACCGATATGAAGTTCATGCAAGAACTCGGCGCAGGCGTTGTAAAGAAGCGTCCCGAGATCGACATGATCATCACCAAAGCCGCTCCAGACTGGCCTTTGGATAAAATCTCTATAGTTGATCGAAACGTACTTCGTATGGGGCTCTATGAACTTTTGTTTGCTGATCGCGCTGAAGTTCCAGCAAAAGTAGCTATAAATGAGGCAATTGAGCTCGCAAAGTCATTCGGCGGAGAAAACTCTGGAAAGTTTGTAAACGGCGTACTGGGTTCTGTCTACAAGGAAATGGGCGAGCCGGGCAAAGATGCTGTATCAAAAAAGAAGGATGATAAGTTCAATATACCTTTTGATAAGATGCCGATCGTAAAACTCGGCGGTGCTGTTGTGTTTTCAAAGCACGAAGGAAAGATTCGATTGGCGCTTGTCCATGATGTCTTTGGCCGTTGGACACTATCAAAAGGGAAGCTTGAGGGTACTGAAGAGCCAAAAGATGGCACTATGAGGGCGATTAAAGAGGAAATGGGTATTGATATTCGTGTCTTGTCTGAAGTTACGAGTAACGAATATGTTGCTACTCATCCTGAGCAAGGAAAGATCCGTAAGCAGGTGACATACTTTCTCGCGGAAACAGACTACACTCCTCTAAAGCTTGGCCCAAGCGGTGGACTCGATAAGGCCCAATGGTTTGATGTTGATAATCTCGGAGAGCTTAATTTTTATGATGACGTTGTGCCGATTATCACCAAGGCCGTAAAAGCTATACCTAAAAAGTAAATCAGCTTGTTTTTAACACTCAATTCAGCTAGTTTGATACTCAATGGAAATAAATTTCAGTAAATTCGAAGAGACGGCGTTTGTTGCTTTTAAGGATAAGAATCTCTTGAAGCAGGCTTTTACGCATCGCTCGTATATAAACGAGAACAAGAATACGCGGATGGAGCATAATGAGCGACTTGAGTTCCTTGGTGATGCAGTACTTGAACTTGTCGTTACAGATTTTTTGTATAAGAAATATCCTACAAAACCTGAAGGTGAGCTTACGACCTATCGTTCAGCACTTGTGAATGCAATTACGTTAGCTGAAGTCGCAGCAACCCTTTCAATGAATGATTACCTTCTTCTTTCAAAAGGGGAGGCAAAGGATACCGGACGCGCACGACAGTACATTCTCGCCAATACGTTTGAAGCGGTTGTCGGTGCTCTGTATCTTGATCAAGGATATGATGCGGCTAAGGTATTTATAGAGAAAAATATATTTGTATTTGCAGATCAGATGATTGCTCGAGGAAATCTTGTTGATGCAAAAAGTATGTTTCAGGAAAAAGCTCAAGAAAAAACTGGAATTACTCCTTCGTATAAGCTTGTAAAAGAACTCGGGCCGGATCATGACAAGTCATTTACCGTAGGAGTACTCATTGGTAAGGATCAGATCGCTATTGGTGAAGGGAAGTCAAAGCAGGAGGCAGAGCAGAATGCAGCGCTGCGCGCGCTCGAGGCAAAAGGCTGGAACGCATAAAAAAAGGCGCACCGAGGTGCGTCTTTTGCTTTTGCTAACAGAAGGGATTTGGCGTTTCCCTGTGCTCTCCTGTGAGGTCGAAGAAGTTATCGAAATACCCGTAGGAATCAAGCGCCCAAATGAGGAACGCAATGATTGATACGAGGATTGATACTCCTGCGAGGATGGCGGGCTCCCAGGCCATGCTCCACCCGTGTGGATGCTCGTGCCGTAGGAAAAACAGGATGAGGACACAGATGCCGGACAGGATCGAGATGATCCCGGCGACGCCTGAGATGTAGAGGGACTTTTGGGCCAGACTGCCTTCGTATTGGTGTGGATTCATAGGTGTGCGACTACCAACATAGTACATTATTTATTGAGTATGTCAAGTGTTGGTAGTAAAACTTCTGTGAAGACCACAAAAATGATATATTTACAGGGATAAATTCCCGCCATGTATCTTAAATCTCTTGAACTTTCAGGCTTTAAATCATTCGCCAAGAAGGCGAATCTTGAGTTTAATGCCCAGGTTACATCCATTGTGGGTCCCAACGGATCTGGTAAATCCAACGTCGCTGAGGCGTTTCGTTTTGTGCTTGGAGAACAGTCGATAAAATCAATGCGTGGAAAAAGGACTGAAGATCTTATCTTTAATGGTGGTGAGACTCAGCCTCGAGGAAATCGCGCGTCAGTAAAGCTAACTTTTGATAACAGAAAACGTCTTTTAAATATTGATTTTGATGAAGTTGTGATTGAGCGTGTTATTCATCGTGATTCACTTTCAGAATACTTTATTAATGGATCTTCAGTAAGGCTCAAGGATATTGTTGAGCTTTTGGCTGGCGCTCACATAGGCGCTTCAGGGCATCACATAATTTCACAAGGCGAAGCTGACAGGATTCTTAATGCAAATATAAAAGAAAGGCGTGAAATGATCGAGGATGCGCTCGGACTTAAAATATTTCAATACAAAAGAGAAGAGAGTGAGCGAAAACTCGAAAAGACTCGAGAAAATATGGAGAAGGTTGAGTCGTTACGAAAGGAGATTGCTCCTCATTTGAAGTTTTTAAAGAAGCAGGTAGAAAAAGTCGAGAAGACTATCGCTTTGCGCGAAGAACTTAAGAATGTCTACCGTGAGTATCTTAAGCGTGAGTCAGAGTATCTCACGGCTACTGAAAAGAATCTGCACGAAGAAATGGCAGTTCCAAAGAAGGAGCTTGAAAAGCTAGAAAGAGAGTTGGCAGAAGCAAAAAAGGTACTTGAAGATTCAAAACACAAAGATGTAAAGTCGAGTGACCTTATCTCGCTTGAATCAAAACTTAAAACTGCACGTGAGTCACGAGAAGACGGTACAAGGCTTATTGGTCGCATAGAAGGTGAAATTGCCACACTAGAAAAAATGCTTACTCGTGAAAAGGCGAGTGCAAGCAGTGAAATGACTACTGTTGAGTATTCAAAAGTTAAAACCTTCATTTCAAAAATTGACGAATTGGCAGGTGACATTGAATCAGCCCAGGATATGGGTGGTGTTAAAGCTGTTTTGGCAAAAATACGAGAAACTCTTAAATTATTTCTTGAATCAAATAAGGATTCTCGAGCTCAAAACCGAGTGCATGAACTTGAAAAGGAAATTGCACTCTTAAAAGATAGGAAAGTAGACACAGATAAGGACGCCAAGAAAGCTGAGGCCGAGCTCGCGCATCTTTCACATGAATACTCAGCTTTGCAAAAGGAGATCGAAAAAGAAAAGGATTCTTCTCGAGATGCAGAAAAAACAATGTTTAGAATAATCGCCGAGGAAAATGAGCTCCGTGGAAGATTGTCCGTGACCCGCGTAAAGGAGGAAAAGCTCCGGCTCGAAAAAGAGGATTTCAAACGTGAGCTCGTTGAAGGTGCAACACTCATTGGTCGTGACGTATATTTGTATGAATCAGATAAAACTCAGTATCCAGCAGAGGAGCGACATGGCCAGGAAGAAAGGCGAAAAAATATTGAGAAGATTAAGGTGCGCCTCGAGGATCAAGGTGGAATTTCCCCAAATGATGTGATGAAGGAATTTAAGGAGACAACAGAGCGTGATGAATTTTTGGCTCGAGAGATTCTTGATCTTGAGAAATCTGCTCAGTCACTCACTAACCTTATTCAGGATCTCGAGGAGAAACTCGATACTATGTTCGGTGATGGAATATCGAAAATAAATAAGCAGTTTAAAGAATTTTTCGCACTTATGTTTGGTGGGGGTGAAGCATCACTCAATGTCATTCGTGAAAAGAAGCGAAAGAAGGGACCTTCAGCAGAAGAAATGGCCGAGATGGGTATCGAATCACTTCCTGAAGAAGGTGAAGAGGAGACTGAGCTCGGTGTCGATATTCAGGTTAATTTACCTCGAAAGAAAATTAAGTCACTTGAAATGCTTTCGGGTGGTGAACGTGCACTTACTTCTATTGCGCTACTCTTTGCTATCTCTCAGGTAAATCCTCCTCCATTTATTATTCTTGATGAAACGGATGCAGCACTCGATGAAGCAAATTCGAAAAAATATGGAGATATGATTGAGGGTCTCGCCAAGTCTTCGCAGCTTATTGTAATTACTCACAATCGAGAAACGATGTCTCGCGCAGGAATTTTGTATGGAGTAACCATGGGCAGGGAAGGTTTCTCAAAACTACTTTCTATTGCATTCAACGAGGCACTGGCTGTAGCGAAATAAATAAACAAAAAGAGCACCGCTCGCCAGTCCTCGGATCGGATTCGTCAAGAAAACCTTGACCAATCCTCACCTGCGGAGGCTTGCTTGGGCTCTTTTTTGTTTACTTAATCAACGAGTAATCAAGAGTCTTCTTTTCGAGATCTGCACCAACAACCTTAAACTTGATGGTGTCGCCGAGAGAGAATTTCTTTTTAGTTTTTTCACCTACGACCGCATACGCCTTTTCATTAAAGACATAAATATCATCTGTAAGATCTCGAAGTTTAATCATACCTTCACACTTGGTATTTTTTTCTTCGACATAAAGACCCCATTCGGTCACACCTGAAATTGTGCCATCGAATGATTCGCCAACATGCTCTCGCATATATTCGACTTGCTTGTACTTGATAGACGCACGTTCTGCCTCTGAAGCACGGATTTCCTTGTCTGAGTTGTCGTCAGCGATTCGCTGGTATTTAGACATTTCACCTTTGGTAATCTTTCCACCAAGAAGTTCTCGATGAAGGAGGCGATGCACAATAAGATCAGCATAACGTCTGATTGGGGAGGTGAAGTGCGTATAGTATTCGAACGCAAGACCGTAGTGGCCAATGTTCTGGGTTGAGTAGACTGCCTTTGCCATTGATCTAATCGCAGCTGTCTTTATAAGAGGTTCTTCGGGTGTGCCAGCAATCTCTTTGAAAAGACTCTTAAGATCCTTTACGGCAATACCTTTTTTTCCTACAGGAAGATTGTATCCAAGAGCCTTTACAAGAATGACGAGGTTATCAATCTTTTCCATAACAGGTGCGTCATGAATTCGGTAAAGAAATACGCCCTGATTCTTTTCGCCAGCTTTCCACATGAATTGAGCAACTTCACGATTGGCAAGAAGCATGAATTCCTCAACGAGCTTGTGAGCATCCTTTCGGGTTTTCTTGTATACACGAATAGGCTTTCCTGTGGCATCAAGCTCAAATTTAACTTCATCAGTTTCGAAATCAATTGCACCAGCAGCCTCTTTCTTTTCTTTAAGCTTTTTTGAAATTTCATTAAGCTTTAAAAGCTCTTTTGAATATTCTTGAGATTTTCCTTCAAGTACATCTTGTGCACCTTCATAGGTAAACCTCTTCCATGAATTAATGATTGTCTTACCAAACCATCGTTCGAGCACCTCACCCTTGGCATTCATAATGAAGACAGATGAGAATGTGAGCTTTTCTTCTTTGGGGTTAAGTGAGCAAAGGTCGTTTGAAAGGACCTCTGGGAGCATTGGAATCGTTCTATCGACGAGATATATAGACATACCACGTGAAAGAGCTTCTCGATCAAGGGCGGTACCTTCACGGACATAATGAGAGACGTCGGCAATGTGCACGCCTATCTCGAAGAGTCCTCCCGGAAGCTCCTTAAATGAAATAGCGTCGTCAAAGTCCTTTGCGTCTATAGGGTCGATAGTAAAAGTTGGGGTAGAGCTGAAATCACGTCTTTTTGAACGCTCTTCTGGAGTGATGATCTTTTCTTTACGACCGATAATTTCCGCTTCATGCGTGACTTCTTCTGGAAAATCATATGCAAGACCACGCTCAAGAACGATGCCGCGCATTTCAGCATTATGTTCTCCATGACGACCTATAACTTCGAGCACTTTTCCGACAGGGTATCCTAGTTTTTCATCCCACTCTGTTATCTCGACATATACTTTATCACCAGGCTTTCCGCCGAGAGATTTTTCTTTTGATACAAAGATATCTTTATAGAGTCTCTTATCATCAGGCACTAGTGCGAATCCTTTACCAGCATCTTCAAGCACGCCAACATATCGCATCTTGTCGCGTTTAATGATTTTGACGACTTCTGCGAGCGATCGATTGAACTTTGATTTTCGACCGAGCGCACGAACCTCAACTTCATCTCGATGAAGTGCCGTATGGAGAGTTTCAGGTGCTATTTCAAAATCATCCGCGCGAGCATCCTTTGGATTCGCAATAAAACCTACGCCTTTAGAATTAACGCTTATGATTCCACTAAAAGAATCGCCAGAAGCTTTATGTGGCTTGTGGGGAGCATGTCCTGGTTTAGGAGAGGGTTTGCCTCCCTTATGTGGCCCCGTAGAATGGCCTTGTTTTGGTCTGTTTTTCATTGCTATCCACTATAGCAAAAAGGAGGCTTTTCGCTACCTACGGCTAAAAAATGCCCCAAGTTTGACGATTTTTAAGGTTTCTGCTAGTATCTCATTCTATGTTAAAGATTCGACTACAGCGCGTAGGACGCGTAAATGTACCAACCTTCCGTCTCGTTTTGACGGATTCTAAGAACTCGACTAAGTCGGGTAAATTCCTAGAGGTGTTGGGAACATTTGATCCTATCAATGAAATTAAGGAAGTTAAGGCAGATCGAGTAAAGCACTGGATGTCTCACGGTGCACAGCTCTCAGACACTGTTCATAACTGGCTTATTGAGAAGAAGGTTATTCCAGGAAAGAAAGTAAACGCTCTTCCAAAGAAAAGCCCAATCAAGAAGGATGCTCCAAAGGACGGTGCCGCACCAGCTGCAGCAGCTCCTGCTCCAGTAGAAGCCCCAAAGGCTTAAATAGCCTTTAATAGACGGTCTGAAAATTGCCCACAGGGGCAGTTTTCTTTTGTGGGGTGAGTGGTACAATACTATATAGAGCCAAATAGCTCGATTATTTCAGTTAATCAACAATGAACATGGATCCTGATGCAAAGTTTCTCGACTATCTCATAAAGTCTCTCGTAGACAATCCGAACGATGTAAAGATTAACAGGACAGTAGATGAAATGGGAGTGCTTCTCACTCTTGATGTAAACCCTGCTGATATGGGTAAAATTATCGGACGCGAAGGCAATACTGCAAAAGCAATCCGAACTCTTTTGAGGATTGTGGGAATGAAAAATAATTCTCGAGTAAATCTAAAAATAAGTGAACCAGCTGGTTCACCAGCTCGAGAAGGTAAGGCAACAAAGACTGTAGACGAAGCAATGGCCGATCTCAATCTGTAAATACAAACAAAAACCGCTCATAACGAGCGGTTTTTGTTTGGACGAGACGCTATTGTGCAATCGCGTATTTTATTTTGAAATAAAGTCGCTTTCAGGTATAGTGACCAGGTATGGATCTTTCATTTCGTTTGGTGCTCTGTTTAGACCACCTGGAGGGATTAAGTGGGTACTGTCGGGATATCACTGATCTATTTAGACTTGAGAATCATGATCATCAAGATGTAACCTCGAAATTTTTAGGTGATTTTTTCTCTCATCATGGCGCGTATGCGATTGCATGCGATCGGACTGGAGTCGTTGCCATTTCTTCGCTTTGGTTTGAAGTTAGAGGACAAAAACTTTCGGGAGAAATATCTCCTGCGCTTATGCAGGTGGGGTATGCTCGAACAAAACCGAGTTCTGATGGTACACCGGGTTTCTCGGTCTCTCGCTTTCTGTACGCCATGCTCATGTCTCATGCAAAAAAGGCGATGCGTGCAGACGAGATTAATGTACGTGATAGACCTGGGTACTACACAAGATATGGCTATGACAGTAATGGTCAATTTGTGCGCATAAGTTAACCTCAAGCCGTGAATTTGAATTCACGGCTTTTTCTTGCTGAAAAGCCAGAAAAATGTAATATTGTCAATATGACATTTCACGTCATTACATTGTTTCCAGGCGCATTCGATTCCTATCTCGGGGAGTCGATTTTGAAGCGTGCAATAGAGGATAAAAAGATTAAGGTTCGTTTCTACAACCCGCGTGATTTTGCCTCGGATAAATGGAATAGGGTGGATCAAAAACCGTACGGGGGTGGTCCTGGGATGGTGATTCAAGCGCTTCCTGTTGCAAAAGCTATAGCAAAGGCAAAGCAGGCTTGTGGTACCGCAAAAACAAAGATTATCTTTTTCTCTCCATCTGGAAAGATGTTTGATACTACGTATGCTAAATCTGCTGCTCACAAATACAAGCATGTTATTTTTGTCTGCGGCCGCTATGAGGGTATTGATGCACGTATAAAGAAGATGTTTTCAATGGAAGACATCTCTGTCGGTACCTACGTGCTTACTGGAGGGGAATTGCCCGCAATGATAGTTATGGACTCAATATCTCGTCAGATTGAAGGTGTTTTGGGTAACTATGACTCTCGTGAAGAAGAGCGTATAGCAAGCTCTGACGTCTATACAAGGCCAGAAATCGTGGAATACAAGAAAAGAAAATATAAAGTGCCTAAGGTGCTGCTTTCTGGTAACCATAAGCTTATAGATGAGTGGCGTAGTGGTGTTTTGAACAAAAAGAAGTAACTTTTTGTGTCTCCGAGTCGTTATATAAGGCGCAGATGAATCCATTGGTACATAAGGCTGATATGAGGAACAAAAGGGACGAGGACGTGCTCCAAGCATCTTTTAAGTACCCGTATCTGTTTGAGCTCATTGTTGAAAGATATGAGGAGGCTTTTTTAAGAAAAGCCAAAAGTATCATTTTTGATGAGGAAGCAGCTCTCGACATAGTTCAGGATACATTTGTGAAGATCTACCTTTACGGTAGAAAGTTCAAACCAGTTGAAGGTGCACGTTTTTCATCATGGGCATATAAAGTTCTCATCAATGTGTGCTTTCAGTGGTATAAAAAGAAAAAAAGAGAAAAAGAGTTCTTTTCAATACTTGATGAAGAATTGGCGGCGGTGCTTCCGCATGATAACAGGGAAGAGGTTTCGCAGAAGCTAGATCGTGATTATCTTGAATCAATGTTCTCACGGCTACCAGAAACTTTTGCACGTGTGCTTAGGTTATACGTAGCTGAAGGTAAAGAGTACGGTGAAATAGCAAAGGTTGAGGGTGTCTCTGAAGGAGCTATAAAGACGAGGATGCATAGGGCTCGAGATGAGATGCGAAAGATTAGTAAAGATATAACGTATTAGTGCTAGGTGCCTTAATTGGTAGCCTTCCAAATGTATGACACATATTAAATTACAAGTTATGAAAAAGGTTAGAACGATCTTCATCATCCGAAGAGCGCTTACACCCTTTGTATTTTTTGTGGGAGCGACAGGTGTGGTTGTCTCAACCGTATCGGTTTCAAATGTCATATCAAACATGCCGGTCATGTCTGACATCACTGCTGTCGCAAGATTTTTTGCGGCAGCATTTGCGCACGCGGATGTCATTGTAAAATGTGCGCTGGTTGCGGGACTCGTTCTACTCCTTATGGTCCTAAAGGGATTAATTGAAAGCATTCGATTAACTACTGAGGGATCGGAAATTCTGTAAAGAAGGTTACAGAAAATTCTCAAAACACTGCAAAATATTGCAGTGTTTTTTTAATACCAGATTACAAAAGGGAAGGAGTTTATCTCTTGCCAGTGACCAAGATTCATTTTTTAATAATAACTAAAAAATATTAGAAAATCTATTAAAAAATTTTGATCTTTGATTATCTTTACGGTCTACTTCGTGCAATTCTTTGGCAAAAACTTTTGAAAGTTTTATCGCCTTTAAAAGACTTTGGATAATGACTAATGTAAAGTAGGAAAAAGTTATTCCTTCTTAAAAATTATTTATGAATGCTAAACCTTACTAGAAACATTCATAAACCTTACTACATCAAATTTAATTATAACCAATGTTTAGGCCGTATTATGGAAATCGTATTATATGGCTACACATCGTAGATTTAGCTTCTAAACTTATTGGTTTTTTCATTTCGCAGTCACTCCCAAAAGGAGCTGTTTTTGACGACACTTTTTGGGTGCAGAATTTCATACTCGGATTGCCGAGTTGTTGTTAATTCACATGGCTCATTTGGAAAAAAAAATTTTATAAAATGTTTATTCACAGCCTGTATTCAAAATCTAGTTGCTATACTTTTAGGGATCAATTTTCTGCGGAAGTTCTTTTGATCAAACTTTATGCGATTTACCAAATCTGTACACGGTTTTCTGGGTACTCTTTTGATAGCAGTTGCCTTCTTTGGAACTGTTGCCTTTGCTGTATCTGAAAAAATTGCATTTGCCGCAGGAGTTCCTTCAATCCTTGGTTACCAGGGCAGGCTCACTGATTCATCTGGAAATCTTTTGGGCGGAGCAGGAACGACATACTATTTCAAATTCTCTTTGTGGGATAACTCAACCGTTGGATCAGGTACACAAGTTTGGCCGGTAGTTGCACCTTCAACTTTTTCAACAACAGTTAAGCAGGGAGTTTTTAACGTAAACATTGGCGACACGGTTGCGGGATATCCTGATGCTTTAGATTACACATTCACATCTTCAAATGTTTATTTGCAGGTTGAAGTGTCTTCTAACGGCGTTACGTTTGAAACTCTTTCACCACGACAAAGAATTTCTTCATCAGCGTTCTCACAAATTTCCGGAGCTGTTTCTGGTGCAGGTCAATCAGCAATCGGTACGACTACACCAGCTTCAAATGCTGTGCTTACTGTTGAGGCAACAACAACGACTGCAACACCACTGTTTGTGCGAGGAGTTTCTGGGCAGTCAGCAAATTTGTTTGACGTTAGAGATTCTGTGAACTCATCTTTGTTCTCAATCAGTTCATCTGGTGGTGCATTCGCTTCGTCTACACTTCAGGTTACTGGAGCTTCTGAATTCTATGGAACTTTAAATGTTGGCGGACTCTCTACTTTTTCAAGTGGACTCATTGCGAATAGTTCATCTACGATTTCAAGCCTCACAGCAGTACTTTCAACTTCTACTAATGCGACATCTACTAATATATATGTGGGTAATAGTTTGCGAGGTGCAGGACTTTCTTCTTGTTCCGGATCGTCAGATAAATTAATTTGGAATTCAACCACAGGACAATTCTCTTGTGGAGTTGATGCTGGAGGTGTTGGTTCAGGTATCTCAGCGATCGGTCCTCTAGGACAACTACAGACAGGTGCATCACAGGTTCTTGCAACATCGTCTGATACTAATATAGGTATTACGATCACAGCTTCTGGAGACACTCAGACATTTACATCTCAGTGGTTTGGAACCCTCTCCGCATCTCGAGGAGGTACAGGTATTGCTAATCCATCTGCTGCAGGAATCCTCATTGGTTCATACGCAGGTGGTACATACCAGCAGATCGCAACATCATCACTTGGTATTCTTTCAACAGATGTTATCGAAGGTTCAAAACTCTTCTATACAGATAATCGGGTTCTCTCATATATAGGTGGTTTTGATAAAGGATATTTCTTCTCAACAACTTCTGCCGACTACTATCTCTCACAGAATCAAGGGGATGCGTTCTCAACAACTTCAGCACTTTATTTCCTTTCACAGAATCAAGATGGGACGTATTCAACCACCTCAGCTGACTACTGGAAGACTCAAAATAATTTCTTCTCAACAACTTCAGCGGTATATTGGGACTCAACACTTGCACGATGGGCAACAACTTCATCTGATTATTGGAAATCAGTTAATAACTTTTTCTCAACTACCTCCGCTGACTACTACACCGCACAGGGACTTTCATTCTCTACTACGTCAGTGCTCTACTGGGACTCTACTCAATCACGATGGGCAACGTCTTCATCTGATTACTATGCATCACAGTTTGCAGCCTTTACAGTTCAAGGAAACGGATACCTTGCTCCAACTACGACAAGAGGCTTGATCGTAAATGCTTCTTCAACTATTTCTAATCTCACAACGCTTCTAAGCACTTCAACTTCAGCTACTACAACAAACTTTGCAATTCTCGGTATATCATCATCACTTCTCAAAACAAATGTGAACGGTTCTGTAGTTTCTGCAATTGCCGGCACAGACTATATATCTGATACAACAAGTAACTGGACGGGAACATTTGATGGACAAGAGGGTGCATATTATATTGCAAACGGATTCTCAACCACATCAGCCGCATATTTTGCAGGTCAGGGTCTCTCATGGTCTACAACTTCTGCTAACTACTTTGCGACACAAGGCCTCTCATTCTCTACAACTTCATCTGATTATTGGAAATCAATTAATAATTTCTACTCAACTACATCTGCTGACTACTGGCTCACACAGCAGAACATTTCAGCATTCTCAACCACATCAGCAAACAACTACGCATCTCTCTTCAATGCATTCACTGTTCAGGGAAATGGATATCTTGCACCTACGACAACTCGAGGTTTGATTGTTAATGCAAGCTCTACAATCGCTAACCTCACTTCAGTTCTCTCAACCTCAACTCAAGCAACCACAACGAACCTCGCGATCTCTTCTGTCACATCATCACTCCTTAAGACCAACGCTA
>CAYJCZ010000005.1:0-124110 GCA_964368835.1 uncultured Candidatus Saccharibacteria bacterium | reverse complement strand
TAGTACGACCGCAAGGTTAAAACTCAAAGGAATAGACGGGGACTTGCACAAGCAGAGGATCATGTGGTTTAATTCGATGGTAAACGAAGAACCTTACCAGGGTTGGAAATCTAGTTGAAGCTAGCCAGAAACGGTTAGCGCCGCAAGGCAATTAGACAGGTGCTGCATGGTCGTCGTCAGTTCGTGGTTTGAATTGTTCCCTTCAGTGGGGTAACGAACGCAACCCTCATTGCCTGTTACAAGTGTCAGGCGAGACTGCCCTCGATTTTGAGTGCAAACAACAATGTGTTGTTTGTTGGCAAAATCGAGGGAGGAAGGTGAGGATGACGCCAGGTCAGCATGGCCCTCTGATACCCTGGGCTACACACGTGATACAATGGCGCATACAACGCGACGCGACGGGGAAACCCTGAGCAAATCGTAATAAAGTGCGCCCTAGTTCGGATAGGAGTCTGCAACTCGACTCCTTGAAGCTGGATTTGCTAGTAATCTCGGGTCAGCCATACCGAGGTGAATACGTTCTCAAGTCTTGTACTCACCGCCCGTCAACTCAAGGGAGTTGGGAATACCCGAAGTCTGCGCTTGTCGCGGCCTAAGGTAAGCTCAATGACAGGGAGTAAGTCGTAACAAGGCACGGGTAGCGGAAGCTGCTCGTGGATTATTTCAAGTGAAAAACTGCTTTGTATCTTCGGATACAAGCTTACAGTGTCGATCGTTTTATACGAGTTTGGAGGAACTTAAAAACCTCATGGAGGCAGGGGAAGAACCTGCAACCAGAACGGAACAAAATAGAATACAGTATTTTACACAAAACCACCCCTCAAAAGGTGGTTTTGTGTTGGGTTATATGTGTGATATAATTAATCATCGAATTTACACATATATATATATTATGAAAAAGGAAAATATACTTAATTTGTTTCTATTGGTTGTGATAGGAACTTCTGCGGTTGTTGGTACGGTCTCTGCCGCCACAACAATCAGCACGAATATTGTGACTGAAGGGACATTATCGGTTACGGCAACAAGTTCACTCTTGGGATACGTTGGAATAGGTACCACAACACCGCTTGCAAATGAAAAGTTGTCTGTTAACGGAGAGATTATGTTGTTACCGGATAATCAGGGGTATATGGGAAATTTCGGCGGAGCGGGAATAACCAATTTCTATGTAGGTACTAATATCAAGAATGTGAACGGAACCCCAACGCAGGTTGATCCATCAGGAGGGTCTTGGTTTACTGTATTTTCAAACGCCAACAACTATGGATACAGGGTTGGACACTTGTCTGCGGGTACTACTTGGGCGAGTAACAAGTTTTTCTTTCAGGTAAGTAAGACCGGTAAGGTAGAATTAGGTGCTGCACTAAGCAATGGACCGGATTCTATTGTTGATACGCTTCAAATTGCTTCAAGTACAAATGCTACGACAACACTTCGAATCGGACAGACGGGTCAAAATAAGGGTTCGTGTCTCGCATTGTATGACTCAGCAGGTACGCCAATCTATGCATACGTTGCAGCAGGACAAACAGCGTTCACCCTTTCAACAACTGCTTGTCGATAAATAATTTCATGAAAAAAGAAAACCTTCTAAATCTGTTCCTTCTGGTCGTTATCGGAACTTCAATGGTCGTTGGTACGGTCTCTGCCGCAACAACAATCAGTACAAATATTGTGACTGAAGGGACGTTGTCGGTTACAGGCACGAGCACACTTATGGGAAATGTGGGCATAGGAACTAGCACACCGAATGAAGAATTAGACGTCTATGGAGAAATTAGTTTTATTAGAGGTGGCGGTGGATATTTGGGTAATTTCGGTTATGTTGGTGCAATTACTAATTCTTACTACGCTACAAACATAAAAAGTGTAAACCAAATTCCTACACTTGTAGATCCTACGGGTCAGGCCTGGTATACCTTTATGGGAAATTACCCTCAAGGATATATGATTGGCCACCTAAATCCTGGGGCAGTATGGGGAGCTAATGTTGCATTCTTGGGTATTAGTCCGTCAGGCAAAATGGCAATTGGCGGAGCTATGAGTAGCGGCGATCCAACCAACATCGTCGATTCCTTCCATGTAGCAAGTTCAACTAACGCAACAACCACTATTCAAATAGGAAAATCAGGCCAAAATAAAGGCTCGTGTTTAGTGCTTTATGATGATGCGGGAACTGCGGTGTATGCACACATAGCGACCGGAGCAACTGCGTTTACTCTGTCTTATACATCGTGTAGATAAATTCATATGAAAAAAATCGTACTAACCTTATTTGTTTTCTTTGGTCTAGGATCGTTCGCTGTATCTACACACGCTGCAAACGACGTCACTCTTACTGATGCTACAAGTATCTCTGTAGGTGGCTATACTATAAACATCTCTGGAGCAAGCAATGTTATTGACTCTATTGCGGTAAATGAATCCAATTTTTTGATAACGCTTTCTGAGGGTTCAGCCGTGACAGTGTATTCTCCAACGTTTAATAGATTGTCCTCAGATGTGACAACTGGAATTACGGCAAATCTGTGTAATAGTACGCAGTCACTCCTTTCACTTGCCAATGCGGGCACTACGGCGGTTACGTATACAATCACTCCATCCGCCACATTGTGTTCGGATGGTTCAAGTGGCGGATCCTCAGGTAGTAGAAGCAGCGGTGGTGGTGGAGGAGGGGGAGGCGGTGGCGGCGGAAATAATACTTCAACTTCTGTATCAGCAAGCACTCCAACTGTAAGTAACGTACAGTCATCTGTATCGGGTGTGAAGTTTTCTCGAAACCTTTCTTTAGCGTATAGCGGGCAGGATGTGAAAAATCTCCAGAAGTTTTTGAATTCACAGGGTTATTCTGTAGCATTATCAGGTCCAGGATCAGCAGGACAAGAGACAGATAATTTTGGTAAGCGAACAATGGAGGCTCTCATGAAATTCCAGGCTGCAAATTCACTTCCTGCGACCGGTCTTTTTGGCCCGCTAACGCGCACCGTTGTTGAGGGAATAACTACTAAGGGAATTGCGCCGAGTGTTCCATCGACGACAACCGTTCGTAATTTGTCTGTTGGAGCATCGGGAGATGATGTCACAAAACTACAAACAGCACTTAATCAAGCTGGATACCTTAAAGTGTCTCCTACGGGTGTTTTTGGACCCCTTACAGAGCAAGCTGTAAAGGCATATCAGGCAGCAAAAGGCCTCCCTACAACAGGACTAGTTGGACCTCTCACACGAGAATCTTTGGCAAAATAGGTGGTTGACAAATGACTCATTTTTGGTATAATGGTGGAAGTTCAGTCAGGCTTAACAACCCTCTATTCTATGCAGTCTCCGACCGAAGAAAAACCTCCGCTCGAACCTCCGAGTAGTGATTCTAGGTTCTTTGCGTTCGTCACCATTGCGTTCCTTGTGGCGCTGGCGATCGCATACCTGGGTATCATGAAATACGGCTGGGGTCGATGATTCTTTGCGACCGGCATCCCCTTACGGATGCCGGTTTTCTTTTTGGTATTAAAGGGGTAAAAGAGGGTGTATTGACAATTTGTACGAATCTGATATAATTATCTATAGGACTATGAACACAATACCGGAATGGATCACGGTTTATCCTCACCAGAGGAAATCGTCGATGGTTGGTCCGGGAATGTTGCTGTTTGCAACACTCCTCGTTCTGTCACTGGCGCTCTATGCTGGCATTACTGCCTTCGATAGCGCATTAAAACAACCGGAACTGCAGTACAACAACTATGACGTTGTTGTTCGGTTCTACGATACCAATGGTATCGAACACACACCGATAAACGACCCACTCTTTACCCAAAGAGTGAATCAGATCCTGAAAAGCGAACGTTATGATAAGACGTTCTCTGGACCTGATAAAAAATAAATGGAAAATTAAGGCGCCTCTCGTGAAAACGATCGGCGCCTTATCTAATTCTAGGCACACGAAATTGTTGCGAGAAAAGCCTTATTTTGCTATATTGCACGGGCATCAAAACATGCAGCACGTATCAGGTGACATGGATTTTCTCCTCTCTGTTACGCGCTTAAAACCGAATTATGCGCGTATAGCTCAGTTGGTAGAGCACATCACTGATACTGATGGGGTCCTAGGTTCAAATCCTAGTACGCGCACAAGAAGGGAACCGACGCAGTCGGTTTTCCTTTGAATTATTACCCAACTAGAACCCTTGAACACCTTGAATAAGAAAACAAAAGTAGTCTGCACTATTGGTCCAGCAACCGAATCCCAAGAAAAGCTTGAAGCGCTTCTCAAAGCGGGTATGAATGTTATGCGTCTTAACTTTTCGCATGGCGATTTTAACGAGCATCAGAATCGCGTCGTTAACCTCAAAAAGGCAATCGAAAAGACTGGTATCCCAGCTGCAATCCTCCAGGATCTCGGCGGGCCAAAGATTCGAATCGGTATGTTTAAGACTGATTCAGTACTACTTAAAGAAGGTGCAAAGTTTACTCTTACAACCGACAAGGTTGAAGGTGACGAGACTATTGTTTCAGTAAACTATCCAAATTTTGCCAAGGAAGTTAAGAAGGGTCACATTGTGTTTCTCCATGACGGACGAAAGAAGCTCGAAGTTCTTGATGTAAAGGGAAACAATGTTATTTGTAAGGTGATTGTTGGAGGTGATATCAAGGGCAAGCGAGGTGTAAACCTTCCTGACTCAGACCTTACGATTTCTTCTCTTACAGAAAAGGATCGTACTGATCTAGAATTTGGTATAAAAAACAAAGTTGATTTCATCGCGCTTTCATTCGTGCGACGACCAGAGGACATCACAGAACTCCGCGATATTCTTAAGGCAAAGAAATCAAAGGCAAAGATTATTGCCAAGATTGAGACTCCACAGGCGCTTACTCATATTGATGAGATTCTCGCTCTTACTGACGGCGTCATGGTTGCTCGAGGAGACCTCGCTATCGAGATTCCTGCGGAAAAGGTACCTGCAGCTCAGAAGATGCTTATACGGAAGTGTAATGAGCTTGCAAAGCCTGTTATTACAGCAACTCAGATGCTCGAATCGATGATTAAGGCTCCAGTTCCTACGCGAGCCGAGGTGTCTGATATCGCGAATGCGATTCTTGACGGTACTGACGCAGTGATGCTTTCAGAAGAAACAACTCTTGGTGATTTCCCTGTAAAGGCAGTTGAAGTGATGACAAACGTTGCGCTTCAGGTTGAGTCAGAGCTTTTGAAAGAGCGATTCTACAATACAGATTATATTCATCCAGCTAATCCTCTTAAAGTAGGTGAATCAATAACATCATCTTCAATTCGTACTGCGGATCGAGTTGGTGCAAAATATCTTGTGTGCCTCACAGAATCAGGATTCAGCGCTCGCATGGTTTCTAGATACAAGCCAGAACAGCCGATCATTGTTCTTACTCCTAACGAGGTTACATTCCGACAGTCGATTCTCTCGTGGGGAACAACACCTGTACTTATCGAGCGAACAAATGATTTCACAAAAGTAATGTCGATTGTTCGAGATTACTTCCTCAAGTCAAAGCTCGCAAAGAAAGGGGATAAGGTTGTCGTCACTGCCGGAGCGCCATTTGGTAAGGCGGTAGAAACAAACATGATTTTGGTTGAAACTCTCTAAGGTTAAGAAGGAAAGAGTTCAGAAAAAGCCCCAATACGGGGCTTTTTCTTGTGTTTGACATAAGGCATAAAAAGTGATACAATAGTACTTAGATGGCTGCACACTTCTGTGCGAGCTTTCAAGAGGGCATTTGCCCCAAATACAGAAAAATCCGGACGGTATACCATGAAAAAGCACATTAATATTGTTGGAAACATTGTTGGGCATTGGCGCTCCCACCAGGATGAGCTGCTAGCCATTTGGCTGCTGCGCATCTACGGAAGCGACGTCTTCCCTGGAGTGGAACACTCAAAGATCGTATTTTTGGACAAAGACCTCAGGCAGACCTACGACGACGACATTTATGTCGGACTCGGCGGGATGCTCGAGAAGTATCGCGGAGTGGTTTTCGATGAGCACCGTGAGAACGGGCGCATCGAAGGCACGTGTGCTGCGATGATGGTCGCAGAACACCTCAAGCTCGGTCACATGTCACGTCTGGCGCCGCTTCTTTCCGAAGCGCTCTGGTGTGACGTCAACCCGGGCGTCAAAGAGACGCGGTTGGCGAGCATCATCAAGGTGATGCACCGCGTGAAGCAGGGAGATGATCAGTTCGGCACCTATCGCTATGCGGCGGCGGCATTCAATGCCATCGTCGACGGCGCCAAGGATTCGAGCTTCGATCTGCGTCAGTTCTGGAAGGCTTTTGCGGCCGATCGCAAGATCGACCTCAATAGCGAGATCTATCGCAAGATCAACCGGTATGTGAACGAGTCCTTCTCACGAAGGAATGAGCACACGACCGAACTCGCATACATCGCCTGCCGGATGGATCGGAGCATTGTGAAGTCCTGGTTGGGCGATACGTTCGGCGTCTGGGTTAAGGACTGTGAGTCGTTCCTGAAACACGTCGATATGCTCAAGCAAAGTAATCCGCTCATCGACGTCCAGTTCGAGAATGGTATCGAACCGGCGCTTATGATGCAGTCAGACAACGAACTGGCGAACAAGGCAGTAAATTCCGCCTACGGTGGAAAACCTGCGGTGCTCGTGGTTCAACGGTCGTCTGGAAACATTCAGGTCTTTGCGGATCCTGAACGGGGGATTGATCTCACCGACATGGGGGCGATGGTTCGGATGGCCGAATACAAGATCCGGACCGGCAAGTGCTTCACCTTCGAGTCAGCTCGAGGGGAAGGTACAAATCGGCGGTGTCGGGTTTGGCATCAGCCGAATCAGAACACGCTCCTCAATGGCTCTTTGAGTCATCCATGGGTGTCCGCATCACGCCTGACCCTTGAAGAAATTCAAGACATCGTCGAGCATGCATTCACGGAAACGGGTAGGAAGCTCTGGTTCGACCGGTACTTTGGTCGAAATAGCGGAGAAGAGAAAGTCCTTGCTGTCAGCTGTCTTGAAGATATGCTGGCTCAAGCAGAGTACAAACAGGCGAGCTAACACTCGTCTGTCACAAAGGGGGGTTGCAGAAATGCACCCCCTTTTTTTTATTTACCTGTAATTATGCACACGACGGCACCCTCGAATGTTTTTCCGTGTTTAAGTGCTCTCATAAGTCCGGCAAAGCCCAACACACCGTTTGGTGAGGCATCTGTCTGGGTCTTATCTTTAAGTAATGTTATGGCGTCAGTAATTTCTTTGTTTGAAACGATCCAGCCAGCACCACCTGTTTTTTCGAGAGCTACCCTGAGAGCGTCACTTCTGTAGCCAATTTTATCAACTATTGCATCAGCAAGAGATTTTTCTCGAATCGCATCGCCTTCGCCGTAACCTTTTACAAGAGTTGAGTTTTCGGTTGTTTGAACAATGTGTACCGCGATCTTCTTCTCAGACTTTGCAAAATATTCAGCAATAGCTTGGGCGGCTGTCCCTGTTGAAGCGGCTATAAATACTGCGCAGAGGTCGGGCGTTGCAGAGATTTCGGCAGCAAGATTTGTATAACCGAGGAGTGCGTCAGGATCATTTGATTGGCGTAGGCTTACTGTTTCCTCGTGCTTAATAAGCTCAAAGAGAGCTTGGAGTGGACGATTCGAGACTCTGAGCTCAATATTTTTATCATTAATTTCTTTTTCAAGGAGAAGCTTTTTTTCGGGATTAATATGCTCGCCGGTAAGGACGGTGAGTTGAAGGTTTGCTCCGGCTTGATTGAGCTTTTGGATATGACGGATTGCTGCGAGCGCAGCATTACCAGATGATGATATGGCAAATTTTGTCGCACCTTCTTTCACCTTAATGTCGATCATAAGGGGAATAGAGCGGCCTTTGTGGGAGCCGTAAGGATGGAGATCTTCGCGCTTAAAATAAAGCTTTGGAATATGTAAAGCTTGGGCAAGTTCTGGTGCTTCTGTCTGCAGAGTAATCATATAAATCAGTATGGCTAAGCCCGGGATTTTTCGCAAGCAAATACTTGATACTTACAATTCACTGGCATATACTATGACAACTATGAAATGCGTTTGTCCTGAGTGCAAAAACGATATCGACGTCTCAAAGCATCCAAAGATTGCCGTTGGTTATGTGATTGAGTGTGATACCTGCGGTATTATGCTTGAAGTAAGAAAGATCGAGAATAATGTTGTAGAGACAGAGATAGTTGATGAGGGGAAATAATCTGCGGTAATAAGCATCGCTCGCCAGTCCTCAATACAAAATCCGTCAAAGAAAGCCTTGACGGATTTTATATTTGCGGAGGCTCGCTCCTGCTTATTACTGCAGATTATTTTAACGCCAGTCTCTTTACCGTTTCCTCAATCATGCCTCTGAAGCCGTGTGAGCCGAGGAAGGCAATGACGTCACCTTCATTTCGAGCAAGAGTAAGAAATGCAATGAGCTCTTCATCTGTATCGAGATAATGGACTTCTTTGTGACTTTCTTCAATCGTCTTAGCGAGTTCATCACCATCAAATGTTTTTTCGGGATTTGCCGCATCTACCTTTAGTTTCGATAAGCGGGGAATAACAACCGTGTCAGCATCCTTAAATGCATCTTTGTATTCAGGCTTTGACTGAGGTGTTCGATTGCCGATATTTGGCTCGTACACTGCAATGATAAGACCAGAATAAATAGAACGGAGAGTTGCGAGTACTGATCGCGCCTTCTCTGGGGAATGGGCGATATCGTCGATGACAGTTACTTTATTTTCATACCGCTTTTCAAGGCGTCGCTTCATGCCGTGGAATGTCTTGATGGCATCGGTAATATCGCCCGGTGCGATACCGCATTCTTTTGCTATTGCAAAGGAGCCGGTAATATTTTCAGCGTTGTATCCACCAAGCAATGGGCTCTGGATATGGTATGTCTTGCCGTGATATGCGATTTCAAATTCTATTCCTTCGGTCGACGATTTCAGATTCTCATATCTGTATTCAGCGTCTTCTGACTTTCCATAGCTTACGAATTCCCTTTTTGATTTGATAAGAAGGGAAGGAAGGGTTTCTGTATCAATACACGCAACTATTTTTCCATCTTGAGGGATTGTGGCGATGAGCTCCTTGAAAGCTTCAAAGTATGACTTTTCAGTTGGGTATAAATCAGCGTGATCCCATTTTACAGCCGTGAGCATGAGGTGGGTTGGCTTGTAATGAAAGAATTTTGCACGCTTATCCCATTTTGCAGTTGAGTACTCATCACCTTCAATGATTGACCATTCACCAGAATCGACTGCAGCAGAAGGTGCGCCGTCTTGGGTAAGACCACCAATCATATAAGACGGCTTGAGGTTGGCGTGTTTAAAGATGTGAGAAAGGAGGGCAGATGATGTCGTCTTTCCATAAGTCCCTGACACAACGATTGAATGAGGCTTTATGAGATATTCGCCGGCCGCTTCGGGGTATGACATGAATTTAATCTTGTGCTCTTGGACGTACAAAAATTCAGGATTGGTTGTGCTCGTCGCATTTCCAACAACAACGAAATCAGGCGTACCGCCTTCGATCATTTTTTCTGGGTGCCAGCCGGAGTAGTAGGGAATGCCGAGATTGGTGAGGTGTGTAGAAACAGGTGGAAAGAATCCTGCATCAGATCCAGTTACCTTAAAACCCTTCTGCCAAAGGGCGGTTGCAACAGCAGACATGGCAACTCCACAGATTCCGATAAAGTGGACTTTTTGAGTTTTGGTCTTGGGCATATAGGGTTCTAGAATAACAATAAAGGCTACAATTGGCCATTTTTACGTACTTGACAATAGCGGATATTATGCTATAATTATAAGGTAAAGTACATTGATATCGAATAGCGCGGAGCACAGCTTTCTGGGGTTGAATATCGAATCCAGAAAGCTGTGCTCACTTCGAGTACCGCAAGTTAGCCTGTTAACTTTTTAACTAAAGAAACGAGATACATCGATCCGCCGAAAGGCAATACCGATTTTTCACTTCGGTGAATCTCATTTTAAACAGACGGTCTGCGGCACCGTATAAAGCGCAAAAATATTATGAAGTCGCATGAAGTTTCGAAGGAGTTGGCTCTCCATGAAGAGGTAGATGGTCTGGTTTACATTCCCACCGATTTTGGTCCAGACCAAGGACCGGTCGGCGAGTACGCTCATGATCATGCTCCCAAAGAACTCGTGGAGGACCAGTTCCCGGCAGCAAAGTTCAAAGAGACTGGTATTGGCACTTATGTGGTGACAAACTGGTCTGAGGCACTTGCCGATAGGGGGATTTCCAAGCCTGTCGCCTGGGATGCTGATTTCCAATAAGTCGCACGATCTTTTACTAAAACGTGCAAACCGCATTCTTGATGAATGCGGTTTTTTTATTCATGATGATACTTTTCGTTTTTGATGATGGTGAATGCGCGATAGAGTTGTTCGAGGAAAATGACGCGGACGAGGTCGTGAGGGAACGTCATCTTTGAAAGTGCGATGGATGCGCCCGAGCGGCTCTGGGCGAGGGCGCGGACTTCTTCACTAAATCCAAACGGCCCACCTACAACAAACGCTACGTTCTTCACTCCTGCATTCATCTGCTTTTCGACAAATCCAGAAAATTCCATAGACGTGTATTCCTTACCTTTCTCATCAAGCAAGAATATTCGATCTTGTTTTTCTAGTGTTTTAACAAGTTTTTCATCTGTCGTATCAACAAACTCAAATTGTGTGTAACGTGAGATACGTTTTGAGTAATCAAGGACAGAATCCTGGAGCTCTTTTGTTTGAGTCTTGCCAACTGTTATAAGTGATATCTTCATATGACCAATCTAAGCTAATGCGAGGATTATGCAAGTTGTGCACTTTACACTCTCTGGCCTGGGTGTATCCTCATGAAAGGACCCTTTCTTACATGAACTCTCAATTGCATTTGAGTAATGTGTGGCTCAAGGAGTTGCTATTCTGGGCAGTATCGATTTTGATAGAGATACTGTGTGTCCTGGGAATTGTCTATTCCGGATGCTTGGCAACACTTTTCATGCTAATAACCATTGCCGGTCTCACGGTCGGTGATACTGAAGTCTTTGCACTTTTTCCGCTCGAGTATATATTGATGTCGCTCTGCTGTTTCTTCATTCTCTTTACTGTCTTCGAGCAGCAACGCAAACATTTCAAACAGCGACACCATCGCTAACTAAACCCTTCACAGGGTTTTTTATTTGAGTATTTCCTTGAGTGGCTCTGTATCAAATTGCCAGACAGTGCCATCAAACCATTCTCCACCGAGGAATTGGAGTTTGTATGAATCGGTTGGACGTTGTAGGGCGCCCAAGTAGATATGTTCTTTGCCCGAGGTTTTCGCCCATTCGAGAGCAAGTGTCATCATGCCTATGCCTCGTGAGGATTCTTCGATATAAAAAGGGTAGCTATAGTGAAGGATGTTTCCTGACTCGTAACAAATGACATAACCTACAGGTTTGTTTGTTCCCGTATCAGTAAAAACCAAGAGCGCATTAAAGTTCGTCTTGTCTTTTTCCGTGAGGATTTCTTTTACTTTGTTTGCAGTGAAAACATTGTCACCAAATTTTTCATAAAAATCTTTTGCAAGTTTTCCTATCTCCCATGAATACGCTTGATAGGGAATCGGTTCCACTGTCATCTGGAGGTTTTCAACTTTGCGTACTATACGACGATTTTCGCTCGAAGATGTGTAGGCTTTGAGGTTTACACGAAAAGACCGCGTCTTGTTCATGACACCATGATCAACACGCGTAAAGACATAGCCATTCTCGTACATTTCTTCTATGTTTTTTTGAGAGAAATCAGTTATTACTTTTGTGTCCCAGTTGAGATAAGTCATGTTTAGGTTCATTCAATATCTGCACACCATACATATAATGGTCCCTGACCCGAGTAAAGTCCGCGGTTGTAACAGACCAGTCTTTCGTTGGCAAATAATTCACCCACATCCATTCCAGCTTCAATTTTTTTCCCTAGTTTATTCAAGAGATAATTACTTACTTTTGTATAAGCATTTTCATCATTATAAATCAGCTTAAAGATTTGACCTGTTTTGATTGTATCGTCGAATGAACGGCCACCTTCTTTAGACACTTCGTCTGACATTACAGAAAGTGAAGTTGTTGAGTATGCTCCAAGTACAGCCTCAACTTTTCCTGACAGGACAAGATTCCGTTTCATATTTTCCATAAACATGAGTGTGTCAGTTGTTTTGTTTTTCGGATAGAACAAATACACTGCAGTTGCGATAACTAGGATTATAAGGCCGAGCCAGAGTGTTTTTTTCATAAAACGCTTTTTATTATTTTAATGGAGTCCAATCCAAACACCGAGCATAACCATGCCTAAATGAATCACCCACATACGCATGATGGTTTTTTCCTCGCTCCAGCCACGAAGCTCGAGGTGATGATGAAGGGGTGCCATTCTAAATACACGCCTTCCAAATATATGACGGCCCACAGTTTGAATTATTACAGACAGTGCTTCGGCATAAAACATGAATGCAAGAAAGGGGAGAATTGCCATCGAATTGATAGCGAGCGCGTTTATGGCGAGGAGTCCTCCGAGTCCAAGCGATCCGACGTCTCCCATTTGGAATCGTGCAGGTTTTATATTGAAGTAGGTATACGTAAGGAGGGAACCAGACGTCGTCGCATTCAATATTGCCAAAGCATCATATCCGGCAATCCATGCCAAAAAAGTAAGTGCGCCGAATGTTGGGATAAGCATTCCACCAGTGAGTCCATCCATGCCATCAGAAATGTTTACTGCGTTTGCTGTAAACATAACGATGAGAATAATGAGCGGTACAATCAAAATCCCAATATCAAGATAGCCTTGGAAGGGAATATAAATCTGGTGCCAGCTTTCACCAAGCTTGAGATAAATCCACCATGCAGTTATTGCACCTGCGGCAAATTGAAGGAGGAGTTTTTCATGAACGAGCACTCCTTTGCGCTGCTTTGAACCGAAAATAGTTGTAGCGCGCTTAAAAAATGTCCAAGGCAGTGTGACGACAAGCCACATCTTCACGAACCAGTGTTTGTGGACACGAATGAGAGTAAATGTTTGAGCAAGGCTTCGCTGACGCCTCTCGTGACCGAAAACATTGAGAAGGTCATCAACCGCTCCCAAGAGCGCCGAGAGAACAAGCACGCCAACAGGTACCCAAGTAAATCTACGATCCCAATTAAATACAAGACTTATCACTACTACTGTGACAATGATAAGAAGGCCACCCATAAGCGGTGTATTAACTTTGTCCTGGCGAGACTCAAGCTTGAGAGTTGCGTCACCTGCGCTTTTTCGAGTGATACCATATCGACGCAAAAACTTGATAAGAAAAGGCGCCCACAAAAGGGCCACAATGCTTGAAACAATTGCGAATCCGCTGATTGTTACCAGACTTTCTATCTGAGTAGGGAGGAAATCTGTCATACAAAAGAGTATAGGCTAGAACAGCTCCAAAATCTACTTCAAAAAGTTGAGACGTCGCACGGAAACTTCTTTAGCATTTTGAGCGCTCTCGAATGTGTAGTTATCGATTCCAACAACTCCTTGTTCTTTCCATGTGCCACCAAGGAGGTTTTCTCCATGAACAAGAATGTCGCCTTCTCGAACGCCGTGTTTATGTAGTCCATCAGAAGGCCATGTGTATGAATGTGCATACGAAATACGAGTATCATCACCAACTCTTTCAACTCCGGTTATGACGAGGATATGATTGTAAGTTTTCTCTTTACCAGTTCCCATAAAAATGATCACATCTCCTGATTGAGCTTCGGTAACTTTGATAGCTGAGCTATTTTTATCTGCTCTAAAAGAACCGACACCAAGATTTTCTGCTGGACGGAGTCGTGAAAGGAGGCCACCAAAGATACCTGGTCGAATTGATTTTACATATGTCTGAATACTTTTGCCTGTTTTTTCTTGGCATAAAGAATTGAGGACATGGTATGCAAATCCCGAGCAATCAACACCAAGATCACTAGCCACAAGAAATTCCTTGAGTTTGTCTGTCGAAAGATCGGCGATTTTTACGCGAGAGAGTTTTGCGAGTATTTCGCACTCCTCAGTGATCTCTTCAGGAGTTCCTTTTCCTTTGAGGACACGCAAACCTCCACGATTTTTTCGTCTGCGGTTATTGAAATAGGGGCATGAAGGCTTTCCCCCGACAGGCAATGCCAAATACGAATCGATCACAGTTCGAGCTTTGCTTGAAAGTTTATCTGTAGGTTTTATCGGTTCTTGACGCATGATGCAATAAATAATCCAAGGCTATTTAAAAGGTTGTGGCCTTCCATGATGCCGGAGTTCGATTGTATCCTGTAAAGCTCCTTATTGTGAAGACTGTTTATATACTCAAGAACAAGAAGCCCTTTCTTCCTCATTGAACTCACATCAACATCAAATGTTTCGTGCGTTACTCGTTTGACGATCTGGCTGCCTTTTTCGATTGTTGCGATTTCAACAGCATGCATAGGAATCTTTAAAAGAGATGCAAGATGAGCCTCAAATACTGTTAGTTTTTTTGGATCGGCCTTTTTCTGGAGTGTTGATTCATATACTGAAGATGCAGGCTGGCGCGCATTGAGTTCAAGAAGGTATGTTTTCTTCTTTTTCTCATCATACACAACATCGATACCGAAAAGTCCGCGCCAGCCGTCGTCTTGAAGCCTTTCTCCAAGTCGTGCTGCCATTTTATTTATATCTTCGTACGCATTTTTGTAGTGCGGCGCCTGGGGAAGTTCCCAATCATTTCCGATAGTTGAGAATGGAAGGTCTGTAAATGGTGCGATACCTGTTATTTGATAACTTGGGTTTCCAACAAAAATTTCATCTCCAACAATTGCATTCACAGTAAAGACGGGACCTGAGATAAAATCTACGACTCTACACTCACGGTCAGGGAATTGAGTTTGAAGCTCTGCGAGTTTTTTTGCGTCATCGATTATGTATGTGCCTTCACCCGTATGTGAATGGTTGAATTGTAGGACAAATTTTTTGCCTTCAAACTGCACATCTTTCAAAACGGTTATTTTGTGAGGTGGAAGGAGGTTCGCGTCATCTTGAAGCCACTGTACCTGTGAAATTTTCTCTTCTACTTGCTTTGCCAGTTCAGCTTTTGGGTTAATAAGGTTCCAGCCTTTTTCAAGTGCGAGTCGTTCGATGCGAGGGGTGTTTTGGAATACCACGATGTCAGAAGAATGCTTTGTAATCATGTCTTGTACCTCTGGAACAAGAAGGAGATCATAAGTGTCGATTGCAATCGTAGTATCTATGAGCCAGACGTTATCTGGGTGCTTCTTTTGGACCGATTCTCCAAATGGAGTCTTGTTTGAAACAACAAAATAGTTACCTACTGGCTCCATGCCTAAAGCGCGCTCAATGTCGCGGGTGACGTAGACAAGGGGTTTTTTAAGGTCTATATTCACTCTGTTAGTATACTTCAATATACAATCGATAATACTCATGGCCACACTTTATATAACAGCTACGCCAATTGGCAACCTCGAAGATATCACGCTTCGTGCTTTACGCATCCTTAAAGAGGTATCAGTAGTCTTTTGTGAGGACACGCGGACATCACGAGTTTTGTTTTCAAAGTACGATATTGCTACACCTACAGAAAGTTTTCATGCTCAGAGTCCACTTTCAAAGATAGACAGAATACTTGAATTACTCGCCGACGGAAAAGATATCGCACTCGTAAGTGATGCAGGAACACCTGGTATATCAGATCCTGGTATGGTGCTTGTTTCAGAAATACGAACACGTATGCCCGAGGCGGCCGTCGTTGCAATTCCTGGTGCGTCAGCCCTTACTGCTGCAGTTTCTATTGCAGGCAAGCCGCTTCATGAATTTGTTTTCTTGGGATTTCTACCACACAAGAAGGGAAGACAAACAATATTTGAAGAAATGAAGACTGGTGAGAGGCCGTATATCTTTTACGAATCTCCACACCGAATCGAAAAAACTCTTGAATCACTCAAGCTTGTTGGCAAAACAGTGACGATTCTGCGAGAGCTTACAAAGATGCATGAGTCATACCTTTCAGGCACAGCACAGGAGGTTTTACTTTCCTTTAAAAATAATCCTGGCACGCTTCGTGGAGAATTCGTAGTGATTGTCTGTTAAAAAAGATATATACTATCGGTATATCTATCTTTTTTATACATGAAATACAGAGACATACTTATCGCGCTTGGATTTTTTATAATCATTATCACAACGATTTTGGGAATTCCTCAGGGAGCTCGAGATCTACTTTACGTTCTTTCCGGAATGGCAATCATTGGGTTTGGTTATTTTTCAGTAAAAGAAAAATCTTTAAAGCCTGAGCCAAAGATTAGTATTAATACCCAATCCTAACGCTGTGCCCGCGGTAACGAAAAAAGAAGTTCATATATACAGAACGAGCATCGGCCTCGGGCTTCTTTTCCTTCTCGCTACCATTGGGCTTTATATAGGTGTTCCTGTCCTAAGTGACACAACATATCAGGGTCAGGATGTTGTGCTTGCAACGACAACTCCTGTTATCGAAGATACTGGCAGAAAAGCTACTCATGTTTCTACGCCTGAGTTTGTAAGGGGCATATACATGACATCTTGCGTAGCTTCTGTAAAAAATCTTCGAGATAACTTAATTAAGCTTATCGATGAGACCGAGCTCAACGCTGTGGTGATTGATATTAAATCATTTGATGGACATATTTCTTTTGAGGCAAAAGACGAAATAATTAAAAAGGCTGAAGGGGGATGTTTTGTTCCCGACATGCAAGATCTGATAGACAAGCTTCACGACCATGATATTTATGTGATTGGTCGACTTGCTTCATTTCAGGACGCTCTCCAAGTTAAGTTTCATCCAGAGTTAGCGGTTAAAAAAGAGAGTGCGACCACAACCGCGTGGGCAGATCATAAGGGTATCTCGTGGATCGATGCTTCTGCACGTCCTCACTGGAAGTATCTTGTCGATATTGCGCAAGAGGCGCATGGCATTGGATTTGATGAAATCAATTTTGATTACATCAGGTTCCCATCAGACGGAAACATGAAAGATATTTATTATCCGTGGAGTGGGGATCAAAAGAAAAGTGATGTGATGCGATCTTTCTTTGGATATTTGCATGAGACGTTGTCACCAAAGGGCATTGTTATTTCTGCCGATCTTTTTGGCATGACGACTACTAACTTTGATGATCTTAATATCGGTCAGGTCCTCGAAGATGCTTTGCCTAATTTCGATTTTATTTCTCCTATGGTGTATCCGTCACATTATCCAAAAACTTTTCTTGGGTTTGGCGATCCAAATCAGCATGTGTACGAAGTCGTGAAATATTCGATGGACAGGGCAGTGGAGAGAACAATTGCTACAACCACAAAAGTATTTATTCCTAATGCTCGCATCGGTACCTCTACACCAGCGATGTATGAAAAGCCTCCCTTTGATAGAAGGAAGCTTAGACCGTGGCTTCAAGATAATAATTATCCCGTTCCCTATACTGCTGAAATGGTGCGTGATCAGATTAAGGCCGCGTATGACGCTGGCTTGGATTCATGGCTCCTATGGAACGCAGGGAATAGGTATACTCGGGCCGCTCTTGAACCGGCACTCTAGTGCTTGCGTGGGTCAATTTTATATGATATAGTTTTGACGTTGTTTCGCTCATTCAACAATTCGGTAAGGCTCTTAGATGACCTCAATAAAACGTCAGTTCAGACCTCTTGTTGTTGCATCGATTAGAACGGTTCGGTTTGTCAACAACTGTGTTATCGTGTTTGCCTACAGGTGCAATACCTGTGGTTGGAAAAAGCTCATGCCGCTCATGCGAAGTGGAGACATTTGCAACAGCTGCGATCGGGGCAGACAGCCGATTTGCCGCAGGGTACGTTCGGCCGGTATTTAATACTGGCTTCAAGTCCGCACGAAGTGATTCGTGCGGCTTTTTTATTTTTCTCCTCAAAATTGACTGGCCTTTACAATATCATGATTAAGGAGTATGATTTTCTTTGTCTAAGTCACTCTGATTTGGACCTTTCCCGAAGGACGATCGCCTCCGAGAAAGTGCCTAGAAAAATCGAAATTGATATCGAAATGAGTACATTGAAAGATGGAGTCATCGGAGGGGGGACGCCTTCTCCTGGTCCTGTACATCATGGTGCCTATTCGTTTCGGGATATGTCGGGGTCTACGCCCCGTCCGCCCGAACGACGCCAAGGTTTGCCCGGCCAATGCCTCTCGACTCAGGGTGCAAGTAACATCGATGCTCGCTTTGCTGCGAGAACGGTGCAATTCACCCAACCGAGGGGTACCTGATTCCGTAGTTTGAGGCCTTAAGCCTTACACAACCCGCCGAAGCAATTCGGCGGGTTCTTCTTTTTATAACGAAAAAATGGCATACTTATTCTCAAATGACGAGCGATGACAAAGTCACATACTTCGCCGAGACGGACTCCAGAAATAAGAAAATAAAATTCGGCATAAAGGCCAAAGATCGTACGCGCCATATGTATGTCATCGGTAAGACGGGTATGGGTAAATCGACCCTCCTTGAGAACATGGCGGTACAAGATATTCAGTCGGGCGAGGGTCTCTGCTTTATTGATCCTCACGGCAAGACTGCTGAACTCCTCCTCAATTATGTTCCAGAGCATCGAATCAAAGATGTGCTCTATTTTGCACCCTTCGATACTGATTTTCCTGCATCGTTTAACGTGATGGAAGATGTGGGCTATGACAAGCGACATCTCGTCGTGTCGGGTCTTATGTCGACCTTTAAAAAAATCTGGGTTGATGCGTGGTCGGCTCGAATGGAATACATTTTAGGAAATACACTTCTCGCCTTGCTTGAATATCCAGGGGCAACTCTTTTGGGTGTAAACAAAATGCTTTCTGACAAAGCGTATCGAAAAAAGGTTGTGGACAATATTAGTGATCCAGCCGTGAAATCTTTTTGGGTAGATGAATTTGCAAAGTATACAGAAAAGTTTGCAGCAGAAGCGACCCCCGCTATTCAAAACAAGATCGGACAGTTTACAAACAATCCGCTTATTAGAAACATTATCGGTCAGCCAAAATCATCATTCGATATTCGAAAGATGATGGACGAGCGCAAAATCATCATTGTTAACCTTTCTAAGGGAAGGGTGGGAGAATCAAACGCAAACCTATTGGGTGCGATGCTTATCACCAAAATTTATCTTGCGGCAATGTCACGTGCCGACGTGGCAGAAAAAACACTCAAGACTCTTCCAAACTTTTATCTTTTTGTGGACGAATTTCAGTCTTTTGCAAACGAGTCTTTTGCCGACATTTTGTCAGAGGCGCGAAAGTATAAGCTTAACCTCACCATTGCTCATCAATATATAGAGCAGATGTCAGAAGAAGTTAGGGCGGCGGTGTTCGGTAACGTGGGAACAATGATTGTATTTCGTGTGGGAGCATATGATGCCGAAGTACTTGAAAAGGAGTTTGCACCACAGTTTACAGCCGAAGATATAGTTAACTTGGGACAGTTTCAACTGTACCTTCGCCTTATGATCGACGGTGTTGGATCTCAGCCGTTTTCAGCGCGTAATCTGCCGCCAATCGCAGAGCCGGCTATTTCACACAGAGACTTGGTTGTTGAAAGTTCTCGAGCACAGTTTGGTCAGGTGCGTTCTATAGTTGAAGAGCAGGTGCGCAAGCAAACTATGAGTGAGGAACTCAATGCAGTGCCAGGCAAACCAAGGGATGCACAGCCGCCACGAAGACCTGACGAACGAGGAGCACAAACAGCAGCACCTTCAACACAAACAGCACATACTACGCTTTCGCACCCTCAGCACTCACACCCGCCTCAGACTCATTCTCCCCGACCATCAAATGATGCGCCTCGAAGAGACCAGCATCCACATCATGATCACGGCAGAGATAGCAGAGACAGACAAGCTCCACAGGTACCGCACGAACGAAAAGAAATGCCAAAGCCTCCAGCAGATGAAGCTGATGGGTTTCAGGGACTCGATGCGCTTAAAAATTTGCAGCACTCAAAATCAGAATCTTCTATGCGTACGGGCAACACTCCACGACCAGAGAAAAAGGGAGTAACTCCTGAAAGTAGAGAAGATCTCAAGAAGGCTCTTGCTTCACTTATAGGCAATACTGCAGGGGATAAGCCAAAGCCAGTAGAAGAGCCAAAGAAAGAGGAGAAACATGTTCCAAAAGAAGAGCCTAAAGTTGAGGCGCGAAGGCAGCCAGTAGAGGCTCCCAAGCATGAAGCAAAAGAAGTACCGGAAGATGTGCTCAAGAGAATACTTGAAGTCTAACTAAAATCAGAGTAACTTTTCAGACAAACAGACTATTATAGTAATAACAAAGACTGATATGGCAGCAAAACGAGTACTCATATTTTCATTCGTATACTATCCGCGATTTATCGGCGGAGCAGAAATCGCGATTAAGGAAATAACTGATCGAATGGATCAGGAAGATTTTGAATTTCATTTGATCGCACTTCGACTCGATAAGAATCTCCCCAAAGAAGAGAAGATTGGAAACGTGATGGTTCATCGTGTTGGTTGGACGGGCAAAAGTAAAGATTCGGCGGATTCACTGCCGTGGTACTTACACCTTAATAAATACGCGTATCCATTCCTTGCGGTGATAAAAGCGACGCATCTGCACAGTGAGAAAAAGTTTGATGGCATATGGGGCATGATGGCAAACTACTCGGGATTCGGCGCCCTTTTCTTTAAACTTTTTCATATGAATGTGCCTTTTATTCTTACCCTTCAAGAGGGTGATCCGCTTGAGTATATAAAGAATCAATCTTTCAAAGTAATCATTGGTCCTGTAAAAATTCCTGTGAAGTTTCTTGTGTATTCAATTTTTAAAATGATTTTTCGAAATGCACAGAAAATTCAGACTATTTCAAAGTATCTTGCAGATTTTGCAAATGATATGGGTGCGACGGCCGCGGTCGAAGTGGTGCCAAATGGCGTTGATATAGCACGCTTTACGTATGAGTATTCTGGAGCGGAGCTTGAGACCCTTAAAAGGAATCTCCATAAAGAACCAGGGGATATTTTCCTTATAACAACCTCAAGGCTGGTAGTTAAGAATGCTGTTGGCGATATCATCGAATCGCTCGAATTTTTACCAAAAAATGTAAAGCTGCTTGTGCTCGGTGTAGGCTATCAACTTGAGGAACTTAAGAGGCTGGCAACAGATAAAGGTGTTTCTGATCGCGTAATCTTCCTTGGGTATGTTTCGCACGCTGATATGCCAAAGTATCTTAAGGTCTCTGACATTTTTATTCGCCCTTCACTATCTGAAGGTTTTGGAAATTCATTTATAGAGGCGATGGCTGCAGGACTACCTGTAATCGCCACACCTGTCGGAGGTATTGTTGATTTCTTGAAGAATAAAGAGACGGGTCTTTTTTGCGAAGTTCATTCACCTGAAGATATTGCTCGGAAAGTTGAGGTGTACCTTCACGACAAAGTGTTACGCGACGAGATTGTTGATAATGCAATGAGTATGGTGAAGGAAAAATATGATTGGAACATAGTTTCCAGTGATATGAAAAAGAAGGTCTTTGATATAATGGGCGAATGAAAATCCTTTTAGCTACCGGCATATTCCCGCCACAGATTGGAGGACCTGCTACATATTCGAAACTTTTATATGACGAACTACCTAAAAGAGGTATAGATGTCGAGATCGCCACATTTGGCGATTATTTAGACAAACCAAAGATTATTCGACATTTTTTGTATTTTCTTGAACTTTTAAGAAAGGCTCCGGATGTTGATCTTATTTATGCACTGGATCCAGTTTCAGTAGGTTTGCCGGCCCTTATTGCTGCTCAAGTACGAAAGAAAAAATTCGTACTTCGTATTGCTGGTGACTATGCCTGGGAGCAAGGATCTCAGAGATGGAACGTATCAGATACGCTCGATCAGTTTGTGAAAGAGCATGAAAAATATCCGTGGCAGGTAAGACTCCTTAAGAGAATCCAGATGTATGTTGCTGAGGGTTCTTTCCGTATTGTTGTGCCGTCCAAGTATCTCAAAGGAATTGTTTCTGCGTGGGGCATCGCCTTGGAAAAGATTTCTGTCATATATAACGGTTTTCATGTATCGGTAACAAAGGCACTCAAGCCAAATATTCGTAAAAGACTTTCTTTGTCGGGAGAAGTTATTGTTACGGCCGGAAGACTTGTTCCGTGGAAAGGAATGATGGAAGTGATTGAAATGATGCCTGAGATTATCGAATCGCTACCCAATGCAAATCTTGTCATCGTGGGCGACGGTCCAGAAAGACCACAGCTCGAAAAAAGGATTATGGAACTAAATCTGGCAGGTGCGGTCCGACTTGCTGGCAGGCTTTCACAGGCTGAGCTTTTTGAATATATAAAGGCGGCCGATGTATTTGTACTCAACACGTCGTACGAGGGCCTCTCTCATCAGATTCTTGAAACTATGGCGATCGGTACACCGGTTGTAACAACAGATATAGGTGGAAATCCAGAAGTGATTACGCATGGTCGCAGTGGCGCACTCCTTCCTCCAAATGATAAGGGCGCATTTATTGAAGCGATCAAAGGATTTTTGTCTGAGCGAGCGATTGCCTTCATGATTGCAAAAGAAGCAAAGAAAGCTGTTGGCAAATTTACCGATGAGGCGATGCTCGACACCCTCGAAAAAGAACTCAAATCGTTATGATAAAAGTACTCATGATATCGACCGATCAGAAAATCCTCGAAGAGGGTTCTTCTGTACGTCTACGCATGGAAGAGTACGGAAAGCTTTTTAAGGAATTACATATAGTTTTATTCACAAAAAAAAGTTTGCATGCAGGTTCTGTGATTTCGATTGGGCATAATGTCCGTGTGTATCCAACTAACTCGTCATCAAAGTTTTCATATATTCCAGATGCTAAGAAAATCGGAAGGGAGGTTATTTCAGTGTCGGGTCTCTCAGTGCAGGATACGGTTATAACAACTCAGGATCCTTTTGAAGCGGGAATAGTGGGACTATATCTCTCTGAACAAACAGGCATTCATTTACATACCCAGATACATACAGATCTTAATAGTTTTTACTTTGCGCAGGGCATCTTGAATAAATTTCGTATTTTCTTATCAAGAAAAATTCTAAAAAAGAGCCATGCGATTCGCGTTGTGTCACAGCGAATAAAGACTTCGCTTGCTCCGCGATATCAAAGCAAAGTTACTGTGTTGCCTATATTTGCAGATCTAGATGCAATTCGAACAAGTCCTGTGACTGTTGATCTTGCAAAGAAATATCCTCAATTTAAAAAAATAGCGCTCATTGCATCACGATTCACAAAAGAGAAAGATATTTATACAGCACTTCGAGCATTTAATATCACACACAAAGCATATTCCGACTCAGGACTTGTCATTGTTGGATCGGGTCCACTTTTGCCAGGTATTTTAACCAAAGCAAAAAGTTTTAAAGGTGCAGTAATTGTAGAAGATTGGGCGGATCAGAAAACTTTGATTTCATATATGAAGACATGCGATGTGTTTATCTCATCATCGCTGTATGAAGGGTACGGACTTTCGATGCTTGAGGCGCATGCTTCTGGTGCGATGCTTGTAGCAACCGATGCTGGTATTGCACCCCTGCTTGCAAGCGAAGAATGTATTGTGACCCCAGGGGACCTAAGAGGCCTCTCAGAAGCCCTTAAAAAGGCCTTTTCATGCATGGTTAGGAATAAGGACTATAAGTACCCATATGCCTCAAAACAGGCCTATTTAGAGGCTTTTAGGGCCGATATAGAGCGTGCTCTGCTATAATTGAGGCTATGGCAAAACTCCTTTTAGCACCGGTACAGTGGGGGCTCGATATATTCCATAAATCTACGTTTATACGATATGTATTTTCGGGAGGCACGGCTGCGGCAATTGAGGTCATTTTGGCAAACGTTTTAGTGGCATATGTTAACGTTTACTACATCTCAGCACATATTTTCGCAATGACGATTGCTTTCGTTGTTCGTTTTCTTCTTCAGAAGTACGTAACCTTTGAGGACAAGGATGAAACACACGCGACAAGACAGTTTGTATATTACTCGATTCTTTATTTTGCGAGTTTGTGTGCCACAACTGCGCTCGTATACTTTTTTGTCGAAAAGTTACGTTTGCATTATCTTCCATCTCAAATCGCATCAATACTCCTTGTTGCCTCAGGTTGTTTCTTTATCTACAGGCTTTTCATATTTAAGAAACAATGAAACTCCTCGTTATCACGCAGGTTATTGATAAGAATGATCCGGTGCTCGGCTTCTTTCATCGTTGGGTAAGTGAGTTTTCAAAGAAAGTAGATTCAGTTTCTGTGATTTGTCTTAAGCAGGGGGTCACGTCACTGCCAGCCAATGTCAAAGTTTACTCACTCGGTAAGGAGAAGAAGGAATCAAGATTTTTGTACGTTAAGAATTTTTTCAGATATATCACGAGCTTGAAGAGTGAGTACGATGCAGTGCTCGTGCATATGAATCAAGAATATGTGCTCTTGGGAGGACTGTTGTGGAAGCTTTTAGGCAAGCGTGTATATATGTGGCGCAATCACCATGCAGGAAATCTGCTCACGGATATCGCTGCAGCATTTTGCACAAAAGTATTTTGCACTTCAAAGTTTTCTTTTACAGCAAAGTATAAGAAGACAGTTCTTATGCCGGTTGGAATCGACACTCATTTTTTTAGGAAGCAGACAGATGTGGTTCGTAAACCAGCATCAATACTTTTCTTGGGTCGTGTTGCACCAGTTAAAAAGCCACACGTTCTTCTCGAGGCTTTGAAAGAAATCTCAGATAAAGGAATTTCATTCAACGCATCGTTTTACGGTGATCCGCTTCCTAAGGATAAAGAGTATCTTGAGGACTTAAAGAAAAAATCAAAGGACTGGGGATTGTCTGATAAGGTTACTTTTTTTTCAGGCATTCCTAACGATTCAACTCCGAAGGTATATAGTGAGCACGAGATTTTCGTGAACCTCTCTTCGTCGGGAATGTACGACAAGACAATCTTTGAAGCGGCTGCATGTGAATCGATGATTCTTGCTTCGAATGAAAACCTGCGAACACTCGTTGACGATTCGTTTATTTGTAATGCCGAGACTCAGGATGTTTCAAACAAGCTTCAATTACTGCTTGCTCGAAAGGACAAGGATGCTGCAGGTAAAAGTCTGCGCGCCATCACTGAAGCTCATCACAGTTTGGAAAAACTCGCAGAGCATCTTATAGTTTCAATGCAATGAATAAAATCTTTAAAAACAAACAAGAACTCATTAATACCTGTGTAACTTCTAAGGATGTCGTGCTTGATGTGGGTTTTTGGGGCCAAGGGGTAAGTCCGAAAGATGAAAACTGGGTTCATAAAATTTTGAGAGCTCGTGCACAAGAAGTGTTTGCCTTTGATCTTGAATATGACCCAAGTCTTGTTCCTGGGCCGAAACAAAATTATTTCAAGGGTGATGCAGAAAATTTTTCAATCAATAAGAAATTTGATGTTATTTTTGCCGGAGATCTTATTGAACACCTATCTAATCCTGGCTTATTTCTTGTTCAAGCAAAGAAGCACATAAAGCCTGGTGGACGATTGGTGCTTTCAACTCCAAATACATTCAATCTTTTTAACCTTGCCGAAAAACTTTCAAAGACAGAGCCGACGGTTAATCGGGAGCACACGTGCTACTTCAATTCGAAGACACTCTCAGTACTTTTGGAAAGAAATGGTTGGAAAGTTGAATCTGTAGATTTTCTCTATTCGTTGGGTGTTGAATACAAGCAGAGCATAAAGAAGAAATTTCTCAATGTGTTGTATGCCTTCTTTTCTCGATTTACACCAAAGTTTGTTGAGACACTAGTCATCACAGCAACTCCAAAATAATAGTTATGAGCACATATTTTAAAAAAATGTGGCAAGGACAGACCATGATGAGAATTCTTATGGACGAAGGCTTTCGGGACTATACGATTTATGGAAAGGTTGCCGATATTGGTGGTGGAAGAAATCCAGATTATTTTAACTACTTTAAGAAGGATAGTGTGATTTCAATTACTCCAGTCGACGGAAGTATCACCCCCATCGATTTTGAGAAAGATAAACTGCCGTTTTCGGATAATGCACTGGATACTGTTGTGTGCGCGAATGTTCTTGAGCATGTGTATAATCACAGTTTTTTAGTTGGGGAGATGAGGCGTATTTTAAAACCAAAAGGAACTCTTGTTGGTTTTGTGCCATTTTTTATTCAATATCATCCAGATCCTAAAGATTATTTTAGATATACGCATGAGGCACTTGCACGAATACTGGGCGACATCGGGTTTAAGGAAGTAGCTGTAAAGGCGATTAGTAAGGGGCCATTTACGGCTGCATTTAATAGCATGATGCTTTCATTTCCAAAGCCCCTTCGATTGATTGGTGCTTATGGAGCTCTCCTTTTGGATGAAGTGACGTTTCGAATTCAACCAAATGTAAAGGGAAGGTATCCGTTGGGCTATATATTTCTAGGGAAAAAATGAAAAAGAAACTTTTCCTCATTTTTCATGGGAGGTTTCCGAGTGAGAAAGCTGCGGCGCTTTTTGCCGCAAAAAGCGCCGCAGCCTTTGTCCGCCAAGGCTTTGATGTCACTCTCGTCGTCCCAGCCCGCAAGGGGATTATAAAAGATGACCCATACACTTTTTATTCTGTAGAAAAAAACTTTACTATCGAGTACGTAAAGACAATCGATATCTACAACGTGCCAATACTTCGCCGTTTTGCTTTCTGGACGAGCTTCTTAGCTTTCTCAACATCTGTCTATTTCTTTATGATGAAGCACGCAGGCAAGCAGGACGTAATGTATTCAAACGAATCATTACCACTTTTTCTTTTATCTTGGGATTTCAAGAACTGTTTTTACGAAATGCATGATTTCCCTGAAAGCAAAATTACTTTCTTTGGAAAGTTTCTCTCACGCATGAAATGGATCCTTATTCATAATAGATGGAAGCTCGAAGAGGCAAAAAAACTCTTTCCAAAAGTGCCTCAAACAAAATTTTTATATGAACCAAACGCAGTTGATATAAAGGCATTCGACATACCTATTTCAAAGGAAGACGCCCGAAAAAAGCTTTCTCTTCCACCTTCAAAGAAAATCGCTGTCTACACTGGACATCTTTATGGCTGGAAGGGTGTTGATACTCTCGCTCAAGCTGCAAAGTTATTACAAAATGACTACCAAGTGATATTTGTGGGAGGAACTCCTATAGATGTCGAAGCATTTAAGCAAAAGTATCAGGAGTCCACCATTTCAATTGTTGGTTTTAAGCCTCATGACGAAATGCCTTTGTGGCAAAAAGCGGCAGATGTGCTCGTACTTCCAAACACGGCAAAAGAAAAAATATCAGCCTACTACACTTCACCAATGAAGCTTTACGAGTATATGGCAAGCGGACGGCCTATTGTTGCGTCGAGCATCCCATCGATTCGTGAGATTGTGGATGAGCACTCAGCGTATCTTGTCATACCAGATGATCCACAGGCGCTCGCGCAAGCAATCCAAGAAGTCGTAAGCAACTCAAGCAAGTACGAAGCCTTGGCACAAAAAGCCTATTCAAAAGTACTTGATCACACATGGGATAAAAGGGCAGCGCGCATAGTATCATATATGCATATATGAAGGATTGGTTAAAAGCTCACAAATTTCCGGTCGCACTATTTCTCTGTGCGCTCCTCGTGCGTATTGTTTTATTTTCCATAAACTTTTCTGTAAACGATCACAATCTTGTACCTACGATTAAAGGAGATGATGGCTACTATGAACTAAGTCAGAATATAAACGCTGGAAATGGCTTTACCTTTGATGAGGTGCCACCGTTTAGACCGAATCCACTACGACCTCCACTTTGGCCGATACTTATCGCTTTTATAGCAAAGATTTTTGGAAGTTATTGGGCAGTCTTGATTCTGGAACTTATCTTAGGATCCTTTATTCCAGTATTGGGATACTATGTCGCTTCTCGATTGGTAGGACAGAAGCTTTCAAAATGGGTTGCAGGACTTTTGGTATTCGAACCGTATTCGATCCTTCTTTCTTTCATTCTTTATACTGAAACTTCATTTACATTCTTTTTTCTCATATTCCTCATATTTCTATTTAGATATATTGAAAAGCAGACACTTCGTAATGCCGTGTGGACTGGAGTGTTTCTCGGGCTCGCATGTCTTATAAAGCCAACGGTGCAATTTTTTCCAATCTTTATACCTATCGCCTTGGCAATACTATGGAGAAAGAATTTAGCGGTCACGCATCTAAAGCAGGCGGCGGCATTTCTACTAGCCTTCTTTGTGATCATTGCTCCGTGGCTTTGGAGAAATCACCAGGAATTCGGAGTGTGGGGAATAAGCGCGCAGCCATCTTTCAATCTTTATGTGTATCTTGTTCCAACAGTGCTTTCAATAGACAACGATACTAATTTTCAAACAGAACTTGAGGCGTTCGCTCTGGAAGATAATTTTGATGTAAACGATATCAATCTTTCAAACGCTGATTTCTATAAAGAAGAGGCGATTAAAGTTTTGCTCGAGCATAAAACCGCGCTCATAAAATCTGCTTTCATTTCCGGAGTTACATTCTTTACTCACGACGGAATGCTTACAGTTCTACAGTATTCAGGAATTACTATCCCGAACGTTCTATCGAAACCCGTTATTTCGCTTATCAAAGAACCGATTGAACTTATTAAAGTGATAGGAAAGTACATTCAGAGCCCGGCTGTGCTTATTCTCATGATGAGACTTGTATGGATTTTGATCACACTTCTTTTCTTTGTAGGAGTATTTCTTATGTTTAAACGTCAGGGTCTACGACCTATGATTTTGGCAGCTTTTCTTATGATTCTCTATTTTGCTGCAACGACATGTATAAACGGACTAGGTGTGAATGCTAGATTTAGAATCCCTGTGAATGTCTTCATATTCTCCTTTGCTATCTATGCAATATTTGCTATAAAGGAGCGACTCTATGAAGCTTTCCGTAGTCATTCCCGCGTATAACGAAGAGGCAACACTCAAAACTCTTATCGATTCAGTACTTAATGTGCCTTTTTCTTCATGGGAAAAGGAGGTTGTGGTCGTGGATGATGCCTCAACAGACAAAACTCCTCATATACTTAAGGCCTATGGTGATCGAATAAAGTTTGTCCGTCAGGATAAAAACGGCGGTAAAGGTACGGCTGTTTTGCGTGGGTTACAAGAAGCGACGGGGGACTACATAATTATTCAGGATGCTGATCTTGAATATAATCCAAAAGAAATTCCACAATTTCTGGCCGTTATAAATAAAGGTGAAGCAAGGGTTGTCTACGGTTCAAGAAATCTTCACCATGTAAAACGAGAGGGATTCTATTTTCAGAGATTTGGCGTGTGGATGATCACAAAAATAATTAATGGACTTTACGGTGCAAAGCTAACAGATGTGTGGACGTGTTATAAACTTTTTCCAGCGCATGCAAAGAAACATTTTGTGGCAGGTCGGTTTGAGGCAGAGCTTTTGTTTACAACCGCACTTTTGCGCGACGGACACAAGATAGTCGAAGTGCCGATTTCACATACACCACGTGATGCAGGGGCAGGGAAGAAAATTCGTTATCGTGATGGGTTTAGGGCTATTCAGCTTTTGTTCGCTGACAAACTCCTCAACCTCCGAAAGCCTCAAATCCGCGAGACAGCGGATCATTCAAAGATTATTTGTTGCCCATTTTGTAAGGAGGATCTCTTGAAGTCAGATAAGGGCCTCGTCTGTAAAACCCACGGACATTTTACCGTGGATGAATCTCGCAGGCCGATACTTATTGAAAAGCATGTCTATGAGCACAATTCAAATCAGCACGAGTCTGGAGTTAATTGGCTCAAGTCATTTTTTAAACAATTTCCTAAAATCTACTATTCTATTTGGCACGTATTTTGTCCGGTGATGATGCTTGTGAATGGTCCTCGTATGGTTTTAAACAAAGTAGAAAAGGGAAGTAAAGTGATCGATGTTGGTTCTGGCCCCGAGCGACTCGGCAAAGAATTTATAAACGTCGACATATTTCCTTTCCCTGAAGTAGATATTGTTTCTGATGCGACAAAACTACCGTTTAAAACAAATACAATTGATGCAGCTGTGTCTGAGTCGCTCTTTGAGCATGTGCCCGATGCACACCTTGTGGCCCGTGAGATGGTCCGTGTTGTAAGGCCTGGTGGATATGTGTATGTAAGTGCGCCATTTATGCATCCGTATCATGCATCACCAGATGATTTCAATCGTTGGACTATTTCAGGGCTAAAGCACATGTTTCATGATCTTGAGATTGTTGAATCTGGTGTGAGGTCAGGACCATGGTCAACGTTTCTTATGTTTCTAGCATATTGGCTCGGAGTACTATTTTCATTTGGTTCAAAAAAGATTGCACCATTCCTCGCTCATATTTTTATGCTCGTGCTCGGTCCTTTGAAATATCTTGATTATATTTTCATTCACATGCCTGGGTCAGATGCGGTGGCGACACATCTCTATATTTTAGGGAGGAAGAAATAGTTTGCAATTTATTGGTTTTTATTGTATAAAGTGGTCGAACCGCTCTTTACAAAGAGCATACCCTCACTTCAACCAAGGAGATATGTGTCACCCTTTTATGCCAGGTCAGTTGCCCGTCGTCTGCGTTGGTCAAGCGATAAGGAGACGATTCTGAATGTAAGAGTGCCTGTAATTTGCGTAGCGTCATATTCGGCAGTCAGTCCTACGAGACTCGCTCTCGCGACACAGAACAATTTGGAAAGCGCACTCTGGTTTTGGGAGCATGCCCAGACTGAAAAACCTCTTATTGTTTTCGGATCTTGTTCACATGCGTTCGGAGGAGCCCATCTGTGGGAGGAAAGGATGAAAACGGAGACGTGTGCTCGTTATGGCGCACGATGCCTGCCGTGTGGACCGATTTTGAACTCCGTCGATGAGATGCGTGTCTGGAGGAAGAAGCTTTCTGAAGAGTGTGGTGTTCCGAGTAGAATGCTTATCTCGACCTGTGAGATGCATTCGAAAAGCGAACTTCATCTTTCGAGGATGGTGTTTCCTGAAACCACCACGTACATCTGGGCGAATTCTCATGAGCTGGAGGTTCAGAAGGATCACCCGACTAACGACCAAGCATCTTGGCCTCGGTGGACTTACTGCAGCCTGTTGCGATACTGCGTTTTCAAGTCAGCCAGTATGATGCCGCAAAAGCAGCAACTGAGACTTCTCGATCGTCTGCAAAGTGTTCATCACAAGCCGGGAAAACTTAAGGTTAACCCGTGATCATTTCAAGCCACCTAACAAGGTGGCTTTTTTAATAGTGCACCATCGTGCAGTACGTGTTCTCAAAATAAGTATCCTTTCCAAAGTAGTAGTTCCAATCAACGGTGTTCTTTTGGAATACGACATGGGGGATGTTTCCGTAATATGCGGCGAAGTCACTAAAGCTTGAGTCTGAGCCTAGAATTATATTTGTCTTTGAAAGCATAAAAAGATCATGAATCGCAGAAAGAAAAGAGATTTGGATATTAAGTCCCGTAAAGAGTTCGGGCCTTATGACTCCATCTGAGGCGATTACAAAGCATACTTCGTCTTTGCTCTTGCCCGAAAATTTTAAATACTCATCCATAATTTCACGGACTCGAGTCTGTTCGATCCAGTATTTACCATCTTTAAATTTCTTGTAGTCACCTTGGCGAATATGTACACCAACCACGTGTTTGAATGTTCGCGCGTCTTTTAGGAAATCCTCTATCTCAAGTTCAATTTTTTCTATAGGTTTGAAATACTCAACAATGGCTTCTCGGTGTTTTTCGAGTCCTTGTGGGTTTCGAAAGAGCCAGCCAGAGAAATATATTTTTCCAAGCACTTCGCGCTCCTTTAATTCTTGAGTGTGAGGTTTTGTGGGTGGCAGGTAATAAACATCATTGTTTGAGTTAACTGAGGAAATTACTTCTGACGCGTGAGTAGAAATTACGGCTTTTGAATAGAGCTTGTAGAAGTTGCGCCAAAGTTTGGGTAGAAAGGCATCACGTCGGCCACGGTAGCTTCTAAAAGGGCTGTAGAGAAGCATATCCTCGATAAAGCCGTGAGGAATACGAAACATGCTCCCATACTCGTAGAAAGAGGGATTTTCGAGCTTTAAACCTGTTTCCAGGGTGTAGGCATAGATGCTCGCGTAGTTCCAGAGTTGGTTTGCAAGCTCTCCGCCACCGTGTTCAATAATGACCGCTTTTTTCATTATTTTTTGAAATGATATAGCCCTGTTCCAAAACCTTTGCTCTCCTCGTATGTATCAAATACAGTGCGTCCATAGATGTACTTTTCTTCGACAAGCTTTAATCCGCTGAAAAGTTCGATGACTCGGTCTCGTGTGAATGCACGGTGTGCGTTGAAATATGTTTTGTTTTCTTTATCAATCGGCACTGAAATATAAAGAGAGCCCTGGGGTGCCAACACACGTGTCAGTTCAGCTGCAGCCTTTTCCGTACCAAACTGATCAAGAGGATCACCATAGCGACCAAGTCCAATGTGCTCAATGACACATATAGATGAAAGTGATTGTATTTCGCCGTTTTTGAAAGGAAGCTTTGTGATGTCTCCTTGGACAAATGAAAGGCCGGGAAGCTTGATCGATAGGGGGCGAATATCGATCATGGTTGTTGGAACGAATTGAGAAATGATGCCAACCATAAGCGCCTGCGAAGCGATATCAAAGTGCTGCGATGGTTTGTTTTCGAATACCTTACGAGCACACCAACATCCTTGAATAAAATAGATAGGATCAATCTCATGATTTGTAGTCTTGTCCTCGATGCGTGGAAAAAGATCAGCGGTACTATTTTTGTATGCGCTATTTCGAGGAAGCTTGTTGTATGTCTTCCAGTCATTCAAATATGAGGTTAGCTGTTTTGTCCTCACAATAAAACCAGGTTTTACTTTAAAAGCTCTCGTTGTAATCACGAGGTATTTAAGTAAGGAGATATTTTTGAGTGTTTCTTTCATGCTAAGTAATTATATAACTATCAAGCGTTTGATATCGTTCATTCGGGCGATTAACTCTCCACATATACATTGGTATAAAGAATACATAGCTATTCTTGTAGGTCTCTGCAACTTGAAGGTTAAAATCTCTGTCTGCGCCGCGACCCATAAATGATGGCCACACTCTGTCGGCTAGTTTGCGAAATTGTACCCGTTCAATTACTTCTCGCTTGAAAAGCGGTGAATTGCCTGTGCCAGGATAGCTTTCAAGTGAACCGAAAAATAGTTTATTAATGACTCGCAGTCTCTTTATTTCGAAATCCACAAAAGGAGCGAATTTCGGGAGTAGTTTTATAAAAATACCTTTTGATTCCTTGGCTAGTGCCACTAATTCATCTGGACGGACGATAAGGTTTTTATTATCTTCCATGAATTGTTTGATATTGAATTTTTTACCTACAAGCCTTGAATCGAATGTTTGCCAATCGAGTGTCACGTGGGTCGCATTATGTCTTACGAGTAATTCATATTGAGCTTCAATTCGATTAAGAAAAGAAGCATCATCAGCATCCTGAAACGTTATATAGTCACCCTTCACTTTTTCAAAACCATAATTGCGGGCCATGTAACCGGCGTTTATATTGCGGCCCCTTTTATTCACTCTATTTGGATCGTCGAAGGGAAGAGAATAATAGAACACGCGGGCGTCCTTCTTAACGTAATCCAGGACCACATTTTTTGTGTTATCAGTGCTGTTGTCATCAATCACAAGTATCTCGAGTTCTTTCCATGTCTGGTTGATCATCGATGAAATAGCATCGCCGATTGTGGCTTCATTATTGTGTGCAGGGATTATTACTGAAATGAGGGGCTTCATATAAGGTTTCTCTTTCGTAGAATCTTTTCTATTGTAGCGCGAAATATTTCACGGCTGTGGTTCTGTCGAGCATACTTCCAGGCAGAAACAGCCATTTTCTTGAGCTCTTCAGGATTTCTGTTTGAAAGCGCCAAAACTTCTTGTTTGAGGTACTCAGGTGAATGACCTGCGAGAATTTTTCCAAAATCATTTACATCAACGCCTGATTCGTAACTTATAAGGGGAATTAGTCCTGCTTGGAGGGCTGTGATGACACTTCCAGATTGTCCTTCAGAACATGATGGGTAAATGAGGGCAACTGAATTTTGTACGATATCTTTAAATTCCTTACTTCGAATGTCTATGCGGCCAACAGTTTTAATTGAAGGTGTTTCAAACAATTCTTTTTTATAGAGTTCGGCAAAATCTTTTTCTGCCCGTACTGGACCGCAGATGGTGAGAGTGTGATTTGGTAAATCCTTAAAGCATTCAAGGGTTACATCAAGACCCTTGTGAACCGCACCTCCACCACCAATCCATACAAAATTATTTCGGATAGAGCTGAAATTCTTTGTTTCGGGCGAGTCATAAAATACAACTGAAGGCAGAGGAATTCTCTCGATATCTTTCTTTGCGTAGAGGTACGTTCCTTTTGCAAACTCTGATCCAAGCGCGAGGGCAAAATCGCAATGCTCAATATTATCAGCGGGTACAATATTTCGGCGCGGAGCTAGAGTTATACCGCGTCTTTTCTTTAGCTCTTCCATGCGCTTGTTCTCAGATGAATTTTGAAACTTCCAATGTGCACCTGTTATGTAAAAGATTTTCACACACTCCTTTGGTAGAACGTTTTTGAGTCGTTCTAGATTTTGATGAACATCAATACAGAGATCATACTTTTTAGTTGGTATGAACTTTGTGTCGGTCCAATCTATAACATCAACATGGTAACCAGCGTTTAGAAGTACAAGTACTGTATCCAAACATTCAAATGGGTTGGTATGTGGGACGCGCCCAAGTTCCTGCGCCGACAAAAGGAAAGGATGCTTTACATACGATACAAGAGCTCGCTTACCTGAAGCTTTCTTTGGTGATAGAGATATTTGACCGAAGAGCTTATTTTCGATTTTTCTAAGGAAAACAGAGAGTGGAGAAAAAGATATTTCCATTACTTTAATACAAGAATTCGCCCGGCTTTGAATTTTCTTGCTTAAGCCATTCTTCTGATTTTACGAGAATTTTTTCCCATTCTGAAAGTGCGAGTGAAGCAACGATGGTGTTTTTCTTTTCACCCTTAATGAGTTTTGATATTTTCTCACGGAGTTCTACATACCATTTTGGCTGTACAAAAACACGACCCAAATACATCTGTTCGAGCCTTTGTGTTTCGTAGAATATTTTCTTCATCTTGGTAACACTCACACTCAAAGGGTTGCTTATGTTTACGAAACTAGGATTCGAATACCATGCAAGCTTTGATTTACCAGATGTCACACGAAGCATAAATTCTGCATCGGCACGTGAAAATGGGGGATTCCAAAGACCAAGGATGGGCAGTGATGAAGTGCGAAGCATGAGGCCAAGTCCGCATGTCATAAAAGGAGTGTGCTTTTCTTTCCATGTCTTAAAAAGAGAGACGTACGTTAGTCGGCGCACAGATTCGTTTAAGTCCTGATTTTTCTTGCCACCATCAGTACCGAGCATATCGATTTCCTGGTGCTCAAGCATGAATTTTTTACACTCTTGAATGTTTGCGTGATTGAAAGCATCATCGTCAGTGATAAGGGTGATGAGTTCACCGCGAGCTTTGAGGAATAGCTTGTTGAGAGCGTGTGATTCTCCAGCGTCTTTACCTGACGTGAAATAGTCTATTTTTCCTTCTTTAAAAAGTTTTTCAAGGTATTCTTTTGTGCCATCAGTTGAGCCGCCATCAGCAACCATGATTTCTTCATCCGGCTTTCGAACTTTCATGAGCCGCTCAAGGGAAATCTTGAGATAGGGAAGTTTATTCATCGTGCTCGTTACATACGAGAGTTTTATAGGGTTCATTGGGAGTTGGAGTTATTTAAACGTATGCTGATTCTAGCTTTAAGGATATGGTGCGTCAAATTATATACATTGGCGAGTTTCTCGACCAAAAACCTCAATTCTGTATACTTAAAGATACTTCTATGACAAATAAAAAATGCGTGTTTATGGGCGGTAAGCAGATTGGAGTGGATTGTCTTAATATTCTTCTTGAAAAGGGAATCCGTCCCGACATTGTGATTCCTAATTCAGACGATGAGAGCCCAAAAGAGACTTGGCATGATTCATTAGCAAAGACTGCAGAAGCTGCAGGGTTGGAAATTATGCGGGGTAAAAATCTTCGCGAACCTGAGGTTCTTGCAAAAGTAAAAGAAATCAACCCTGATGTGATTTTCTGCATCGGTGGGATACATATAGTGCCAAAAGAAATCCTGGCTATTCCAAAGGGTGGAACCATAAACATTCATCCTGCACTTTTACCAAAGTATCGGGGACGATATTCGACCGTCCACGCACTCTTCAATAATGAAAAGGAAACAGGAGCAACTCTCCAGTTCATGGAAGACACCATGGACACCGGTCCAATTGTTTCTCAAAAGGCATTTCCAATTACTGATTTTGATACTGCTCGAACAGTCTATGACAAGTTTACGGTCGCGGGAGGGGAACTCTTTAAAAATTTTACTGATCTCTGGATTGCAGGGAAAAAAATAGACTCATATCGCCAGGATGAATCAAAGGCCACCACATATCCAAAAGGTTTGCCAAATGATGGAAAAATAGACTGGTCGTGGGATGGAAAAACGATAGAAAGATTTATTCGTGCAATGACATTCGAACCATTTCCTCCGGCTGATTTCAAAATCGGAGAAAAAGAAATGGTAATAGTTGAAAAGAAATACTTTAAAGGTTTTGATTAAAGTTTAGGATAAGGTATAAGACCTGCTTCCTTTCGTTGATCAATAACAGTTTTTAAATAGAGACGTAGAAAATCAAAACGTGTTTTTGCGATTTCACGAGCCTTCGGTAGTCTTATGCCAACAAATCCGCCTTCTTTCTCCCAATCCAGAAATTCTTGTATGTGTCTGAGTATTGAACCTGAATTTCTGTAAGTAGCATGAGGATCACTGAGAAGTTTCATCGGATCTACTACTTTTAGGGCATCTCCATGAAACTGACCTTCTCTGACCAGAATGTCGCTATCTACATTTGTAAGTCGATCTGCATCCTTGAGTGCAATGAGCACAGCGCTGTCAGTTATTTCGTTAGGTTTGCTGTGGTTGAGTACAGATTGAAGAATAGTATTTCTTTCTTGAACACTAAATGTTCCGACAGGTTCTGCATCAAGCCATGTGTTTACACATTCAGTAACTAAAATATCATCTATTTCACCGTAGGCACCAACACCCGCTTGAATTTGCAAAATTCGATCAGCGTTATGGCACAGTCCTGATGCACCAGCCAAAGCTCCGACACGCGGGTCTTCAGCAATTTTCATTGCGTAATCAGCAACACGTAATGCGTGATCGAAATCATGACCGTAAAACATTTCAAAACCACTCTTCGCCTGCTGTTCATCATGCGACTTTTTTATTGCTTTTGTTAAAGCGGGGAACACGTCCCAAATTCTTTTAGAGTTCATGAGGATGGAGTGTAATTGATCAATCTTGTGGTATTGATAAAAGCACCCGCATCTATCTTTGTCAATCTAAAAAAAGGCGGGATTTCAAGCTATACTTGACGCATTATTCTAAAGCAGGAACGCAGAAAACCTATAATCTAAGCCATGAAAATGAAAGCTAAGCCTAATAAGTACATTGGTCCAGTCACAGAGTGTCAGATTTGCGGCAACAAAGAACTCAGGATGATTCTTTCTTTGGGACATCAGCCTGTTGTTCAGGAATATCTTACAGAACAGAAAATGCATATGCCCGAGGCAACGTTTCCTCTTAATTTGGTCATGTGTTCAGATTGCTGCTTGGTACAGATCGATCATGTTGTAGATCCTAAGATCGTATTTCCTCCGCATTATCCGTATCGTACGGGACTCACGAACATGCTCATCAGAAATTTCCGCTCACTTGCAGACACGCTCGAAAAAAATTATCCATTCAAAAAAGATGATCTGATTGTTGATATAGGATCAAATGACGGAACACTTCTTCAAGGCTTTAAAGATAAGGGTATGAAGGTGTTTGGAGTTGAACCAACCGGTGCTGCAAAAGTGGCTAATAAAAATGGAATTCCAACACTCGAGGCGTTTTTTGATAAAACATCTGCAGCGGTAATTGTTAAAAAACAGGGAAAGGCTCGTTTCGTAACAGCGACAAACGTGTTTGCACACATCAACGACACCGTTGGCCTCGCAAAAAACGTTGCATCAATTCTTGATAAGGATGGTGTGTTTATTTCCGAATCTCAGTATTTGATGGATATCGTCGAAAAACTTGAGTTCGATACTATATATCATGAGCATCTTCGCTTCTACGCGCTCAAGCCTCTCATGAGACTTTTTGAGCTAGCTGGACTTACCATTGTTGATGCAGAGCGAATTAGCGCTGCCGGAGGTTCGATTCGAGTGTATGCAATGAAAGGAAAGAGAACTACAAGTGCTCGAGTAAAAGAAATTTTGTCTGCAGAGGAAAAAGCTGGCCTGTATGATTATTCTTCATTGCTAGGTTTTGCTAACAAGGTGATCAATGCAAAGAGAGATTTGGTAGCTTTGCTACTAGATATAAAAAAGAAAGGTGGAAGAATTGTAGGGCTTTCAAGTGCTGCGCGATCAAACACTCTTCTTGGATTCACTCATATTGATACAAATCTTGTGGATTATCTTGGCGAAAAAAGCGGATCGCCAAAAATTGGTCTTTATACACCAGGTACACACATTCCTGTTGTGGACGAAGCAAAGATTTTTAAAGATCAGCCGGAGTATGTTTTGGTTCTTTCATGGCATATTGGACAGGAGTTAGTTAAGAAAATGAAAGAACTTGGTTGTAAGTCAAAATTCATAATTCCTCTTCCTATTCCAAAAGTAATTAAATAAGTATGAACAAAAAAATTCCTTGGTGGATGCCACAGATCGGAACCGAAGAATATCCTCTCATAAAGCAGGTTCTTGATAATAACTACACGAATCAAGGTCCTATGACCGAAAAGTTTGAGGCCGAGGTAGCCAAGCGTCTTGGAGCAAAATATGCTCTTGCAACAAATTCAGGAACAGTAGCAATATTCATGGCTCTCAAGGGACTCGGTGTTGGTCATGGTGACGAAGTCATTGTTCCAGATATAACCTACATCGCTACCGCTAATGCGGTCACACTCGCAGGAGCAACGCCTGTGTTTGCAGATGTCGACAAGTCTTTGATGTTTGATATGAAGGCCCTAGAAAAAGCCGTCACCAAGAAAACTAAAGCAATTATTCCTGTTCATGTAAGTGGCAGGTCAGAACACCTGGCTGACGTTATTTCTTTTGCACAGAAGAAAGGACTTGTTGTAGTAGAGGATGCGGCGGAAGCATTCTGTTCAAAAAAGGATGGAAAGTTTCTGGGAACATTTGGTAATGCGGGATGTTTTTCTCTTTCACCAAATAAAACCATAACATCAGGTCAGGGAGGATTTGTTGTGACAAATGACGAAAAGCTCTATATCCGTATGCGACAACTTCGAAATCAGGGTGTTGAAGGGAAGCTTACTGGCGGTGATGATGTACATCCAACACTTGGCTTTAACTTCAAGTTTACGGATCTGCAGGCTGCTGTAGCACTCGGTCAGATGGCAATGCTCGATAAGCGCCTTGAACGAATGAAGAAGATCCATGAGATCTACAAGAAGGAATTGGAGGGGATAAAGGGATTTGAAATCTTTGAGTGTGATACAAAGAAGGGCGAAATTCCGCAATGGACAGATGTGCTCGTTGAGAAGCGGGATGAACTCGACGCATTCCTACGAGAGCGAAATATTGATTGTCGTCGATTCTGGTTTCCGCTTCACAGACAACCTGCATACAAAGTATCTGACAAAAATTTTCCTAACTCTACAAAACTGGTGCCACAAGCATTATGGCTGCCATCTGCGTTTACCATGACAGACGAAGAGACAATGACTGTTTGCACTGAGATAAAGAATTTTTACAAGGGTAAAAAATAAAAATACCGGGATTAATCCCGGTATTTTTATTTTGTCGGCTTTGGATTTTTCAGATACCAATCAACTATTTTCTTAAGGCCCTCATCGAGCGATGTTTTTGCCTCCCAACCAGTATCTTTTTTTATTTTCGATACATCTGCCAACCGACGCTTTACGCTACCAGCAGGTGAAGATTTGATATCAAGCTTATCTGGGTGCCAATTCATTATTGTGAAAATCTTTTCAATGAGATCTTTGATAACGATCTCATCATTGCTACCGATGTGATATGTACCACCATCTGTTTTGGTTGATTCCATTACAGCTTGTATTGCCTCAACAGCATCATCGATATAGCAGAATGATCGCATGTCATCTGAACCAAAAATTGGAAATGGATCTGTTTTTTGCCGTGCACGCTCAATTATTTCAGGGATAACGTGAAGGTATCCTTCTCGTGGTCCATAGAAGTTGTGTGGGCGCACAATCGACATTCGAAAGTTGTATGCCTTTGCGTAATGGATGAATAGAAGCTCGCCGATAAGTTTTTGACCGCCATATGACCATCGGGCGTTGTATGTATCAGCAATTACTAGCGGTACATTCTCTGGTGTTGGAATCGGAAGTTTGCCAAACGCTTCGAGCGCACCCGCATAAGCTTCATTTGATGAAGTAAAGAGAATTTTCGCGTCTTTCTTTCCATTTTTTTCACGAAACCAATCAAGTACATGGAATGCAGACATGATACCAATGCGCAAAACTTCGTGAGGAATCTCATAGAAAAGTTTTGTGCCGTTTATGCTCGCAAGGTGATACACATGATCATATCCTTTACCGAGTTTGTCCCATGATTCTGCTTTGGTGAGGTCTCCTTCAATCATAGTGACTGATGGGTGCGCGAGAAGCTCCTTGAGATCAGCATCTTTTTCACTTCTAAAGAAGTTGTCAGCGATGACGACTTCGTATCCTGAATTTACGAGCCTTTTGGCAAGATGGGAACCCACGAAACCTGCTCCTCCGGTAATAAGCGCCTTTTTCTTCTGTGCCATGTTGGTCGTTGATTATGTAGTTTTTAAATGATAGCATTTCGGTACTTAAATAGAAATTATGAAACCAAACACGAAAGAAACCGTTGTGATTGTTGGTTTTGGATGGGTTGGACAGGCGAATGCGCTGTCGCTTTCTAATGCTGGCTATAATGTCTGCTACTTTGATCCGGGTACGCCGACTCTGAAATACGAAGATAAATATAAGGAGGCATACAAGAAGCTTAAAAGACTAAAAAAAGTTCTTGATGAGGATGGTGCTGACACTTGGTACATCGTTTCTGTTGGAGACAGAGTTTTGCCTGATGGAGAGCAGGATATTTCACTTATTAAAAAAGCCCTTGATTCACTTAAGGGTGCAAAGGGAGGTGTGATTTTGCGATCAACGATTTTGCCGGGACATCTTGGTGGACTTAAGTTTGATTTCTATGTTCCAGAATTTTTGCACGAAAAGAAAGCCGTGGAAGAGTGCATGAATCCTCACTATTTCCTTTTGGGTAAGAAAAGTGAAAAAAAGTGGCCGAGCTTCTTTGATATCTGGGATCGACGGGCAGTCAAAGTATTTCATGGTACTCCAGAAGAAGCGTCTTATCTTAAATACCTTTCAAATATTTGGAACGCACTCCGAATCGCTTTTGTTAATGAGTTTGGAAATGCTATTGCTCTACCTAAGGATAAAGAGAGTCTTCAGAGGACTGAAAAGCTTATGGATTTCTTCTTTGAACGAAAAGCATATTTCCGCTATGGAAAAGCATATGACGGTCACTGTCTTCCAAAGGATTCTCATGCATTTCTCACATGGCACAAGAAAAATGGTCGCAATGTAGATTTGCTTGAAGGAATGCATCATTCAAATAATCATCACCGAGATTTGTCAGCAAAACACTCACATATGCCTGAATGGTACTCAGAGTGGACACGTCCAGAACTAGGTGGCTACGCAGCATTCAAAGCTCTCATTTCAGCAGTAAAGAGGAAAGGGAAGAAAATAGTAGGCAAGAAACGCTAAGCGATTACGTCGGAGTGCGTTCTAAACCACAAGGCAAGGCAGACTAGGAGCCATAGCTTCTGTGCGCCGATACTTTTACCGTAGAAATCATTGTAGATTTCAAATACCTTTGTTCTGTCGATGTAATTAAACATCCTATTTCGCTCGTCTAGGATTACATCGATGCTTTTCTGCATTTTTGCTTCTTTAAGCCATCGTTCGACTGGTGCACCGAAACCTTGTTTACGTCTATTAACGAATTCATCCGGAAAAGTTTCTGACAGGATATCTTTGAGGATAATCTTGTTTTTAGACTCTGTCATTTTATATTCAAGGGGCAGATTGTATACAAACTCCACAAGCGCAGTATCGAGAAACGGCGAACGTATCTCAAGCGAATGCATCATGCTGGTCCTGTCTATTTTTGAAAGGAGCTGGCCCGGCAAATAAATATTGAGGTCAAAAGCATTTATTTTAGAGATGGGATCCTTGATCGGATCTAGAATTTCTTTTTCATATACGTTTTTTCTGTTTTCAACTGGATTGACCAAAAGCCTCTTTCTCTCACTAGTATCAAATATGGTGATTGCTTTTTGAGCGGCAGAAAAAGGATTACCAAAGATTCTCGATGGTTTCCACCGAGGTGTATGCCAGTATTTCTGGTACCAACCATATCCTAGAAATATTTCATCTGCTCCGTCTCCGGTTAATGCAACTTTAACTTTTGATGATGCAACTCCGGAAATGAGGTGCTGAGGGAAATTTGAGGAATCTCCATGAGGTTCATCCATATAGGTGATTATGTTTTCAAGCTCTGTAGAGAGTTCGGTGTGAACATCGATGGTGTGGTGATCTGTTCCTATCTTTTTTGATGCTTCTGCGGCATAAGGAAGCTCGTTTTTTGCTCCTTCATAGCCGACGGAAAAAGTTTTGATGGGGGTTTTGGAATACTTCTGGGCGTACTGTGTGACGATCGTTGAATCAACTCCACCAGAAAGGAGGGCTCCAATTTCAACATCGGCAATCATTCTTTTTTTAACCGCATCATCAAAGAGCTCTTTTACTTTCTTCTTTGCGTCTTCATATGATATTGAAATTCCCTTCTTTTCTAGGTGCCAATATCTCCATGATTCCAGTACACCGTTTTTCACAATTCCCGCATGTGCCGGCGGCAACGTATATATATTTGAATATATCGTCATGTAAGGGGGAATATACATGAGTCTTAAATATTCCTCGAGAGCCTCAGGATCTATCTTGCCTTTAAAAAGTTTCAGAGCGAACAAGGATTTCATTTCTGACGCACCAATAAAGAGTCCTTCGTGGTTTGTGTAGTAGAAAGGCTTCTTACCAAATCTGTCCCGTGCAATGAAAAGTTCATCCTTCTTTTCATCATAAATGGCAAACATGAACATGCCGTCAATATATTTCACGCAATCCTTACCGTACTCTGCATACGATTTCAAAATTACCTCGGTGTCAGAGTGCGTGGTGAATTTGTGACCCTTTTTTTCGAGATCGGATCGCAAATCCTTGTAACCATAGATTTCACCGTTAAACACAATGGTGTAAGGATTTGCATTATCCTTCATTGGTTGATGACCGCCCGCCAAGTCAACAATGGCGAGGCGCGTTTGACCAACTAGGGCACTGGGAAATCGCGCAAATGCCTGGTCATCTGGTCCACGCAAAGCAAGGCAGGAGAGCATGGCTTCCACCTTATCGTCGTGCACCTTTTCTATACCTTTTCCTGCTATGGCTATAATCCCACACATACCTTTATTTTATAGCTTTAATGAAATAATGATGAGGCTTCAATTCGTGTCTTCCCATAGAAGATACTTCGATGTCCTTAAATTCTTTAAGCAGCTTCTGCCAACCCTGTCTGGTAATACGCCAATAATCGCCATAATCTTCGCCATGGAGCTCGTATATGAATGGCGCGCTGGCTACGAGCATTCCTTTCGGTTTAAGTATTCTTCGTATCTCTTGTATGGCGAGAAAAGGATTGTCGACATGTTCTAGGGTCTCAAAGAAAAAGACGAGATCAAATGATTTGTCTTCAAATGGGGCAGAGAGAATAGATCCTTTGACATCAACATCACCTTCAAGATCGAATGATATGACTTCGTTATCTTTGCCGAACTTTTCCTTTGTCCATGAATCGCGCGCTGATCCGATATCAAGGATGCGCTTTCCTCTGGGTTCCTTGGCCGCTACGATTGCTTTTATATGGAGATCGTCTCTAAATGTGTATTCGCTTCGGTCGATACGGGACAGGGATACATCGAATATCGCGAGAATTTTATTTATTCTCAGTTTGATTGTTTCCATGACTATTTCTTTTTATAGGCGATATACATAATTATAGTGGAAACGATTTCAGTCGCGATGCTTCCTATGACTGCGCCGAGTATCCCGTGAGTAGGTATCAGGACGCAGAGTAAGGCGATCTTTGTAACGTTCGTCAAAATTACTACAGTGTATCTCTTTTTTATCTCACCTTGAGCAAGGAACATGGTTTCTATGAGTCCTTTCGGTTGAAGGACAATAGCGAGCGCTAGAAGCTGGCTCAGGAATACTGAGGCGAGATATTGAGGAAAGAAAATTTTAAATATAAGAGGCGCAGCAAGAATATATACTGCGGCGATTGCGATCGAGACCAGTCCCATTTGTCGTAGGCGTAGTCCCATGCTCATTCTGATTTCTTCTACGGTCTTGGTCGCGTATTTCGGGAATATTATAGGAAAAAAATTCTCTGAGAAGTTCCTCATCTCACGGACAGGAGCAAGAGCGAAGGTGTATATGGCGAGCTCTGCTGGACCCGTGAAGTGCCAAAGAAGAAGGAGATCGATTTGGCTCGAGGCTTGGATGAAGAGAGCAAGAAAGCTGAGATGCTTACTGTACTCAACTGTTTCTTTAACTCCATCTTGCGAGTTTCCGATCTTGTACTTATGTAATGACCATGCGTATGTTGCCCAGCCTGCGATGAAGTTAGAGATGAAATACACGACGACGATCGCAATTGTGCTTTTCGTTACGAGAAGCGTCGTTACGAGAGCGATGATTGGTATTATGTTTCTCGGTATGCTCCATACAGCAAGTGACTTAAAATCTCCCTTACCGCTCAGAAGTCCTTTGTAGAGTCCGAAGCCGTTAAGGAAAGGTGTGCATGCTGCGATGAGTGCGAGGCCGGTCCCGAGTTCAACATTTCCTTTATAGAAATAATAAAGCGCTGCGAGAAGGGCGGCGATACTTGCAGGTATGCTCCATTTTACGCTCGTTCCAAACAATGACCTCACGATATCCTGTTTGCCCTGAGCTACAGACTTGCTTAAAGCAAGGCTCAAGCCGGAGAGTGAGAATGCTGTGAAAAATCCCGCGATAGCGATCACGTACTTATATGTGCCGAATACCTCTTTCGACAGTAGGTTCGCGAAGGCAATGGTGAGAATCATGCCACTTCCTACCGAAACAACCCTGCTCGCGGTGAGCCAGAAATTACCTTTCATGAAATACACCATATCTGTCTTGGTGTATTTCTCTGAACGCCTTAAAAGGCGGATTAATGGTGCTTTCCAAGTCTCTTTCATAAATCGTAGTAGTTATAACACATTACAGGTCAAAAAGGTTGCAGACAGTATTGTGTTATATGGTAATATTTTCCCTATGACATTAAACAAAATATTACGCGGAACGGTTATAGCTTCAGTATTTTCAGTACTGATAGTGCCATTTATTGTTGGAAATAATCTATTCTTCCCGTTTATCAGCGGTAAGGGATTCTTCTTTAGGGCCATGATTGAAATTGGCTTTGCTGCATGGCTTCTCTTGAGCATGAAGGATGCTGCATTTCGCCCACGAAAGTCAGCGCTCATGTGGTCATTTGTGGCATTTCTCGCTGTAATCGGTCTCGCTAATATTTTCGGAGAAAGCCCATGGAAGAGCTTCTGGTCAAACTTTGAGCGAATGGAAGGGTATGTCACCATCATTCATCTTTTCCTCTACTTCCTCATCGCAGGATCTGTTATGGCAACAGAGGGTCTGTGGAAGAAGTTCTTGAGCCTCTCTTTGGTCTCAAGTTTCCTTATGTGTGTCTATTCATTCTTCCAGCTATCGGGCGCACTCGTAATAAACCAAGGAGGTGTGCGTGTTGACGGTAAGTTTGGTAACGCAACGTATCTCGCAATCTTCCTTGTCTTCAATATTTTCTTTGCGCTTGTGTTGGCGTTTAAATATCACCGAGAGAAAATTACACGAACCGCATCGATTTGGATGTATTCAGGAGTCGCGCTTGTAATGCTCTATGTATGGTATTTCATAGACTACAACGATCTCTTTACACGCTCGATTCCGAATCTTGGCCGAAGTGTCTTCTTGATATATGTGGTGCTTGGACTTGTCGCGGTCTTCACATGGCTTTCTCGAAAGTTTACTTCTGCTGCACTCTATCTTTACAGCGTGCCAGTGTTTGCCTTTGTACTCTTTTTCACTGCAACTCGAGGTGCGATTTTGGGTCTTATCGGAGGGCTATTTCTTTCAGCAATTATCATTGCTCTCTTTAACAAAAAGGATAAGAAAACTCGGATTATTTCTGCGTCTGCGGTGGGAGCAATCATTCTCGTTGTCTCGGTATTCATCGGCATAAAGGATACAGCTCTTGTTCAACAGAGTCCGGTCCTTTCTCGATTCGCTTCTATTTCATGGAACGATACCAAAACACAGGCGCGTGCATACGTGTGGCCAATGGCTATTGAAGGATGGAAGGAACGTCCGATTTTGGGTTGGGGACAGGAGAATTTCAATTATGTGTTCAACAAGAATTACGATCCTCGCATGTATGCTCAGGAACAGTGGTTTGATCACACTCATAACATAGTTCTTGATTGGCTTGTGGCAGGAGGACTTCTCGGACTTCTTGCGTATCTCTCGCTCTTTGTTTCTGCAATATATCTTTTGTGGAAAAAGGCTATTGGCTTGGAGTTTACAGAGAAAGCACTTATTACAGGACTTGGTGCAGCATATGTCTTTCACAACCTCTTTGTGTTCGACAACATCGTAAGCTATATCTTGTTTGTCAGTGTGCTCGCGTACATTCATTACAGTTCTACAAAGCTGATGCAGCCTGTCGCTTCAGATGCGGATGAGCTTGATGATTCAGATACTCGTGTCGCAGCTCCTATTATTCTTGTTGCACTCGTATTTTCACTTTATTTCTTTGTGTGGCGAGGATATGCAACAGGCACAACTCTCATTGATGCGTTGCGTGCTGTGAGCGGTAATCCTGTTAATGCAGAGGTTGCGCTTGCATCATTTAACAAGGCGCTGTCATACGATACTTTGGGTCGTTCAGAGGTTACAGAAAGAATGGTGGAGTCGATTCGCCCTATGAATGGAAATGGAATTTCACTTGAAACGAGGCAGAAATACTTTGAAGCAACAAAGGAGGCGGTTGATCGACAGCTCAAGAGGTATTCAAACGACGCTCGATACTATGTTTTTGCCGGAGGATTCTATGGCTCATATAGTCAGACCGATCTTGCGATTGAAAACTTAACTAAAGCTGTCGAGCTTTCTCCAAACAAACAGACAATTCTTTCTCAGCTAGGTTCTGCGTATGTTATGTCGGGTCAGTATGAAAAGGCGATGGAGATTTTCAAGAAATCCTACGAACTCGAAACTTCAAATGTTCAGGCACGACAAATGTACGGTGCAGCACTTATCTATGTTGGACGAGAAGCAGAGGCAAAAGAGCTATTGGGGGATGCTGCAGAGGATGCGTTTCTCTCGGCTTATGCAGAAATGAAAAAGTGGGCAAACGTTATTCCGATTCTTAAGGCAAAAATTGCGCGAGATGCAACAAACAAGCAAAATCGAATGAATCTTGTTTCTGCTTATTTCCAACTAGGAGATAAGGCATCGGCGGTAGCAACACTACAGGAGATGATCCGACTGGATCCGTCATTCAAGGCAGAAGGCGAGCAGTACATAAAGGAGATTCAAGCTCAATAAGCCTTTTATGAAGATAGAGAAAGATATTTCTCTTGTACCGTATACAACATTCCAAATAGGAGGTACAGCTTCATATTTCTGCAAAGTAAATTCAATTGAGGAATTGAATGAGGCTTTGGCTTTTGCCCGATCAAAGAAGTTGCCAATACATGTATTGGGCGGAGGATCGAATGTTTTATTTTCTGATGCTGGATTTACAGGCCTCGTGATTCAGGTAAATCTTCGGGGTATTACTACAGAGAAAAAAGCCGACTCAGTTCTCGTAACGTCTGCCGCCGGAGAAGGGTGGGATAATTTTGTCGAGTTCACGGTTAAAGAAGGTTTCTGGGGTCTCGAGAATCTTTCGCTTATTCCTGGCACTGTTGGAGCGTCACCTGTTCAGAATATTGGTGCCTATGGTGTGGAGGTAATGGATTATATCGACAGTGTACGGACAATTGATACAGAAACAGGCACGGAAAGGAAATTTACGGGTGCAGAATGCGCTTTTTCCTACAGAGACAGCATATTCAAGCGACCTGAGTATAAAAAATTCATTATCGTCGCTGTTACTTTCAAACTTTCTCTAGATTCTCGGCCACAGACTTCATACAAGGACATCACGCAATTTTTTCTCGCCAAGGGAAATACTTCACCGAGTCAAAAAGAAATACGGGACGCAGTTATTGAAATTCGCATGGGAAAATTTCCAGATCTAACCAAAACGGGTACCGCAGGGTCATTTTGGAAAAATCCAATAATAGAAAAAGCAGAATTTGAGCGCCTTAAACTACTTTTTCCAGAGCTCCCATCATTTCCTTCAGGAAATAAAGTAAAAATTCCTTTAGCCTGGATACTCGATCATGTTTGTAAACTCAAAGGCTATACAGTCGGGACCGCGGGTCTGTTTAACAAGCAGCCACTGGTCGTCGTCGCAGAACACGGGTCGTCTTCTGAGGCAGTTAAGGCACTTTCTGCCCAAATATCAGCTCTCGTAAAGGAGAAAACTGGCATAGTAATTGAGCGAGAAGTCGAGTGGGTAGGATAGGGTTTTTATGTTAGAATGGCCGTCTATGGCCAATATTCTGTCCAAACTGTTTGGAGACCAAAATACCCGCGATCTAAAGGCTTTTGAGGCATTGGTGCCCAAAATAAACGCTTTTGAACCATCAATAAGCGCTCTTTCTGATGCCAATCTAAAGGCTAAAACAGCAGAGTTTAAGGATCGTCATTCTAAAGGTGAGTCTCTTGATGATCTTTTGCCAGAAGCTTTTGCTGCAGTTCGAGAAGCATCTAAGCGAACTCTAGGACAGAGACACTTTGATGTTCAAATGATTGGTGGTGCAATCATTCATTCACGAGGTATATCTGAAATGCGAACTGGTGAAGGAAAGACGCTCGTCGCAACATTGCCACTTTATTTGAATGCACTTTCTGGAAAAGGAGTGCATCTTGTGACTGTAAACGACTATCTTTCTCGAAGAGATGCTGCATGGATGGGACAAATTTTTGATTTCTTGGGACTCACAACAGCTGTCGTAAACCACGAAGCCTCATATCGATATGATCCGACTCATAAAGAGGCAGATGTTAAACGAGACGAAGAAGGATCGTTTAAGGTTGCGTATGACTTTTTGAAACCATGTACGCGAAAGGAGGCATATCTTGCTGATATTACTTACGGAACTAATCAGGAATTCGGTTTCGACTACTTGCGAGACAATCTCGAATATAACCCTGTAAATCTTCGCCAGAGAGAATGGAATTTTGCGATTGTGGACGAAGCTGACTCAATTTTGATCGACGAAGCTCGAACGCCACTTATTATTTCTTCAGCAACCTCTGACTCTGAGGATTTTTATAAAATGTTTGCAAAGATTGCCGGAAATCTTTCAGTAAACACAGACTTTGAGATTGATGAAAAGAGAAAGGCAATTACGCTTACAGATGCGGGTATTACCAAAGCAGAAAAGCTTTTGGGAATCGATAATATTTATACTGATCGAGGCGTGAAATACGTTCACCATTTGGAAACAGCGGTTCGTGCCAAGGCTCTTTTCCATGTAGACAAAGAGTATGTAGTCAAAAATAATGAAATTATTATTGTTGATGAATTCACCGGCCGACTTCAGCCCGGCCGTCGCTGGTCAGAAGGTCTTCACCAAGCGATTGAAGCAAAGGAAGGTGTCGCCATTCAAAAGGAGACTCGTACTTTTGCGTCTATCACGTATCAAAACTATTTCAGGCTTTATAAGAAGCTTTCTGGCATGACGGGTACTGCACTTACTTCTAAAGAAGAATTTTTCAAGGTGTATGGCCTCAACACAATTGCGATTCCTACCAACCGATCAATTGCTCGAATAGATCGTAACGATCAAATATTTCAGACAGAAAAAGGAAAGTTTAAGGCAATTGCCCGCAAGGTAAAAGAGGTTAATCAGAAAGGACAGCCTGTACTTATTGGTACTGTTTCAATCGAGAAAAACGAGCTTCTTTCAGAGTATCTACGACGAGAAGGTGTTGCTCATGAAATTCTTAATGCAAAGAATCACGAGCGAGAAGGTGAAATTATTGCTCAGGCGGGACGATACGGTGCAGTTACCATTGCAACCAACATGGCGGGTCGAGGTGTCGACATCAAGCTTGGAGGTATTCCTGCGTCAGCTGAACTTTCTGAAAAAGTAAAATCAGTCGGAGGTCTATTTGTCCTCGGTACTGAACGACACGAAGCGCGACGAATTGATAACCAGCTTCGAGGACGATCTGGTCGTCAGGGTGATCCGGGAGAGACACAATTTTTTGTTTCGCTCGAAGACAGCCTCATGCGCGTCTTTGCAACTGACATGGTTAAAAAGATGATGGGCCGCTTTGGTATTCCTGAAGATGAGCCAATTGAAAACAGCATGATTACTCGTTCGCTTGAAACAGCACAGACAAGAATCGAAGGCTTCAACTTTGATGCTCGAAAGCATGTGCTTGAGTATGACGACGTGATGAACCTTCATCGAAAGGCAATCTACGAGCGCCGCCGCAAAATGCTTTTAGGCACAAACGAAGAAGTGGTAAAAGATCTTATGTCGATTGTTGACGATAAAGATCCGGCTATCATGAGCGTGATTGAAGCAAAGAAAAAAATGTTTGGCGAAGAAGGTTTTGCTCAGGCCCTCCGACATCTTTTCTTGCAGACTTTGGATATGTTCTGGGTTGAGCACCTCGAAGCGATGGATTATCTACGCTCATCAGTAAATCTCCGCGCATACGGACAGCGTGATCCTTTTGTTGAATATAAGCGTGAAGGTCTTGCTCTCTTTAAATCAATGCAGATCTCTATCAATGCTCAGGTGATTACGCTTTTACCCAATATGGGAGGCAACTCAATTGAGCTTAAACCTCTAAACACAATTGAATCCGATGCCAAAGGTATTCTAGGATCCGATAGCGTTGCAGTCGCGGGTGATAGAAAAGGCAGGAATGAAAAAGTAGTTGTCACTAAAAATGGGGAAGAAAAAGAGGTAAAATGGAAGAAGCTTGATTCTTACCTCAAGGACGGTTGGCTAGTCAAAGAATAGGCTCATCACATGCTCGAAGTAATCCTTGCACAGTACGGTCTCATCGCGGTTTTTCTGGGAACATTCCTGGAAGGTGAAATTGTCGTCATTGCAGGAGGATTGCTTTCAAAGCTCGGGTTTCTGGATCTCTCGTTTGTGTTGCCTACGGTATTTCTAGCAACATTTTTGGGCGATCTGTTCTTTTTCTACATTGGCCGAAATCACGGTACAGCATTTTTGGAGAAAAGACCTCATATCAAAGTTCGCTCAGAGCGCATTCGTGGTTTGGTTCACGAGCATCACAATAAAATTCTCTTCGGGTATCGATTCCTTTACGGTCTCAGAATCCCAACGCTTCTTGCCCTTGGTACAAGCGAGCTTTCAACGAAAAAATTCGTTTTCATAAATATTCTGAATTCTGTAATTTGGTCACTTCTATTTTGTTTTGGCGGTTATTTCTTTGGCGATATTTTCACCCTCTTTGTCGACAATATAAAATCATATGAAAAGGAGGTGTTTATTGGTTTGGGAGTGATTGCCATTGCGGTATGGCTTGTCTCCATCATAAAAAATAAAGAAGAGTATAATTAGACAAATTTTATTAAATTATTATGGATATTCAAAAAAGAGTTCTCATTACCCATCGATTGCCAGAAGGAGCAGAAACACTCCTTGGTAAGGAGGGGATTGATGTCATTGTGTCTGATAAGAAGAGTTATTCTGAAAAGGAATTAATCTCACTTCTTCAAAAGCATAAGCCAGACGGAATTATTTCCTTTCTCACGGATCCGATTTCTAAAAAAGTACTTGAAGCAACCAAGTCGCTTAAAATTGTTTCTAACTATGCTGTCGGGTACAACAATATTGACCTTGATGCTGCAAAAGCCGGTCAGATTGCTGTTACGAATACTCCGATTGATGGATATGCGGTTGCAGAATTTACCGCTTCACTCGCAGTCTCACTTCTTCGCAGGGTGACAGAGGCGCATATGTTTACTGCAAAGGGTAAATACAAAGGATGGGATCCGAATATCTTTATAGGCGACACCTTGAGGGGTAAGACCATTGGTATTATCGGAAGTGGTCATATTGGTTCAAATGCTGCGCAGATACTTCACCGGGGTTTTGGTATGAATGTTGTGTATGCAGATATTGCTCCAAACGTGACGATTGAGAAAGAACTTGGTGCCAAAAGGCTCGAGATTGATGAGCTGTGCAAGGTCGCAGATGTAATCAGCCTTCATGTTGCTTTGAATGAATCAACGACGCATCTTATAAATACTGCTCGGCTAGCAACTATGAAACCGTCAGCAGTTGTCATAAACACAGCTCGAGGACCGGTTGTGGATGAGAAAGCACTTGCTCACGCCCTCTCAAAAGGCAAAATTGCCGGCGCTGCACTCGATGTCTTTGAATTTGAACCAAAGATATCAAAAGAGCTTTTGAAGATGTCGAATGTCATTTTAACGCCTCATATCGCTTCTGCGACAAAGGAGGCTCGTTCTGACATGTCACATATCGCGGCTCAAAATATTGTTGATTTCTTTGCAGGTAGGAAGCCTCAAGGCACTATCTATTTTCCTAACTAACGAGTATTTTTCCTGTCATACCTTTTGGCTTTTTGATGCCAAGGAGAGCAAGAATTGTTGGAGCGATGTCTGCAAGACCTCCTGATGTTACTTTGACATCTTTGGACGTAAGAATTGCAGGTACGGGATTAATAGTATGCGCTGTGTGCTTCTCACCGGTTAATGGATCAATATTTACTTCGGCGTTTCCGTGGTCAGCTGTAACAAAGGCAATTCCTCCGCTTTTTTCGAGTGCTGTAATGACACGCTTAAGCTGAGTGTCTACTGTTTCAACAGCACGTATGATAGCTGGGACATTTGCGGTATGACCAACCATGTCAGGGTTCGCAAAGTTTATAAAGATAAAGTTTGAGCCTGCTTCTATTTCTTCGATTGCTTTGTCCGCGATTGCTTCGGCTCGCATTTCAGGTGCTTGGTCATGAGTTTTTACATCCTTTCGCGAATCCAAAAGTATATGTTTTTCACCTGGATATTTTTCCTCGATTCCACCATTAAGGAAATATGTTGCGTGAGGAAATTTCTCTGTTTCAGCGATATGGGCCTGTGTCATGTGAGCCCCTGAGACTTCTTTTGCGATTGTGGTTTCTATTGTGCGAGGAGGAAAGGCAACTTTGCAGGCAAAAGTTTTGTCGTACTCAGTGAGTGTAACAAACGCAATATCTTCTTTCTGTGCCTTTTCAATCATTTTCCTTGAGATCATGCGAGCGCGATCTGCACGAAAGTTAAAGAAGAATACACCGTCATGAGCTTTGATGGGGAAGCTTTTTCCAGTTTTATCAACAAAAATAAGCGGTTCTAGATGTTCATCGATGATTCCCTGGGCGTGTAGCTTTGAAACAACTTCTGATGGAATATCGCCTGGTTTGCATACAGTTCCTTTGCATTCAAACAGTGCTTCTTCGGCACGCTTTACACGATCCCAATTATTATCTCTATCCATAGCATAAAAACGGCCAGTAGCTGTTGCTATAAATCCGACTCCAATCTTTTCTAAATCCGACTCAAGATTTTTCAAAAACTGAGCAGAAGATTGCGGTGCTGTATCTCGTCCATCGGTATATACATGGATCGCAATGTTTCGAATGCCTGCATGCTTGGCCGCCTGCACAAATGCAACCAAATGATCTTGGTGAGCATGTACGCCACCTGTTCCGAGAAGTCCTTTTACGTGAAGAGTCGAGTTGTTTCTTTTTACGTGATCAAAAAGTTCAACAAAGGCAGGAATTTTTTCGAATTCTCCGAGGTCTATCGATTTTTTTATACGAACAAGGTCTGTATCAATAACTGTACCTGCTCCGATAGTCGTGTGGCCGATTTCGCTGTTGCCCATTTGTCCTTCAGGAAGTCCTACATCAAGGCCTGATGCTTCGAGAAGGGTATGGGGATACTCTTTCCAAATATGGTCAAAGAAAGGCTTTTTTGCTGCGGAAACAGCGTTGTTTTGTGGATCTTCGCGGTAGCCCCAGCCATCAAGAACAATAAGCACCGTCTGTTTGAACGTTTTCATAAGGCCTTCATTGTACAAAATTTAGGCAGAAGTTGTGCTTGACGTTACATGTGTAGAGTTGTAATGTTTACAACTGAGTCAGTTCCCCAAAAATCGAATCAGTAAACGTTGGAAAAATCGAAAACAGTTATGTCTGAAAATTCAGTTCTATCGAGACAGGATAGGCGAGCGCTCGTAAGGGTTGCTCAGAAAGAAGAAGATATACTCACTCGGCTTGAGGCAGCGTCACGGGATCCCTTTGGTCGGAATCGGCACTTGGCTCGTGGTATGGACCAGGAGCTTCTGTTGCAAGAAACTGATCCGGACGAGATTGAGAACGAAGTCCGAATCAATCAGCACAAGGAGCGTGTTTTCATCCAGACTGATGATGTTCCTGAAGAAGTCCATACGCACGGTCTTCATGGTGAATGCCGTTGTAGCGACGAGCAGTCCTGCTACATGTGTTGTACTCAGATTGACTTCGAGGCACTCCCGGAAATCATCCGGCGCATCGGTGTTAAGGAGCATGAAAGGAATGGTGAGTTCGAGCTCCACATTCCGTTACAGTTGGCATACGATTTGGATTTGCTCACGCCGGCGCTGAGAGATTATTATCTCTGCAGTCGTGATGACTGACTTTCCAAAATCAAAGCCGCCGTGCAGAGCACGGCGGCTTTTTCATTTCTTATATCTTAAACGCGTCCTTGCCTGGATAGGTCGCTTTGTCACCAAGAGCTTCTTCAATACGAAGGAGCTGATTGTACTTTGCGATTCGATCCGTTCTCGATGCAGATCCTGTCTTTATCTGGCCTGTTGAAAGTCCGACCACAAAATCAGCGATTGTTGTGTCTTCAGTCTCGCCTGATCGATGAGAGATGATCGATGTGTACTTTGACTTCTTTGCAAGCTTGATCGCTTCGATTGTTTCAGTAACAGTTCCAATCTGATTAAGCTTGATAAGAATTGAGTTTCCAACGTTTTTCTTGATGCCTTGAGAAAGTCGTTCTACGTTTGTAACAAACAAATCATCACCGACGATTTGTGTCTTTCCACCAAGCTTCTTGGTCATAAGCTCATAGCCGGCCCAATCATCTTCAGCAAGACCATCCTCGATAGAGACGATAGGGTATTTCTTGACCCAGTTTGCGTAGTACTCAACCATTTCTTTTGAAGAAAGTTTCTTGTTCTCGGTCTTAAGGTTGTACATACCATTCTCATAAAATTCAGTTGCCGCAGCATCGATTGCGATACCAATGTCGATTCCAGGAGTGTAGCCAGCTTTTTTAATTGCTTCTATGATAGTTTCGATAGCAGCTTCGTTGTTAGGCAAAGATGGGGCATAGCCACCTTCGTCGCCAACAGATGTGTTGAGTTTCTTTCCTGAGAGAATTTTTTTGAGAGCGTGGAATGTTTCAGCACCGTACCTTAGCGCTTCTTTAAATGAAGGAGCTCCCAACGGCACGATCATAAATTCCTGGAGGTCAGTAGAGTTCTCAGCATGCTTTCCACCGTTGAGCACATTCATAAGGGGAACAGGAAGTCGCATCTTTTCTTTGGTCCCGCTTATATCTTTAAAATACTGGTAGAGGGGAATATCCAAAGATTTTGCCATTGCGTGTGAAAACGCCATCGATACTCCGAGGATTGCGTTAGCACCGAGTTTTCCCTTGTTTGGCGTACCATCAAGTTCAATAAGAGCCTTATCGAGTGATGTTTGGTCGAACTTCTTACCAATAATTGCCTTTGCAATGATTGTGTTTACATTCGAAACAGCATTCGCAACACCTTTGCCCTGATAGCGCTCTTTGTCACCGTCACGAAGCTCAACAGCTTCATGGCTTCCTGTTGAAGCTCCTGAAGGAACCGCAGACCGACCAAAAGACCCATCTTTCAATAGAACATCTACTTCAACCGTTGGGTTTCCTCGCGAATCGAGTATTTCTCTTGCCTTAACATCTTTTATCATCTCTTTGATTGGCTATTTGTAACAGGGCCCCATTATATAGGATTTTGGGGAATACGTAATACTTTACATGGTATACTTTTCCTTATGAAAGTGTTGGCCAGAATTACACTCAAAGTGATCATTATCGGCTTTACGATAATGGCACTTCCGCATTTTATTCCAGGGATTACTGTTGAGGGATTTAAATACGCGCTTTTGGCGACGGTGGTGCTTGCGCTTGCAAATCTTTTGATAAAACCGATCGTAAGTTTGATAACGCTTCCAGTAAACATCGTTACGCTTGGTTTATTTGGACTTGTGGTGAATGCAGCAATGCTTTGGTTTGTCGCTTTGCGAACGCCGGGTTTTGATGTTGATTCTTACAAAGCTGCATTTTTTGGCGCGCTCGTTATTTCAGCAATGAACTGGGTGGTATCGAAACTCAAGTAGCTCTTGCGGTTTTTATCTTTCTTTGTATAATGCAAATGCTAAGGTGGTCTTAGTCTGGCACGCCAACCGTGGCGGGGACCACCGGAGTAATCCTCTCACTCCGGTGGTCCATCGGTTTTTGTTCTTTGGTTAGAGGCGTAGACTAGTCACTGGTTTCTGGTTGTGGGTCCAGGTCTTCAAGACCTGTCGTTTGAATCGGGCCGTTGCGAACATTTCGCAACGGCCTTTCCTTTATTTATTCTTGATTATGATGTAGTTTATAGCTCTATGGCATTTATTGACGAAGTTGAATTTCACGTAAAAGCAGGCAAGGGCGGTGATGGCGTTGTGCGCTGGCTTCATGAGAAGGGTAAGGAGTTCATGGGTCCTGCCGGTGGAAATGGCGGAAAAGGAGCCGACGTATATGTTGAGGCTGTTCGAGATATCAGTATTTTGGTTAATTACCGAAATACCAAGGTCATTGAAGCTGAGAACGGTGGAAACGGAAACAAAAAATCGATGGATGGGAAAAACGGCGATGATCTCATTATTAAGCTGCCTATCGGATCTGTTGTGTATAACAAAGACACTCAACAGTCTTTTGAGTTATTGAAAGAAGGGGAACGAGTTCAGATTCTTAAAGGTGGACGCTATGGACTTGGTAATGAACACTTCAAAGCTTCAACCAACCAGAGACCAGAGCAAACGACTGAAGGCCGCAACGGCGAAGAAGGAGATTTTCATGTTGTCCTCAAACTCGTTGTAGACGCAGGATTTGTAGGATTTCCAAATGCAGGCAAGTCATCGCTTTTGAACGCGCTTACAAATGCAAAGTCAAAAGTCGCGGCGTATCAATTCACAACACTTGAGCCGAGCCTTGGTGAAATGCATAAATTTATTTTGGCCGACATTCCAGGACTTATTGAAGGTGCATCAGACGGAAAGGGTCTTGGAGATAAATTCCTCCGACATATTGCTCGTACAAAGATGATCCTTCATTGTATTTCTCTCGAGAACGAAGACCTTGCAACTGCATACAAAACTATTCGAAAAGAGCTTGAGAATTACTCAGAAGAACTTGGAACGAAAAAAGAAATCATTCTTCTTACAAAGACAGATCTTGTTGACGAGAAAACGCTTAAAGCAAAAATAAAGGAAGCGAAAAAACTTAATAAAGAAGTGTTTGCTGTATCTGTACTTGATGATGAACGAGTAAAGACTCTTAAAGATGATTTGGTGAAGACTCTCCGCGAGATATAATTAAAGTAATGAAAACGTATAAGGCAACGATCGGCCTCGAAATACACGCTGAGCTTAAGACGCAGACAAAGATGTTCTGCGATTCTAAAAACGATCCGTTTAACGCAAAGCCAAACGAGCACGTCTGTCCTGTGTGTATGGGCCATCCGGGAACGTTGCCTGTCATAAATAAAAAGGCAGTAGAGTCCGTGCTCCGTGTCGGCGCCGCTATTAATGCAAAGCTCGCAGACTTTACTGAATTTGATCGAAAGAATTATTTTTATCCAGATATTCCAAAAGGCTATCAGCTTTCTCAGTATAAATATCCGCTCGTTTCAGGCGGAGAAGTTGCTGGTGTAAAAATTACACGTGTTCACCTAGAAGAAGACACAGCATCATCGGGTCATGATGAAGGAGATTATTCTCTTGTTGATTTCAACCGAGCTGGTGTGCCGCTTATGGAACTGGTTACGGAGCCCGTAATACATTCTGCTGAGGAGGTAGGAAATTTTGGACGAGAACTTCAGCTTCTCTTACGAACTCTCGGTGTGTCTGATGCAAATATGGAAAAGGGTGAGATGAGACTCGAAGTGAACGTATCGGTTTCACCTACAGACAAACTTGGTACCAAGGTAGAAGTTAAAAACATTGGTTCATTCAAGGCCGCTGAAAAGGCGACTGAGTATGAAATAAAGCGCCATATCGAAGTCCTAGAATCAGGCGGCAAAATCGAGCAGGAAACTCGTGGTTGGGACGATAACAAGGGTAAGACTTTCTCTCAAAGAAAGAAGGAAGACAGCCATGATTATAGATATTTTCCAGATCCTGATCTGCCAAAGCTCAAAATTTCAGAAATACCAGAGTTCTCTCTAGAGAATCTCAAAAAGTCGCTTCCTGAGTTGCCGTGGGAGAAACGAGAGCGCTATACAAAACTTGGTCTTAAACCGACCGATGTCTATATTTACGTGACCATTCCTGAAGTAGGAACATTTTTTGAAGAATCAGCAAAAGCGCTCGGCGATAAAAAAGAATCAGTGCTTCTTGCTTCAAATTATATTTCATCAGATATATTGGGTCTTATAAAAAAGAAGCATGGAGAAGGAAAGGAGGCAGAGATTACTCTTCTGCCATTTAATGCAAAGGAATTTGCAAAACTCATTACTCTTATTGAAAAGAAAACTATTTCTTCTCGTGGAGCAAAAGATACTCTTGCGATTATGTTTGAACAGGGAGGTGACGCAGAAAAAATTGCTGACAAAAATGGTCTCATTCAGAAATCAGATGAGGGTGCTATAAAAAAGATCGCAGAGGAGGTCATTGCAGAAAACCCACAGGCGGTCACTGAATACAAAAATGGAAAACAGGCATCACTTATGTTCCTTGTTGGTCAGGGAATGAAGAAATCAAAAGGTTCTGCAAACCCAGAAGTATTAAAGACAATGCTTCTTTCGCTTATTTCATAAATGCCGAAGAAATATTTTTTAGGAGGAATCATATTCGTTCTCATATGTGGTGGTGTGCTGTACTCAGCTTGGAACCAAGACGAAAGCTCCGAAAAACAAACCGTCGTAACATCTCCGCGAGATCTCTCATATAAGGAGGTTTCGGTTGTTATTGCCAGCAGCACATTTTCTGCCTTTGTTTCTGACACGGGAGAGCTTCGTTCTCGAGGTCTTAGTGGTTTTTCCAAGCTTCATGACGATGAAGCAATGCTTTTTATTTTTGAGAACGAGGGGATGTGGGATTTTTGGATGAAAGACATGAAATTTTCTATTGATATGGTTTGGCTTGATAAAAATAAATCTGTTGTCGGCATTGAAAAAGCTGTCTCTCCTGAGACATTTCCAAAATCTTTTTCAGCGGGAGAAAAATCTTTGTATGTTCTTGAATTTAATTCTGGGACAGTGGATCAATTGGGTGTAAAAATTGGAGATGAGATTATTTTGAAGTAATGTTGGTGGGAAAATATTTTTTTTATATATTTTTGGTGGGAAAAGATCGCGCATAGGCGATTTTTTTGTACAAAAATATCCACAGATGTCTTAAATTACATTCTTCCGTAGGATTTTTTCTTAAAAGGTCGTAAAGGACATTCCTAAAATCTAAAGGTTTTAAGCGCCCCTATGGATGTCGCACAAATCTTGGTTTGCCAACAAACATCTCCCATGTCGTAACGGATTTTAAGTAGAAAAACGTATTCTTTTTGAATCATAGCTCATGTAAAATGATTGAGCGTAATTTTTCGATAGAAAGAATCCCTTGAGCGAGTATTATAAATTTTATAAGTATCTGTAGTTTCATGAATATCTTCATAACCAAGCGAGACGGTACGAAGGAATTGTTTAATGCGAACAAAATCAATCGTTCGATAGAGAGAGCGTGTGTGGGTCTCGCAGATCCAATTTCGCTTGTGACCCAAATAGCCACCGATACGCGGGTGACTATGTATGATGGCATGACTACAGAGGAACTCGACAAGGCGACTATTAACGCAGCAATTCAAAATATCAAAGACGATACTGATTTTGATAAAGTTGCAACGCGACTTCTCCTTAAGACTATCTATAAGAAGGTGATTGGCGACTATGATACTGCAAGTCCTGAGGATTTGAGGAGTAAACACGAGGCCGGGTTTATCGAGTATATCCAGAAAGGTGTCGCAGAAAACCGACTCCATCCTGATATGCTTAAATATGACTTACCAAAGCTCGCCAACGCATTAGATGTTACCCGTGACGAGCTTTTTCTCTACTCAGGTCTTGATGGCTTGATGAATCGATATTCAATTCGAAACGTAAAGCAGGAAATGGTGGAAACTCCGCAGTACCTTTTTATGCGAATCGCGATGGGGCTTTCATACAACGAAGCAAACCCTACAGAGTGGGCGATTAGGTTCTATAACAAGATGTCGAAGCATGAGTTCATCGCAGGTGGTTCGACAAATGTTGGCGCAGGAACAAATCGACCGTCACTTTCTAACTGCTTCCTTCTTGAGATTCATGACAACATGGAGCACATTGCAAAGTCAGTATCAGATGTGATGCTTCTTTCAAAAGGTTCTGGTGGCATCGGTGCATCGATCACAAAGCTTCGCTCTTCAGGATCTCCACTCAAATCAAACTTCGGTGGTGTTTCAACAGGTCCTACAACATTTGCGAAAATTATCGATACTGCAATTCGAGCAATTCAGCGAGGAGGTAAGAAAAAAGGTGCGTTGTGTTTCTATATGGAGAACTGGCACCTCGATTTCCCAGAATTTATTGATTGGAAGCACAATGCAGGCGATGACTATCTCCGTATGAGAACAGCGAACACATCAGCATATCTTTCTGATGAATTCATGAAGCGTGTTATTTCAGGCCAGGATTGGTACATGTTTGACCCATCTGAAACTCCAGAGCTCAATGAACTCTATGGTTCAGCTTTCTCAGAAAAGTATAAGGAATATGTCGCAAAGGCAGAGCGAGGCGAACTTCGAACCTACAAGAAGGTTCCAGCATCAGAGCAGTGGAGACTTATTCTCACTTCACTTCAGTCCACATCACATCCATGGATTACATGGAAGGATCCTATAAACCTCCGTGCTCTCAACAACAATACAGGAACGATTCATATGTCGAACCTTTGTACGGAAATTTGTCTTCCACAGGACAAAGATAACGTTGCGGTCTGTAACCTTATCTCCGTCAATCTCGCTGGTCATATAAATAACAAAGAAATTAACTGGGCAAAGTTAGAAGAGTCTGTTCGACTCGCGGTTCGTCAGCTTGATAACTTGATTGATATCAACAAACTTCCAATTCCAGAAGCAGTTAAGTCAGACAAAGAAAATCGAGCAATTGGTCTTGGTGTCATGGGTTTTGCCGATGCGATTGAGCAGCTTGGAATGTCATACGATTCTGAACACGCATGGGATTTTGCTGATCGTATATTTGAATTCGTTTCATATATGGCAATTGATGAATCAGCAAACCTCGCTCAGGTCCGCGGCTCATATAAAAATTTCGAAGGCTCAAGGTGGTCAAAAGGAGAAGTGCCAGTCGACACGATCAAGGTACTCGAAGCAGATCGAGGTCGACCTGTTACAGTTTCAAAAGAATCTCGCCACAAGGGACTCAATTGGGATCTTCTTCGCTCAAAAGTTAAGAGGGGAATGCGAAACGCAACGCTCATGGCGATCGCTCCTAATGCAAACATTGGTCTCGTTGCTGGAACAACTCCGGGTATGGATCCTCGTTTCGCTCAGGTGTTCTCTCGAAACAAGATTTCTGGTAAGTACATGGATATAAACCATAACCTTGTTAAAGATCTCAAGAACATGGGTATTTGGGAAAAGGTTCGTGAACAAATTATTGCAAGCCAAGGAAATCTTGAAACAATCGAAGGTATTCCACAGCACGTTAAAGATATCTACAAGACTTCATTCACTACATCTCCGTACGCATTTATAGAAGTGGCTGCACGTGCACAGAAATGGATTGACCAGGCGATTTCCCGAAACATGTATCTGCGAACGCGAGATATTGATGAGACGATGAAAATTTATACCGCAGCTTGGGAAAAGGGTGTAAAGACTACATATTATCTTCATATGGAACCTCGACATACAGCTGAACAATCAACTGTACGTGTTAACAAAGCAGAAAAGATGGGTAAGGTAGGATTTGCTTCTGTTGCTTCAGGACTCAACGAAAAGAAAGGAGCGTTCAATGTTCCTCTTCAAAAATCACTCGATATCGTAGAGCCTGCGCCGATGGTCGCACCAGTTGTAGAGTCTGTTCTTGAAAAGCAGCCAGTACAGGAACAATTCAAAGCACCAGATCCAGTACGTGCACCAGTCGTGTCTTGGAATATAAACAAAGTAAATACAGTTTCTGCTCCAGTGGCACCAAAAGTAGAAGAGGCAAAAGCTACAGCTGGATACCAGTCACTTGCATCGCTTGCTTCACAGGTAACATCATCGGATACGGAGGCAGTGGAAGTTAAAAAACCTCGTGTTATAATCGCTGGCAATAAAACGTGCCCAACTGATCCAGCTGAACTTGCCCAGTGCGATTCTTGTCAGTAGGTCTCATTCTTTTACATTTTAAAGCGGGGAACTTATACAATACCTCGCGTAAGTCACCAGACTTTTTGCTCATGCGTCATATCTTTCACGCGCAGGGGGATTTTTACCGACAGTTTACTTATTAGTTAGTTTTATAGAAAAATCATGCTTATCGGAAAAGCTTCTCCGGAAGATGTAAATCTGCACCCACTTAATTACAAGTGGGCGTATGATCTCTACAATCAGGCCGTTCGAAATACGTGGTTCCCACACGAAATCGCCCTTAAGGAAGACCTTGAGGATTGGGCAAAAATGACCGAAGACGAGAGGCATGCGGTGAAATTCCTCATGGCGTTTTTCAATCCAGCGGAACTTATCGTGAACCGATCTATCGCTTTGGGAATTTACCCATACTTGAAGTCTCCTGAATGTCATCTGTATCTCGCAAAGCAAATGTGGGAAGAGGCGAATCACTGCGTAGCCTTCGAATACGTGCTTGAGACGTTCCCTTTTGATCGAGAAAAAATATTCAGTCTCCACCTTGGTGTGCCATCAATGCAGGCAAAAGAGGCGTACATCAACAAGTACATGAAAAGAATGATGGATAGCAAACTCGACATCGAGACTGCTGATGGAAAGAAAGATTTCATTCGAAACCTTGTTGCAACAAACATTGTGATGGAAGGAATCTGGTTTTACTCAGGATTTATGGTGGCACTCTCGTTCCGCCAGAGAAACCAGCTTCGAAACTTCGGATCGATGATCAACTGGGTTATTCGAGACGAATCACTACACTTGAAATTCGGTATGAACCTCATTCATAACATTCTTGAAGAGAATGCCGTTCTTCTTACTGAAGATTTCGCAACAGAGATCAGAGATATCATTATTGAAGGAGTTAATCTTGAGGTAAATTACAACAAAGATCTATTCCCAAATGGTATCCTTGGACTCAATGCTGACTATGTGAATCAGTATGTAATGTATGTTACTGACAGGCGATTGGAGGAGCTTGGTTTGCCAAAGTATTACAATGCAACCAACCCTGCAAAATGGATGTCGACAGCTACGGACGTGTTTGAGCTTGTGAACTTCTTTGAAGCTCAGAATACAAACTACGAAGTCGACAGCGGCAGTCATAAGAAATAGAGTATAGAAAAAGTCCGCCTTTAGGGCGGACTTTTTCATTTTGTCTGTATCGATAAGCCGAATTTTGTCGTGGACGGCCATTTATCTGGGATCCTTGTTACCAAAGACCTCGAGCGGCACTCCGACCTTGCGGTCGGCACGGCCTTGCACATAAGTAAGGATTTTGCCGTTGCACCCTCATGTTGCCATGAGGACTGTCCCAAGGGACATCTCTCTTCTTTCGTTGAGAGCCGTTTCTGTTCGCACCTCTCAGGTTGCCCTGGACGGGGGTTACCCGCTACTGTGCTCCGGACTTTCGCCCGGATGTGTTCGGACTTTCCTCCCTCGCTTTTGGCGAGAGCGGCCGTCTGATACAGGCCCATACTTTATACACTCTTTCTGAGAAAAAGCCAGCTGGTTCTTTGTTGTGATTGAGCTGCGTATTTTATATAATACAAAGTATTATTTCCTTAATAACGATACGATGTCATTTTTGAGCGCACACGCAGCATCAGAGAGGTCTTTTGGTCTCGACAGAATTGCCTTTATAATTCTTCAGATTGTTCTCTTCTTTACTCCGATTTTCTTTATCCCTTCGGTCTCAGTTCCTTTCCAGACAGGTCGGGCAACCTTCATTCTTTACGGTGTGGTCGCAGCGTTTCTTGTTTGGGCAGTAGCACGACTTAAGGACGGTGTATTTGAAGTTCCTAAGTCACTCTTCTACGCGTCTTCAGGAGTTCTTGCTCTTGCGTACACGTTTGCAGCGCTTATGTCGGGTAATCATTCTGTATCGTTCTCAGGCATGGGCTTTGAGATGGGGACACTCGCATTTTTCTTGCCAACACTCGTGCTCTTTGCTCTCATTCCGCTTATCGTACGAACAAAAGAACAAATCTTTTATTCATACAGCACTCTACTCGTATCGTTTTTTGTGATCGCGCTCTTTCACATAATCCGATTCATGTTCGGAGCTGATACTCTTTCTTTTGGAATATTTACGACAGCGACATCGAATATCATTGGAAAGTGGAATGACCTCGGTATCTTCTTTGGTCTTGGTGCTATCGTATCGTTTGTGACGCTCGAGAAGGCAACACTCAGCAAGTTCATAAAGGGACTTGTATACGCATGTTTCGCACTCTCACTTGTGATGATTGCAGTGATTAACTTCGCTCCAGTATGGATTGCTCTTGCGATACTTTCACTCGTATTCTTTGTCTACAAATTCTCTTTTGACAAAGAGCCAGGATCAATCGGAGCTCGAATTCCTCATCACGCACTCACAGTCCTCATTCTCTCAATCGTCTTTATCTTTGCTGGTTCAAAGATTTCATCAGTTATCGCAGACGGACTAGGCACATCTCAGCTTGAAGTTCGACCTTCATGGAGTGCAACTCTTGATATTGCAAAGGACTCTCTTTCTGAGAATCCAATCTTCGGTGTAGGTCCAAACCGATTCTCATCTGATTGGCTCATGCATAAGCCAGATGGAATCAACAATACGCTTTTCTGGAACACTGATTTCAACTACGGTATTGGATTTATTCCAAGCTTCATAACGACAACAGGTCTTCTTGGATTTCTCGCAGTAGTTCTCTTTATCGTGCTTTTTGGAATGCTTGCAGTAAAGGCGCTTCTTAAACCTACCGCAACTCCATTCTCACGATATCTTGTGCTCTCATCACTTTTCGGAAGCGTGTATCTCTGGATATTTGCGATCATCTACGTTCCATCTGCAGCTATCTGGGTTCTTACACTCGCGCTATCAGGACTCTTTGTTGCCGCAGCTCGAGAAGAAAATGTACTTGTCACAAAGTCTTATTCAATTGCTCATAGGCCTGCAGCAAGCTTTATCTCAGTACTCCTCATCATCATTGCTATCATTGGCGCTGTTTCGTTTGCGTATTTTGTCACTATAAAGACGCTTGCAACAACGTACTTCCAGAAGGGCCTCATCACGATTAATCAGTCAGGTGATCTAGAAAAAGGCGAGAGGGATATATTGCGAGCAGTTTCACTTTCTCCAGTTGATAGTCACTACCAGTCACTCTCAGAAATTTACCTTTCTCGAGTAAATACACTTCTTCAGGACAAAACAATTTCTCAGTCAGAAGCTCAGACTAAATTCCAGGATCTTATCGGCGCAGCAATCAAGGCTTCACAGGCAGCGGTGGCGCTTGATAGCACAAATTACCGAAATTACCTTTCACTTGGTCGTGTATTCGAAGCTGTTGTTCCTCTAAAGATCGAAGGATCATATGAAAGCGCAAAGAAGGCATACGAAGCTGCTCTTGCGGTGAATCCTGAAAGCCCAGAGATCTATCTCTTGCTTGCTCGTCTTGAGGTTGCAAATATAGATGCAAAGGCAGCAAAGGCATATATCACAAAATCGCTTGAAAAGAAGAATGACTATGCTGATGCAATCTTCCTTCTTGCTCAAATCCAGATTGCTGAGAATGATGTGATGAATGCGATTGAGTCAGTAAAAGCTGTCGCAACATTGTCTCCAAATGATCCTGGTATCTTCTTCCAGCTCGGTCTTCTCTATTACAACCAGCGAAACTATGTTAACTCAGCTTTGGCATTTGAAAGAGCTGTAACTCTCAATGGTCAGTATGCTAATGCAAAGTACTTCTTGGGACTCAGCTACTACCAGGTAGGCGAGGAAGCAAAGGCAATCGCGCAGTTTAAGGGAATTCTTGAGACAAACCCTGGAAACGCAGAAGTTATGGCAATCATTAAGAATCTCGAAGCTGGAAAGGGACCATTCACAACTCCAACAAACCCAGTAAAGAATCCAAATCTCCCAATCCAGGAGTCGACGACACGAGAGGATATCTAGAGTAGGCTAAAGCTACCTTGGTAAAAAAGATACTGTCATTTGTAGGAAAAGAGATAAGCGGCCTTCACGAGGCCGCTTATCTGCTTGCCTTATCTTCGATAGCATCACTTATCTTTGCACTTGTTCGTGACCGCTTGCTCGCGCACATACTTGGTGCGGGAACAACGCTTGATATTTACTACGCAGCATTCAGAATTCCCGACTTCATATTCGTCATTGTTGCATCGCTCGTATCGACATCAATTCTTGTTCCATTTCTGATCGAATCAAAGACGAAAGGAGAAGATGAGCTTAAATCATCGATCACAAGCCTTTTCTCCGCGTTTTCGATTTTGATCTTTGTCGTTTGTGCGCTCGCAGCGGTATTCATGGAGCCACTTCAGAAAATCCTTTTCCCAAGGCTATTTGAGGCAGGGCTCGGTGCACAATTAGTGACGGCGTCTAGGATTATGCTTGTTTCTCCAATTCTACTTGGCTTTGCAAGCTTCTTTGCATCGATCACACAAATTCAGAATCGATTCTTGGTCTATGCTTTGTCAGCACCGCTTTACAATGTGGGCATCATTCTCGGTATTATCTTTCTTCTTCCACACTTTGGGGTGGCAGGGCTTGCGCTCGGAGTCATCTTGGGTGCATTGCTTTTGTGTCTCACACAGATTCCGATTGTAATTCGAGATGGTCTTTTCCCGAAAGTTGGTACGAGGTTTGATTGGCAGAAGATAAAGAGGGTGGCAAGACTTTCTGTGCCACGAACAATCACACTGTCTTCGCAGCAGCTTTCGACACTTGGATTAGTTTCGTTCGCCTCATTCTTGGGTGCGGGATCGATATCGATATTCAACCTTTCGTTTAACCTACAATCGGTACCGCTTGCGATTATTGGTGTAAGTTATTCCTCGGCAGCATTTCCGCTTCTTGCAAAGCTTATTGCTGAGGGAAAGAGGGAGGCGTTTCTTGAGCGCATGATCGCAGCAGCAAAGCACGTGATATTTTGGTCGGTTCCATTATCAGTTCTGTTTATAGTTCTTCGTGCGCAAATAGTTCGCACTGCGCTAGGTTCCGGTGAATTCTCATGGTCAGACACAAGGCTTACTGCAGCTGCGCTCGCTCTCTTTGTGGTTTCAGCAGCAGGGCAGTCGCTTATACTTCTGTTTGTTCGATCCTTCTATGCCGAGGGCAAGACTGCAAAGCCTCTGCTTATAAATGTTATTTCAATGGTTGCGACAATCGTACTTGGTTTCGTCCTTATAAAAATGTTCCGTACGATTCCGTTGTTTGCCAACTTCACAGCGGCACTTATGAAGACAATGAGCTCGCCCGATTCAAGTGTACTCATGCTTCCTCTTGCCTTCACGCTTGGAACATTTCTTAACCTCTACCTTCACTGGAGATCATTTGCAAAAGAGTTTACCAATTTTACTCAACCAATCCTCCGGACAATATTCCAGGTGACGAGCTCATCAATTATTGGTGGTTTTGCGGCGTATCAGTCTCTAAGATTCTTTAATAATATCTTTGATGTGAACACGACATTCGGTATTTTCATGCAAGGATTATGTGCGGGCATTGCCGGAATCATAGTGACCATCATCGTACTTAAATTGCTTAAAAATAGGGAGCTGGAGGATATAAATCAGGCGCTTCATGAAAAGGTATGGAAGGTAGACAGGTCGTCTTTGGAAAGTCCGGCAACGCATCCTTAAAATAGGGCCTAAATTAGCCAAAAAACAGGAATTGTGGTATTTTGGTCGGGCATATGGATATCTCTCGAATACGAAATTTCTCAATAATCGCCCACATAGATCACGGCAAATCCACTCTTGCTGATCGTTTGCTTGAGCTCACAGGCACTATCGAAAAGCGCAAAATGCAGGAGCAGGTGCTTGATTCTATGGAACTTGAGCGCGAGCGCGGTATTACGATCAAAATGCAGCCGGTGCGCATGAAATATAGCCTTGCCGGTACTGAGTACGTAATGAATCTTATCGACACCCCAGGGCATATCGACTTTTCATACGAAGTTTCTCGCGCTCTAAAAGCCGTTGAAGGTTCGATTCTACTTGTTGATGCGACACAGGGTGTGCAGGCACAGACCCTCACAACGCTTAACATGGCACGTGAGTCGGGGCTTGTGATAATTCCTGTGGTTTCAAAAATTGATTCACCCTTGGCCCGTACAGATGAAGTAAAGCTTGAAATCTCACAGCTTCTTAGTGTGCCGCTCGATACCATCCTTGGTGTGTCCGGCAAAACTGGTGAAGGTGTACCAGAACTTCTTATGGAACTTGTAAAGCGTGTGCCAGCGCCTAAATCAGAATTACTTGATAAAGACTTCAGGTCGCTCGTGTTCGATTTTCAATACTCAAATCATCGTGGTGTTACTGTCTACACTCGAGTTATGGACGGTTCAATTAAAAAAGGCGACACCGTTCTTTTCCGTATTGCAGAAGAGACATTCATTGCTAACGAAGTTGGTATTTTTGCACCGGACGAAACTCCAAAGGATACTTTGTCTGCTGGAGAAATCGGCTATATCGTAACGGGCGTCAAAGAACCAGGTATTGCATCTGTGGGAGATACAATCACGGCTGTGCGATCAACACTTTCTCCACTCCCGGGATACATGAAGCCGTTTCCTGTCGTCTGGGCATCTATTTATCCGGAGAGTCAGGATGACCTTACGCTTTTGCGTCAGGCTCTTGGTCGACTCTCACTTTCTGACTCTGCATTTACATACGAAGAAGAATCATCAGGTACGCTCGGGCGAGGATTCCGTTGCGGCTTTTTGGGAATGCTTCACCTTGAAATCATCACAGAGCGTCTTCGCCGTGAATTTAATCTCAATCTAGTTGTTACGACTCCTTCGATTACCTACGAGGTAACTTTCAAAAATGGAAAGAAAGATATTATTTATTCACCGCCACTTTTCCCAGATGAAGGGGAAATAGTAAAGATAGAAGAGCCATGGGTAGAGCTTAAAATAATTACCCCAAACGATTATATTGGACCTTTGACGCAGATTATATTCGAGCACGAGGGAACAGCTGATCACATGGATACGTGGGGTGTTGGCAGAACATCAATCACAGTCAACATGCCTTTGCGCGAGCTTATGCGAAACTTTTTTGACGGAGTGAAGTCTGTTTCTTCAGGTTACGCATCTATTTCATATACGCCAACAGTTATGAAAGTAGCAGACGTACAGAGACTCGATATTTTGATCGGTGAGGAAATTGTTCCTGCGTTTACTCGAATCGTGGCAACGTCAAAAGCATATGAAGAAGCTGAAGCCGCTGTAGAAAAGCTCGAGCGAATACTACCAAAACAGCTTTTCGTCACAAAAATTCAAGGAAAGGCAGGTGGAAGAATTCTTGCTTCGCGAACTCTTGCGGCTCTTAAGAAAACCGTTACAGCGCATCTATCCGGTGGAGACATCAGCCGAAAGAAAAAACTTTGGAATATCCAAAAGGAAGGAAAGAAACGAATGCTCGAAAGAGGACAGGGAGATATTAATATCCCTCAGGAAGTCTTCGTCAAAATGATGCGAATGGGAGAGTAGGCTCCGCTTAGTACAATGACGGCAAGAATGCGAGAATCATAGACAAAGCAATGAGTATTGCTACGACGCTCCAGACGATATTAAGGACTTTTCTGTGCTTTGGATTAAGAAACATGGTGGAAATTGATTACAGTACTATAATGTACTGGACATGGTAGCGCGTTTCGCCACCATTTTCAATCATCTCTATGTTACTTGAATTCCAAGAACAGCGTCGCATACGAAAGCTTTTTCATTCACGATATGTGCTTGTGATATTAATCATTCTTGCTTTGCTTGTAGCACGAGCTGTTTGGGGAATATATGTAAAGTACGAACGTAGCCGGGCAATTACCGAAAAAGCTCAAACTGACCTTGTAGCACTCGAAGATCGTCAGAAAATGCTTGCCCTTTCAATTGAATCTCTCAACACTGATGAGGGTAAAGAGAGGGAACTAAGAGACAGGTTTGGTGTCATTAAAGAGGGCGAGACATTGGTAGTGCTTGTAGGGGACAGCTCGGATGAAAAACCGCTCAAACGGGACGAAAAGAGCTGGTGGCAAAAATTTCTTGACTATATCAAGTAAGGGTAGTCAGACTGCTTTTAAAAGCTTTCAAATCCTGTACAATATTGGTATGAAAAAAGTAGAAATATATTCAACGCCGGTGTGTAAGTATTGTGTAGCGGCAAAGGATTTTTTCAAGAAGAATAATATTCCGTATTCGGAATATGATGTAGCAGGAGATCAGGCAAAGCGAGCAGAAATGGTAGAGAAGTCAGGTCAGCTCGGAGTGCCTGTTATCGATGTTGGTGGCGATATCGTTGTAGGTTTCGATGAAAAAGTCTTGAGAGAGCTTCTAGAAGTAAAATAAGAAAAAGCCGCCAGATAGGCGGCTTTTTCGTGTCTTGTGTGCTTGGACCCAGGTTCGAACTGGGGACCCTTCCCTCTTCAGGGGAATGCTCTACCAACTGAGCTATCCAAGCGTCTATAGGTCTTTAAGAAGCTGTTCGAAAGTATTAGTTGAAGGCCCAGGAGTGTCGCCTGTAGTGCCTTTTAAAGCGTCAAAATAGGGCTGTATGAAGTAGAACGCTCCAAATGTGACTCCTAGTATTATGACCCAGTAAACGATCTTGATAATGGCGCCTGTACGCGACATTCTTTGGATGCTTTTAAGAATTTTTGCGTTTTCTTCTGTAAGCGCCCGTGTTTCTTCAAGTAATCGATGTTCTTCTGGAGTCATGGCATTAGTATACTGAAAAACAGCCTAAAAACAAGATTTTGTGCCCTTATTGCGCCGGGTTCCGTTTTGTCAGATAATCACTCTGTTATAAAGCTAGAATGAAAAGCTCCCATCTATATCTACTGGTGGTATCTCTCTGTGCACCATTGTGTGCTGAACTTTTAAACGGTTCTACAGCGTTATTTAATCTTGCTAATCCTCTTGTGTGGCTGGTATCACTCGCACCCTATGCACTACTTATAATTTGTCTTTCGTATTTTTTCACAACAGCCGCTTCGAGTTCGTCTAGATTATTTCTGCTCCCGGTAGCTGGTCTGGTTGTAGAAGGGCTTATCACACGATCGTTTTTTGATGTTATTTTTCCTCAATTAGACAAGCTTGCTGGTGTTGGATATTGGGCCGGCGTGCAATGGCCGTGGACGCTTTCGCTCGTATCGAGCCACATGATGACAAGCTTCTTGTTGCCACTTGCACTTGCGGCAGTTTTTATCCCACTTAATAACCAAGTTATTACAAGAGGTGTAGCAAGGAATGCGATGATTGCTCTTGTTGCTTTCATTATTTTCACCTTTGTCTTTAATGAGCCTTTTCCGCGTTTTGCGCTTCCGATACTAGTGACGTTCAGTCTCATCGGTTTTCTTATATATCTTTCAAGGAAAATTAACCTACCGAATTCTAAGGCAGTAAGTTATCCCGAGGTGCTTTTTCTTGTTGCGGGATTTCTTTTTCCCGTATTAAACTGGCTTACCTCCTTTTTTATATATGATAAGGCTGCATTCTGGCACATCTTATTTAAGGGCGGATTTTTGTTGGTATACGTATGGTTTCTGTGGTCGCAGTGGTTTAATCCGCGTACAAATGATCGAAAGAGAGGAATATTTGTTTTGGGCTATTACATCCCACACACAATCACGCTTGCGATTTATGGCGGCACAATTCCGGGAGGCTACGGTCTAATGAGTGTAATTGGATTGGTGCTTCTCGGACTTCTTTTTGTCTGCCTTAAGAGATTGTCAAAGTAGCTATGTGTGCCCTCGGCAGGAATCGAACCTACATCAGCTCGTTAGGAGTGAGCCGTTCTATCCATTGAACTACGGGGGCGTACGAATCAATCTATCACTCTCACCCTCAAAAACAAAATCGCCCATATGTGAGGCGATTTTGTTTGTGATAGCTAAGCTGACTTAACTCGAAGCTTATTTTGTTTTGACTTATCTACTTTTGGAAGCTTTATGATAAGAAGTCCATGGCGCTCTACAGCCTCTGCTTCTTCTACATCGATTTCTTCAGGGAGCATGACGGTTCGTGAGAATGAGCCCCAATAAAGTTCTTTATGGAAATAGTCGTGATTGTGAACATCGGTCGTTTCCTCACGCTTGCCCTTGATGGTCACCATGTCTCGAGTGATATTTACATCAAGATCATCCGGTCGAACGCCTGCGACCATGGTTTTGATCACGATTTCGTCAGGTGTTTGATAGACGTCAACCGAAAGTTCACCTTCTTCCTCTGATTCTTCGAGGATGCTGTTTCGGGAAGGTCGTTCCGTCTCTTCAACCGCCTCTTCATCAAGCTTTACGGTGCCCGTGAGGCGTTCAAAGAATGATTTTTTTGATGGCTGCATATGATTTTATTGTGCTTGTACTTTTTTTAATCTTTCAAACAGGAGGAGTATGCCGATGACCGCTACCCAGACGCCTGCGAAGACCATGAAAGTCTTATCTCCGTTCTGATACATTATAAACATGTTGAAAACTGTATGCAATGTGACGGCGATCGCAAGTCCGAAAACTCTCCAGCTAATTTTGGCAAACCAGCCTCGATAAAACTCTCGGCCGATACAATATCCAAGTACACCAGAGCAAACAACATGTAAAAGGCTTGCTCCGATGAATCGCATGTTACCCGTGATGAGGCTTTGGAATTCATTTCCACCCACAAGCGGGTTGAGAATAAACAAAGTGTTTTCTAGAGCAGCAAAACCGAGTGCACCAGTTATAAGATATTCCAGCGCATCGATCGGCTCATCAAATGCTTTCGAATGAAGGACTGTAATGGAGACGGCTGCGTATTTGGCTACTTCTTCAATGATTGCCCATAGAAACAGGGTAGCGTTTGAGACACCAAAATGTTCATAAATAAAACGCTCAAGAGGATACACGAGGGGAACCGCCATCATACCGCCCCAAAATGCAAAAAGGATTCGTCCGCGCGGCTCCGGATGAAGCTTGTCTTCTTGAAGCCAAAACCAAAGCCAGAAAAGAGCAGGGAGTATGCCACCGAATGCGGCAAAAACAAGAAGATGCAAGTTAGATGTGCTTAAATCGGCCATTCTTCTATTATAAGCGATTTTTTATCTTTTATAGGCATGTCAGACCAGATTTCCTCGGTAACGAAAGGTGCGAATGGGTGAAGTGACCTCAAAATGACAGAGAGAGTGTGGAGAAGGAACTGCTTTCGTGATTTCTTGTCCGCATCTGTGCCTTCAGCGAGGATTTTCTTTGACTCCTCGAGGATAACATCAGCAAACTCAGTCCATGTGTATGCGTAGAGTTTTTCAGCAACAAGATAGAACTTGTATTCATCCATTTCTTTTGTGATTTCTGATATGAGAGCAGACTGTTTTTCAAGAAGCTCCTTATCTTTTGCGGAATATTTTGAAAATTTTGGTTCAAGTACTTCACCTTCGGTAGCAGAGAGAACAAATCGGGTGATGTTCCAGAGCTTGTTTGCAAAGTTTTTGTACGCACGGATTTTGTCTTCGGACATCTTGGTGTCATTTCCAGGACCCGTGCCTACGATAAGCGACATGCGTACTGCGTCTGTGCCGTACTTCTGGGCCATATCGAGAGGGTCGATAATGTTACCAAGTGATTTTGACATCTTCCTGCCTTGAGCATCACGAACAAGGCCGTGTAGGTATACGGTTTTGAAAGGGATCTCTCCAACCAAGTATTGAGACATGAGAATCATGCGAGCGACCCAGAAGAAAATGATGTCATATCCAGTTTCTAGGACTGATGTTGGATGGTATGTTTTGAAATCTTTTGTTTTTTCAGGCCAGCCTAGGGTTGAGAATGTCCAAAGGCCAGATGAAAACCAGGTATCAAGTGTGTCTTCGTCCTGAGTCCAATCTGCACCGGGGCTTTCAAGGCTTACTTTAATTTCAGAATCCTTATACCAAACAGGAATTCTATGACCGAACCATATTTGACGAGAAATACACCAGTCGCGAAGATTGGAAATCCAATTAGTGTAGATTTTTTCAAAACGACTTGGAATAAACTCTATATTTTTGTCTCCAGGTACAGTTACCTCGAGCATGAGTTCCTTGAGGGATTTATTGTCTCGGTTCTTTATCTTTTTATTCACATCGACAAACCACTGATTCATTATCTGCGGTTCGATAATGCCTCCGGTTCGTTCTGCAGTGGCAATATTGTGAGTGTATTCTTCTTCCTTTGCGACAAGACCCTTTGCTTGAAGTTTTTCAACGATCTTTTGTCGAGCGTCTGCAATTTTCATGCCAGAAAATTCACCAGCAATAGGGAGGAGCTTGCCGTACTTATCGATTATCTGTTCTTTGTCTAGCTTGTGTCGCTCTGCGATTTCAAAGTCAACGTTAGAGTGCCAAGGAGTGATAGTCATTACACCAGTACCGAATTCCATATCAATAGATTCATCTTTGATGATGGTTGCCTTGATTGGGCCGTTGATCCATTCAAGGTCTATTTGATCTCCGTGCTTGAATTTACTGTATCGTTCATCGTTTGGATGCATCACCACGTACTTATCACCGAATTTTGTTTCTGGTCGAGCTGTACCTATAGTGAAAGGGCCGTATTTGAAATAATAGAATTTAGTCTTTTCTTCGGTGTATATAATTTCGTCATCAGAAATAGTTGTTTGACCTTTTGGATCCCAGTTAACGATTCGGTGTCCACGATAGATAAGACCATCCTCGTGCATCTTTTTGAACGCTTCAAAAACAGCCAACTCTCTTTTTGCGTCGAGAGTGTAGGCTTCGCGTGACCAGTCTATAGAAGCGCCCATCTTTTTGATCTGGTTTGTAATTGTATCGTGGCTTTCTTGTGCGAATGCGTTAACTCTCTTTAAGAGTTCTTCTCGACCCAAATCTTGCCTGCGCTTACCTTCTTTTTTATATATTTCACTTTCAACTTTTGATTGAGTTGCGATTGCTGCGTGATCGGTGCCGGGAATCCATAGAGTTTTAAATCCCATCATTCGCTTATAGCGAACCATGATGTCTTCGATAACAAGCATTGATGCATGACCAATGTGGAGGGTTCCTGTTACGTTCGGAGGTGGCAAAACTATTGAAAAGGCTTCCTTGTGTCGAGGAGGGAGGTTGTCCGGATTAAAATAGCCTTCATTAAGCCATTTTTTGTATATAGCTTCTTCGGTTTCTATAGGGTTGTACGGCTTAAGGAATTTTGCCGGAATATTTGGCTCTTTATAAGGCTCCATAGGTACGGAAAATATAGCAAAAATAAGGCTTTTTTACAAAACTAGACGCGAGGTCCCAAAGCAAGTGTGCCCATCGCCTTTAAAAGTGTACGTGAATCAGTTTTGTTGTCTGTGTTAAAGAATCCAGCGAGCGCAATCATAAGTCCGTTGTCGGTCGAGTGGTCTGTTTGAGGTAAAAGGAGTTTGATAGAGGAATCTTGTGCGAGCTTTTCGAGATGTGTTCGTATGTGTGTGTTAGCAATCACGCCACCACCTACGATTATGGTTTCTATTGCATATGCTTCGATTGCTTTGCGCATTTTTGTGATGATGACGTCAGTAACTGCATCTTCAGTCTCGCGGGCAATGCCATTGATTTGGTTTTCAGTGAGCTGGACGCCGTCTTTGGTAAGTTTTTTAACTAAATATAGAACTGCGGTCTTGAGTCCTGAAAAAGAGAAATCAAAATCTTTTGAATCGATCATTGGGCGAGGGAGAGGCTCTGGACTTTGAATATGTGAAGCACGTGCTTCATCTGCAAGTTTTGAAATTTTAGGTCCGCCGGGGTAGGTGAGTCCAAGAGTTCGCGCGATCTTATCAAAGCATTCACCAATCGCGTCATCTCGCGTTTCTCCAACGATTTTATATGAACCAATTGATTCAATGAGGACAATTTGTGTGTGTCCACCAGAGATAAGGAGAGAAAGTGCGGGAAACTTTGGTGATTCAAGCTCATAGTGGTCACCATTCTTCTTTATAAGCGCCGCAAGAATGTGTCCCTCCATATGATTGCAAGGAATAAGAGGAATTCCCCAAGTGGCAGATAGTGCGCGGGCAAAGCTGATACCAACCCAGAGCGCAGGCTCAAGTCCGGGTCCTGTTGTAATGCTTATGAAATCTACGTCTGGTTTTTTGATTGTTGGAATAAATTCCGCAAATGCGCCTTGCAAAGTTTTTTCTCGATCAAGAATCGAAAGCGTATCTGTGCCTATAGGACTTTTTACCTCAGGCTTTTCAAGCATCTTTGCCTCGACTAAAGTCTTTTGCAAAACCGGAATGAGATTTATTTCATGCTCGCGCTTTGCTAACACAGGAAAAACACCTCCATGCGATGCGTGGATGTCTATTTGAGAGTGAACGGTATTACCTAAAATGTGTACTGTCCGCTTTTTCTCATCTACTTCGATGAGGCTGATTGCCGTCTCATCACACGATGTTTCAATGCCGAGGATTTTCATTGTGCGCGCTATAGGACTTGAACCTATGACCCTCTCAACGTCAATGAGATGCTCTACCAACTGAGCTAAGCGCGCTTGTTGATAAGAACAACTTTACACTAATTCTTTGGCTTATCAAGTTTATCCAACCCAAGTCTTTTAACTCCAAAATATACGATGAATGCAATGACGACAAAGTTGATTATGTCGAGAATCAATGCTCCGTACATAACTTTTGCTCCCATGATATCAAGAGATGAGAGTGCGAGATCCTTTGCCTGACCAAGTAATAGACCGAGGAGGGGATTAACTACGTTTTTAACAAGTGAGGTAACAAGACCTGTCACTGCACCACCAAGTATTAAACCTACCGCCAAACCGACTACACCCTGGGTTCGAATAAACTCAAAAAAGCCCTTTAATTGTTCTTTTACCATAAATATATATTAACAAATTACTCTTGGTGACCCTAGTGTCTGACTTTCGGAACTTTTAACGCAGAAGATTTATATCAAATTAGCAATTTAAAATCTTCAAGAAATTATCTAGTTACACAAAACAGGATTTTGATTACCACTCTTGTATTTACACAAAAAATCAAGATTGGATTGCGAGATTAATGTTGAGATATTTATATTTGGTTTGAAACTCTCCAATAATAGATCGTCATAAAGTTTGTATGCACAAGTTCTCTTCGAGTCGTCGGTTGAAAAGGTCTTACAATAAGATACTTTTTGATCAAAATACTCTCCTGATCGATCTATATCTTGATTTACATCAAGATTGGTATAAATTTGAGGTAAATCCCCACCTTGTAATTGAGTTGTTTTTATAGTTTGAACTTGCCTTACAAGAAGTATCACTACCACAACGGCTAATGCTACAAAAACGGTATACAAGACCTTTTGAGGTGTCTTTTGAAGTAACGAATACAATATCAACCCACCTAGGACAAACCAGGAATAGACGAATAAAAACCCTAGTAAAAAATATCCTCCAGATTCGCCACTACTTGATGCCCAAAAAAACAAACCAAGACTCAACAAAATCGCTGCTGAAAGGTTAAAAACAAATCCGGCAAGAATACTTTTTCTATTTGATATGTGTTGTGCAAATCCACCAATAATGAGGGGTACAATTGTTAATAAAGCAACAAAGCTTAATTGAGAAACTAGCAGGAAGGAAATAACACCTGAAGAAACACTTGAAATTGAACTTATAGATTGGTGAAACAGTAAGTTCCCAATAATTACGACTAAGAAATAGATGATAATAATTGGTAGAAATGCCCTTCCAAAAAAGTTTTTCATGTTCGCTTGATTATACAATAAAACCGCGGACTTATATAAGTAGCTGAAAATTTCAGAACTGTAATAAACTCTTTATTTATGAGAGCTAATTACAAAATTAATATAAAATCAACAACTTCTGGATATTACTTTTTCAGAACTTTCTTATTTCTAAAAATGTTGAAAAATAAGGATAAAAATAGATCTTCGTTCTGAAAAAATGAGAATTATCCCTTTTTGTGAGGCTTCTCGTGCTGCGACTTCGTGAATCCTTGCACCGTAAGGTTATTTTTAATGCTTTTAGTGTATCAGATCGACGCTTCTCGTGCGCCTATGGTTTTTGAAAAGTGACAAAAGTGACACATCTAGGGCAATAAAGTTACAGTAACGTGTCCTTTTTGGACAAATCGAGAACTTTATTTTTCAGCTTCCAGGAATTGCCGTGACTTATTAAACCTAAATACGATTCTACGGATTCTCGTTTTCCTTCATTCAATATTATTCCCCTCATCATCCTTTTCCTTGTGGCCGTTCTTAGCACCCGATGATCGGAAAAATGTACCCAGCCCAGAAAATCCACGCCCGAGGACAGCGTCTTTATGAAGACCTTGTCTGGGTGAAGCGAGAGCCTGAGTCTGTCGGAGAGAAAACGGGCCATTTCGGGCAGGAGCGAATCGAGAGACGATTTGTCGCTCGACATGATCACGAAGTCATCGGCGTAGCGTATATAATATTTTACTTTTAGCTTATGCTTCACGAACTGATCAAACTCGTTCATGTATATGTTCACGAGCAACTGCGAGGTCAGGTTTCCTAGCGGCAGACCCACACCCTCTCTGGTCGAATGGAAGCTCCAAACGATATTTTCCAGCAAGGCCAGAACATCCTTATCTGGAATATTCTTATCGAGGATTTTTAGAAGCACGCCGTGGTCTATCGAGGCGAAGAATTTCCGCACGTCGCATTTGAGCACCCACGCCGTGCAAATGCGATTTTTCGAGACAATGTGACCAAAATCCTTAAACCTGTTAAGGGCTCTATGTGAGCCCTTGCCTAGGCGACAGGAATAGGAATCTGGCACGAATACCTTATCGAAAAACGGATAGAGCTTCCTGTATATCGCATGATGCAACAGCCTATCGCGCACGGACGCCTTGTGGATGCTTCTCGGCTTCGGGTCGCATATGTTAAAGGCCTCATAGGACGAGTGTTTGTAGGTCTTCTCGCTCAGATCTTCGTGGAGCGATATGATGTTCCTCATGAGATTTCGCTCGAACTCTTGAACATCCTTTCTCTTTCGTTTGCCGTTTTTGAACTCGTTCCATGCTTCGAGTAAATTTTCGAGGGAAATGATATCGTTATAGGCATGACTACACTGAATGCGGGACATTCCTCTAAGGTTACCCCCCCCCCGACAATTTTGCCAGTGCTCGCACGCGTGAAAACCGCCTATATTCTGTGGTATAGCTTTTACCAAACCGTCCCGAAAATCCACAGGCACTCTCTCGGCCAGAAAATCGACAGTCTCTTTGTCGAGATCATCGAATCCATATCGGTAGCAAGCTACCTGCCTCGCGAGGAAAAACAGCCGTGGGTCAGGCTCGCCATACGAAAACTCGACACGGCGAAAATACTCCTCATGGTCATGTGGGAGACGAAATCGCTCGATAACAAGAAATACCTTGTCCTGTCGGCGCCCCTCGAAGAGATCGGCCGAATGTTCGGCGGCTGGCAGGGCCAGCTCGCAAAACAAAACTCTCCCGTCAAATAGATTTGATGGGAGAGAAATGAAGAGAGTTGCGACGCAGGAACACCCAGCGGTTGTTGCCATTCCAGAAGTTGTCAGGGTTGCCGTTGTTGCCGTTGAGCCACTGCTTGCCGTCGTCGTTGCGCTCGACGTTGAACACGTTGAGGTCGCCATCCGAGTCGGTTATGTATAGAGAGCCGTCTGAGCCACCGTCCCTTGAAGCTTGCGCGATCTCGAGACTGAATCGAATCCGGCATCGAAATGCCATAGCTCTCTATACCAAGTATCTTCATTTTTTTGAAGTTTCTACATACACCACTCTATCCGAAACCGTGATCGCGGATACTCTCGATGTATGGATACTGGTTTCGGCAGCGGGAAACCGTGATCTCCCGCGTATTCGCCTACAGCCTCGGACATAATACCAATTTTTTATAAAAAATTAACCCCGCGTTATAAGAATAACGCGGGGTCGAAAGAACTAAGTTCCAAGGGTCTAAGAGACCAAAGGTTCTCAGCTCTGAGAACTAACCTTGCGACGCAGGAACACCCAGCGGTTGTGGCCACGCCAGAAGTAGTCAGGGCGGCCGCTGCGGCCGCTGAGCCACTGCCTGCCGCCGTCGTTGCGCTCGACGCTGAACACGTCGAGGCCGCCACCCGAGCCGGTGATCGGCTCCATCGCAATGAGGAGCCATTCGCCCTTCGGCTGGTCCTTATACTGCAAGCGGAGCTGGGGACCGACTTCCGCGGGACAGAGATCGAGGCCGATCTCCTTCGCGCGGTTGTAGACCTGCTCGCGGGTAGCGCCATCCTTGAAACCAAGCTCCTCGACGGAGCGGACCACAAGCTCGACTTCGCTCTCGGTGTCGCTCGCCATGAAGGCGGACTTGCCGAGGATGTCGTCTGCCCAGTCGCCGATGCAACCGATCTTGTTCAAGGCTTTGCGGAAGTCGTCAGCGGTTTTGAGGCCGGTGCCGAGCTTGAGCGTGCGCCAGGTCTGGAAGTCGGCGGGTTTCGGTTCGGTGACGATCACTTCGCTACGAAGGAAGCGATCAACGCCTTCTTCGCCGCCGAGCTTGTTCCAAACCGCTTCAACGCGACCGAGGGTGATATTCGGATATTTCATGGTGCTGTCCCTATTTTCAACTACTAGTTGTGAGTTTATCCACGCCTATTAGACATGGATACTAGGACCGTGAATGGTCATAGCCAGGAAAGGCCCGAATCGAGCCTCTTTTGGCTATGACCAGTCGCAAGGTGTATCAATGAACTTACATATGTATTATACACCCGTATACATAATCTGTCAAGGACTATTGTGTGGCTACAAACATACCCTCTTGCCGTAATCAAATCGGGTAATATCTTTGCGCTACTCGTTATTTCCGTCCAAAATTTCTTTACAGTGATATAGATTTCGCGTATACTGTGAGTACAAATAAATAATGCTCGCAGGGAAATACCCGTGAGTGCGTCCAAGAAATTGGAGCACCTGCGGGTATTTTTGTTTGGTTAAAAACTAAGACAATAAAAATATGTCTAAGCCTGCAATCACATGGCATCCAGAGAAACGCCAGGTCTCCGACCTTAAGCTCTGGAAAAACAATCCGAGAAAGATTACAAGCGAGGCCTTCCTTAAATTAAAAGAAAGAATAAGTGAACGCGGATTCCACGATGTTCTCAAAATCGACACAGATGGTGTGGTTCTTTCTGGGAACCAACGCAAGAAAGCTCTCACAGATCTGGAAATACTTGAGGTTACGGTCCTTGTTCCTGATCGTCCTCTTACACCAGAGGAGAAAGACAAGGTGGCGCTTGAGAGTAATAACAATGACGGCGATTGGGACTATGAGAAGCTCAAAGAATTTAACCTCGGCACTTTGATTGACATAGGCTTTGAAGCAGTTGACCTTGATAGTCATTGGGGCAAGACCATCGAAGTGGCAGATGATGATTTCGATGTCGAAAAAGAGCTTAAAAAAATAGCGAAACCGACCACAAAACTCGGCGACCTGATACTCATGGGAAATCACCGATTGATCTGCGGCGACTCCACTGATCGTAATGTTCTGCAAAAGCTTTTCGGAGAGGATCGCGCATCAATGATATATTCCGACCCTCCCTACAACATTAAGCTCGATTACGACAAGGGCGTGGGAGGCGCACAAAATTACGGTGGCTCGGTGAACGACGAAAGAAGCGATGAGGGCTACAAAGTCTTTTTGAAAAAGACCATGGAGGCAGCCTTCTCCGTTTCCTCTACTGATACCCACGTCTTCTACTGGTCTGATCAGAAATATATTTGGCTCGTACAGACCCTCTACAGAGAACTCGGCATAAACAACAAGCGGGTGTGTCTCTGGATAAAAAACGGGCACAACCCTACACCTACGAGCGCATTTAACAAATGCTATGAGCCGTGCACCTATGGCACTCTGGGCAAGCCGCATATCACCGACGGCATAAATAACCTCAACGAGGTATTGAATAAAGAAGTGACAGGAGGTAATGATATGCTCGACCAGATTGGTGATATATGGACTGCCAAGAGGCTTTCAGGCAAGGAATACAAACACGCCACATCAAAGCCTCCACAACTTCACCAGAAACCGATCCTGCGTTGTACAAGGCCTGGAGACATCATCCTCGACAGCTTCTCTGGTTCAGGCAGTACCATAATCGCAGGAGAGCAGCTAAAAAGGCGCGTCTATGCTGTGGAGCTTGAACCAGTCTTTTGTGACTTGGTCGTGGCGCGTTGGGAGAAATTAACTGGCCGAAAAGCCGAGATTATAAGAGATGAAAAAGCACCGCAAAGCGAGTAAATTTCTCGAAGAAATACAGAGAGTGCCCAACATCTCCGTAGCGGCTGCAAACCTTGGACTATCGAGAAATACCATATACCGATGGTGCAAAGAGGATCCTAAATTCAAGAAAGCCTTACAGGTAGCAACGAACATGGGCACCGACTCAATCAACGACCTTGCCGAGAGTAAGCTTGTTAACCATATCCAAAAGGGCGAACCGTGGTCTATAAAATATTGGCTCGACAACCACAAAGCAAACTATATAAGACCGAGACTCGCATATATTTGGAAAGACCCCAATGAGAAAAAGCCAAAGGGTGTTGATATACGAATCATGAATAGTAAAGATGAAATCGAGAGGTGGCAGAAGCTCGAAGCATACGAAGAGAAGTATGGGCCAATAGATTTGGACAAGCCGCCTCAGACAAACGAGGTGGTATTCAGGGATTATAGCGCTGATGCCAATCAACCAAGACCAGATGATAGCTCATAACACCTTACCGCTACTCCTGTTTAAAACGCATCATTTAGGTTATCCCAACCCTTGAATGCTGGCGAGTAGGAATATTTCTTATCGGAATTGATCTTCCACCCGTTAGGGCCATCTTGAACGGCAATGCCTCCGGTAAAGCCTTTCTTTCCCCTGAGCCATTCCTGCAAGGCCTCAGCTTTATATTTTGTGTCAGGTATCTCGGCTGTAGAGCCTTTCTTCGTGTCGATAATCCAGACAGATTTCTTTGTCTGTATGATCCAGTCAGGGTAGAAGAGCTTCTCTTTGTTTTCGTCGGGGTTATAGTAGGAAATCGAAAAGAACTCACTTCCCGTGTCGCCGTTTTTGTACCACCAAGTGACTTCTTTATTCGATTCAAGGAATTTTATGAACTCTTTTTCGTTGTCCTCACCCTTGTAGTCCCTCTCGATGTAGAAAGGCTCCATCGCACACTTTTTTACCTTCATTTCCTCATACTGATCCGTGAACGAAAGCAGTTCACGCGGAATCTCAAGGGTCTCGGTTCGTTTGGAACGCTCAGATTTCTTATTGACCTCTTTTTCTCGAATCGGACGATACTTCTCAAGAGCGATTCCAATAAGAGGGGCGAGTACGCTCGTCTGACTTAATAGATCATGTACGGCTATCTTGTAGATCACTTGTCTGTTCTGGCCAGTAGTTTTCAGGAGCCAGACGTTGAGGGCAGTTTTCAGCTTTCCCCATGATCGCTCAGGTGCAAATTTCTTGTTCTCGTCGATTTGGCGAGCGATACAATTGAAACAGCGAAGATTGTAGAGGCGCTCTAGGTCGTGCTGTGATATCTCTTGATCATGGCTTCCACCCTCGGCGATAAGTTCCTTGGTGAAATTATCGTAATCATCAATCTCCACGCCCACGATGAGACCGTTCGTGACACTTGGATTGGTTTCGAGCTTCTTGACCTCAAGTTTTTTAAGCGCCTGACCCATGATGTCCTTGGCTGTGACACCGAAATATGAATCAGCAATATCGTTGAAAGTATTTTGGAATGTATCGCCAAGATCGTTGTAGTCGGTACGGCTCATGAATACCGAATCAACAACTATCGGTTTGACGTCCTCCTTTCGGTGACTTGCGTAGATTGCGGGACGATTATCGGTTTTCGATTTGCCGTATTCGGCAAGGACCTCGTTTCTCTTGTAATTGGTGTAGAGATAGCCGAGATTTAGTTCTGGTATGGGAAAATGGGCACCGAACGGCATTCGGAGGATTCGTCCCACGGTCTGTATCGCGAATGTAGGGTTCTTGATTTCCCTGAACATAACAAGCACTCCCGCTCGAGGGCAATCCCAACCCGTAGCGGCCGCTTGTTTGAACAAAAGAAATGATATCGGCGAATTATTATTTTCGATATCATCGAGATTTACCTTATCCTGCGAAAGCCAGATAGCGATTTCATCCTCAAGGACGCCTTTCTTCTTGAGAAAATCAAGCACGATATTCTGCTTGTTGATTGTGACCGTATCCTTACCCGCCTGATCGTCGTTGGGTAGCTGAATGAGCACGAGAGGATTGATTTCTGCACCCACTTTCTTATAGAGTTTTACAATATCCTGTCTTTTCTGATATGCGAGTTCGAGCAGAATTTCGTCTTGGTCTATTCCTCTAAAGTCCTTTCTATTTAAGTCTTCCTCGGTTTGGAAAATAACCTTTTCCTTTATAAGGCCAGCTTCCACAACTTCTTCCCGCTTTACCTGCGTGAACCCACCCTTTTGCTCGGCAATGTCCTCGGCATTCGGTATGTATTTAGGCGTAGCGGAAATGCGTAGAGTTATTTTCGGCTTGATAAGTCCGTCTATGATTTCAAGCGCCAATTCGGTATCAGATCCAATGTGCTCCTCATCGATAATCACAACGAGCTTGCGACCGTCGTTCTTCGTCTTTTCGATAAAGCTATCAAAGGTATGGCCCCATTCGTTATCCTTGCGAAGCTTTCTGCTTTCTTTTGAACGACCCTTAATCTTCTGCCAGTTAATGAAGAAAACCGAGTTTTTTGCCATCTTGCCACGTGCAAGATCATTTAAATCGAGGAGATCGAGTTCAGATGCGCCACCATAGTATTCAAATAGTTTGTTTTTGCTCTGGACATATGAATCCTCGCTGAACGTGAACCACACAAAGGCAACATCGTTACCATAGAATCGAGGGTCGCCGACAAGATCGCGCAGAAACTGCGCCAACATTATCGTTTTTCCCGAGCCAGTAGGAGATTTAAAAACGAGGGGTATATTATCGTGAGGAGATTTCCAAAGGGAAAGGAACTGATTTTTCAGTTTCGCTATAGCTATCTCTTGAAATGGTTTAAGTGCAAACATAATCTTTAGATTCGGTTAATCTCCTTGTATACCTCGATAATCGGCTCTGGAATATCCTCGACCCTGATATTCTTATTCGAGTATTCGTTTTTATATTCGTTTTTACCCCAACCGAAAATATAGAGAACAGTAGACTTGTCCTCCTTATCAAGGAATTTAATCAGTTCGGGAAGTCTTGATTTATCCTCTTTGAAATAGATGACCGTCCTCTTTTCCTTACCGTCAAATATCTGCCACCAATCGTTCTTATCAACTTCGTTTAGAGTACCCTCTCTCAAGGCGATCATTTCACCAGCTTGGTGGGTAACCTTTATTTTTGATTCGTCTGATATCCGTTGAAGTTTATCGATATTAACGAGATCAGTTTTGTAGTACGACAAATTACTTCCAAGACCCTCAACGGCTTCTCCTTTTTTATTTTTATACCCATTAATTGCTCGCTTTAGGCGTTCATAGGTGACCTCTTCGGCAATCTTATTTTCGTTATTTGTGCAGAGGATAAATTTACGATTACCGCCATCCTGTTTATTCAATTCAAGAACAGCATGACCTGTCGTACCAGAACCAGCGAAGAAATCAACAACCGTAGAATCCGTATCGGACGCAATTGATAGAATATCTCTCATCAAGAAAGGAGATTTTGGAAAATCAAAAATCTTATCTGATTTTTCAGCGAAAATTTCCTTTAGAACACTCGTACCATTAACTGCACTGTATTCTGGTTTAAACCAAAACGTCTTTGGCTTCTCACCTTTGTAGTTGATAGACCTCTCCTTAACGTAAAACTTATAGCCCTCGATAGATTTTTTTACTTGAATGTAATCAGACTTCTTTTCGTTAAAAGTTTTTGCATTCCATCGCCAGACACGTTCTATGCCTGATTTATCTATTGGCCAAATTTCGGTCCATCCCTTCTGTTTAGAGATACCAATTTCAAGGGTCTTTGGATTTACGTAGATTGGATACCAAAGATTAGGACGATCCTGCCTTCTTGAATTAGCTCCTGCTCGTCGGTACTCTCGAAGCTTATAGGTACCAAGATTATCAGAGTATTGATAGTCCTTTATCTTTTCTTCTGACTGATCAAGGTGTTTGATTACAGCCTGATTTCGATCCTTTGCGTAGATGAGCATGTACTCATGAGCCGTTGCAAAAAACTGCTCGTCTTGGCGACCCCCAGGATTATGAACAACTGTTATTGTGCCAAGTCGATTATCTTCACCCATGATCTCATCCAATAAGAGCCGGAGGGTATGAACTTCATAATCATCGATTGCAAAAATAAGTACCCCTGTATTTTTTAAAAGTTTTTTCGCAAGATTAATTCTTTTGTGAATATACGAAATCCACTTGCTGTGACGAAATTCGTCCTCCTTTTCGATATAATCGTTATTGTATCGCCAGCTCTTGTTTCCCGTATTATAAGGAGGATCTGCGTAAACAACATCAGCTTTGTTGCCGTGTGTGTAATTTAAAACGGAGAGCGAATGATAATTATCACCCTCGATGAGAATATTTACCGGCAAGTCGTTATCAGAAAACAACTTCTTACCCTTGACCTCCTTGAGTACAGGAATATTTGTATCGCATTGTAAAACAACTTCCTCGGGTTTATCCTCCCAAACAAGCCCAAATTTTTTTCGGTCTTTTAAAACTTTGATCTGTTTTTCAAGATCTTTTATGCGAGCAGAAAGCTCTTGTTCGTGTGTATTGATAGGCATAGGGTACGGCTATGCTGTCTGATGTGCAGATACTAAAAAAGGGCACCACCAGACGGTGTACCCATTCACGAGTAGCCGAAGCCATCGATCCTGCCCGCTGATGATGCCCTTTTAGAGCGGGATCGACGGCAGGCACACGGATGCCAAGCTACAATTCGTTATGGGTACTTTCATATATTATCACATAAAGGGCCATAAATAAAGGAATTTTAGCTTGGAGTTGTCAACAAGCGTGCCTTAGCAAAATCCTGTTCTCTGTCATTAATTGATACATGGAAACGAATGCTATCGGTAAGATTCATAACACGGTATTGGTATCACCAACCCGTATCAAATATTGCCTTTATGCCAGAAAATCGACCGAACAGGACGAGAAGCAGGCGCTCTCTATCGATTCGCAGATCAAGGAAATGTCGGCTATCGCCGACATGCTGAAGCTTCATGTTATCGCCGTAAAGAAGGAGGCACATTCTGCTAAAGATTCAGGACAACGACCAGTCTTCAAGGAGATAATCGAAGAGATCGGAAGAGGAACATATAATGGAATCCTGACATGGGCACCCGACAGGTTAAGCAGAAATGCAGGCGACCTCGGGTCGCTCGTAGATTTGATGGACCAGAAAAAGCTCATCCATATCCAAACGTATGGGCAGACTTTCACCAACTCGCCAAACGAGAAGTTCCTTCTGATGATTCTCTGTAGTCAGGCGAAGCTCGAGAACGATAACAAGAGCATAAACGTGAAGCGCGGACTGAGAGCCAGGGTTGAAATGGGCTTGTGGCCATGCAGGCCTCCGACGGGATATTTCAAGACCAAGCGTACGGATAAAAAGTGTGAAAGTATCATCGATCCAGAACGTGCGCCAATAGTCAGGCAGATGTACGAGAAAATCGCATATGATAACTGGAGCGGGCGGAAGCTCTATAGCTGGCTTCGATATGAGATTAAGTTCAAGACCGAATTCAACAAGCCGCTCAGCCTCGGCAACCTGTACCGCACGCTCGATAACCATTTTTATTACGGCAGATTCGAATTTCCTAAGGGTTCAGGGCAGTGGTACAACGGAGCACATGAGCCGATCATCTCAAAAGACCTGTTTGATCAGGTGCAGGAGCGTATCAAAAGTAAGACCATGGAATCCCGCGCCTCTCAAAAGGAATTTGCTTTCACCAAAATCATGACGTGTGGAATCTGCGGGTCAGGCATTACAGCCGACGAAAAGTTCAAACATCAGGAGAACGGTAATGTTCATCGATACGTCTATTACCGTTGCACCAAGGCAAAGGACCCGAGCTGTAGGTGCGAAGCTATCAATGAGGACGATTTAATTGAACAGTTGAAGGGGCTTATGAGTGACATCGATATACAGACCGTGCCGATGAAAGACAAAATCGCGATGGAGGTAAGGAGGATCAAAAAGTTTCAGCAGATGCTCTTGGGCGAAAAATCACAAATTACTATCAAGGATATCGATATACGCAACTACGCAATGTTCATCCTACAAGAGGGATCCGTGCAGGAGAGACGAGAATTCTTAAGCTGTTTAAAAACAGAAATAGTCCTAAATGGTAGAAAAGTGTGCCTAAACAAACTAGTCTAATTTTGACTCCTTACTTGATGAGGTTGAGATTTAGAAGTCTGATAGTCATTGCCTGCTCACTAACATTAAAGGTTTTTGCGAGGTGCTTTAGGTCAATGGAATTTATTTTTTTTACCTCGGCTTTTACCGAATCTTCAGGCATAAGAATATAAGACGCAAATAGGTTCGCTTCTTTTTCTTTCGGGATTGGTTTGTCGAAGTCGTCGTCAACAACATCATTCTCATTACCTATGTCGTGTCCGAGTAAAAAATGACCAAGCTCGTGAGCGATCGTAAATCTCTGTCTTACTGGATGATGTTTTTTATTCACACCGATAACATTTCTTTCTTTTTTCAGTACACCGGAAATAGAATCGGGAAAATCAAATTCGACGACTTTCAAGCCGAACCTCTGGGCCACGTCTTCAATGGGGGTTGGTATGCTCGCAAGATCTGTTCCAAAAAGAGCTTTCTCGGCGATTTCCTGAATATATTTAATATGTGAGTTCATGATTTAAAAACCTTTTTCATTCAAAAAATTATCAAAGTCGCTCATGGCAGTTTCGACATCCACCACCTGATTCGATGATGCCCTAAATAGGGTAGTATCGGGTTGCAAAAAGTAAGACAGATCTTTATTGAAAAATTGCGATAGTTTTTGAACATCAGAAATCTTTAGATTTCTGATGCCGTTTTCGAAATGTGAGATTCCCATAGGGGAATATCCCAAAAACTCCGCTAGATCCTTTTGTGTTATGCCTTTTTCGTCCCTCGCCTCCCTTATCCTTTTACCCAACACCTTTTTAAGCTCTATCATAATGATAGAGTCATTCTAGCAGGTAATCGTCTGTTTGTATAGTTGTTATCCACACATTATCCACGTTTTATAAGCTTTTTGGGCTTGGACTATACAAAATCTCATGCTACAATACACTATAGTTGAATGAACCTCCTGTAAGTAAGCCGCTCGGCTTAAAGACGCGGCCTCGTGACAAGCGGTGCTTCAGCATTACTTATTAGATCTAACCATTTAAAACAACATGGGATCTGGATCAGAACGTAAAAGAAATGACAGAGTCAGTATTCAAGAGCCTATAGCAAAGGGCTCAGGCGGTGGAGGTGCGCAAGGAGGCTCAGAATCCGAGGCGCCGACATGCCCTCTTTATTTTAGGGTCAAATTGCCCAAGGAAGCAAGAGTTCCTACAGGCGCACGGCTCGATTTGAAAAAGGAGAATGGTCTTCTCACAATCAGTTTTAACAGCAAAACAATAACTAAGCTTTCCAAGAACAGAAGCGAAGAAATCGAAGACTGTCTCGGTCAGGGCTTCCGATACACTGGATTGGCAAAGCTTGATGGAGATGAGCCGTTCGCGGAGTTTACTCGGGGATAGAAATAATTTAGGTTTCGGCTCCCTGTTGTGCTCTGCCACAGAGGGCGACTTTTGCCACTTTATTAATGAGGATGAGAAACAAGCCATCAAATATGATTGTCTGCCAGGAAATGAGAACGTTATATCGTGTAAGTATTGTAATAAAAAAGCTTTCCTTGATGAGGTGGACGGCCTCGATTTCAATACCGTAAAGTTGAAAATACCATTTCAAGGCGAACTTCCAGGATTCATTCCTCTCATGCAAAAAGAGCACCTCCTGAAAGCGCTCCCCGGGGACGTACCTCAAAACGTGACCGGCATTGCTCTCGGAGATATATTTCGTTCAAGACCGAAAGACCGTTTCGGTGAACTTACGGATATAGACGACCTCGTGTTTGATGAAAGGCTCCTAAAATCACCTCTGGTCAAATCGAAAAAAGTTGTCCTATTCATGTTCGGCCAAGATAAGCTTATCGAAAAAGTCTGGAGGGAAAGGGATAAGTTAAAACTCTTTGAAAACATCAAAAGATTGGGGGCCATTGCCGTCACTGGTATAAACTTTTCAGTTTTTCTTGGTGAATGTCCGTGGTTCCATGCCTTGAGTCTAAAGAAGAGCATCAAAAGCCTTGAAATCGCTGAATCCTTTGGACTTCCTACCATTCCGCACTTCTATGCGGTTAACGATCATCACCGAAAAAGAATCGGGGAATGGCTGAATAACAACACAAAGGTAAAGGTAATCACGATCAATTGCCAGCTCCAAAAAAGCGATAATGATTTTGAGGAAGTCCTAAAGACGATTGCTTATATCTCAGAAAACGTCAAAACTGAAGTAAAGATAATCCTCCAAGGGCCGCGTAAGAACTGGGTCAAAAGCATCCTAAAAAAATACAAGAACGTCATCATAGCTCACTCTGCGGCATCTTATTCGGCGTGCATGAAAACATGTTTCGTTTATAGCGAACTGTTGGGTGATCTGGTTAAACTTCCTTACGATAAGGAAAAAGATGTGTTTTCAATCTTGAGAGAAAACACCGTAGCCTTTTCACTCTTGCTCTCCCGCATGAGAGTGGCGTCAAGCTAAAATAAATCAGTCTGATTTTTGGCCCTCAAATAAATCATTATATAACTCCCTCGCAAACAGCGGTTCGACAGCGTTCACAAAGTCTATTCTCCCCTTAAGGTTTCTAAAAGCGCCCGCCGCAATTGCATCTACCAAAGATCTGGTGTCGTTGTCGTTCTCATATATTTTGCGAGAAATCCCCATTTTGTGAAGCGCGACATCTCTCATGCCATATAATTTTTGATAGTATACTTCAAGCCTCAGATTTCTTTTGGTTCGTTTAGAGATGCGGGGACACCTTTCATCAAAGACGGTGAGTCCGGTAACGTATTGTCGTTTTCCGCGGAGCATAATCTGCGTCTTATTGTGATTCAGCCTGAATCCGTACGGTGAAATAATCGATTCAATCGCCTCAATTTCAGGGGTTGTTGTATTTGAAGATATTGTTATGTCATCTGCATATCGTGTGTAATCAAACACTCTCTCAAGGCAGAAGGCATTCAGCTTCTCATCGAGCGATGAAACGGCCATGTTTGCGATTACGGGACTAGTTACTAAGCCTTGGGCGAGTTTCCCGTCTATGGTTACGAGTCTTGCAATCGCTTCGCTTATATCTTTATTGCAGCCAAGTCTCTGAAACACAACGGCGACTTGATTTGCTGTAATGCTTTCAAAGAAATTTTTGATGTCTAGCTTGAGGACAATCTTTTTGGCAAGGTGAAATGAGGCGTTTGAACTAATGCTTTTGCCATGAACAAAGCCGTGAACGCAATCCGGTACTTTATATAACTTATTTAGACGGCTCTGTAGATTTTTATGTGCATCGAGTATGTCTTTTTTCCTAACATCGTATACCACCCGATGTCCAAAATTTCTATTTCTTTTTTGAAGCCGTATTCGGGCGTACCAGCTATTATCCCTTATCTCTTTGCTGTCAGTTGTTTCAGAAACAAGGGGTTTGGTAATTAAAAACATCTCCAAAAACTCTCGGTCGATACCGAGGAACTCAGACAGCATTTGGACGTTTTGTATATCCTTGAAATCCATATGTTCACCTATCAGCCCTTGGTAGGAATAACTTGTGTTGACTTCACTACGAGTACGAACTCATACTCATCCAAAAAAATAGGATTACCGAGGGCTGATAGCTAAACACCTTTAAGGAAATCAAAAAGCTTAGATGTTTCTTTGCGGCCTTCAAAATATCGCTTATTTAGCAAGTCATAAACGACAGCGATTTTTGGCTCGACGAGAGCAAGATTTTGTTCGGCGCGAGGGAATTTTTTACCCTCACTATCACCGACTTTAGCAGTATAGATTATGTGATTTATATAATCCACCACGCTTAAACCATTGTCCTCGTTTTTACCCTGAATACTGAAGGTAATGTCGATTGGTTTTGTTATGAAACCTTCCTCAATTAGTGATTTATTGATTTCGTCTAAGACTGTTGCTACCGTCGTTTTTTCTATCGTTCGTTTAGTTGAACCTTGTTCGAGCACTATATGAATCTTTTCGTCCCTCCGCTTGAGTATCCTATCCTTTAAAAGAATCTTGAGAAGAAAACTGTAAAATTCCGGGTGGCGCTTTAGCGTATCCTGGTAATTTTCGTTTGTTTTATCGGCAAATACGGCATACGACCTGAAATTTAAAGTATTGAGTAATGCTATAAACCTACCGTATATATCAGGATGGTTGGTCGATGCGTGAAAACCATCTTTGTCGAAATTCTCTTTATTTCTAAAGTAATACGCGCTGTTCTTTATCTCTTCCTTGAGATCGTTTATTTTTTTATTTAATAGTGTTGGGTTGTCTGTTATTACACAACCAATCAGAAACAAGGGCCCGCCTCCATTTATCACAGGTGTGATGTCTCCTGATTCGTCTATGTATATATGTATTCGATCGTCCAATTTATTTAGTCTTAGACAGCTTATCGTGCGCACGAGTAGACCTAGCTACTCGTGCTAGCTGTCAAATGTGACCCTACGGAGAATCGAACTCCGATTTAAAGCTTGAAAAGCTTCTGTCCTAACCATTAGACGATAGGGCCGTTATATGTCCGCAAACAGGCCCCAAATATAACATTTTTTGCCAAAAAGGCAAAAAATGTTAGGATTTAGCCGCTTAGATCAAGGAGAGGTGGCAGAGTGGTCGAATGCAGCGGTTTCGAAAACCGCCAGGGGCGAAAGCTCCTCGGGAGTTCGAATCTCCCCCTCTCCGCACTAGTCTCTTTTTATAATATGGACGTATATACTGAACAAATCAAAGAAAATGAAAGAAATACTAGGATGGCAATAACAAGACAGTATCCTATCTTGCTCCCTCTAGTTTTGGAAACAAAAAGACTGCTAAAATCTCTACGCTATAATTTTAATTTGAGTTTTAGGTTTCAAAAAGAAACTAAATCTACTCAATTTAATCTCGTCGAGCACTCATCTCCACTTTTTCGAAAATTCAATAAAAGAGAATTAGATGAAGGAAAGATTGAAAATATAAACATAGCGATAAAACATTTAAACGGAATAGTTATCCCTCCGGGTAAAGTTTTTTCATTTTGGAAACATGTAGGTAGACCTACCTTAAAGAAAGGTTTTAAAAAGGGATTAGTTCTCTCGGGAGGACAATTGAAGGAGGATGTAGGTGGTGGTTTATGCCAGTTGTCTAACTTAATAGCTTATATGTTTGCCTGCACTGAATGTCTTTTCGTAGAAAGAAAGCATCATTCAAAGGATGTATTTCCTGATAATGGTAGAACGGTACCATTTGCATCCGGGGCTACAGTATTTTTCAACCTAATTGACTTGAAAGTTAAAAACATCTATCCGTTTCCAATAAAGTTAAACCTTCGTACCACAGATACGCAGCTACGCGGCAGTATTAGTGCCCCACAGCAACTAGGTTATGTAATAAAGATAGAAGAAGCTGATTCTGCTTTCATAAGATCAAAGATAGACAAGGTATATCGATGTAACACTTTAAATCGTGTCTATTATAAAAAACATACAAACGAGCAGATCAAACAAAACCCTTTGTGGACAAATATTGCTCAAGTAATGTATGACGAAAAAAATATAAAAAAACCAATAGTAACCCTCAATACAAGCACTTTAAATTAATCATGTCGAAACCAGCTAGGACGCCTACCTATAGTTTCAAATCCGTGAACATGTAATCTGCGAGACACTGCCCTCAATCCCCAGAGGAGTATACTTATAGGTATGAGTATATTTCTAAAATCACTCATTGCTCTTTCTTTTGTCCTCCCATCAGGTGTTTTTGCTGCGTCGATTTCTATTACTCCAGAAAATCCGATTCAAGGGGAGCCGCTTAAAATCGAAGTTATCGCTACATCAACGGTATCGAGCATATTTCTAGACGGCAAAAAACTTCCCGTTTTTACATACAAGAATATTCCCACCGTATTTTACGGTATTGATCTCTATAAAAAGTCGGGGACATATAAAATTGTCGCGACGCTCTCTGATGGCATCCTCATCGAGAAAACTTTTCAAATCAGCGAAAGAAAAAAGATCGAAGCACCCCTTGGAATTCCAGAAAAGCTAGGAGGAAACACTCAGACGAGCGCCACACAGCTTGTAAGCACGCTGGCGCAGGAAAATGCGAGCTTGCTTAATCTGCGTACGGGCACACATGCCTTTTGGACACTTCCATTTAGGTATCCAGTCGCTGATCCAGTGGTTACTGATGATTATGGCTATCAAAGACAGACCGGTACATATTCAATTGCGCACAAAGGAACAGATTTTCGGGCTAAAGAGGGAACAAAAGTCTTTGCCATGAACCGAGGAGTCGTGCGTATTGCGAAAGAGGGAAGAAATTATGGAAAAACAATCGTTGTTGACCACGGTCTCGGTCTTCAAACCTTTTATATGCATCTTTCAAAAATATACGTAAATGTTGGAGAGCTCGTTTTGCCTGGACAGACCATTGGGCTCTCAGGAATGACAGGATATGCCGAACAGCCACATCTCCATCTCACAGTTCGTCTGCAAGATACATCGATTGATCCAATAAAATTCCTCGATTTTTTCAAAAAATAAATGTTCTCGGTTATACTAGGTAGCCATGAAGAAAAAAATCAAAACCCACGTCGTATATGCTGCTTCTGATAAGAAAAAAATCCGTGATATCGGCAAGCACTTCGATCCACACGGTATCTCGCTCTCAACTTTGCGCGATTTTGTGCCTGTAGATCTTGAAATAGAAGACTGCGGAGAAGCTTTGGGTGAATATGCGATCCTTACTTCATTTGCATATGCACGCGAGCTGTCCGAATGCGTTAAACCAGACCTGCAGTTTATTGTCTTATCTGAAGATTCATCACATGTGGTGCATAAAACAATCATTGCAGTCATACATGTGGCGCCCGATGGCATGATTTCTGAGCCCCACCTCTTTGAGGGCGCTCTTCCAAAGAAAGATAAGAAGGTATCAATAGATGATCATCGGACGCTCGCCATCAAACAAGCAGTACCTTTCATAAAGGCATACTTTTAAACATACGAACCGCTTAAGGGTAAATTCTTCGTATGATAGAATGAGTATCTAGCATAAAATCACATCATGACATTTGTAAAACGCCACAAGATAGCCCTTGTTATTGCCATTATTGTTGTCGTAATAGCAGTTATCGGCTTCAGCACTCGGGGAAATGGAGGCGGTGAGGCGATCACGGTTTCCTCAGGTGAGCTTGTTCGAACAGTAGAGCTTGCAGGAAAGGTTGTGCCATCAGAGGATGCCGACCTTGGTTTTGAAGTATCTGGCACTGTTGCCAAGGCGTATATGGACGTGGGTGATAAGGTCACAGCAGGTGCAGTTGTGGTTGAGCTTGATCAATCAAGCACCCGAGCTGATCTCATGAAGGCTCAGGCTGATTTGGCAGCTGCACGAGCAGAGCTCGCAAAGCTTTCGGGAGGCAGCGAACTTCAGGCAAAGATAGATAACTCAAAGACAAGCGTCACTCAAAATATTATTGATGCCTACACAGATGCTGACGATGCGATATCAAACAAGATTGATCAGTTCTTTGAGGATGCTCGTACCGCTAATCCAAAAATTGTCTTCTCTTTCGATGATTACCTCTTGCGAAATAAGATCAATGAATCGCGAGTAAAAGTAGGGGATGTGCTTTCAAAGTGGAATGTGCGTGTATCAGCACTTACACTCGGTAACTACACAGAGGCGGATCTTGAAGATGCAAAGCTTAATCTCCGAGAGATTTCACTTTTCCTCGACGATGTTGCTCGAGCGGTAAACTCATTTAAACCAAGCTCATCGGTCACTCAGACACTTATTGATAAGTACAAGACAGACGTAGCAGCTGCTCGCCAGAATGTAAACGGTGCCGCAGCGACACTTATTACAGGTGAAGAAAGCTATTCGGCTACTCTTTCAGATGTACCAGTACAGGCCGCTCGCGTAGCAGCAGCAGAAGCAAATGTGGCAAATTATCAGGCACGTCTTGGCAAGATGACGCTTCGGTCTCCAATTTCAGGTGTGATATCAAAGCAGGATGCAAAGACGGGTGAATCTGTTACTGCAGGTGCAAATCTCGTATCAATCATCAGTGCTGATTACATGCTTGAGGCGTATGTACCAGAAGTAAGTGTTGCGGGTATTGTTGTTGGTGCAAAAGCAAAAGTAACCCTCGATGCTTATGGAAAGGAGACTGTGTTTGAAGCAACGATAGTGCACGTAGACCCTCGAGAAACAATTCGTGATGGAGTTTCTACATACAAAATAGAATTGGCATTTGCAGCGGCTGATGCACGAATTCTCTCGGGTCTTACATCTAACATTTCGATTGAAACACTCCGCACGGGTCAGGTACTTTATATTCCTTCACGAGCAGTGGTATCAGAAAATGGCAAAAAGATGGTTAAGGTAAAAATATCTGAAAAGGAATCTGCTGATCGAGAAATTGTAACGGGTATAACTGATACCAACGGCAATGTGGAGGTTGTCTCTGGTCTTTCTGCAACTGACTCTGTTCTCGTAAATCCAAAGTAATAAACTAGATGCCGCAATTTATTCGTATAGGTTGGTTTCTCGCGTTCAGGCAAGTAAGGCGAGCGAACAAATGGACCACAGGACTCATTATCTTTGTGATGACTTTGACCTTTCTCAACCTCGTTGTGGTTTCGGGTATTCTTGTCGGTCTCATTGAGGGAGCTGTCGAGGCAAACAAAGCTTTCTATACAAGCGATATTCTCATCACAAAGCTTGATAAGAAGAATTATATTGAACAAACGCCACGCGTTCTCAACATCATAAACAGCCTTCCAGAAGTTGAAACATCATCAGCTCGATATCTTGAGTCAGGCAGGATTGAAGCAAACTACAAGAGCGCAGCAAAGCCAGAAGAAATTGATTCAGCAGGTGGAACGCTTGCGGGTATTGATCCTGTAAAGGAAGACGAGCTTACCGATATTTCTCGATTCGTTGTTGAGGGTAAGTATCTTGAGCCTGATGATTATGACCAGATTCTTATCGGAGGTTATCTTCTCCAAAAATATTTCCCTGTTGAAACTCCGGCTTTTCCAACACTTAAAAATGTGAACGTGGGTGATCGGGTGCGTATAACTATTGGTGAGGTGACTCGAGAGGTAACCATTAAAGGAATCATTCTTTCAAAGGTGGATGAGCTTTCATATCGAATCTTTTTCGTTGATCGACAGCTTCGAGATCTCATTGGTAGAACTGATTACAACGTAGATGAAATCTCAATCAAGTTAAAGCCGGGCATAGATCCTGTTGTTGTAAAGGAGGCCCTCATCAGGGCAGGGGTTTCAGAATTTGCTCGAGTGCAAACATTCGAGGATGCCCAGCCAAAATTCCTCAAGGATATCAAGGCGACATTTGCACTCCTTGGAAATATGATTAGTTCGATCGGTCTTGCTGTAGCATCGATCACAATATTTATTGTGATCTTCGTGAATGCGATCACCCGCCGAAAATTCATTGGAATTCTAAAGGGTATTGGTATAAGCGGACGCACTATCGAAGCATCATATATCTTCCAGTCGTTTTTCTACGCAGTCTGTGGTTCAGGAATTGGTTTGGCGCTTCTCTATGGATTCCTACAGCCATATATCACAGCGCATCCGATTAACTTCCCATTCTCTGACGGAATTCTTGTAGCACCGGCACTGGGTACTGGTATAAAGCTCGCGATTCTTGTAACGACTACAATCATCGCAGGCTACATTCCAGCTCGTATGATTGTTCGTAAAAACACGCTCGATTCTATTTTAGGTAGAAATTAAATTTATGGCTTTAATACAGACAAATAACCTCGTAAAGACTTTCAAGAACGGAGACAAAGAAACTCAGGTGCTCAAAGGCATTACCTTTAGCGCAGATGAGGGAGAGTTTATTGCGATCATGGGTCGTTCCGGTGCTGGTAAGTCGACCTTCATGTATCAAATTTCTCTTTTGGATGAACCAACAGCAGGGGAGATCATCATTTTTAATAAGAACACTCATGACATGTCTCATGAAGAGAAGACGCGATTCAGACTCAATGAGCTTGGATATGTATTTCAGGATTATGCGCTGTTGCCTGATCTTACGGCAATTGAAAACGTTGCAGTTCCACTTATGATGCAAGGAAAATCAAAGACGGATGCGTATGTATATGCACGTGTGTCATTGGAACGAGTAGGACTTGGCCACAGACTCGATAACCTTCCTTCACAGCTGTCTGGAGGTGAGCAGCAGAGAACTTCGATTGCACGAGCGCTTGCTCACAAGCCGCGTGTGCTTTTTGCTGACGAGCCTACTGCTAATCTTGATAATGAGTCGTCGGTTGCGATCATGAAGCTTTTCCAGGAAGTTCATAAGCAAGGGCAGACCATTATTATGGTTACTCACGAAGAAGAATACGCAAAACTCGCAACTCGAGTGGTGCGTCTTAATGACGGGCTTATTATCGAAGACGCAAAAGGAAAGTCTGCGTCTCTCTAGCTTACAAGACCTCCGCGAGCGCGTTTGAGGTCAACAAACACCATTGCTACTAGGGCAAGGATGATAACGTTTTTAATAATGTACTGACCTTCGAGAGATGGAGTCAAAAAGCCATCCCAGGTAATTTCAGGAAGGAAGAAGAGCGGAAGGAGAGTTGTAAGCATATGGGGAAGCAATAAGAGTGTTGCAACCTTTTCCATACGAGGAATCACGAATAGAACGCCAATAAGTACTTCAAAACCACCAAAGAGGACAATGAATGCATCTGCGGTTAGGAAAGGCAGTACAACTCCTAGGGTTTGATTAAAGAGTTCGGTAACAAGTGGTCCTGCTGGGGAGAGACCAAGTAATTTTAGGGTCCCGAACCATACGAATACGATAAATAACGCGACGTGCGCGAATACGAATGCTGTGTGTTCTTTCTTTTGCATGGCTCTATCGTATCACGTTTATTTTGCGTGGAGGTGGATATAGATATCCTCAAGCGCCTTCACAGCATCACCGGCAGCAATGTTGTTCTGGTGATATAAGCCATCCGTGCAGTCTCCAGCGGCCCAGATACCCGTGATTGTCGTGCTCTGGGTTCGAGGGTCAACTTTGATTTTACCGGTCGGGTCAGTGTCGACAAGTCCTTTTGCAAACTCCGTAGATGGGATAGAGCCTATTTCAACAAATATTCCCGAGACAGCGAGTTCCTTTGTTTCTCCTGATTCTTTGTCTGTGTAAAGCAGTGATTTTACAAACTTATTACCTCTGACTTCGGCTGGTGCAGCATTTGTGAGTGCATGCATCTTTGGGTTGGTAAGCACTTTCTTTACGGTTACAGGATCAGCCCGGAACTCATCGCTACGATTAAGAAGGGTGACAGACCTACAATATGCCAAAAGTTGAGATGCGGACTCAAATGCAGCATTTCCTCCGCCTATAACCGCAACATCCTGGCCAGCAAACACTGGTCCATCGCATGATGCACAGTAGGTAATACCTTTGTGCTCAAAAGTGTCAGCGCCTGGAATATCGAGTTTTCGACGGTGACTTCCTGTCGCGATAAGAATCGTTTTCGCTTTAAAAGTCTGTGTTTCTGTAGCAATTTCGAACCCTCCCGCTATTTGAGTTATTTTTTTGCAGTATTCACCCGTTTTGATATCTACTATATCGCCAGAGTATGCCTTAAGGTGTCCTTCGAGGCTCTTAGCAAAATCAGATCCAGCAATCTTTACTGTTCCAATCCAGTTTTCGATGCCTTCTGACACAACAGATTGGCTTTCCCAGTCCTTGGTAATAAAGACGGTTTTAAGTCTTTTGCGTGAAGCATAAACACCCGCTGCGACACCGGCCGGTCCACCTCCAATGATTGCAAGATCGTACATATGTGACATGTATTATATCAGAATAAAAAACCGCGACCTGTGCCGCGATTTTTATGTAATTATTTCTTCCTTCGTAAGAAAGCTGGCACTGCACCCCAATCATCGTCATCGTTGCTAATAGTTGGGATAGTTGATTTTTTCTCTTCAACAGCAGGAATTACTTTTGGCTCAGGCTTTTCTTCCTTTGGAGGCATTGAAACTGAGTTATGAATCTTTCCTTTCGTATCTTCTTTTGGTTCAGGAGCAGAGAAGAGGGATTTGCTCTTTGTGGTTGCAGCAGCAAGAGTATTTTCACCGAATCCAGAAGCGATAACAGTTACTTTAACTTCACCCTTCTTAATCTTTTCATCTCGAACAGTACCAAAGATAACTTTTGCACCTGGGTCGATTGATTCAGTGATGAGCTTTGCAGCGTCCTGGATTTCGAACATGGTAAGGTCATCGTTTCCGGCGATAGAGAAGAGTACGCCCTTCGCACCTGCGATAGAGATATCTAGGAGTGGAGATGAGATTGCCATCTTTGCAGCTTCTTCAGCTCGCTTTTCACCTGTACCGATACCAATACCCATGAGTGCTGGTCCAGCATTTTCCATGACTGCTCGAATATCAGCAAAGTCGATGTTGATGATACCTGGAGTTGTAATGAGGTCAGAGATTCCTTCGACGGCCTGCTTTAGCACTTCGTCGGACATTGCAAACGCTGCCTTTGCAGTTGTGTTGCGATCAATGTTTGCCAAAAGGCGGTCGTTTGGAATAACGATAATTGCGTCTACTTCCTTGCGGAGGTTTTCCAAAGCTATATCAGCGATCTTGCCTCGCTGTGCACCTTCAAAGAAGAAGGGCTTGGTAACTACAGCAACGGTGAGAGCACCGAGTTCTTTTGCTGTCTTTGCTACGACAGGGGTTGCGCCAGAGGCCGTTCCACCACCAAGTCCTCCTGCCACGAACACCATATCTGCACCCTTTATAGCCTCCTGGAGCTCCTCCTTGGTCTCTTCTATAGCTCTACGACCCAAGTCAGGGTTCATACCTGCACCGAGGCCCTTGGTGAGGTTTTTGCCTATATGTATCTTCTTTTTAGCTAATGAATGATGAAGATCCTGTGCGTCTGTATTAACCGCGATAAATTCAACCCCACGTACTTTGGAGTTAATCATGTGATTTACGGCGTTTTTTCCTGATCCACCGACACCTAAAACCTTAATTCGGGCGAACGTCTCTACTTCTGGAACGATGTTTGGCATGATAATAAGTCGTTATTGGCCGATCAGAGTTCATCTCTTTCGGGTTTGGTAAGGTGGGTACATCATAGCAAGGTACTTTTAAAAGGCAATAACCTTGACTATCCATTATTTCCTGTCGAAATATGGCTTAAAATATAGAGATTGATTCAAAAAACACTAAGGTAAAAATTGTTTGAACCATCCGCCGATCTTGAGTGCAAAAGTTTTTCCGTTTTTGGTAATTCCGGAGTCGCTTACATCTTCTGTTCCTATGCCGAGAATCGTAAGTCCGTACGCAACTGACCATGAAGAATCTTTTGAGCTCTCTTTTCCTCCTTGTCCAAATTGTGCAACACGTGAAGGAAGTTTGAGTGATGCTTTTGCAAGCTCCTCGATGCCAGCAAGTCCTGCACCTCCACCTGTGATGATAATTCCAGCGGGCAAGAGTCCATTTCGATCAATTTTTTTCAAGTGAGCTTCAATGAGATCAAAAATATCGGAAAGTCGTGCGCTTACAATTTCATCAAGCTTCTTTTTTGAGATCTGAGCAGTAGTGAGACCGCCTCGCTTTATTGTCTCTGCATCTTCAATAGGAACTTTGAGTCCAAGCGCGATGTCGTTTGTGATATCGTTTGAGCCAATAGGAAATACTTCAAGTGAGATAGGAAGATTGTTTTCAAATACGACAATAGAAACGGTTTCAGACCCTATATTTGCAAGAAGGCATCCAGCAACTTTTTGATTTTTTGTAAGAGTAACGAGCGAAGCGGCAAGGGGAGACGCCACAACATCAACAACCTCAATACCTGCATCAGACAATGCGTCGATCAAATCTTCGAGATGTTGGGAAAGGCAGGTAATAAAGAGAACCTTTGCTTCGAGCTTATTTCCTTTCATCCCAAGAGGGCGTCCCATGACGAGTTTTCCATCAATACGATAGGAAAGAGGAACTGTATGAAGAATTTTTCGATTGATTGTTTGCGCGTTCGGAATATTTCGCTCGGCAAGCGCTGTTGCCTTGTCGAGATCAAGTTGGGTTACTTCTGCATCGGCACGAGAGATAGCTACCGAGCCCAAAGAAATTGTGCTCTGCAGACTTACTCCGCCCATAGATAGATATGCCTTCTTAACTTTTGCACCAGACGCACGCTCTGCTTGTGCCACTGCTTGCATAACGCTCTTTGCAGTATCTCGTCCGTTGACGATATAGCCATGACGCAAACCACGCGATTCAGCGGTTCCAGTACCTAAAATCCTTGGCAAAAGTTTATCACTACCTGGATCTGATTCCGAGATAACGACTTTAACCTGATGTGTACCTATGTCTATGCCTGCGGCAATGTGTTTGCGCATGAAAAGATGCAAAGAAGGAAGCACGATGCTTCTTTAAATCCCGAATTGCTTGCGGAATGACGCTTCTTTACTCTCCATCTTACTACCATGAGTCATTCCTTTCAAATGACATAATCCGTGTATGTAAAGGAAACCGATCATATTTTCGGGAGTTCGGTCAAAATCCTTTGCCTGGCGCTTTGCTTCTTCAGGATTTATAAAGATCTCTCCTGATATTTCATCGAGAGGGAATGAGAGCACATTTGGGATGTAGTCTTTACCTCGAGATTCGATGTTAAGTGCTTTTGACTCTTCATCAGTGAGAAATACGAGCGAGAGATCGTATTCTTCGCCAAGGATTTCATTTTTCATAAGCTCAAAAGGCAAGCTTGGGAGCCTGCCTTTTGTTTTGTTTATCAAAGAGTAGTTCTCTGAAGAGGACATTATGAGTTTTATCGCTTTCCTTTACCTCGTGGAGCGTCTGGATTGATTTTGCCTAGTTTGATGTCCTGTGCGATTTCAGCTCGTTTCTCCAAAGATGCAAGAGTCTTCATCTTGTTCTTGTAGTGAGAAAGAGTTCGTTCATAATACCTTTCGCCTCGTACGCGAGAAAGAATACCTGATCCCTGAACTCGTTTTGTAAATCGTCGCAAAAGACCCAATGGGTTCTCTGTGCCGTTTCGTGATACTTCTACGTTTGTTGCCATCTAAAATCTAAATTAACTAAGTAAATAAAGCTTATTTTCCGGGTCCCGCGAGGCACCAATGAGGGGCCTTTTGTAATAAGACTGACGAGACTTGTAGACCGATACATTACCATAAGGCCCCAAAAAGCTCAAATGAGCCCATTTGACAGGGTAGAAATGTGAGGTAATGTAACGGACAGTATCGAAACAATGTTCCTCAAATTGATTTGTAATGAATACCAACTACAAAGCAGCTGTTGCCCTTTTGAAGTTACAGGAAATAGGGCATTTAGAGAAACTCAACACATCGATCGAAAAGATCCTTCTTCGTGGACTGACCCTTTATGTCTTTTTTGACGAAACTGGAAAGGGTATATGTTTGCATCTGCGGGTGTGTGCTGTGGATTTCAGCCACTCTGGGGTCATGAGGTTTCACTTCATCTCTCCGCCATCGTTTGATGTTCCGCCCTTTACCTCTTCGTTCGGTTATCCAACGATACATATTGTCCATCTTGAATTTAATGAATCTCTTGAATGGAAACTGTGTTTTCGTGGGCATGATCGCAATTCGTGTGAGTACCTTTTGGCAAGTATCCATGTCGAATTGGGTCATCAGTATGAATCGGGGCCAGGGGGCGACTAATCAAAAGCCGAAGGTAATCCTTCGGCTTTTTTGTATTTATACTTTGTATTTTTTGAGTCTCGCTGCCGCATCTGTAAGGAGTACCGAATCCTGCGACCTTGTCGAAGTTTCTCGGATGATTACAGAATCTTCCATCGCCTCTTTCTTTCCCATAATGATGACGACCGGTGACTGATATTTTTCAGCCATTCCGACTTGGCCGGCCATCTTATCTTTTGCGAGAGACTGGATTATCGGCACTCGCGCCTGACGAAGTATCTCAACAAGCTTGAGGCTCTTGAGTTTTGCTTCAAATCCAAGCTGCATAAAGCAAATCTGAGGATCCAATATTTTTGCAACAGTTGATGCTTTTACCGGAGAACCTTTTACGGCTTTGGTAGGAATAGCGATCGAGACACCTACAGCAGCAAGCTCCTTTTTGTGACCAAGTCTTTTTGCGAGCGTATCGTAGCGGATTCCAATAGCGAGTGGATGTGCTTTTGGATCTGATTTTCGGATTTCAAATACAGTTTCATCACAATAATCGCGGTTTGCGACGAGGGCGTTATTGATTGAGTATTGAATCTCAAGAGTTTCAAGGAATTCGAGTACTTCTTTGAAATGCTGGCGAGATTTTTCGGATAGGAAATTAATCGCTTTTGGGCAATCTTCTGCGAGCTTTATGCATTCCTGGTGATCACATCCAAGAAGTGAGAAGACATCTTTTTTAAATGTATCGCGACATTTAGCCGGAAGATTATGGAGGTGCTTACGATAGTATGCAGTTACTTCACGAGTGAAGCGAGCGAGGGACTCTTTGTCTCCGATTGAGTTAATTTCTACATGGAGATCTTCTTCACCTGCTTCTTTCAAGATAGATACAGCTGCCTGAATAAGAATAGCTTCAGCAATTGATTTGTTGGTACCAAGGATTTCAAATCCGTAGTGAGATTCCTTATTGTTTGGCTTTCGTCTATCACCTACAAAAGGCTTTCGATATGAAAACATAAGAGGCTGTGAAAGGCTTCCCATCTTTTCTTTATCGTAGAGGTGCAGAAGAGCGATTTTTTCTTCAAGACGAACAGTTGCACCTTCTTCGTGATTATCATGATCGACAACTATTTCACCTTCAGAAATCTTTTTTGCTTCATTGCTGTCTTCAGGATGGATGTGGGGAGTAGCAAGGGGTGTGAATCCATAAAAGAGGCCTGCTTCAAGAACCGGGTCGAGATTTTCATACGAGACATACTTTGGATGCTCAATTTTTGCTGTCTTTTTTCGTGAAGTCGGAGCTTTTTGAGGCTTTGTCGTATTCGTAACCTGGCTCATATCTTTTGTGTGAATAGATTAATGTTATTTCCGATTTTCCTTGAAACTCACTACGGTGTCGCGGTGAGGGTTGAGCTCGCATATGCTCCTGGCACAAGGTCGATTCTGCTAAACGGTAGGAGACGTATGATTGGTCTACCAATAAGATCTTCCTTTGGTAGTGGACCCCATACGCGAGAGTCAGAGCTCACAAGACGATTGTCACCCATGACAAAATACTCATCGTCACTAAGGGTGATATTCACATCACCAAATGTTTTTGAGTGGATGTACGGTTCGTTGAGAGCGATACCTTGAGGGTGATCGGTGTTGATAATTGTCACAACATCATTTTTTACAGTCACAGTTTCTCCCGGAAGACCAATAAGTCTCTTAATAAAGTACTTCGAAGGATTTTGAGGGTACTTAAAGATAAGCACATCGCCACGTGCAGGTTCTTTGAATCGGTAGGTGATTTCATCAACAATGAGGTACTCTCCGTCTTTAAATGTTGTATCCATCGATGAACCGCTTACAACAAAAGGCTGGGCGATCCACATGCGGACCGGAACGACAATAACAAGTGCAATGACCGCGTACGTAATGAGCTCCTTAAAGAAAGAACTCTTTTGAGCTGGGGTCGGTTGCGCGGCAGATGGTGTCTCCATGAATAGGCTATAAAAATGTAAAGGTAAGCAAAGTATATTCCCGAATGTGCTGTTGACGCAATAGTATTTTCGATGTTCCTGTGAAATTTTGGTATTTTCTCTTTCGCAAAAAATTAATTGTTGTCCTATAATCACCCCATGATATTAATTGGATTAGGAAACCCGGGTCAGGAATATGAAGGCACTCGACATAATGCAGGTCGAGAGGCTCTCATGAAGTTTGCAAAGAAATTCGAGTTTGATGACTTTGAATTTGATAAGAAAAAAGCTGCACTCGTCACTTCTGGAAAAGTAGGGAAAAATACAGCGACACTTATTTTGCCTGAAACTTTCATGAATAAATCTGGTGCCGCAGTAGGAAAGTTTGCAAAAGGAGCAAAGAAGATAAAAAATTCTCTAGGCAAATCAGTAAAAGCGTATCAAAATATTGTTGTTGTTCATGACGACCTTGATATCCCGCTTGGTAAGGCAAAGATGTCTTGGGATAAAAGCGCCGGTGGTCACAAGGGTGTGGATTCGGTAATTAAGGCATTGGGTACACAAGCATTCTTTAGAATTCGCATAGGTATTACTCCAGCGACAGCAAAGGGTGTGCTAAAAAAGCCTGATCATGACGCTATTACTGACAGCTTTATTGTTGGTGAGTTTAAAGATAAAGAGGCAGAAGAGCTTAAATCTGTATTAAAGAAAGTTGTGGATTGTCTTGAAATGGCGACAAGTGATTCACCTGAGAGAGCGATGAGTGAATATAACGCTTTGTTTAATAAGTAGAGAAGGTGGAAAACAGACCAGAGGGTCTGTTTTTTGTATTTATCTACTAGTCGTGATAGGTTTTTGGAATGAACCTGCTCTTTTTGGTAATGGTTGTTGGGGCTTTTTGCATGCTTGCCCTGGGATGGTATCTTGCGCTTCGAGGTTCGAATCGAGGATACAAAACCATCGGGTACATGGCTGTTTTTCTGGCGGTGCTGTTTTTCATCACGTGCATACAAGTTGCATATGATTTGTCTCACTATAAGCCTATTGGGGATATGCAAATTCCTTTGTAGAAATTGCCGCACGAGTACGTGCGGCCTTTTTGTATAAAAAAAAGACGCCCTAGATGAGCTTCAAAAAAAGAAGCAGTCAGGACGTCAATTGGAAAAAAGGAAAGAACTGGTTAAGTCGGGCGGCGCGCGGGCGTCATCTTGGCAGGTGTGTCGTCCTGCTATCGGGTGAGTGGACGCGCGCCGCCCTTCTTTTTATTCCCCAACAAAGGGGTCTTTTAATACTGTATACCTTGAAGATAATCGAGTCAATTACAAAAGAAAACCGCTCTCATTATGAGTGCGGTTATTGTTGGTTGCGCGAAGTCGAAGCGCGGCGGTGGCGGGAGCGACCATGGAGACAGGAAGGTCGCTCCCGCCAGTTGTGACGCGGGCTCGGTCGGCGTTACCCCGTTACGTTTGGGCGTAGGGGGAAGTAAGATGAAAAGAACGTTGATTCTGCTAGGGCAGGGCGGCATACTTGCGTACACCGCCCTGCTTGTTGTGCAGGGGACCGTGTTACAAACCGGCCAGTGACAATACTAACTTTTATCTCTATTTTGTCAATAAAAAAAGACGCTCTCGAATTGAGAGGCGTCTGTAAGGAATCTAAAGAACAAAAGTGTGTCGGCAGGTGGCGCCGGCAAAGGACCACCTGCCGGGTAGGGATTACGCTAATAATCCTTACCATTACGCATTAGTCAGTTATTCACACTGTCGCGTCGTTCGTGAGCGAACACACGCCTACATTATTTATCATTTTTTAATATAAATGTCAAACAAAAAACTCCCGGTTGGGAGTTTTTTGAGTAGCAAGAATGAGTCTTACTTATTTCTTGTCTCCACCGAATGCGAGGGTCATTTTCTGATTATTCGCATCAAAGAGAGTTATCTTGAATGGATATACCTTTCCGAGCTCAAGATTTGCGCGAAGCTTCTCATCTGAACCGAATTCAGATACGTGGACAAGTCCAGCAATACCTTCTTCGATTGATGCGAGGGCACCATGGCGGTTGAATTTGATAACAACACCCTTAACAACCATGTCCTTCTTGTACTTCTTTCCAGCTTCAACCCATGGATTTGGTTTGAGAGCCTTGATTGAAAGAGATACTTTTCCTTCTTTAACTTCGATTACGCGAACTCGAACCTTGTCGCCAACCTTAAATCGAGTCTTAGGATCTTCAACAAGAGCCCAGTCGATTTCAGAGATGTGAACCAAACCTTCAAGACCTTCATCAATTTTGACAAAGACTCCGAAGTCCACCATGCCTGTAACCTTTCCTTCAACTTCATCTCCAACTTTAAACTTTGCAACAGCAACAGCTTTGTCTGCACCTGCAACAGAGTTCTTTTCAGAGAAGATAAGCTTTCCTTCCTTTGGAAATGCTCCGATGATAGAAACCGCAAGCTTTGTGCCAACGAGTTTCTTGAGTTCTTCGAGGATTCGATCCTTATCGCCATCCTGAACGCGTGGGTAGTGCTCAGGTTTAAGCTGAGAAGCAGGGAGGAAGCCCTGGATGCCCTGCCATTCAATAATAAGACCACCTTTATTTGCTTCCTTAATAGGGAGTTCAAGGATAGCCTTTGTAGCAATAGCTTGTTCAGCTTCAGTCCAAATCAAAGCCTGTCGAGCCTCCTTGAGGGAGAGTTCGATATAACCATCTTTGTTTGATGGATCAACGATTTTTGCTGAAACCTTGTCGCCGATGTTTATCTTCTTGATAACATCTCGAGCAAGAATGTATTCTCGTCCGTAAATAATACCGGTACCGAATGGAGGGAGGTCAACGAAGACACCCTTCTTGTCGATAGCGATAACCGAGCCTTCAATAAGGTCGCCGGCGTTAGGAGGAGTGACAGAATCCGCGAGCAACTTGCCCATGTGGGTATCAAGCTTTGGATCTTCGATCACTACCTTCTTTTTTGTCTCTTTTGTAATAGCCATGTAATAAAAAAGCCTGAAATTTCTTTTTGCGCAGTTTCTCTAAGCCAGCTCAATCAAGAGCGCCTGCAAAAAGGGTTAATTTCGAGGGGATTTTTTGATAAATACCGATATTCCGTAAGGTTTGTCGGTAGATGGAAAGTTAGCATTTTCTCGAGGGAAAGTAAAGGATTTGAGGCGACGAGACTGATGCATCTCTAGATAGAATTTGCAAAATACCCTATACTGGTTTCACTTATGGTTATCACATATCAAGGCGGGGCATTCGTTAAGTTACAGTTCGGCGATATTACAATCGCAGTAAATCCTATTTCAAAGGATTCAAAGCTCAATACAAGCAAGTTTGGGGCAGATATTGCGCTTGTTTCACTTAATCATGTGGATTTTTGTGGTACTGATCAGGTTTCTTTTGGTGAAAAAACTGCGTTTGCAATCACGGGTCCAGGTGAATATGAAATCAAGGATGTTTTTATCAAGGGTTTCAAATCCGAATCACGATATGGCGGTGAGGATAGACTTAACACGATCTATACAATCAACCTCGAGAATATGAATTTGTGTTTCCTTGGTGCCAACTCTGCTAAAGAATTGCCAAGTGAAGTTTCAGAAGCCATCGATGATATTGATATCCTTTTTGTTCCACTTGGTGCTGATGGAGTACTTTCACCAGCAGATGCAGCAAAGCTCGCGGTTAAAATGGAGCCAAAACTCATAATTCCACTTTATTTTGGAAATAACGCAGCGCTTAAAACGTTCCTCAAGGAAGCTGGAGAAGAAGATCAGAAACCAGAAGCAAAGCTTACTCTCAAGAAAAAGGATCTCGAAGGAAAGGACGCTGACGTTGTTGTGCTCGAGCCACAGGCATAAGTTTAATAATAAGCATCTGTAATGCTTAACTACATCGAAAACCTCCGAAAAAAGCCAGAAGCTGAAAGGCGAAAAAAGGTTTTTACTATTTCTCTCAGTATTACACTTGTAATCGCTGTGATTTGGGGCGTCTCTCTCTTTATATATAAAAAGGGAATGCCAGAGGTTAAAGAAGGTGCTTTGGCTAATATGCCAAGTCTTAAGGAAACCTTTGCTTCTTTTGGCGATCAGGTAGGTAAAATATTTAAGAATACTGAAACATATAGTAATGAAACTCCTGTAGAGGAAGCACCTTATTATGGCAGCGCAACGACGACAGAATAACGAAATAAGGCTACTAAATTTAACCTTGGTCAACTACTTGAAAAGGTCAAAAAATGGTAGTATTAAGCCATAAGAAGCTCGTCACTGAGCATTATTTTTATCTTTACCCATGAGCCCAAAAACACCTCCGCCTGACGCTAAATTGCCGTTCCAAGAGAAAGGCGTTGTGCCTCGATCGATCGTGACAGAAATGCGAGATTCATATCTCGACTACGCGATGTCAGTTATTACAGCAAGAGCCTTGCCTGATGTGCGAGATGGTCTCAAACCTGTGCACCGACGAATTCTTTTTGCGATGCATGACATCGGACTTACAGCTTCTGCAAAAACAAAGAAGTCTGCAACGATCGTGGGAGACGTGCTCGGTAAATATCATCCTCACGGTGACGCGTCTGTGTATGATGCGATGGTAAAGATGGCGCAGGATTTCTCGATGCGATATCCGCTTATCATTGGTCAAGGAAACTTTGGCTCAATCGACGGCGACGGTGCTGCGGCATACCGATACACCGAGGCAAAAATGTCTCGTGTTGCAGGTGAACTCCTTCGAGATCTCGAAAAGGAGACTGTTGATTTCAGACCAAACTACGACAACACCCGTAAGGAACCTTCAGTTCTTCCAACTGCTGTTCCAAACCTCCTTTTGAACGGAACATTGGGTATTGCTGTGGGTATGGCGACGAACATTCCGCCTCATAACCTCACCGAAGTGTTGGATGCGACATCTCATTTGATTGAAAATGGTGACGCTACTACCGAAGACCTTCTCCAATTTATTAAAGGTCCTGATTTTCCAACTGGCGGAACAATTTACAGTGAAAAGGATATTCAGCATGCGTACTCAACAGGACGAGGAGGAATTCTTTGTCGTGGTGAAGCAGAAATTGTTGAAAACAAAGCAGGGCAATTCCAGATTATTATTACCTCGATTCCATATCGAGTTGTTAAAGCTGATCTCATTGTCGCTATTGCTGACTTGGTTCGCGACAAAAAGATTGAAGGTATCAAAGGTCTTCGAGATGAATCTGCAAAGGACATTCGCGTTGTAATCGATCTCAAACAGGGTGCTCACCCACAAAAAGTTCTTAACTTTCTTTATAAACACACTCAGCTCGAGGATACGTTCCATCTCAACATTGTTGCACTTGTTCATGGACGACCTGAAACTCTTTCGCTTAAATCAATTCTTGAGCACTTTATCGAGCACCGAGTAGAAGTCATAAAGCGCCGAACAGCATACGATCTCCGAATCGCAGAAGCTCGTGAGCATATTTTGGTTGGTCTTAAGAAAGCTCTCGATCATATTGATGAAATCATCAAACTCATTAGGAAATCTTCGAGCGTAGAAGATGCGAAAAGTGGCCTCATGAAGATTTTCAAATTCTCAGCTCTTCAGGCGCAGGCAATTCTTGATATGCGACTTCAGAAGCTTGCTGCACTTGAACGACAAAAGATTGAAGATGAACTCAAAGAAGTTCAGGCACTTATCGAAGAGCTCAAAGCCCTCCTTGCGAGCCCAAAGAAAATTCTTGGCGTTATCAAGAAAGAAATTGCCGAAATTCGAGAAAAGTATGGCGATGATCGAAAGACAAAGGTTATCAAGCACGGTGCAAAGGTTCTCTCTGACGAGGATCTCATCCCGGATGTCGAAAACGTTCTTGTTTTGACGCAGGGTGGATATGTAAAGCGAACCATGCCAGATGAATACCGCAAGCAAAAGCGAGGTGGTGTGGGTGTGATTGATCTTGATACAAAAGAAGAAGATTTTGTCACAAATCTTGTTACGGCAAATACACACTCAGATATTCTTTTCTTTACAGACAAAGGAAAGGCATATCAGATAAAGATGTATGAATTGCCAGAAGGTAAGCGAGCAACAAAAGGAAAGGCGCTTGTGAATTTCCTTTCACTTGCTGACAACGAAAAGGTGACCTCGATTCTTCCTATGCCAAAGGAATCAAAGCAGGCAGCAGCGCTTTCACTTATGATGGTGACGCGTCTCGGAACAACCAAGAAGGTTAAGGCAGAAAGCTTCCATGATGTGCGACGATCTGGACTTATTGCAATTACCCTTGAAACGGGCGATGCACTTATGTCTGTATCATTTGTCTCAAAGGGAGATGATATGTCTATTATTACGGCAGAAGGTCAGTCTATTCGATTTGAAGAAGCTGATGTTCGTGAAATGGGGCGATCTGCTATTGGTGTTCGAGGAATTCTTTTGACAAAAGGGGATTACGTAATTTCAGCCGATGTAATCAAGAAAGAGCACAAGAATCCGCGCATCATGGTTATCTCAAAAAATGGATACGGAAAGACAACCAACGCTGACGAATATAAAACTCAGAATCGAGGCGGATCAGGAATTCTTACAATGAATGTTACTGATAAGACAGGACAGGTAATTGCTGCAAAAGTTATCACCGAAGAAGATAGTGAACTTGTGGCAATGTCGAAAAAATCACAGGTAGTGCGTGTGGATCTCAAGGAGATTCCTCTACTCGGCCGATCTACTCAAGGCGTACGTGTGATGAAACTTCGAGAAGGAGATTCGCTCGCATCAGTTGTTTGTCTCTAGACTTAAAAACATATTCAAATAAAAAAATCGCCCGTCTGACGGGCGATTTGAATTTCAGGCAACGGCGCGGTGACGGTCGACAATCGACAATCTCGAGAGCCAGATGCCTTCGATGAGTTGAACCACACCTTCGAGCGACATGTTGTCGCTTTCGATGAGGAACGCATCGGGCACGCGGATAAGAGGGCAGCACGCCCGCTCACTGTCCCGCTTATCGCGATCGATAAGTTTCTCGAGTGTTTGCTTGTAGGTGATATTTTCACCATTGCGCAAACGCTCTTCGTAGCGGCGTTGGGCACGAACCTCTGGAGCTGCCGTGAGGTAGATCTTGAGAATCGCGTCCTTGAACACGACTGATGTCATGTCGCGACCTTCGGCCACGAGTCCAACATCATTGATGCAGCTGCGTTGGATTTTGCAGAGAAGCTCCCGCACCTCGGGAATCTCTGAAACCTTTGAGGTTGCCGTGCTCACATCAGGTGTGCGGATTTCTTCGCCCACCGGTGAATCATCGAAATGGGTTACGCCATTTCGGATTGAAATCCGAGGGCAGATCTTTTCCGCTGCCTCGATGACTTTGTTTATGTTGGTTACAGGTATGCCCTGTAACATGCATTGATGGGCTACTGTGCGATACAGTGAGCCTGAATCAAGCCGAGAATACACAAGGCTGCGAGCAAGCGTCTTTGCAGTGGACGTCTTGCCTGATCCTTCGCCGCCATCGATGGCGATTACGCGAGCGGGGGTGATTTGATTCATGTAAAACTCCTGGGTCTGATTGCGAGTGGCTGTTCCGTCTTCTAATCCTACCTTCCAAAGTACGATTGTCAATCAACCTCTAAAAGCACTATAATAAGGATATGTTTTCAGATCCCCGTCATAATATTGAGCAGCTCCATCTTGTTGATGGACAGATTGTTGTTGATTTGGGAACCGGTTCTGGTCACCATGCGATGTGGGCTGCGAAATCTGTAGCTCCAAAGGGCCGTGTTATTGCAATCGATGTTCAGAGAGAACTTCTTGGTAGGCTACAAAAAGAGGCTCAGAAAAACCATGTTCATAATATGGAGGTCATTTCAGGTGACCTTGAAACCATGGGAGGCACAAAGCTTCGTGATTCTTTCTGCGACCTCGCAATCGCTTCAAACATTCTTTTTATGATTACTGATAAAAAGACTTTTCTTGCTGAAGCAAAGAGAATTATCAAATCCCGCGGCAGACTGCTTGTAATCGACTGGTCCGGTTCTTTTTCTAGCATGGGGCCACACTCAAGCAATGTTATGTATAAAGATGACTGCGTAAAGCTCGTTAAAGCGGCGGGATTTGAACTTGAGGAAGAGATTCATGCAGGGGAACATCACTATGGTATAATTTTCCGCAAGCCCTAAGTATATGACTCGTTTTCAACTAATATTTACAGGATTGCTCGTTACGCTTGGTATTGCGGGAGTTATTGTCTTTGCAATGTCTAAAAATAAAGGCGACCAGACTGCACCAGTCGTTGTAATGTGGGGAACAGTACGATCGGACTATGTTTCAAAGTTTCTCGCAGATATTTCTCTTAAAAAGAAAGATGTTATTAATGTTCGCTACGTAGAAAAGAAATCAGAATCTTTTGAAGATGACTTGATTGCAGCATTGGCTCGAGGAGCGGGTCCTGATATGATTCTTTTGCCACAGGATCTTATCGTAAAGCAATTTGATAAGTACTATATAACTCCATACGAAAATTACTCAGAGAGGACGTTTAAGGATTCGTTTATTCAAGAAGGTGAACTCTTCTTGTCTCCAACAGGTATTGTAGGTTTTCCTTTCGCAATCGATCCAATGGTTATGTATTGGAACAGAGATTTGCTTGCTTCTGTTGATGTCGCACTACCGCCAACATCATGGACGGAATTCTTCTCTCTTGCTCCAAAGCTTACAAAGAAGGATGACAACGGAAATATTTCTCAAAGCTTTGTAGCGTTTGGTGAAATGCGCAACGTGACGCACTCAAAGGATCTTATTTCACTTCTTGCACTCCAAGCTGGTACTCCAATTATTTCAAAGAATGAGCAGGGGTATTATACAAGCGCGCTCAATAGCAGAGCATCGGGACTTGTTCCTGCAGAGCAGGCTCTCTCTTTCTTTACTGAATTTTCAAACCCGGTCAAAGGTTCATACTCATGGAATCGTGCGTTAACTGTAGATAAAAATTCGTTTATAGCAGGGAAGCTCGCACTTTACTTTGGCTACGCAAGCGAACTCTCATCGCTTCGAAACGCAAACCCAAATCTTAATTTCGATGTTGCGTTAGTACCACAAACATCAGCTGCCATTTCAGGAAGCATTCGCAAGATGACGTTTGGTCGCATGAATGCAATAGCACTCCTCAAGTCGTCAAGAAATATTGGAGCCGCATTTACAGCCGCAATAAACATGACCAATACCGAAGCGCAGACCATGTGGGTAGAAACTTCTGGATATCCACCTGTGCGCCGTGATCTTTTGACCAAGCTTCCGGGGGATGCGTATAAGGCAGTGTTCTATCGAAGCTCGCTTATTTCAAATGCGTGGCTTGATCCAAACAAAGAAGAGACTAACTCTGTGTTCATGCGACTCGTTGAAAATATCACCTCTGGTCGCCAGAGAGTGAGCGAGGCGGTGACTACAGCAAGTGTTGAATTAGGCTCACTACTTAAATAATATGAAGAAAGTTTTTTTTGCATCAATAGCTATCATTCTCGCAGCTTCTTTCGGAATTCCAAACTTTTCATATGCTCAGACGGAAAATCCAGCTAGCCCTGATTTTCAGCTTGTACCATGCACAGGAGTTGTAAAGACTGATGCAAACGGAAACCGGACTGGCAAAGAATGTGATTTTGCAGATCTTTTGGTTTTGGCACGACGAATAATTCAGTTTGCGCTCTATTTAATTACACCTATTGTAATAGGTATGATTCTCTACACGGGCTTTAAATACATGACAGCAGGAGGAGATGCTCACTTGATCGAAGATGCAAAAAGAATGTTCAAGCCAATCATAATTGGAGTCATAATGATTTTTGCCGCATGGGTAACTGTCTACACTGTGCTCGATAAATTACTCGGCCCTATGATCGGAGATATTCCAAAGACAGACATAGTTCCCACAACAATAAGATAATAAATATATGAAAAAAGCTTTGTTTGTATTTTTACTCACGCTCGCTATCAGTCCTTTGATTGTTTTGGCACAAAACCCTCCACAAACCCTGCCTACAACCGTTGGTAATCCTGCTCAGACCGTTCCAACCAAAATTCCAATCTCAATTCCTAATCCTGTGGGAAGTATAAATAGCCTTAGTGATCTTTTCTATAAAATAGTTAATTTTGTTGTAAGCCTCAGCTATGTTGTCATAGCGTTTTTCCTCCTTCTTGCGGGCTTCAAATTCGTAACCGCACAGGGAAGTGAAGACAAATTAACGGATGCTAAAAATACATTTAAATATACAGTAATTGGAGCAATCCTTATCATTGGCGCTCAGGTGATAGTAGATGTAGTAAGGGGAATCATTACCCAGATAGCAGCATAGGTGAATAAAAAAAGTCCGGCTGTGAGGCCGGACTTTTGCTTGCTTCCGAAGAAACAAAGAACAAGAACTTAGAGATTTGCACCCAACTTGTATCGTGGTTCCAACTTGAGAACTCTCATGGGTTGGTTTCTCGATACGAACTGAACATGGGTCGCTTTACCGAAGTTTGTTATGGGCGGGTGGATGACGGTGATTTTGTCACCTTCCACTGCCTGTACTTCAACCCCGGGAATCTTATCCCATGCAACCTGGTTCATGAGAAACTCTTTTACAGAGTATCTCATGGAGGTCTCACCTGGGTCATACATATATCCGACCCAGAGTCCTCGGCCGCCTGTATCCTGTTCGCGAATCTGTTCTTTTGGTCCAGATATGCGGACAGGAGGTGTAGCGGTCGGGGCAGGGACGAGTGCAGGTATTGGGGCCGGTATCACAGCAACTACAGGGTATTCTTTCCTCTCGGAAATTTTCTCCTTCAGTTGCTTGATTTCCTCGGTTTGCATTGCCACTTGATCAGAGAGCTCTTTTACCACTTTGCCTCCGTCGGAATCTTTCTTGAGTGCCACACGGATCTCTCCAATAACGGAATCGACACCAATGTCGATGTCGTCCTGACGAAGGGAGATAGCTTTTTGAGTTTTCTCGACTTCGTCTCTGTGGGTTACGATCAGACCCTTGAGCACGTCGACTTCGCGGGCAAGTTCAACAAAGTGCTTTTGCAGTTCCGTCAGGTTCTCCTGATTTTGACTGCTTTGGCCACGGAACCAACTGACCGTTCTGTTGATAGGCTCCATTCCCATCCATTCGCACAGAAGTAGGGTGAGAAGAAGGGCGCCGACAAAACTAAGAAAGAACCGAAACCAATGAATTCCTCGTGAGGGCTGTACCAGATCGATCGGCGCCGTTGCCGCAGCATTCTTCTTTGCCTTTCTCCTTTCCTTTGCAGCCGTGATGCTGCCTTGAACCTTGCGGACTTGCTTGTGGACTCCGGTCTGAATCCAGATGAAGACTCGAGCAAGCTTTCCTTGGGGTTCGAGCGACGTTGTCTGTGTTGGTGGGGTAACGGGCGTTGCCTTAGGGGCGGTGGCTGACTTAGCTGGCTTTTTTGCGTTCATGATTACCTTTCAGTTTGGGTTTATTATTTCAATTTCAAAAGAAATTGTATCTCAAAGAGGACTACGTTAAGTATCGCACAAAATATGCATTTTGTCAATAGTGATAAATACCTAAACCAGAGCCTGGTTGAGCCATGAAATCCGTGGAAAACAGACGAGCTGTTAAGTCGGCTTTTGTTATATACTGTATACAAAGCTACTTTTGAGGCTCTGATCAGAGGTGCTATTAAGAATTAATTAATAATATGAAAATTAAATCAGTTTTGGGTAAAGCGGTGGTTTTTGGGGCAATGCTTTGCCTTTTGCTTGCACTTGTTGTGCCTTCTGTTGTGAGTGCTCAAAACCCGCCGACTGGCATGGTTACGAATACTGGAACGGGTCAATGTAGCAATCTTTCTAACAATGGCTTGAAAGGTGTAGTGAATTGTATAGTTGAGGTACTTTCAGCGGTTGTTGGACTTCTTATCGCCGGCGCTGTTGTATTTGTCCTGTACGGTGCATTCCAGATGATTCAGAGTGAGGAAAAGCGCGATGAGGGAAAACAAAAAATCTACCACGGAATTATTGGACTTTTTGTAATGGTGTCAGTATGGGGACTTGTGAGAATAATTCAGTCGACGTTTAGTTTGACCAACACCCCGATTGCCCCACCTTCATTTACTCCACCAACATCTCCGTAGGTAATCTTTTGTGGTTGAGGTCTGTGAAGAAATTATCCCCACACCCTATATCTATCGTTATATTTCTGGTATAATAGGGAAGCAAACGCATTTAGCAGTATTATTTTAAGAGTTTTAGCATTTACGTATGAAAAAATCAGTCTTTATTGGAGCTTTGTCGCTCGCGCTTCCACTTACGGCGGCTGCACAGGTCTCAAATCTTGAGGATGTATTTCAGTTTATTAACAACCTCATAAATACACTCCTTCCACTTATTATCGCGGCTGCAGTCGTATACTTCATTTACGGCATCGCTCGATATGTTATGGCAGGTGATGAGGACGCAAAGAGCGCAGCAAAGGACAAGATTATCTACGGTGTTATCGGTCTCTTTGTTATGGTCTCAGTATGGGGACTTGTAAACATCCTTACAAATACCTTCTTCGGAGGTACTGTACAGGGAGTTCCATCAGGCGTTGAGAATCAGATTCCAGACGTTACTGTTGACCTTTAATTGACGCATGAATACCCCGCAAGTACAAAAATTCTTTGAACTTGTAGTTGATCCGATTGTCCAGCTTCTGTTTGCTCTTGCGATCGTCTACTTCGTCTATGGAGTGTTTACGTATATACGTAAATCTGATGATCCGGGAGAGAGGCAAACAGGGGGCAATCATATTCTGTGGTCAACGGTGGGCATATTCATTATGGTGTCGGTGTGGGGAATCATACGTGTGCTAGCAAGCACAATCGGTGTCCCGGTAAACTAAGTAAAAAGCCCCGAGCTCTCTCGGGGCTTTTGCTTTGGGGATTAAGAGAAATAAAAATAGGGCAGAAACTTTCGTTTCTGCCCTATGAAGGTGCTACCGTCTTAACTCACGTACTCTAACCACAATGTCTTGAGCTGCCTGAAACTCAATCGTGTTGGTATGGCGTGGAAGATTCCACGGTTCGCCGAACTTGCGTTCTTTGAACTGTCCTTGCCGATTCACCCTGTAAAGGATTGTCGGCAAATCATCCATCGTCACGATATCATCCAGGCGGAACTCTTTGACATCACCCTTAAGCAACAATACCTTGTTTACAACGACTTTCGGCGTCGGGTCGGGTATCAGGTCACTAACACTAAAGCTGTTGACCGTAAACCAACCAAGGATACTGATGACGATAAGCAGTTTCGCAAATCCTTTCGCGAAACCGTTTTCACTGAAGAGGTGGATGCCGACATTAACTACAAGTGCACACTGGGTTAACCAGAAGAGCGTCTTGTGAGAGGTCCAGACAGTTTTCCACCAACCCCAGCCGATCGTGTAGCACAGCCAATTGATGAGTGCCAGTGCGACGATGACGAGCAAGAGGGCAATTACCTTGTCGCGGTGTTTTTCCCAATCGAATGAGCCTTCCCTGGGACGTGCCAGGAAGTATGCTGCGGCCGAGATTACCATGATACCGACCAAGGTAAGCAGGATAGGCAGTAGCACTTGCATCACAATACTTGTCTCCGGGATATTTGTCTCCATAGTAGTGCCTGTTTAAGGCTTTTTGGATTCTTTGGGATCCGAAGGAGCTTTTGAGGGCTTCTCTGGTTCCTTGGTTGTAGTTTCTGGTTTGTTTCTTTTGCCCCTCGATCTCGAATTATCACTTCCTACCGAGACCATTGAGTTGCTGCTGCCCAATACCAATGTGCTGCCACCAAACTCTTCAATGGCTTTTGCTTGCTGCTCAGCCATATAGAGTTGAACACCATTATCTGAAGCCTGGATTGCTTTGAGCTTGAGACGAAGCGCTTCCGCTTCACCTTGCCCGCGTGTAATCCGTGCCTCTTTGTCCTTTACTGCAGCTATAGCATCCTTGTCTGCTGCAACGATCTTTGCATCACCCTTTTCAGATTCGATCTGTGTAAGAGTAATTGCATCGATCACATTTGCCGTGTTGCCTGAGTAGTCAAACGCAGTATACGAAGCATGCCGGATTTCAAAAGCCTCATTGAGAATCAGCTTTTTCGGAGGAAGTAGTGAATCAATTTTGTCTTCCTTGTCCATTTTTCTCCAGGTTTCAATACTTTCCTTCCGTAGGCCGTTATCCACTAAACCCGAAATCTCCGACGTTAGTTGAGCCATGAACTTACCCTTGAGATTACCGATGAGGTACACCGGTTTTCTCACGGTCAGTGTCACAACAACAAGTATGCTAATCGTGAAGTTTCCCTTGAGTTCCACATCCTTGATGAATACAGGATAGCTGTACTCATAAAAGAGGGAACTTGTCTTGGGATCGTGCTTGTCGATGATGCTGTACTTGTCAAAGATGTTGTCTTTGCCAGCCTCTGCCTTATCTGTCGGTTCAAGTTTAAGCCAATGGAAATCCCATGTCAGAATTTTAACTATGGGATACCAGATGCTCACCCAAGCAATACCAGACTGTGAACCATCCTTGATTTGGTATCTAGCAGCTATCTTTCTAAAGAGCCAGTTTGTGGACTCCTTAGTCGACGCCTTCTTTTCAACAATAAGGTCGTTAGCGGCATCGTAAGTCATTCCGGGAACATCCATTATGACCTTGATGATCTTTCCGCCTTCCACCACGAATTTTACTTCGCCGGTGTTGTTGAATGTCAGCCATCTATCAGACTTTGCAAGCTGATAGACAATGCCGATCCAGAACCATATGGTTGCGACTAGGCACAATGCAATTAATATTACGAGTATCATATTTTCTGTGGTTGAATGTTGAGTTTCAAAGTACGGGGAAGAACAGGGTTCTTCCTTCTACCGTTCTGTAATCAATTATACTACATTTGTAGTAAAAGTCAAGTAGAGCCAACCAAAATAAAAGCGCTCTGTAGAGCCTTTAAATGTAGGATGATGTGGGCACGAAGAGACTCGAACTCTTAATCCGTGAGGAACCAGTTCCTAAGACTGGCGCGTATACCAATTCCGCCACGTGCCCAATAGAAGATAGGATAGCATTAGAGGCTAGAAATATGAAGCGTTTGCGGACGTATTCCTCTTGTTTTATTCATAAATTTGTGGTATTACACGAACAGAGGTATTTCGTAATAACGTACAGAAACAACAATAACGGTAGAAATGAAACAACACATTGTTAGATTGTTTTCAGTATTTTTCTTCCTGTGTGCGTTCGCGCAGACAGTTTTTGGTCAAGAAGTCTTCAAACTCAGGGTTGGCGAGAGGTTAGAGCTTGTCGCAAAATCAGATGGAACACCGCCAATTACTTTCGTCTGGTACAAAGACGGGGTAGAGACGGGTGTTACAACCGCAGAGTGTGTGGTCAGCTACGTGACGGCTCAAGACGCCGGCACGTACTCGGTAAAGGCCAGTAATTTCGTTGGTTCGGCCATGTCTGCGACAGTAGTTTGCCGAATGATCATCTTGCCCAAGAAAGCAGTGGATACCTACGAGGTGCTGCTTACCTGGCTTGAGTTAAGGAGGGATTTTGCATTGGCAAGTCTTCCGAGACGCCCGATCATAGGTAAAACACAAGGAGGGCGGATATGAGAAAAGTCTATTTATCCGTCTTCTTTTTTATCGCTACGTCTGCACATGCGATGACGTATCGAATCGTTAACCTGGCAGTGCAACAAGCGACTGACACGAGGGTTGTACTTACATGCACAGTGCCCAAGGTAAAAAGTGGGACTGCACCGGTAACAAAGATCGAGCTTCGTATCGACGACGCTCCAATAACGGCGAAGAATTATGATCAAGCCACGATAGTTCAAGTGGTGAATAATCCTGGGGTTACGTTTGCTTCCGTTACGTTTACAGTGGCTGGTCTTCAGCCAAACACCACATACTACTTCGCATGCAGAGCTTTCGATACGGAGTGGAACGAGGTGTCGAATTACCCGTACATTAAAACAGGTCCGCCAAGCAAAAACACTCCGGTCAATAAGACCATACGAGTGTACTTGGACTATAAGGAGGACGATAGTGGGGAAATACCCGATGCAGTGGTCGTGTTCCACGGTTCTACGAGGGCACTTATGGAAAAACCTCTCGTTGTAAAGGGTGATGTTGACCATGTCGACATCACCGGCTTAAAGCAAGGGGATCTCTATTATTGGCAGGTTGTTACGGTGAGCATTGATGGAGAGATAATCGAAAATCCCGTGAGATCTGATAGTAGATAGATTGCAATAATATTGCGAGCCGCTTAGTGAAGTAATTCGCAGGCGGTTTTTTTATTTCACAAATGAAAAACTGCCTCTTGTTTGCACAAGGGGCAGGAATTTTTACCGAGCTTACTCAAACAGGGGTTGCTGAAACCAGATATGCGTATCCCACGCCTTGTTCCACGGGGTCCGCATCATTCAGTTCTGGTTGGGTCCAGATATAGTTTTCATACTCGTTATTGCTGTAAACGGAGAGAGTCAAAGGAATGCCGCCGGACACAATGGGTTTGTGCATGATATTGATCAGGGATAGACCCATTGCATTTATCTCCCAGTCCGAAAACTTTTCTCGAATGAGACAAGCCATCTCAACTGGTGGTGGTGTCCATGGGCAAAAATTTGCGACAGTACGAACTTGGCTTATGGTCACTGAACGCTGACGTTTAATTATGGCGACTTTGTACTCAATCTCCTGTGTCACTTGGGATTCAAG
>CAYJCZ010000004.1:20568-128087 GCA_964368835.1 uncultured Candidatus Saccharibacteria bacterium | reverse complement strand
TCTTCTCAACTACTTCAGCTGACTTCTGGGATACCACCAAGGGACGATGGGCAACGACATCTGCAAACTATTACTCTTCACTTTTCAACGCTTTCACAGTTCAAGGAAACGGATACCTCGCACCGACAACGACACGAGGTTTGATTGTTAATGCAAGCTCTACGATTGGGAATGGAACAGCAACAGGAGGACTTACAATCAGTGGAGGTGCAACAACCACTGGAGATCAAATTATTACAGGCTCTGCATCAGTTGGTAACACTCTAACGGTTGGAAATACTCTCACCGTTACAGGTGGTGGGGCTCAAATTACTGGAACTGTATACTTTGGAGGAAATGGAAATCCTCAGATCGATTCTGATGGAGGCAAGCTTGTAATTCGAGGAGCTGGCATATCATTCTTCCCACTTTATTCAGGTGGATGGATTGAGGAAATGACATTAACCAATACAGGAAATCTTGGATTGGGGACCACATCACCTTTTGAGACGCTCTCCGTCGCCGGCTCTGCATACATCGGAGGAAACCTCACAGCAACTGGTACCGCATCTACAACCAACCTCGCTATCACATCTATCACTGGTTCAACTCAGTGTCTTCAGGTTAACTCACTTGGCCAAGTATCAGGTACAGGCTCTGCTTGCGGAGCTGGTTCATCATCATGGGCTACATCATCTTCTGACTACTATGCTTCAAACTTCTCTGCATTCACTGTTCAGGGAAACGGATATCTTGCACCGACAACAACTCGAGGTTTGATTGTGAATGCTTCATCTACGATTGGAAGTGGAACTCAGACAGGCGGTCTCACTGTTAATGGAGGTGCTACAACAACAGGTAACCTTATAGTACAAGGTACAGGAACCTCGACATTTGCGGGCGGAATTGATTTGGTTTCGACCGCTGCTTCGGGAGCTGGACTTCTAACGGTCAATGGAACTAGTTTCCTATCTAATTATGGAAGCAGTAACTTGTTTGCAGGAGGAGGGGCCGGTAATTTGACTCTTACAGGATCTAATAACACAGCTCTGGGTCAAACATCACTTTCTAACCTTACGAGCGGAAGTGACAACGTCACTGTTGGAAATGTTTCGGGTGGATCTAACCGAACTGGTAGTTACAACGTAGGAGTCGGTTCTTATTCACTCTTCTTTGCTCGTTCAGCGACGAATACGACAGCTATTGGATTTGAAGCAGGTTATGGAGGAGACTCTGATTACGGAGCACAAAACAACACGTTCTTAGGTTATAGAGCAGGTCGTTTTATAGGTAATGGTGGAAACAACAACATCTTCATTGGTTACCAGGCAAACGATGCATATACAACAGGTGACAATAATATTGTCCTTGGTTATGACATAGATCTAGCAACACCTTCTGCTTCGAATCAGCTCAATATCGGAAATATTATTTTTGGAACTAGCATCAACGGTTCAGCTACTGCTCTTTCAACGGGTAATATTGGTATAGGTACAACTACTCCTTGGGCAAAACTCACCATCGGAGGATCTCTTGTTGTTGACGGCAACTTGTTAGCTACAGGCACCGCATCTACAACTAACCTCGCTATCACTGGAATCACAGGCTCTACACAGTGTCTCCAAGTTAACTCACTCGGCCAAGTATCAGGTACAGGCTCTGCTTGCGGAGCTGGTTCATCATCATGGGCTACATCATCGTCTGACTACTATGCTTCAAACTTCTCTGCATTCACCGTCCAAGGAGACGGATACCTCGCACCAACAACAACACGAGGACTTATCGTGAATGCTTCATCGACGATTGGAAATGGAGTTGATGGAGGAGGACTCACCATTTTCGGAAGCGCGACAACAACTGGAAACATGGTTGTTGAGGGTGTACTAGCGGTAACCGGTGATATAACTTCTGAGCAAAATGTATCCGCTTTGGCATTGTCGGCTCGAAGTACAGAGTTGTTTAATGTTGGACAAACTCGTCAGTTGTACATTGGAGACATTCTTAGTTCAACAACATGGACAGCTTCAACAACTCCAGACGGAGGGCTCGCTATTGCTTCTACCCTAGACACGATTACCTGGGATGAACGTCTTTCATTTGCAAGTGGAGGAAATATTGGTGTTGGTACAACATCTCCATATGCAAAACTTTCAGTATCAGGACAGGTTGTGGCTGCAAATTTCACAGCAACATCTACAACAGCAACCTCATCATTTGTTGGTGGGGTGGTGGTTGGTCAAGAAAATATCTATGCCGCACGTGGAGCATTCGCTGTGGGCTCAACAACAGGATCAGGTTCAGTGAGCGCTAGCGAGTCAGGCATGGTATATGGATATGCATCAGGACAATTAGGAGGAACTGGCTCTGTCCGATCTTCTTCTGTAAGTGCTTTTGCTGGAGGTATTGCATCTGGTGTTTTTGGAGGCGGTAATGCATCAATCCTAGCTTCTAGCAACGGATCACTCGCATGGGGAGCTGCTGCCGCAATCTCTTCTGCTGCAAACATAAATTCATCAGGTCTTGGATCAATCTCATTGGGTTATGCTGTCAAAAACCTCACTTCATCTGCGAATGGATCATTCGCAGGAGGATATGCATTTAACGGAGACGTCACTTCTACTGGCAATGGATCGTTTGCTTTTGGTGACAATGTAAATTCAACAGCGGAACTTGCTACTGCCTTTGGTAAAGGATTTACTAACTCAACCACGAACACTTTCCAAGTCGGATACACAGCTAATCCAACACTCACTGTTAACGCAACAGGTATTGGTGCTGGTACCACATCACCATTCGCACTTCTATCAGTTGGAGGCTCTGCATACATCGGAGGAAACCTCACAGCAACAGGCACCGCATCTACAACCAATCTTGCAATCACATCTATCACTGGCTCTACTCAGTGTCTCCAGGTTAACTCACTCGGCCAAGTATCAGGCTCAGGTTCAGCTTGCGGATCAGGCTCTGGCTCATGGGCAACAACTTCATCTGACTACTATGCTTCACAGTTTCGAGATTGGTCAGTTGTTTCAGGAACTCTCCGACCTTCAACAACTATTGGTCTTATCGTTTCAGCATCTTCGACGATAATGAACTTGAATTCTGTGCTTTCAACTACAACCTCTGCTACAACAACCAACCTCTTCTCAACAACGGCTTCATCTACAAATCTCTTTGCAGCGAACGCAACATTCGGAAGCGCGTTCGTGTTGGATTATTTCCAGGTCAACGGTAATATCCATTCAAATAATCAGATTAACGCAAATAATAATATTATGGTGGGTGGTGTAAACCTATCTACGTATGGTTCAGGTTACCTTCAAATGGGTGATGTGTATGGTGGAAACTATGGAATAACTCTTGCAACCAATGCTAATGAAAGAATGAGAATTACTCCTACGGGTGAAGTGGGTATTGGTACAACATCACCATACGCAAGACTCTCTGTCGCTGGACAAATTGTTGGAGCAAACTTCACAGCAACATCTACAACAGCAACATCAACATTCGGTGGCCGAGTAGCAATAGGAAATAATGGGGATGTAAGCCAGTTCACATATCCTCAAGCTGCCTCATCTACACTTCTCACACTTACGACAAATGGTTTAGGACTAGAGACTGGATTAAAGCTTGATTTTTCAGCATACGGTACGATGCCTTTCTCGACAACAACTGGTCTTTCTCTTCTTGCTACATCAGATGGTTTTGATCAGATAGGAATCAGAAATCGAATAGAAAATTACTACGGTAGTCAGGATGCAATTGGAATCTTCAATGATTTTCAAATGAATGCAGGAAACAATAATTTTATAGGCCTCTTGAACCGATATGATTATTTAACTGGAAACGGATCAAATATTTACGGTATAAAGAATGAGGTGCTTGATCCAAGTGGTAGTTATGATTCGTTTAATTATTACGGTCTCCATAATGACGTTTCAGGTCAATCAGACAGCACAACGAACGTTTACGGCACTTACTCTGTCGGACGAACCTTCTCAGGAAACACTTCAACCTTCTATGGTAACTATGTTACATCTGGCTCAAACTCAACAGGTGGAACTCAGTATGGTACTTATGTTGATCTTAATCCTGGTACTGCTACCAAGTACTCAGGTATCTTCCTTGGAGGCAACTTCGGTATTGCAACGACATCTCCATTTAAAAATCTCTCTATTGGCGGCTCTGCATATATAGGAGGAGATCTTACGGCTACAGGCACTGTGGCTTTCACGGGGCTTGTAGGATGTAACACGATAGACACTGATGCAAACGGAGTGCTTTCTTGCGGTACTGATGAAGGAGGTGCTGGTGGAAATTGGGCAACATCATCATCTGATTACTACGCATCACTCTTTAGCGCATTTACGGTTCAGGGCAACGGATACCTAGCACCAACAACCACTCGAGGACTTGTACTTTCAGCGTCATCAACAATTGCAAATCTCACAATTACAAACGCAACGACGACTAATTCAACAACTACAGGTAATGCATACTTTGCTTCAAACGTAGGAATTGGAACAACGTCACCATACGCACGACTTTCAGTAGTAGGTGAGGTAGTCGCTCGAAACTTCAGCGCAACTTCAACTACAGCAACATCTACAATTGCTGGTGGACTTGATGTTGGTTCAGGATCACTCCGCTATGACTTCTCATCAGGAATTACATCTATCGATAATCTTGAAATCGGAGCAACGACGTTTGAAACAAACTCAGGTGTAGTCACATGGGTAGATATGCCGGTCACTGCAGCTGCTTCAGACAATACAATTGAGAGCTACATCGCAGCGATCGATGGCAATGCGCTCCTCACAGTATTTGGACAGTCAGACGGATCGGGTGGGGTAAAGAATCTCGCGGTAGGTATTGGAACAACATCACCGTATGCAAAACTTTCTGTAACAGGACAAATCGTAGCTGCATACTTTACCGCTACAACTACAACCGCATCAAATCTTCCATACGCATCTACCACAGCTATTACCGCAACAACAGCGTCGACAACAAATCTCGTTATCTCTGGCATCGGCGGATCAAGCCAGTGTCTCCAGATCGATGCATCAGGAAATGTTTCTGGATCAGGCGGTGCCTGCGGAGGTGGCGGTGGTGGAGCAACATTTGGTAAGTCATGGGAAATTACTGATGGATATCTCGCTCCAACAACAACCATAGGAATTGTTGTAAACGCTTCATCAACCATTGGAAACAGTCTTCAGAATGGTGGACTCACAATAAACGGAGGCGCAACTACAACCGGCGATGCTTACTTTAATGATGGCTTGTACATTGGCACTTCATCTTCAGCAACAACCGCATTCAAAATTTCTACAACAACAAGTGGTACTGCGGCAGTATTTAACAACGATGGAGCAGGTGCACTCCTTGCACTTCAGCAAGGTGGAACGGATAAGTTCACCGTAAATAACAATGGTGGAGTAACAATTTCCGCTACAACAAATGACCTTGTAAAGACGACAACAGGTACAACTAAATCAACAGATTTCTCTGTAACAGGTTCGACGCTTACCAACGTGGTGTCATCAAATAACAATCTTGATATCAGTGAGGGAACAATTCCTGGTTCTGGTCAGGGTACTTATACAGCACCGGCAGCTACAACAACTGGCACAGCAATGGGTGCAGGTGGACATGTAATCCTTCGAGAAGATGGAAAGTATGTTGTTATTAATGGTGGAGGCAGAGTAGTTTCACTTTGGGATGGTGAGTCTGCAACAATGTCAGCCCTCGCAAACCCAATTACAGGTATGGGGGTAACACTTACAGGAAATGCGGGGGCAGGTTCTATTTCACTTCGAAGGACTGATGGACGATATTTGGTTATTCACGGAGGAGGTTTAACTACATCAACACTCCTTGATCCGACCGGTGTTATGCCATCTCAAAACGGACCTACGTTTGCAGCTTGTACTACAGGTACTAATGCATTCCAGAGACAAGACGGTATATATGTGATTTTGTGCGGAGGTGTAACTAACACGTACCTCTATAACCCGACTACAAATGCCTTAACTGCGGGTCCTGTAGTGGGAACATGGGCAGCTGGAGCACACGCAATTCAGAGAGACAATGGAACATTCCTTGTCTTCCTTGGAGGTGGGTCAACAACACATTATCTTTACAATCCATTCGTAGCATCTACCACTCTTGCATGGAGAGAGACGAACCCAATTACATCAAACGCACCAACGATTAGCGCCGGAGCATTTTCTATTCGACGACAGGACGGTAAATTCATAGTCATGGGTGGAGCAGTAAACACATCATCGATTTACGACCCTTCTGAAACTGCATCGACTACAAACAAGGGTTCAGGAACAATGACGGCACAATCAGGAGCAGGATTTGGTCCAACTGTGGTACTTGGTGCTGATTCTCAAACTATGTGGAGACAGGATGGTAAGTACCTCCTTCTTATTGGTGGTTCTGCTACAACAAATATTATTGATCCTTCAAAATCAGATAACACACAATTCACTGCTGGTCCTAGCTTGCCAACCGGTACGATAGGTTCAGGTGCGGTTGCATTTATGAGACCAAACGGTCAGTACGCAGTTTTGCGGGGAGGCGGTACTGCGGTTGATAACTACGATATGGGTTATGTGATGGGAGGTGATAGTTCAACTGATAATGCGCGACTCGCAAGCTACGAAACTGAGTGTATGGTTGCAACCGGTCTTAATCCTCAGTCTTCACTCGCTTGGAGAACTTCAAATGAAGGTATATTTGCATTCCAAGTTAAGACAGGCACAGGATCATGTTCTGGTGATTATAAAACTGTGCAGAAAAGCGGTGACACCATAAAGATGGATCTTTCAACTGATGATCGAGTTCAGATTAAGGTATTTATGAAGCGAGCGCTTCCAAAGTTCTATGAACAGGAATGGAATATCAGAAAATCAGGACAGACTCGTTATCGTAGAAACTCTCTTGATCCAACATTGTATGACATAATGGTTGACAACGGCTCACTCTACAAGCGAAACTTCCTCGATTTTGCGACAAACGTAAATTCAACAAGCTCTGCGACATCATCAGTTCCAACACTTGTTAATCTTCAGATTAAGACTGATGGTGTAGGGCTCGCATTCTCAAATGTAACTAATGCGGAGTACTTTACTAACGCAAACGGTGTAAATCAGGCGTATTACAACGGTAACTTTGCGACTTCAACAGAACTTAACTTCGGTGTCGCATCATCATCGATTGTAATGAGGCGCCCTGACGGTAAGTTTGTGATCCTTGCTGGTGCAACTACGACTGTGTTCGGAAATGCGCAGCTCTATGATCCAGAGACTGAAACTATAACCAACCTAAGTTCAACAACAACAGCACCAATAGGTGTAGGAGCGCTTGCATTCAAACGACCCGACGGTAAATTCCTCATTGTGCTTGGTAACTCATCTGGTACTGCAACGACTACAACTAACATCTATGACCCAATCACAAATACCTTTAGCTACGGCCCACCACTTATGGGTGTTGCAGGACGAGGCGCGTTCGTAATACCTTTGCCATCTGGTAAGTACATGATTGCTCATGGTAACTACAACACCGGTACATCAATTTACGACCCATTTCAAAATAATATTATCCAGGGTCCACCAAGCACAGTTACCATTGGACAGGGATCACTTGCATTGCCACGACCTGATGGAACCTTCTTGGTCATTCCAGGTACGTCTAACGATACATGTACCCTCCAGACGGCAACAGCACTCTTTGACCCTGTAGCGATGCAGTTCAAGACAAACCCTAACACCGTCATGACAAACGGTACTGGTCCAGGTGCATTTGCTTTCCAGCGAGCTGACGGTATGTATGTGATTTACAAGGGAGGTGCAACCGTTACGACATGTAATGCGCTCTTCACAACAAACATATACAACCCATATACAAACAGAATGATCGTTGGTCCGACAATCCCTGGTGTAGCTCCTGGAAATGGTATTCAAACAAAACCAGAAGGAAGCTTCGCGATGCCGATGGCAAACGGGTCATGGCTTGTGATGATTGGAGGTGCTTCAACTACGAAATCTAATATTTATCTCGAACAGGCAGGTGTTGAACAGGGTGTAACTGAAGACATTCCATTTGGAGGTCAACAGGGTGTGTTCCTTGCGGGAGGTCCTTATGGTCCTACGACGATCGCAACGTCAACTATGGCGTATAACAAGACCGGCTTAGGACCGAACACTGCGTACATGGGCGTGGGTCCAGGATCCATTGCGTTCCAGCGCCCTGATGGTAAATTCTTCCTCATTACAGGTGCGGCATCTTCTACAGCGTCGTCAACAATGACTTCGAAGGTTGATGCAGGATGGGTAGCATCAGGTATTTATCGATCTGAACAGATTAATATTACTGATCTTGATGAAAACTCAGTTCTTAACTGGAAAGTTACTCCGGCATTCAAGGGAGTATCAGCTGAGGTTAGAACAGCTTCAACTCAGGCGGGATTGCAAAATGCAGTTGCCCGACCAATCTCAGGACCAGGACAAAAAATTAATCCAAGTGTGGGCGATGTGTGGTTGCAAGTAACCTTTAACTTCAAGCGTGAATTCCCATCATATACAGGTGTATACACAGATGTGTGGTACAACGGTGCATCACCAGTGCAGACAAAGCGAGAACTTGCGAGTCCTGTACTTACAGAAGTATCCGTAACAAAGGACGTCGACTTTGTAAACCTCCAGGCTGATGGACTTACCATGCTTCGAATTTCTTCAAACGGAAACGTCTACGCCGCAGAAGGTGCAACATTCAACTCATCTGGAGCCGACCTTGCAGAACGATACCGATCACAGGTTGAACTTAAGCCGGGCGAGGTTGTAGCAATTGATCCGCAAAACAATCACGGCGTACAGAAGACTGTCTATAGATATCAGCCAAATGCAATCGGAGTTGTATCTACAGATCCTGGATTCGTTGCTGGTGCATACACTGAGGATTCATATCCAATCGCACTTATCGGACGAGTACCAGTAAAGGTCTCTACAGAAAACGGCATCATCCGACAAGGCGACTATCTTGCTCCATCATCAGTACCAGGTCATGCAATGAAGGCAACAGTGGCTGGTCATGTAATCGGTAAGGCACTTGAGTCACTCGATGTAAATTCACTTGAAGATTGTCCTGAGGCGGGTGTCGCGGTTGCTGGACGAAAATGCGGTACGATCATGATGTTCGTAAACCTCGTCGATTATCTTGGTAGCTCTGTTGATGAAAATCTCACTGCGTACAAGGAGAATCGAATTCCTTCACAGCCATACGGAGTTGCAGCAGAGGAAATAAGCACAACAACTACAGCTACAACTACAACAGCGACATCAACACTTACAGGCCGAGATGGTGAAATCCTCTCTTACCTTGAAGACTTGAAGGGAAATCGAGGCATGGAGGCTTCATCTCGATCAGAACTCTTTGCAGACCGAGGAAGCTTCATCACAGAAGTGATCAGCCCGACAATCATCTCTCGAATTCTACGATCTGACGCTGTAGAAGGTATGACAATGACAGCAAAGACCTTGACCACGACTGATCTAACGACACAAACACTCAAGGCAACATCTATTGACCTCACACCATCAGAATCTGGCTTCTTCCGAATGTACGGTACAAAGCAGACAGCGTCAGTTATTGATTCATTCGCAACTACAACAGAAGCAGGTACGACTACGGTTGATGTAATGGGAACTACAACAGAATCATTCCTCGCGGTTTCATTCGACAACAAGGGTAATGGATTGTTCGCAGGTACTCTTACATCAGATGCGTTTGAGACAAAGCGACTCACTGTGTACGGAACAACAACATCATCAGGACTCATTGTTGATACGATTGCATCTGCAAGCACAACAATACAAATCCTCGGTGACGTCTCATTCTTCGGTCGACCATACTTCACAACAGACACAGCGGGTGCGGCACTTATAAGGAAGGGAGACAAACGAGTAGAAATTGTCTTCGACAGAGAATATCTCGAGACTCCGATTGTCTCTGCAACGATTGCACTCGATAACGCAAGCACAAGTGAGGCGCTCGAAGAAGCGATATTCCAAAACGGAATTGCGTTCCTTGTAAGCAGAAAGACAACAGGTGGATTCAGTATTGTCCTCAACAAGCCAGCGCCAGAAGACATGACTTTCAACTGGATGGCACTCATGGTTAAGGGCTCAAAGCTCTTTACCTCAAGAATTGATGGTGTTGAAGTACCCGTAACGGATGTAGTAGTCACAGACAACGCGACAACGACTCCGTCAGTTGTACCAACCACCACACCGACAGTATTACCGTTTGAGGACGGACTTGTGATTCCGCCAGTCACAGAAACGAGCACATCTACAGCGACAACAACGAACGACGGAGGATCCGGCCCATCAACGGATACCGCAACCTCAACAGGACAGGTGATCGAGGATCCAATATTGCCTCCTGCACCGCAGGATGAAGAAGTGGTAGTTACTGAGCCAGAGCCAACTCCACCAGTTATTGAAGAAGCACCCCAAGAAGCCCCTCAAGAGCCAGCTCCAACCGAATCAACAAGTTCAGAATCAACAGAAAGCACTCCCTCAGAAACATCTGGTGGATAGCGCGGGTCAGCAATGCTGATATAATGTTTTTATGAAAAACTTTAGCGCATTGCCAAGGGGGTTTAAGATTTCCTTTGTTGTAGTTCTATTGCTTATAATTGGCCTGGCTACGTCTACGGGATTGCTTTATAGAGAATTGAACGCATTAAAGCATCCTGAGGCATCCCAGGAAAAAGAGTTAGCAAAGATTATTGCAGAAATTGGCAAGACAGTGTATTTGCCAACAGATGAACAGCCAACGCTTGCAACGGTTTCAGATCCAGAAAAATTAAAGGACCAACCATTCTTTGCGCGAGCTGAAGTTGGGGACAAGGTATTGGTGTATCCTACATCTCGAAAGGCAATTCTATGGCGCCCATCAACAAAGAAAATTATTGAGATTTCCGGAATAAATATTTCTGATTCGGCGGTGTCTGGTAATTAGGCGCACACTATAGATGTCATCTCTACGATTATCACTACGAATTCTCTTGTTTGCTGTCCTATCTATGGCGACGGTAGCCTACGCGCAGGAATTTTCTTCTTCAAACTACACAGTACAAAATCCTGTGATGTATTCGGGCGGTAGCGCGTCTTCAACTAGTTTTGGACTTATAAGTGTCATTTCAGAGCCAGCAATTGGCGAATCCGCTTCAGCCTCATATGGAGGCTTGGGCGGATTTTTGTATTTCCCATATGTAAGCACTCCGGTTATTTCTGCTACGGCAGGTAACGCGCAGGTGGCGCTTTCATGGACCTCGGCTGATTCTTCTTTGGGTTGGGTAGTCGGCGGCTATGAAGTAGGACAAGCAATTGTTTCTGGTGGTCCGTATACGTACTCGAACGTTGGTAATGTGCTTTCATCAACACGAACAAGTCTTACGAACGGTACTTCGTATTACTTTGTGATTCGCGTGCTCGATGCTTTGGGTAATGCTATTGCTACATCAACACAAGTTTCTTCTACACCTGCAGCACCTGGCGGTGGTGGAGGAGGCGGAGGAGGGGGCGGTGGTGGAGGCGGTGGGGGCGGAGGAGGTGCAGCCACTGCAGTGAAATTTATTGGGAGGGCGTATCCACGAATAACTGTTACGGTTCTTAAAGATGCCCAGGTGCTTATGACTACTGTATCTGACCCGACCGCATCATTTCAGGCACTTGCATCCGACCTGACTCCGGGCACATATTTCTTTTCTCTCTACGGTGAAGACAATGCTGGCAGGCGATCAAGCCTCTTAACGTTCCCAGTAACGGTACTTTCAGGTGTCACAACAGAAGTTAACGGAATATTTATTGCACCCACAATTGCTGTCGATAAATCACAAGTTAAAAAAGGTGATGATATAGGAATATTTGGCCAGTCAGCTCCTTTTGCAAACATGACTATTCAAGTTAACTCTGAGGAAACCCATTTTGTGAATACGAGGGCCGATAGCGCAGGAGTTTATTTCTATAACTTCGGCACGGCCCCTCTTGAGCTTGGTGATCACACGACAAAATCAAAAAGCTCCCTTCTAAACGAAATCACCTCTTTTAGTTCAGCTGTTGGCTTCATTGTCGGAACAAAAAACGTGGCAGTTGAAGTGGTTGCGTGTACACGAAGGGGTGATATGAACGGAGACTGTAGAGTAAACTTAACTGATTACTCAATTGTTGCGTATTGGTACAAGAGAACTAATATGCCGCCTAAGGTAGACTTGAACTCTGACGGCAAGGTAACACTCGCGGACTTTAGCATCTTGGCATATAACTGGACTGGATAATGAAAAAAATACTATTTATTGTTGGATTGTTCCTTTCTCCGTTCCTAGCGCAAGCGGCTACTTTTCATTTTGATCATCCATACGAGGTAAAATCTGAGGAAACCGTCATTACAGTTTTACTTGATACGAGCGGAGATAAAGTAAATGCGGTCGGAGGAAGCTTTACCTTACCAAAAGGACTTACTCTATCTAAAATTTCAACAGGAGGCTCAATACTTGTGCTATGGGTTGAACAACCAAAGGAAACTAACGGCACGGTTTCATTTTCAGGAATTATTCCTGGCGGTTTCATCGGAGATGGCAAATTATTTTCATTCACCCTTAAAAATAGCGAAATAACCCAGGCAACACTTACGTTTACAGATGGAGAAGTGCATCGAAATGACTCAGAGGGCACATTGATAGGCTCAAGACTTCTTGCGACACATTTTGCGTTTAGTAATACAACTGGTGGCACAGATGCTTTTGCAGACACAACAGCGCCTGAAAAATTTGTCCTCACTATAGAAAAGGATGAATCAATCAACGAGGGCAGATTTGTGGTCTTTGCAACACAGGACAAGGGAACTGGAATACAAAAGTATGAATGGGCAACTTCATGGTTTGGTGAGCCGTCTAAGGGCGCGTGGAAAGAAACTTCTGGGCAAGTATTTCTATCAAAACTCGATCTTTTCAAAACAATCTACGTTCGAGCAACAGATAATGCTGGTAATACCCGTGTGGAAAAAGTAGCTGGTTCTTACATCTATGCGACAAGAGTATTTGAGGTTATAATTATAGGCATAGCATTATGGGTTCTCTTTTTGTTCGCACGGCGATATTTGCGATAATCCTCGTAGGATTACCTTTTTCAGTTAGCGCTGACACGCTTTTTCTTTCTCCATCTACAGGCACATCTGCGGTAGGACGTGTGTTATCTGTAAAGGTCTACGTTTCGTCTCCAAGCCAGGCTGTAAATGCTTTTTCAGCATCAATTAAGTTTCCTAAGGATAAACTTAAAGTAGATTCTATTTCAAAGGCGGGATCAATTGTGTCTCTTTGGGTTGAAGAGCCTACTTTTTCTAATACAGACGGAACAATCAAGTTTGAGGGTGTAATTCCTAATCCTGGATACACTGGATCATCGGGAACCTTGGTAACTATAAATTTTAGACCATTAGCAATTGGTTCTGCGGAAGTTAAGTTTTCGGGCGGTGCGGTACTTGCAAATGATGGAAATGGAACAAATATTTTGCGTAATTCCATTGGTGCGACCTATGAGATTGGCGCAGCTGCTCCTGTGGCCGCACCAGTAAAGCCAGAACCAAAGGAGCCACCAGTTAAAGTACCTGAAAAGCTTAAAGCTCCTGAAATTACCTACTACATAAGTAAAGTGTATTCAGGTTCTCCGTTCGTAGTTCAAGGAAATTCGTTTAGTAAAGCCATGATTCATATTTATCTTGATGGCGAGAAGGATACTTCAATCAAGATCGACACTACGGCCGAAAGCACAGGAAGATTCTTTGTGGGCTATGAAAAACCTATCCCGGAGGGCAAGTACGAGCTTTATGCTGTAGCTGAAAACGAGTTGGGAGAAAAAAGTATTCCTTCAGATAAGAAATCCGTCACTGTAACTTCTGCTACAAGCCCTCAGCCGCTCTTATCATTCAACCAGTCATTGTGGATATTGCTACTTATCCTGCTAGTTCTTATTACGCTTATTATTTTGTGGGCTAAGAAGCGTGTTAGAGACGTTAAAAAGGGTATTAGAGAGGATCTAGAAGAAATGGAAAACACAGTTGATAAGACTTTTGATATTCCAAGAGCATCTATAGAGAAGGATGTTGATTCGCTCGAGAGAAATCCTAATTCTGTAAATCTCACTTATGAGCAGGGTAAGGCAGTTTCAAAGCTTAATGAAAGTCTTGCTGATACAGAAAAGGAGATTATCAAAGAGATCAGAAAAGTTGAGAAGGGTATAGATAAGAAATAAGGAGGTATACTTAGTGTATTGATTAACATTTCTAGCAAAACCATGAAACACACATCTAAAGCTTTAGTTATTGCTTCACTCGCAGTAGCGATGATTGCGCCACTCACGGCAAGTGCTGCATGGTGGAATCCTTTTTCATGGTTTAAGAAAAATCAGACTCCGAAAGTAGAAATTGTTGCAACTACAACTCTTGATTCTAAAATAGATGTAACTGTCCCACCTGTGATGCCTCCTGTTGTGCCTGCAAGGCCTTCAAATCCCGCTCCAGTAAAGACTACGCCTCCAGCAACAGTAATTCCTGCTGTTAAAACCACCGCAAAACCTACGACGAGCCCTACGAAACCAACATCAGTAACACCACCATCAACCACCTCTGCTGTTGTACAGGTTGAGGTACCAACATATGTTCTCAACACTGGTTTTACTCCAGCGGGATTTGTTTCGCCAAGAAATGTTAAAAACGGTACGACTCTTCTCACTATTGAATCAGTTCCTGGAAAAACACAGGCTCTTGGTACTTGGTATATCGATTCAATTACGTGGAGAATTGTATCTGAAGCATATCGATCCGGAGATCTCACGGTTTCTCTTGTCTCTGGCGTAAAAATAATTGAAGACACGTCAGTTATAAATGAATCACACACTACAAAGATTTTGAGTCACGTTGCCTCAGATCCAATCTCATTTGTTATAAACGGTCAGACACCACGAAAAGGAATGGTCCGCATCAAAATTGAGAGCATTAAGGGCCATATGAGCACGTCTGCTGATATTGATTACACGATAAAAGGTACACCACTCGTAGGTCCAGACTTCAGTATTTCAGGAAACTAAGGGATTTCCTTGACGGAATCGACCTTTTCCTATAGTATCTACATCACTTCGAGCAAGATTGTGTTAATGGGGAAACACGAAGTATTTACAAGGGTTTTTATCCTTTTCTTGCCTACACTTTCATAAGATCGATCTAAACGAACCGGAAACCTCTTTACACGAGGTAGTTTTGCGTTCTTTTTGTGTCTATGATTTTGTTGGGTCTTGAAAATGATTTTTATAAGATTTTTTTACAGATATGATAAAAAGGGAACAAAAGTATTTCGGACGATTCAAGGAGGCCCTTTCGGACATTCCAAATCTCGTGGAGGCACAGACGGAATCGTTCAAGTGGCTCATTGAGAAGGGTCTTTCAGACCTTTTCCAGGAATTTTCTCCGATTAAGGACTATTCGGACAAGAAATTCGAACTTTCATTCACAGGATTTGAGCTCTCAGAAGCAAAGTACGACGAGCACTATGCAAAAGACAATAAGCTTTCATACGAAGCTCCCCTCAAGGTTCGTATAAAGCTTCGTAACAAGATGTTTAACTCAGAAAAGGAGCAGGAAATTTTCCTTGCTGATTTTCCTTTGATGACATCTCACGGTACTTTCATCATCAATGGTATTGAACGCGTAATTGTTCCCCAGCTTGCGCGATCTTTCGGCGTATTCTTTACGTCTGATGAAGTGAAAGGCAAGACAGTATTCGGCGCCAAAGTGATCCCTGCACGAGGCGTATGGCTTGAAATTGAGACTGACAATGACGGCACGATATATGCTCGTATCGACCGAAAGCGAAAGTTTATGGTTACCGCACTCCTCCGAGCTCTCGGAGCAGATACGGACGAAAAAATCCTTGCGTACTTCAAGGGCGATGAGACTGCTATGAAGGTAGTTGCAGCAAGCCTTGCAAAGGACACAGCGAAGACTGTTAATGACGCATATATAGAGATTCACAAGCGACTTCGAGACGGAGATCTTGCTACTGCAGACAATGCACGTGAGTTTATTGGTACCCTTTTCCACAAGGATCGCTATGATCTCTCAAATGTAGGACGATTCCGCTTTAACAAGCGATTCGGCAAATCAATGGATGAAAAGGATCTTGAGCAGAAGACAATCACTGCTGATGACCTTGCAACTATCATTGGTCACATCGTTCACTTGAACAACAAGCTTGACGCTACAGAAGACGATATCGATCACCTCGGATCACGACGTGTGAGGTATGTAGGTGAGCTCATGCAGCAGAAGCTTCGTGTTGGTCTTTCACAGATGAAGCGAAATATTCAGGACCGGATGTCGACTATCGAACCAGATACGACTCAGCCTTTGACATTCGTTTCTCCACGACCGCTCCAGGCACGACTCAAGGAATTCTTTACGACAAACCAGCTCTCACAGTTCATGCAGCAGGAAAACATCCTTACTGAGCTTGAACACCTTCGAACGCTTTCAGCACTCGGTCCCGGAGGTCTTACTCGAGAACGAGCAGGCTTTGAAGTTCGAGACGTTCACCCATCTCACTACGGACGACTTTGCCCTATTCACACCCCAGAAGGTCCAAACATTGGTCTTATTCTTCGTCTATCTACCTACGCTCGTCTCAATGACTTCGGAATGATCGAAACTCCGTATGCAAAGGTAAAGGGAGGAAAAGTCACAAAAGAAATTGTGTACTTGAACGCTCTTGAAGAAGAAAGCTATCGAATTGCTCACGCTGCAACTTTGTATGACAAAGACGGCAGGATTTCTGAAGATGTTGTAGAAGTGCGACAAAACGGCAGCCCAACCATCGTAAAGCGAGAGGATGTGGACTTCATTGACGTATCGACGAACCAGGCGTTCTCGATTGCGACAAACATGATCCCGTTCCTAAACCACGATGACGCAAACCGAGCACTCATGGGTTCGAACATGCAGAAGCAGGCTACGCCTTGTATTATTCCTGAAGCTCCACTTGTTGCGACAGGTATTGAGGCAAAAGCAGCAGAATACACAGGACGAATCGTTCTTGCTCCAGAAGACGGCGTTATTTCAGCTGTAGATGCAAATAAAGTTGTATTTAAGAATGCGAAAGGAAAGGAAACTACCTATAAACTCGTTTCATTCCAGCGAACAAACGGATTTACCGCATATCATCAGCGACCGGTTGTTTCTCTTAACGAGAAAGTAACAAAGGGACAGGTTCTTGTTGACGCATCATCATCAGACGGTGGACAGATTGCTCTCGGTCAGAACATGCTCGTGGCATTTATGTCATGGTCAGGTGCTAACTACGAAGACGCAATCATCATCTCTGAGCGAGTCGTAAAGAACTCAAAGTTCACCTCGATTCACATCGAAGAGTTCGTTGTTAACGTGCGAGATACAAAGCTCGGACCTGAAGTAACAACTCATGACATTCCAAACGTTGGTGAGCAGAAGCTTCGAAACCTCGACGAAGACGGTATCATTCGAATCGGTGCAGAAGTACGATCTGGAGACATTCTCGTTGGTAAAATTACTCCAAAGGGTGAAACTCAGCTTACTCCAGAAGAGCGACTTCTAAGGTCTATCTTCGGTGAAAAGGCGCGCGATGTGAAAGATACATCAAAGCGAATGGAAGGAGGCAAGAAAGGCCGAATCATTTCAGTCAAAGTATTCTCACGAGAGAAGGGCGATAAGCTCGAATCAGGTATTATCAAGCGAATTCACGTTGAAGTCGCACAGCTTCGAACTGTATCTGTAGGTGACAAGCTTGCAGGACGACACGGAAACAAAGGAGTTATCTCAAAGATTCTCCCTGAAGAAGATATGCCATATTCAGCTGACGGAACTCCGATCGATGTTATTTTGACACCGCTCGGCGTGCCATCACGTATGAACCTCGGACAGATTCTTGAACTTCACCTCGGACTTGCAGCAAACACTCTCAACTACCAGGCTATTGTTCCGCCATTTGCAGGAGCAACTGATGTTGAAATCAAGCAAGAACTCAAAAAAGCAGGTCTTCCTGAAAACGGAAAGATTCCACTTTACGATGGACGAACTGGTGAGAAATTCCAGCAGGATATTTCAGTGGGTTACATGTACATCTTGAAGCTTCACCACATGGTGGAGGACAAGATCCACATGCGATCAATCGGACCTTACTCTCTCATCACTCAGCAGCCACTCGGAGGAAAGGCACAGGGAGGAGGTCAGCGATTCGGAGAAATGGAAGTCTGGGCACTTCTCGGTCACGGAGTGGCTCATACATTGCGAGAAATCCTTACAATCAAATCAGACGACATTCAGGGACGCTCAGCTGCATTCGACTCGATCGTTAAGGGTGAACAGCTTCAGCAGCCAAACATTCCGGCATCATTCCATGTATTACTCAACTCTCTCAGGGGTCTTGCACTCGACGTCGAACTGAGGAAGGACGGAAAAGATATTAGCAAGAAGAAATAAGCTATATCTAACCTCTAAATCAAATCTATATGGCATATACACCAAAAAATAAGACAGCGGAAACCATAGACTTCGATGTCGTTGCGCTTCGCCTCGCATCTCCTGAACGAATCAAGGAATGGTCATTCGGTGAAGTAACAAAGCCGGAAACAATTAACTATCGAACACAGCGCTCTGAAAAGAACGGTCTTTTCGATGAGAAGATATTCGGTCCAGACAAGGATTACGAATGTTACTGTGGTAAATATCGAGGTATTCGCTACAAGGGAATTGTCTGTGAAAAATGTGGAGTTGAAATCACACGATCAATCGTACGACGTGAGCGAATGGGTCATATCGAGCTTGCAACGCCGGTATCACACATCTGGTTCCTCCGTTCAATGCCATCACGACTCGGCATTATCTTGGGCATGACAACAGCTGACCTTGAAAAGGTTATCTACTTTGCTGGATATATCGTTACTGCTGTACATGAAGCTGCACGTGCAGAAATCATGAAGGATCTTGAGTCTGAATTTAAATCAAAGATCAAGACAGTTGAAGACGACAAGACAAAAGAAGCTCTCAAGGCAATGTACCAGGGTGCAAAGAAGGAGATCGATGCTATCCAGGTAGGTGTTGTTCTTGATGAAGTTGAATACGGCAAGTATGCGATGAAATATTCAACGCTCTTCGAAGCGGGTATCGGTGCAGAAGCAATTTACAATATTTGTAAGGCACTCGACCTCAAGAAGCTTGAAGTATCAGTAGCGGCAGCTCTTGAAAAGGCAAACAGCCTCGAAAAGGATAAGATGAACCGCCGACTTTCAGTTGTTCGAGCGATGATCAAATCAAACATTCGCCCAGAGTGGATGTTCCTTTCTCGAATCCCTGTTATTCCACCAGCACTAAGACCTATGGTTCCTCTTGATGGTGGCCGATACGCGACTTCAGACGTAAACGACCTCTATCGACGAGTTATCAACCGAAACAACCGACTCGCAAAGCTCAAGGAAATCATGGCCCCTGACGTGATTCTTCGAAACGAAAAGCGAATCTTGCAGGAAGCTGTGGACGCTCTTATCGACAACTCAATCCGACACGGAAACTCGACAACAGCAGCAGGATCTCTTGCATCAAAGCGAGCACTCAAGTCACTTGCTGATAACCTTAAGGGTAAGCGAGGACTTCTCCGAGGAAACCTTCTTGGTAAGCGAGTAGACTACTCAGGACGATCGGTTATCGTTGTGGGTCCAGATCTCGCGCTTGACCAGTGTGGACTTCCAAAGCACATGGCACTTGAGCTTTTCAAACCATTTGTTATTTCAGAACTTCTCAAGCGAGAACTTGCGTATAACATTCGAGGCGCATCACGACTTATCGAAGACGGAATTCCAGAAGTTTGGGCGATTCTTGAAGATGTAATCGAGGGCAAGTACGTGCTCCTAAACCGAGCTCCTACTCTCCACCGACTTGGTATTCAGGCTTTCCGACCAAAACTCATCGAAGGTAACGCTATTCAGGTTCACCCACTCGTATGTTCTGCTTTCAACGCAGACTTCGACGGAGACCAGATGGCCGTTCACGTTCCACTTTCTCCAGAAGCGCAGAAAGAAGCAAAGGAGATCATGGCATCAGACAAAAACATCTTGAAGCCAGGTTCAGGTGATCTTACTCTTACAAACAAGATGCTCGACATTATCTTGGGTGTATATTGGATGACCAAATCTGTAAAAGCTGAAAAGGGTGAAGGTAAGATTTTCGAATCACCAGAGGCTGCGGTGCTCGCATCAGACTTCAACGAAGTATCATACCGAGCTTCAGTTAAGGTTCTTGCACCAAATACAGAGAAGTTTGCTGAATATAAGGGCAAGGTATTCGACACAACTGTTGGACGAATTCTCTTCAACAACATTTTGCCTATCGACTATCCTTTCATCAACAAGGAAATCGAACGAAAGACTATGTCAGGAATCATGGACGATCTTATAATTCGATACTCGATTGATAAGGTTCCGCTTATTCTAAACGACATCAAGAAGTTCGGATTCAATTACACGACATACTCAGGTATTACGTGGGGTATTGATGACGTAAAGACTCCAGAAGGAAAGGGAAATGTTATCAACAAAGCAAAGGTAGAATCTGAAACAGTTAACGAACAGTTTAACGACGGTCTCCTTTCAGATGATGAGCGAATTCGAAAGAATGTTGAGATTTGGCACAAGGCTAAGTCAGACATCGAAAAGCTTATTCCAGACTCACTTGATCCACAGGGTCCTGTAACAGACATGGTGCGATCAGGAGCTCGAGGTTCTATCGGAAACATTACTCAAATGGTGGGAATGAAAGGACTTATTACCAACACTGCCGGAGAGACTATCGAATTCCCAATTATCTCTGGTATGAAGGAAGGTCTTACACCGATCGAGTACTTCATTACTACTCACGGAGCTCGAAAAGGTTTGACCGACACAGCTCTTAACACAGCGCGTGCAGGTTACCTCACACGACGACTCTTCGATGTGGCTCAGGACGTTATGATTACTGAGGATGACTGCGGTACCAAGGAATCAATCGTTATCAAGAAGGAAAGCGCATCAGGAATCGAAGTTTCAATCGCAAAGAATATTCGCGGTCGAGTACTTGCAGATGATGTTAAGGATGCAAAGGGAACTGTAATCTTTAAGAAAGGTGCACTTCTTTCAAAGCAGGATGCTGCATTTATTGAGAACGCAGGTGCAACTGAAATCAAAGTTCGATCACCACTCTCATGTAAAACTCTTCACGGAGTATGTCAGCAGTGTTACGGAATTGATCTTGGTAAAAACCACCTCATTGATATCGGTGAAGCTGTAGGAACTGTTGCAGCTCAGGCTATCGGTGAACCAGGTACACAGCTCACTATGCGTACCTTCCACGCCGGAGGAACAGCGTCAGTTGGTGGAGACATCACTCAGGGTCTTCCTCGAGTTGAAGAAGTCTTTGAAAAGCGACGACCAAAGAATCCAGCTGTTGTTGCAACCGTAAGCGGTACTGTTACTTCAGTTAAGGATGGTGGAAAGGAAAAGACCATCATTGTTATTCCAGAACTTGAAGATAAGGGTAAGAGCAAGAAATCAGGTGAAGTTGAATATGTATTCAATTACAAGCGAATGGCTCTTGTTAAAGCTGGTGACAAGGTAGTAAAGGGTCAGCTTCTTACAGACGGTTCAGCAGACGTAGATGAAATCTTCGAATACGCTGGAAAGGAGAAGGCTATGGATTACATCATTCGAGAAATCGGTAAGATTTACGAACTCCAGGGTGAAACTGTGTCACGAAAGCACATCGAGATTGTTGTTAAGCAAATGTTCTCTCGCCGACGCGTTACCGGTAGCGGTGATTCTCGATTCTCAATCGATGATGTTGCAGATATCTTTGATATCACAGAGGAAAATGACAAGCAGAAACTCCTTGGTAAGGATTCAGCAACTACAGAATCAGTTGTGATGGGTATTACAGAAGTGTCACTCTCACGACAGTCATTCCTTTCAGCGGCATCGTTCCAGCACACAACACGAATCTTCATCTCAGCAGCTATCCGAGGCACTGAAGACCGACTTCAGGGTCTTAAGGAAAACGTTATCATTGGTCGTCTTATCCCAGCTGGTACAGGTTACAAGGGAAGCCCAAAGCACAAGATGATTGAGGAAATGGCTCCAAAGCAGGAAGAAACTCGAGAAGAATAATTTGAGGGCGACAGGTCTTTGTTTGTGTTAGGTAGGTAATGTAAACCATGAGCACACACGTCCAAGATATAAAAGAACGCCTTGGCATTGTAGATGTCGTAGGCTCGTACATAAAGCTCGATAAGTCGGGTACGAACTATAAAGCGCGCTGTCCTTTTCATAACGAAAAGACACCGTCGTTTTATGTTTCTCCTGAACGTTCGTCGTTTTATTGTTTTGGTTGTAGTGCAAAAGGAGACATCTTCACATTCGTAGAAAAATTCGAAGGCATTGATTTCATGGGAGCGCTCAAAGTTCTTGCAGAACGTGCAGGAGTGAGACTTGATAAGCTCAGTGAGGCCAAAGACAATCGCAAAGAACTCCTCTATAAAATTCTTGAGGATGCAACAATCTTTTTTGAGAATAATTTAAAAAAAGATGAGGCTGCTCATGCATATATTCTTGGGAGAGGACTTACCCAAAAGACGATCGATACATTCCGTGTCGGCTACGCCATAAATGATTGGAGGACGCTTCGTGCCTACCTCAAAGGGAAAGGCTATAAAGACGAAGATGTGGCGGCGGTTGGACTCATTAAAAAGACCGAAAAGCCTGGCGGAGACCCTTATTACGATGTCTTTAGGGGTAGAATCATATTTCCTATCTCTGACTCATCTGGGCGCGTTGTAGCGTATTCAGGAAGGATCATTGTTGACGACGGTAAATCACCAAAGTACCTTAACAGCCCTGAGACTGTGCTCTATAGCAAGTCAAAGATTCTCTACGGCCTTGATAAGGCAAAGATTGATGTCCGTAAGAGGGATTATTCCATCTTGGTAGAAGGTCAGATGGATCTTGTTATGTCACATCAGGCAGGCTACACCAACACTGTTGCAGCATCTGGTACGGCCTTTACTGATGACGATGGTAAAGATTCCGCTTTTGGACTTCTAACACGACTTTCTGACAATATAGTTGTTGCTTTTGACTCAGACGCTGCAGGACAAAAGGCAGTTAAAAGAATCGTGCCTGCAATCTCACTTGGTATGAATGTAAAGATTGTTGATATAAAGGGTGGAAAAGATCCTGCTGATATCATCAAAGGTAATGAAAAGGATTGGGCTAAGGCTCTAGAATCTAAAAAAGATTTTATTGATTACCTTGCATCAACACTTGTAGATTCGAAGGCGACACCTGCGGTGGTGGCAAAACAAGTGAGGGAAGAAATATTCCCTTATGTTCGAGCAATACCACTTGATACGCCTCGATTCCATGCTATTAAACGTATAGCAGAACACCTGGCAATCAGTGAGGATGCGCTTTGGAAGGACTTGCAGACATATGTCAGAGCAAATCCTCCAGGAAGGGATACCACAGCTCCTGCAGCCCGGTCCGAATCTCGTAAACTAGAAAGACTAGAATCGATTGAGAGAAAAATACTCGGCATCATACATTCGAAAAAGTATTTTGATGGAGATGAGAAAAAGATTAAGGAACTTGAAAAGATAGTAGGCGAAGAAAAGGCAAAAATATTCAAAGCGCTTACAAAAGATGATTTGGGCGAACTGACACTCGAGGCCGAAGTAACGTACGGAGACACTAAAATTGAAAAAGAATGCACCCTCCTCCTTCTTCATCTAGAGGAAGAGTACGTAAAGAAGAGACTTGAGCAGAGACTAGCGGATTTACACAGGGCAGAGAAAGCAGACAATGCGACAGACGACATAATGAAGGATATAGACGTATTATCAAAGAGAATTCAAGAAATTAAGAAGCTTACTACCACCTAATTTTTATCAATCGCGACTCCTTTAAAAGATTGCTATAATCTAAAAGACATGGCCAAAAAGCAGCAGAAAAAAATAAAAACGAAAGTAGCAAAGAAAAAGGCTATCAAGCCTTCAAAAAAGCCTATTAAGGCAGCAAAGGGTAAACCTGTATCAACCAAAGCCAAGGAAAAGGCACGTGAAGCGAATAAGAAGGCGGATAAGCTTGTCGTAAAAGGTAAAGAACGCGGCTTCGTTACCTATGACGAGATTTTAAAGGAGTTCCCAAGTGTTGAGGACGATATTATGTTTCTTGATGAGCTCTATGCAAAGCTATCAGGAGCTGGAATAGACGTTCTTGAATCTGGTGGAATGCTTGATCTTGAACCACCTGTAAAGGAGAGTGGTAAAAAGTATAGCTTTGGACGAGCTGGCAGCGAATCTTCATACGATTCTATTCAAATGTATTTGAAAGAAATCGGTCAGTATCCGCTTGTCTCAGCTGCAATGGAAAAGGAGCTTGCTCGACGAATTGAGTCTGGTGATGATGAAGCAAAAGGACTTCTTGCAAAGGCAAACCTTCGACTTGTGGTTTCGATTGCAAAGAAATACGTAGGACGATCAGCGGATCTCACCCTTCTCGATCTTATTCAAGAAGGAAATCTCGGTCTTTTCAAGGCTGTAGATAAATTTGATTGGACAAAGGGTTATAAGTTCTCTACGTATGCTACGTGGTGGATTCGACAGGCGATTACGCGAGCGCTCGCAGACCAGTCACGAACGATTCGTGTACCAGTTCACATGGTGGAAACTATCGCAAAGTACAAGCAGGTAGTGCGAAGACTTTCACAGGACCTTGGACGAGATCCATTGCCTGATGAAATTGCGACTGAAATGGGACTTGAGGTGGAAAAGGTCTATCAGATTGAGAAAATCGATCAGGATACAGTTTCTCTTGAAAGCCCTGTTGGAGATGAAGGTGATGACGGTAAATCAACCCTCGGAGATTTCCTCTCAGACGACAAAATTCTCTCGCCAGATCAGGAGTCATCGAGGCGAATCCTAGCTGACCAGGTCCGTAATATCCTCGGAGATCTTTCTCCAAAGGAACGAAAGATTTTGGAAATGCGCCATGGATTAAACGATGGCATCACTCACACACTCGAAGAGGTGGGTAAGGAATTCGGTGTCACTCGAGAACGAATCCGACAGATTGAAGCTAAGGCACATGAAAAGATTCGTCAGCATGAAAGGATTAATCAGTTGAAGAACTACTAAAGTAAAAACCGCGCACAATCTGTGCGCGGTTTTAGTTATGCTTTCCGCTTTGCTTTGAGGCTGGGATAAATCAGCACGACCGCAGCGATAAGACCGACATCGAATATCCAAAGATGTTGGTCCCTATCAACTGACATGATAAGTCCGGTGACGCCTGTGATGAAAATTCCGAGGCCAAACGCAATTTTTATCGAAGTTTCTTGATTGAATCGAAGGCCGTTTGGACATGCAAAGGCGAGCGCAATGATCAAAATGTATCCGACCACAATAATATGATGCGGAACTCCCTCTAAAGGGATAGCAAAAAGGGAAACGATCACTGCAAGTAAGGGTAGAAGCCTGCCTTCCTTCGAGTATTCCGCCTGGAAGCTTCCGATGTAGAACATAATCAAGACAATGGTCGACATAATGTCGATATTGATGAGGGCATTTTGGGTATTCATACAGTAAGAGCTAGGTTTTGATTCCTAGCTCTTACGTTACCTCTTTTTAGATTTTATGCAAAACCTACTGAGCGTCTACAAGCTCGATCTGAAATATAAGTGTTGAGTTTGCAGGAATTGGTCCAATTGCCTGAGGTCCATATGCAAGCTCAGGAGAAACAATGAGTTGTCGCACTCCACCTACTTTCATGCCAACAATGCCTAGATCCCAGCCCTTAATGACTGCTCCTGTTCCAAGAACAAATTCATACGGAACTCCTCGTTGAAGGGAAGAATCAAACTGAACACCGTCGCTTAGTACACCTACGTAATGCGCTTTAACCTTCATTCCGGCAGCTGCTTCTACACCTGTACCGATTTTCATATCGTAAATCTCAAGACCTGCGATTTCGGATGTGTTAGCCATTTTCTCTTGTACTTGAGCGGGGGTTTCATCTCCTACAGATAGCGATGAATTGCTTGCTGACGGGTTACCAAATATAAAATTCCAAATAGTCCCTCCAAAAAAGAGGATAATAGTGGCAACAAGAGCTACGGATACTGCGATCCATTCTTTTTTACTTAGTGTATTCATGGGTTGGCTTTAGCTTATACCTAAATATTGTACTATACTTATTCTCAAGTCCCGCATTATTTAATCAACAACGAAACTCGGATGTTAGGAAAACTTTGGAAAAAAAATAAAGAGGAAAAGGAGCCGAGGCTCACACAGCACGAGTTAGATTATAAAGATCTTCGAAACGGAGCTCGAAAAAGGCTTTCCACCATTAATAACGAGTTTCGACACACTTTTAAATTCCTACAAAGCTACCCGCACTCGGTAACTTTTTTTGGTTCAGCTCGTTTTACAGAAGAGCATCCATACTATGCTCGCGCACGATCTCTTGCAGCTAAAATTGCTCGAGAAACTGGATACGCGGTTGTTTCTGGAGGTGGAGGAGGAATTATGGAAGCTGCTAACAGGGGTGCATATGAGGCAGGAGGGAAGTCTATTGGAATGAATATCATTTTGCCCCATGAGCAAAAAATGAATCAGTATCTGACGGCTCATGTAAGGTTCTACTACTTTTTCATTCGCAAAGTCGCCCTTTCGTTCTCGGCCGAGGTGTATATCTTTTTCCCTGGAGGATTTGGCACTATGGATGAGTTTTATGAAATTGTGACACTTATACAGACGAATAAAATTCCACGAGTACCTGTCATTTGTGTTGGAAGTGAATACTGGAAGCACGTCCAAGGATTTTCAAAGTATTTGCGTGATGATTTGAAAGTGATTTCTCCTGAAGATGAAAAAATATTTCAAATCACAGATGATGATGAAGAAGTGATTGAGATAATTAAGAATTCGAAGCTTCGTAACGAATAAAATAAAAAATCCCCGCAAGAAATTGCGGGGATTGTGTTAAGCGAGCCTATGCGGCCTGCTCAACGGGTTTTTGCTGCATGCCGAGCGACACTGTCTGTGCCTCGGGTTGCATGATTTCGGCTGGAACTACACGTAGGGAGCGTGATGCTCGCCACCGAAGGTATTCTTTCACCTGAACCACAGTACTCCAGAGAACCAGTGCCTCAATAAGGCATAAAGCGCTCAGGACGTAGTAGGGGGTAAAGATTGTTATGAAGACGGGTGTAAAAATGGCCAGTGCGAGACTGCCATCGAGTGCATCGAGGTAGTTTTTGCTACCTCTATGGGCGTTGCTGAAGTTAATCAAACAAGTTCCGATGCTATAAGTCGACTGAAGACAGATCAGTGCAGGTATCCTCCATGAAGTAGAGAGGATACTTATTCCGATAAATGTCATTTCGACCAACGTTAGAGCCCTGTAAAGCCGATTCATTGATATGTGTGTGGGGACAAAGGACAGGTTATACTGCTATATTGCATTAATATTTACTCTTGTCAAGATATATGTCCTTCTTTTGATGGTAGTCTGAACATATGTCCAAACCTATTACGTTTACTATAGAAAAGAAGGGTGCAGGCCTCATGAGAGCCGGGAAGATCACCACTGCGCATGGAGTAATTGAAACTCCTGCTTTTATACCTGTGGGCACAAAGGCGACCGTGAGAGCGCTTACTACCGACATGCTTAAGGATCTAGGTGCGCCAGCAGTACTCGCAAACACCTATCACCTATATATGCAACCTGGTGAGGAAAAAATTCGAATCATGGGTGGATTGCAAAAAATGATGGGATGGGACGGACCTACTTTTACTGACTCGGGTGGGTTTCAAGTTTTTTCACTTGGTGCGGGGTATGGTTCAAATATTTCTAAAGTTCTCAAGGATCTCCCGGTTGTGCCACTTATAAAAGAACGAGATGAAGAGGAAACGAAGCCAAAGCTTGTCGAAATCGACTATGACGGTGCTGCATTTAAATCACCTCTCGATGGTACGATTCATTACATAACTCCAGAACGCTCTATGGAGATACAGCACACGATTGGAGCTGACATAATTTTTGCATTTGATGAATGCACATCTCCTGCGGAAACAAGATCATATCAGCGAGAGGCACTCGACCGTACCCACAGATGGGGCAAGCGTTCGCTTGAGTATCATCGATCTAAAGAAATCTCAAAAAATCAGGCGCTTTTTGGCATCGTGCAGGGAGGTCGCTACGAAGAGCTACGAAAAGAAAGCGCTCAGGTAATTGGATCAATGGATTTTGATGGATTTGGCATTGGAGGATCTTTTGATAAGGACGATCTACATACAGCTGTGCGTTGGGTAAATGAAATTTTGCCCGAAGATAAGCCTCGTCACCTTTTGGGAATAGGTGAGCCGGAAGATATGTTTCTAGGAGTTGAGAACGGTTGTGATACGTTTGATTGTGTTGCTCCAACGCGACTTGCAAGGCATGGAACTCTCTATACGAAAGAAGGCAAGATTCACATTTACAATACAAAATTTGCTGATGACCTGGGTCCCATAGATAGGGATTGTCAGTGCTATACCTGTAAAAAGTATAGTCGTGCCTATCTTTCTCATTTGCACAAATCACGTGAAATGCTTGGGCCAATGCTCTGCTCGATCCACAACCTGCATTTCATAGTGAATCTTGTTAAGGACATGAGGAAAGCTATTTTAAAAGGTAACTGGGACGAGTTCAAAGGTTCATTTTTATCAAGGTATAAAAAGTAGTAAATTTGGACCAAATGGTGTAGTATGTGTAAAGAAGCTCCATGAGCGAGTAAGGTCCACCTCCAACTAGATTAAAACCTAAAAGGAGGAAATAAGTATGACGACGAACATCCAAGTTCAGAGTCCGCGACCCCCCTGCTAAAGGGAGGCGTGCTGTCCGCCGCGCGGTTGGGTTTTCGGCGACTAGCCAAGGAAGCTAGAATCAAACTAGCTTCTGAAACTCTTCGACCGTTTGCGGTGCAGACAACTTTGTCCCCTGAGGACATCCGACCTTCAGTTCAACTGTAGAAATCATGGTCCGTGTGATGCAATCACACGGACCTTTTTGTTTTGCATATTATTAAAATATTGGTATATTACTAATCAATGAAATTTAATTGCACACAGGTGTATCACATTAAGCGAGTCCTCTGGAACAATGTTCGAGGTCTTGTTTGTGATTTTGTGCGATAATTTTTACACGAAACCAAAAACGAGCCCTTGAACGAAAGTTCGGGGCTCGTTTTGTTTGTTCTTTGTTACGTAATCGTTAGTTCAACCTCAAAGTGTATTCATCATGTCTAAAGTATTCAGAAACAAGAAATGCACCGTCGAAATTGATAATCCTAAGCATGGAGATTCTGGGTTTAGGATTACTGAAGGAAACACAGTCGAAGAAGTTTTCTACGACAAGGGTGGTAGGGAGCGACTTTCAATTGAACAAGGTTCGTCGCTTACACAGAGTGCGCCTGGATGGGTCACATTCTCCGAACAACAACGTCGGAAGAAGGCACGTTCGCGCTATTGGAAAAAAACTATTGGCCAGAAATGGTACTGGGACCATCTGAAAAGTGGCAGTGCTAACGACGGTAGGTACTCATCATTGTATGGTGAGGAACATCCCCACGCGTGTGGGTGAAGAATCGCCCTGCATATGCAGGGCTTTTTTATTTCCTCCTCGCACGATATAGTGGACGAATCAACTCATGAGTAACTTTAAACTTGAAACTAAGTATAAGCCTGCTGGCGACCAGCCAAAGGCTATAGAAGGCCTTGTAAAAGGTGTTAAAGCTGGAAATAAGTACCAGACTCTTTTGGGTGTAACAGGATCAGGTAAGACGTTTACTGCGGCTAATGTGATTGCGCAGATTGGCAAACCAACGCTTGTTATTGCACATAACAAAACCCTCGCAGCGCAGCTTGCTCAGGAGTATAAGGAATTTTTTCCTCACAATGCGGTTCATTACTTTGTCTCCTATTACGACTACTATCAGCCGGAAGCCTACATGCCGGTGACAGATACGTATATTGAGAAGGAATCAATGATAAACGAAGAAATTGAGAGACTTCGTCATGCTTCAACACAGGCTTTGCTTACACGTGATGACGTGATTATCGTTGCCTCTGTTTCATGTATTTACGGCCTCGGCTCACCTGAAAACTATGAGAAGGTGAACATGAAAGTGCTCAAGGGTGATAAGGCAGATAGGGCAGAAATGATTCGCCGAATGATTGGTATTCACTTTGAAAGGACAAATGCAGACTTGGAACCGGGCCTTTTCAGAGCAATTGGGAATATGATCGAAGTAATGCCTGTGAACGAAAAAGTAATTTACAGAGTTAGTTTTGAAAACGACATAATCAGTCACATTGATCAAATTGATCCTGTCACTCGAGCGCTACAAAAGTCACTTGAGGTTTTTTATCTTTTCCCCGCAAAGCACTTCATTACTGATAAAGCACAGGTTGATCGAGCATTTAAATCAATAAAAGCTGAACTTGATGTAAGACTTAAAGAGCTTGCAAAGGAAGGTAAGAATCTTGAAGCGGAACGACTCAAGCGCAGAACGACATACGATTTAGCAATGATTCGTGAGATTGGCTATTGCAACGGTATCGAAAATTATTCTAGACATTTCTCTGGAATGCCTCCTGGTGAACCGCCTGATTCGTTGCTTTCGTATTTTCCACATAAGAAGGATGGCTCTCCCGACTTTTTAACTATTATTGATGAATCACACGTTACGATTCCGCAAATAGGTGGTATGTATGCAGGTGATCAATCTCGAAAGAAGACGCTTGTTGAGCACGGCTTTCGACTTCCATCAGCACAGGACAATAGACCACTTCAGTTTAATGAGTTTAAAGAGCGTATCGGTCAGGCAGTGTTTACATCAGCTACACCGGGAGTTTTTGAAAAGGAAAATAGCTCACAGGTTGTAGAACAAGTAATTCGCCCAACTGGCCTTTTGGATCCGGTTATTACGATCAAGCCGGTGGTAGAAAAAGGTGAATTTAAGGGTCAGATTGCTGATTGTATAGAAGAGGCAGAAAAAACTATCAAGGCAGGCTTTCGTGTCATCCTTACAACTCTTACAAAAAAGATGGCTGAGGATCTCGTGGATTATCTTAAGGAAAAGAATATAAAATCAGAGTATCTTCACAGCGATATCAAAACTATTGAGCGAATTGAAATTCTGACAAAGTTCCGTCGTGGTGAGTTTGATGTGATCGTGGGTGTTAATCTTTTGCGAGAAGGATTGGATTTGCCCGAAGTGGCTCTTATTGCAATTCTTGATGCTGACAAAGAGGGCTTTTTGCGATCTGAAACGTCGCTTATTCAAATTATTGGTCGTGCGGCACGAAACGTTGAGGGTAGAGTGATTATCTACGCCGATGTGCAAACCGGCTCAATCGAGCGTGCTGTGAAGGAGACCAACCGTCGTCGTGGAATTCAGGAGGCATACAATACAAAGCATGGCATTACTCCAAAAACGATTATAAAGGCGATTGGTGATATTACCGATCAGCTTCAGACAGAGCACAAGAAAGCGGTGGCAGAACAACTTAAGATAGATGAAGTAGAGTTTGTAAAAAATCCTAAAGCTGTCATCAAAAAGAAGGAAGGTGAGATGGAAGAGGCTGTAAAGATGCTTGATTTCGAAACAGCGGCAATACTGCGCGATGAGATTCAGGCCTTGTATGATAAATTAGATGATATCGAGCCTGTGGAAAAGAAAGTGAAAGGCAAGAAGAATTCCAAAAAACAATAAGCTATAATATCTGTATGAATGAAAACAACTTAAACGGCATTAAAATTGTGTGGGTCGAAGATGATAAATTTCTTGTATCGCTTATTCAGAAACGAATGGAAGGAACAAGTGCTCAGCTTATTCAGGTCACAGACGGCGCGGTTGCATACGAGAAAGTAAAAGAAGTTAAGCCGAATGTAGTTGTGCTCGACCTCCTCATGCCGAATGTTGATGGCTTTGAGATCTTGAGAAAGATAAAGGGAGATCCAGAAACTAAGGCTATTCCAGTTCTTGTGCTTTCAAATCTTGGACAGAAGGAAGAAATTGAAAAGGCTCATGATCTAGGGGCAACGAAGTTTGTGGTTAAGGCTACTATTGGCCTCGACGGCATCATTCCTGAGATTGAGAATCTCGCTCAGGCAGCAAAGTAAATTTACCTCAAAAAGCTTCAGTTTTGCTGCCTTTATGGTATGCTGTTTTGGTGTTAACCCCTAGGACCAACCTGGGGGCGCTCACGCGTATATATGACCAAAAAAACCACTTCTAAAGCCGATTTTAATCCGGGCGCTGAAACGCTTGTTGTTAAGGGGGCGCGTACCCATAACCTCAAGAACGTTACTGTTGAAATGCCACGAAACAAGATGGTGGTATTTACTGGGCTTTCTGGATCAGGAAAGTCGTCTTTGGCATTCGATACCATTTTTGCTGAAGGTCAGAGGCGATACGTTGAGTCGCTTTCTTCATACGCGAGACAATTCCTTCGTCAGATGCAAAAGCCAGATGTTGATGAAATTATCGGGCTTTCGCCTGCAATTTCAATTGATCAGAAATCACGTTCAAACAATCCTCGATCAACTGTTGCGACTATCACCGAAATTTATGACTATCTTCGTGTTCTTTTTGCGCGAGTAGGTCATCCTCATTGCTTGATCTGTAATCGCGAGATCAAACGTCTTTCGAATGAAGAAATTCTTGAGACCATCATTCATGGTGTGAATCAGATCAAAACTGAGGACCATGGCACAAAAATAATGGGTGTAGCTATCGATAAAGCCAAGATAAAGATCTTTGCTCCTGTTGTTGTGGGTAGAAAGGGTGAGTACTATCAGATGCTTTACGATTATCTAGGTAAAGGGTACGAGACTGCAAAAATCGATGGGCAAATGAAAAAGCTTCGTGAGCGAGTAGACCTCGAAAAAAATAAGAAGCACGACATTGATATTCTTGTTGATGAATTTTATATAAGTGAGTTTAAGAATGATCCAAAGGGCATTCGAGAAAGACTTTCTGAGGCAGTAGAACGCGCTATTCATGAATCTGGTGGGCTTTTGAAGATCGAAAATCCAAAGGAAGAGAAGCTCATGTCTGTAAAGTTTATGTGCCCATATGACGGATATGCTTATCCTGAAGTAGAGCCACGACTTTTCTCTTTCAACTCACCGTATGGTGCGTGTTCTGCATGTAATGGCTTGGGTACAAAATACATTTTCGGAGATGAGCCGTGTGAGACCTGTAAAGGTGCACGACTACGAGAAGAGGCGCTTCATGTTCTCATTGGAGGCAAGTCAATCGTCGATGTCGTCAATATGTCTATTGCCGGAGCATTCGAATATTTTGCAGATGTAGAGCTCTCAGAAAAAGAAAAAAATATTGCAAAGGTTGTTTTCAGAGAAATTGAATCACGACTCAAGTTCATGCTTGATGTGGGAATTGATTATTTGACCCTTAACCGCAGGGCTCATACGCTTTCAGGTGGTGAAGCTCAGCGTATCAGACTCGCATCCCAGCTCGGTTCTGGCCTTGTGGGGGCTTTATACGTGCTTGATGAGCCTACAATAGGACTTCATCAGCGGGACAATGATCGCCTCATAAAGACGCTTTTGAACTTGCGTGACCTTGGCAACACTATTCTCGTAGTTGAACACGACGAGGACACTATTTTTGCCGCAGATTATATAGTCGATATTGGTCCAGGTGCAGGTGTGCATGGAGGCAATGTCGTAGTCGCTGATTATCTCGAACCTCTTCTTACCGCAAAGAAAAATGACTCAGGTTCACTTACGCTTTCATACCTACGAGGTGAGACTAGAATTGAGATGCCTGAAGTAAGACGAAACCAGGACAAAGGAAAGCTCTCGATCAAGGGTGGAAACATATTCAATATAAAAAATCTTAATGCAGACATTCCGCTCGGTAAACTTGTGGCGATCACGGGTGTGTCTGGATCTGGTAAATCTTCTTTCCTCTACGAGATTATCCATAAAAATCTTCAGGCGCGTCTAGAAAAGCGACACCGAACAAATGACACCTTCAATGCAACGTCATTTACGGGTACTGAATACATTTCTAGAACAATTTTGATTGATCAGTCTCCGATCGGTAGAACACCGCGATCAAATCCTATGACGTATACAGGTGCGTGGTCATTCGTCCGTGATTTATTTGCCGAGACTGTCGAGGCGCGAGCCCGTGGATGGAAATCAAATAGATTCTCTTTCAATGTTAAAGGAGGCCGATGCGAAGCTTGCCAAGGAAACGGTGAAATAGCAGTTGAGATGCATTTCTTGCCGACAGTGTATGTACCGTGTGAAGTCTGTCAGGGTAAACGATTCATGAAGGAAACTCTTGAGATCGCATACAAGGGTAAGAATGTTTATGATGTTCTCCAAATGACTGTTGAAGAAGGACTTAAATTCTTTGAAGATATTCCTGCTATTCATGACCGACTCAGCACTCTGTCTGATGTGGGGCTTGGATACTTAGAGTTAGGACAGTCTGCAACGACGCTATCTGGTGGAGAGGCTCAGCGTGTAAAAATTTCTTCAGAACTGTATCGACCTGATACGCACCGAACGGTGTATCTATTGGATGAGCCTACTGTCGGTCTTCATTATGAGGATGTTCGAAAGCTTGTTGAGATTATTCAGAAGCTTGTTGATCACGGTAATACGGTCATCGTAATCGAGCATAATCTTGATCTCATCAAATGCGCCGATTACATTATTGATATGGGTCCAGAAGGAGGAGAAGGTGGCGGACACATTGTTGCAAAGGGTACACCTGAAGATGTGGCAATGAATGCAAAAAGTCACACGGGTAAGTATCTAAAAAAGCTACTTAAGAAATAAAAAAGAGGCGCACTAGTGCGCCTCTCGTAGTTAACATGCAACTAACAGGCAAATTTGGGTTTCAGGTAGACGTGATGCCGTCTGCGGCCGATATCCATTCCTTCTTTGCGAACAACCCTAAGGCGTTCGCGGTTGGTCATGCGATCAGCGTGAGTATCTTCCGACCGATGCTGTCGGAACGGAAAGATCATACAGGCCTTGCGCCAGAAGTAGATGGCGACAGCTCGTGCTTTGCGCAGAGCTTTCCGGGTGAGCGATCGAAGATCAAGGAGATCCATGGCGGCCTTAAGGGCCATCCTGGGACTTTGAGCAACGAAGTTGCGACGCGTGCCATCCTCGAGGACTACATAACCTGGGTGGTTCATGTGACTTGATTTGGTTTTAGTAGAACGAACGGTTAGTTCGGGGTTACCACCTTACTTTACAGCACTTTCTTTCTAGGTCAATATACTCGCTGTGACTATCGAATCATTCGAAAAGCTTAATATGCCTGATGTTCCTGGGGTTTATTTCTGGAAACAAGCAGGAAAGATCCTCTATATCGGCAAAGCAACCTCTCTTCGAGATCGCGTACGAAGCTACTTTTCTATTGATTTGATTCATACTCGCGGTTCCCGAATGGTGGACATGGTGTACAAAGCGGACAGTATTGAATGGAAGGAAACCGACTCAGTGCTTGAAGCAATGATTGCTGAGGCTAATCTTATAAAAAAGCATTGGCCAGATTATAACGTAAAAGAAAAGGATGATAAGAGTTTTAACTATGTTGTAGTCACGCGTGAAAAATTTCCAAGGATTCTTATAATTCGCGGACGAACACTGGAGGTTGAAAAGCAGAAAAAGGAATTAAAAGTACGGAAAACCTTTGGTCCGTTTACAAGTGGCAGTGCACTTCGAGTAGCACTCAAGATTATTCGTAAAATGTTTCCTTTTATTGATGACCACTCATCATCAAAGTACACATCTACGTTTTATCGACAGCTTGGACTTTCACCAGACACAGCAACCGAAGAAGCCCGAATTGAATATCAAAAGAATATTGATCATATTATTCTTTTCTTTCAAGGTAAGAAGGGAGTATTGAGTCGCTTGCTTGAGCGTGAGATGAATGAGTATGCAAAGAATCAGGAGTTTGAAAAAGCAGAGCAGTCAAAGCGAAAACTTTTTGCCCTCGATCACATTCAGGACATTGCACTTATCAAGGAAGATGTAGATGTGATTTCAGATGATGAGGTTGTCTCTGACACTGCGTTTCGAATCGAGGCATATGACGTAGCTCATATGTCGGGCAAGGAAACTGTGGGGGTAATGACGGTTGTCTGCGATAACGAACTAGCAAAGGGTGAGTATCGAAAGTTTAAGCTCGATCCAGAGACTGGGAATAATGACACCGCAAACCTACGAGAAATTCTTGAACGCAGGCTCAATCATCCTGAGTGGCGTTTTCCAGATCTTATTGTTATAGATGGTGGCGAAGGGCAGAGAAACCTTGCTGAAAAAGTCCTCAAGGAGCGTGATCAGGATATCGCGATCGTGTCTGTCGTCAAAGATGAAAGGCATAAGCCAAAGGGACTCCTCGGCGCACAAAACCTGGTAGAAAAGCACAAAAAAGCAATTTTACTTGCCAATAGTGAAGCACACAGGTTCGCGATTACCTATCATCGAAAGCTGCGTCGCATAAACTCGCTCATCAAGAAGCGAAACAAAAGATTCTAGCCTCGTTTCTTAAAAAAGAATCGGTAGACAATAGTACCGTCGATAAGAAAACCACCTACGCCAATCACGACGAGCATCTTGGTCATCCAATCAGGAGGAAGCTGTCCTGTTTTGAGTGCCCATACTGCGTAAATAAAAATAAAAGGGAAGCACAAGACTCCCAAAAGATCGAAATGCTCTGCTTTGAATTTCATACTGTAATTTTAGCATACTGTGGAACCATTCTTCTTGTGTTTGGGTTATACTTAATACATGGCTTTTGTTCACAAGATTAAAGTTGCCGTTCTCCGCGGCGGACCTTCATCAGAATACGATGTATCACTTAAAACAGGTGAAAGTGTTTTGAAACATCTCCCTTCAAAATACGAAGGTGTGGATATATTTATCTCAAAAGACGGAGTGTGGCACCTAAACGGTATGCCAAAAAAGCCCGTAGACGCACTCAAGCATGTCGATGTGGTGTTTGTGGCTCTTCATGGGCAATATGGTGAGGATGGAAAGGTGCAGAGAATACTTGAGCACATCGGTATTCCGTTTACGGGTTCGCATTCGTTCCCATCGGCCATAGCAATGAACAAACATCTTACAAAGAATGCTTTAGCTAAGCTTAAGGACAAAATTAAGTTTGCTTTCCATAAGATTTTCACAAAAGACGAAGTGGCGGAAAAAGGTTTTCATCAGATTTTTCGTGAAATTCCTCATCCTTCAATCATAAAGCCTGTTTCAGCCGGATCTTCTGTGGGGGTTACGGTCGTGCATAAGTTTGATGACCTGGAAAGTGCTTTTGACTATGCATTCAAGCATTCAGACTCAGTGATTGTTGAGGAATTTATTCAGGGCAGGGAAGCGACCTGTGGGGTTCTCGATCACTTCAGAAATGAGAGACATTACTCACTCTTGCCGGTTGAGATTATTCCTCACACAAAGTCGCCATTTTTTGATTACAATGCAAAATATGGAGGTCAGAGTCAGGAAATATGTCCAGGTAACTTTGATGCAGAGACAAAGAAGATTATCCAAGAAGCAGCACAAGCGATTCATGGCGAGCTTGGTCTCCGGCACTATTCAAGATCTGATTTTATTGTTCATCCAAAGCGCGGGGTCTTTTTCCTTGAAACCAACACTCTGCCCGGCCTGACACCGGAGTCGCTCTTGCCCAAGTCTATTCACGCGGTAGGGTCTTCCTTGCCAGAGTTTCTTGATCATGTGCTTACTCTTGCGCGAGAGCCCCGGTAGTTGAATTTTTGACTTATTTAGGCTATAGTATTTTTCGTCATTAATACGGGCCCTTAGCTCATCTGGTAGAGCACCTCATTTGCAATGAGGGGGTGGCAGGTTCGAGTCCTGTAGGGTCCACAACAAAAAAAGAGATCGGCGAAAGCTGGTCTCTTTTTCTATCTGAGTGTGCAATATAAGGCCTAGAGTTTGATATAATAAACAGATGGATTCATGGCCGGCCCACCTCATCATTGATTACAAATATCTTGTATTGCTGCCTCTTTCAGCAATATTGGGGCCGATTATTTCATTTTTGGCAGGAATACTAATTAAATCAGGGTATCTGACGATTGTTTACACGTATCTTATATTAATGGCCGGAGAATTAATTGGAGATGTTGCGTGGTATTGGCTTGGTCGAAGTCGTGGTGAAAAATTTCTCGTCAGGTTTGGAAAGTATTTTTCAATTACTCACGAGGGGATTGCGGCTGCAAAGAAAATGTTTAGTAAATACCATACGAGGATACTGATAGTATCAAAGCTAACAACTGGCCTAGGCTTCGCACCGGCTGTTTTATTTACTGCCGGTGTATCAAAGATCCCATTTAAAAAATATATGGCCCTTAACTTTTATGGGCAAATAGTTTGGACGGGAATGTTGCTTTGGTTCGGCTATCTGGTCGGAAATCTTTATGCTGAATTTAATTCATTTTTTGAAAGACTCACGATCACCGCAGCAATAGTAGTTATTATATTTTTTGTGATAGGATATGGAAAATATATACGAAATAAGATAACAAATTCAACCTAAGAAGATGAAAAAAGTTTCTATTATAATTCCTGCAAAAAATGAAGAGTCCCGCATCGGCGAAACTTTAAAGGCAGTTCTTGCTATGGATTATCCAAACTTTGAGGTCATTGTGGTTGATAATGCGAGCACCGATAGGACAGCGTCGGTAGTTAAGGAGTTTCCAACGGTGGTTCTTTTGACTGAAAATCGGAAAGGGGTACAAAATGTTCGAGAGACTGGACGAAAGTATGCAACGGGTGAAATTATTGGATGTCTTGATGCCGATTGTGTGCCAGAAAAAAACTGGATACAAAAGGGAGTGTCTTATTTTGACGACGAAAAAATTGTCGCCGTGAGTGGTCCTTATGATTACTATGACAGTGGTTCACTGTTTAGAGCGATAACAACATTTTGGCAGAAATACGTGTATACAACTCTCCATTTTGTAGTGCATAAGGTGTTTCATTACGGCGCGGTGTTTATTTTTGGAAACGCAATGATACGTGCAAAAGCTCTAGAAGAGATTGGGGGTTACGACACATCAATTCAGTTTTATGGCGATGATACAGATACAGCAAAAAGGCTAAGTGCCGTTGGAAATTTGCTTTTTAAGTCTGAGTTTACTACTCGGAGCTCTTCACGAAGATTCTCAGAACAGGGTGTTGTAGATGTGCTTTGGAAATATTTTATTAATTATTTCTGGGTACTTTTTTCAGGACATCCTTATTCTAAAAAAATGTCTGATGCTGAATTGCGTATTAAGTAAGAGTGTATGATCAAACACTACAGACATTATCTAAGGAATAAGATTTATGTAAGCTCACTTATATTGGCGTGGGTATTCTTGTTTGCGAGTCTCGTCATAAATTATTATGCAGGTACCTATGCAACTGCAGTAGCAAGTAACCCTGTAACAGACATTATTCTCGATAACATACCAGTTTTTGATGTAGATGGTGTATTCGTTTGGGGTGCTTTTGTGTTCGTGGCGTGTATATTCCTTGTAGGTCTTTCTCATCCACATAGAATTCCTTTTACACTCAAGACAATAAGCCTTTTTGTAATTGTTAGATCGATATTCATAAGCCTTACGCATATTGCGCCTTTTCCTACCCAGATCCCACTTGATCCACTGAGCTTCGCGAGCAATTTTATTTTTGGTGCCGATCTATTCTTTTCAGGACATACAGGCCTTCCATTTTTGATTGCACTTATTTTTTGGGACAACAAGAAATTGCGCATTTCTTTCATAATCCTTTCAGTTCTTCTTGGGGGAGTGTCGCTTATGGGTCATCTTCATTACTCAATTGATGTCTTTGCAGCATATTTCATTACGTACGGTATTTACGGAATCGCAGAACAAATCTTCCAAAAGGATAAAGAAATGGCCGACAAGCCTCTCGTAATTCACGAAGCATAGTTTTTCCGATTGTGTGTGAACCTCAGTTCACCTATACTTGTGTTATGGCTTTTAGAACACAGGAAGAAGAAGGAGCTCTCGATAATGTATCGCTCGATGATTTCCTCATAGAAAACAAGGAGGCGACTTTTATGCTGCGTGCAAAAAGCGACGCGATGAAGGATGCGGGAATACTTTCTGGGGATCTCATCATCGTGGATCGCTCAAAGGAGTCTCGTCCGGGAGATATTGTGATTGTGGTACAAGACGATGCGTTTAAAATGGGATACGCTCACACATTTCATAACGGAGAAAAGGTCGAGGCCGTCGTAAGTGCGGTCGTAAGAAAATATTAAGATGAACAGTGAAAGAAAATATATCTTGCATCTAGATGGAGATTCTTTTTTCGCATCGGTGGAGGCGGCAAAGAATCCTGCTTTTCGAAATCGTCCCATCGTTACAGGCTTTGAACGAGGAATTGCTTCTGCTGTGTCGTATGAAGCAAAAAAGCTGGGTGTTACGCGTACCATGCCGATATTTCAGATACGTAAACTATTTCCCAGTGTCATCGTTGTTTCATCAGACTATGAAGCATATGCGGTCTTTTCGAGGCGAATGTTTGATATCGTAAGAAGATATACAGATATTGTGGAGGAATATTCTATCGACGAATGCTTTGCAGATTTTTCACATAATAAAGCTTTTAAAGAAGATCCTCGACCTATTCTTGAGCGCATAAAATCAGATATAGTGCGTGAATTAGGTATCACGGTCTCTTTGGGACTAGGTCCTACAAAAGTTATCGCCAAGACAGCCTCAAAGCGCAATAAGCCCAATGGTCTTACAATTCTTTCTCCTCTTGAGGTGCCTGAGGTGCTATCGACCACACCTATCGCAAGCGTATGGGGTATTGGTTCATCGTCTACGTATGCTCTGCAAAAGCTTGGAGTATCTACTGCACTAGAGTTTGCTCATAAACCAGTGTCATGGGTAAAAGAGCATTTCTCAAAACCATTGATTGAAATGTGGTATGAGCTTAATTCGATTTCTATTAACGGAGTAAGCAAGCAAAGTGAAAGTCAAAAGTCGATCATGAAGACACGGACCTTTTCGCCAGCTTCAAAAGATAGGGCGTATGTGTTTTCAGAGCTTTCAAAAAATATAGAGAACGCATCAAAGAAGGCGAGGGAGATGAAGCTCTCTGCTCAGGGAGTTTCCATATATCTCAAAACTACAGATTTCAGCTTTGCAGGTGATTCCGTAAAATTTCATATTCCAACCAATAGTACATTTGATATCGTTGCAGAAGTTCAAAAGATATTCGACTCGGTATTTTCATCAGACCGCACATATCGCGCGACCGGTGTAACGCTGCACGGTCTTATGCCTGATTATATGGGGCAAGAAGATCTGTTTGGCGCTCGTGTAAAGGGAAGCTCAAAGGAAAAGATATTAGGTACGATGGATAAGCTCAATAGAAAATACGGTAGAAGTCTTGTTCATTTGGCTTCGAGCTCAAGTGCTATTAAAAAAGAGGAAAGATACGACAAAGAAGAGCCCTACATGAATCGCGGTAATTACAGAAAGTTGTGCGTACCGTACTTAGGAGAGGTGTCGTAAGTAATCCACAGGCTTTACAAACCTGGCTTCCCGTACTAAACTCGTCTGCAGTCCCCAAATACCTTGAATTACCTTCGTTTTTCAGGATTGCTAGGCAGAATGGCCTCTGGCGCTATTCTTTCAATGGCAGTACTTGTTCTTTCAACCCCACCAGACTTGGTCCGTCAACAGATCATCACTCAGGTCGACTCTCCTCGGTCGCAGAAAATGGTCCCTCCGAAAGACAGCTTTCTTACGCTTTCACACGCGCTCGACGTTGTTGCTTCGGAATACATTACTTCTGTGGACAAGCAGCTCCCTCAATTCATTTCTGGATGTACCGGAGAAAATCAATTTCTTCACAAATATCCTCATGATTGTCAGGATCCGCCCGTGGCTTCTCAGGCTCACCTTACGGTGGGTCTTTTTTATGGACGAAACACCTTTTATAGCTATACTTAGCGAAGATCCCGTTTAACCACTTTCCCGCATGAAAGTTATCCAAATTGCTCTTATGAGCCTGGTTTTGGCCAGTGTAGCCTTCGCATCGGGACTTAAAACAAAGGTCCTGGAGCTTGCTTCGCAGAATATCGTTCGCAACACAACGTATTCCAACCCAGGGGAGATTGTTATGCTTCCCAAAATGACAGTGTCTCCGAGATTTGAAAAGAATGCTGAACTCCGGCTTCTTGGGCTTGAAAAAGCCTTTTCTCCGGCACGACAAGATGGGAACGTTACATTTCATGATCGTGACTTCAACGAGTCATCCTGGAGACACAGCCTTGAGGAATCGCCGGTCTTTGAGTTCGGCCTTCGAGGTAAGGAACTCAAAGCTCTCAAAGGAGGCTTCGAGTTTGCAGGTGCTGATTTCTACCTTAAGAAGGGACTCGCGTGGCATCCGGATGGTAACAAACATGTCACATGGACACTCGGAAAAAAGTCTTCATGGAGCTATAGCTATCAAAATCATGTTGATCTTTTGGATCAAGTGGTCAGAAAGCCTATTCAGAAGCTCAATGACAGAGTTCTCGAGCGACCGGTGCATTTTGTATTAGGAAAACTAGGTTTCTGATGGTCACAGCTCGTACAGTGGTGTACGGGCTTTTTCTTTTGCTTCTTGGTGTGCTTTTATATATAGATAATGAGAAAAGATGCCACAGGGAAAAATGTGCTTTTTGTATTGTTTGGAGCGACCGGCGATCTTGCCGTTAAGAAAATTTTTCCTGCACTCAGTTTACTGCATGCCGAAGGCGTTTTTGGCCCTAAATCAAAAGTACTCGCAGTATCAAGGCGAGATTGGGGTGATATGGATTTTCATAATTTCCTCCTTGAAAAGAAATCTGCAATAACGGGAAAGTTTTTAGATACAGTCTTGTACTCCAAAGTTGATATTGAGAATAATCACGGCTTCGATGATCTTAAGGCTACAATTGCGTCAATCAAAAAGTCACAAGGCATTTCTGATGTTTATGTTTATCTTTCTCTTGCTCCTCAGAACCATCCGCTCGCAATTAGGTCTTTGAGGGATGCAAAGATTCTCGCGAAGGGGAAAACAAGGATTCTTATTGAAAAGCCGTTTGGTACGGATGAGCACTCAGCGCGCTCACTCGACAAACTTCTTTCGTTTCTTGATGAGAAGCAAATATGTAGAGTGGATCACTATTTGGGCAAAGATACTGTTTTGGCAATTATGAACCTGCATGAGAGCACGATCGATTTTGATAATCTCATAGCTGCTGAAAATGTATCCTCAATACATATTCGGCATTTTGAAACTCAGGGAATTGAGAATAGGGGAGCTTCTTATGATGGTGTGGGTGCGTTTCGTGACGTTGGACAGAATCATATGCTTGAAATGCTTGCTGTAGTTTGCGCTAGCTTGCCCCAGGTTAAAAGTAAAAATGACTCATGGCAAAAGGCACGGGCTGAAGTTTTTTCTCATCTTGCTCCACCTCTTAAAACATGCGATATGTCTCGTCGTGCACAATACGAGGGCTATCATCAAGAGCAGGGTGTTGCGCCTCGCTCATCTACCGAGACAGCGTTTGAGGTTCAAACCCATTTGTCGTCAGGAAAGCTTGCGGGCACACCTCTCATATTAGAGTCAGGTAAGAAAATGCCGGTTAGTGAAGCTTTCATTCGAATTGATTTCAAAGAGATGTTGGGCATTCCTAAATCTATGCGTTTTTCTATTCAGCCAGATCAAGAAATACTTATTGAGAATAGAGACGGCTCAAAAGATATCTTTACTATACCCAGGACCAGGGATGCTTATGCCAATGTAATTTTGGCTGCACTATCAGGATCAGTGCGTGAGTTCGTCGGTCGAGAAGAAATAGAGGCACTGTGGCGCTACGCAGATCATGTTGTTGCGTGTTGGGGGAAGGTTCCTCTTGAAATATATGGCGATAATCGACCTTTCTTGATAAAATAGCCGCACAAAACATAAATACATATGCTTAAAAAATTCTTGATGAAGCAGGCAATGAAGTCGCAGCTTAAAAATATTCCACAAGCCGAACAGGATATGCTTCTTGATCTTGTAGAGAAGAATCCTGATTTTTTTGAAAATCTAGCAAAGGAACTACAGGAAGGTCTCAAAACTGGTAAGGATCAGCAAACAGTTATGATGGAAATCATGACAAAGCACAAAGACGAGCTCGCGAAAATCATTAAAAAATAAGCATGTCCAAAATTAAAAAGATATTTATCCTCATTGCTCATTCCGATAACGAGTCGTTTGCAGCAAAGGCTGCAGAGTCATATGCAGAGGGAGCTCGTGCCGCTGGGCATGAAGTTCGAGTCACAAAGCTCGCTGACATGAAGTTTGATCCAATTCTTCATAAAGGCTATAAGACGATTCAGGCATATGAGCCCGATCTTGTTCAATTTCAGTCAGATGTTCGCTGGTCAGAACATTTTGTAACGTTCTTTCCAATTTGGTGGTCAGACGTACCAGCACTACTTAAAGGACTTGTAGATCGTGCGTGGATGCCGGGCTTCGCATTCAACATGCGCAAGGGTCCAATTCCTGGATGGTATCGAAGGCTCAAGGGTCGTAGCGCTCGCGTTATTGTTACGTCCGACTCTCATCCACTTCTACTCTGGTTTTTGTTTGGAGGTAACATTAACAGCTATGTTCGAGGTGTGCTTCGATTCTCTGGATTTGCTCCTGTGCGAAAGACGTGGTTTTCCGGTATAAACAAGGCAAGCCCTGAAAAAATTCAAAAACTACTCCTTAAGGTCAATAAACTTGGCAGGAAAGCAAAGTAGGTGGTATTGTAGCTCTCTATGTCACTATCTATCGGCATTGTAGGCCTTCCAAACGTCGGAAAATCAACCCTTTTTAACGCTCTTACTAAAAAGAGTGTTCTTGTGGCAAATTATCCCTTTGCAACGATTGATCCGTCTGTCGGAGTCGTTGCTGTACCTGACGAAAGGCTTTATAAACTTGCTGAGTTCTCAAAGACCATAAAGACAGTCCCAGCTGCTGTTGAATTCGTTGATATTGCAGGTCTTGTAAAAGGCGCTTCATCTGGTGAGGGCTTGGGTAATAAATTTCTTTCTAACATTCGAGAAACTGATGCAATCGCCGAGGTTGTTCGTATATTTGAGGACGATGACATTATTCATGTCGCAAATAAAGTTGATCCGCTTTTTGATATTGAAATTATAAACATGGAGCTCATAGCGTCTGATCTTGATACGGTCAAGAAGCGCATGACCAACCTAGGGAAGGATATTAAAGGCGGCAAGAAAGAGGCGATTATTGAAATGAAGATTCTTGAACGAGTGCGTCCAGCACTTGAAGCGGGAAAGCTTGCATCAACAGTGGTTCCTGATGAGTTTGAAGCACCGTTTCTAAAACAACTTCATCTTCTTACAACAAAAAAGATGTTGTATGTCTTGAATAAGAAGTCCGGTGGAAAGAATCTTGATGAACCAAAAGATGGAGTTGTGGATGAGCGTTTTACAAAGCTCATGAAATTTATCGAAGAAAGTGGCGCTGGCTATGTCATCGTAGACGCGGGCTTTGAGCATGATCTAAAGGATATGACGGATTCAGAAAAGAAAGAGATGCGAGAAGGGCTTGGTGCTGATAACGGTATTGATGCTCTCATCAAGAAAAGCTACGAGCTTTTGGGCCTTATTACATATTTTACGACTGGAGTTCAAGAGACTCGTGGTTGGACGATTCACAAGGGATGGACAGCACCTCTTGCTGGTACTGCAATCCATACGGATTTCAAAGACAAGTTTGTTCGTGCACAGGTAATTGAGTGGGACAAACTACTTGAAGCTGGCTCATATGCAGCTGCTCGTGAAAAAGGTTTGGTGCGAACAGAAGGGAAGGAATACATCGTCAAAGACGGCGACGTGGTTGAGTTTATGATTTAGGAAATATAAAGGCGCGTATTGCTACGCGCCTAACCTCAGACCAAGATGCCGTAAAGCCTGCCTTGAAGCGTGAGACAATCTCACGGGAGGGGCGAGGTGATACCTTTCGATTTCTTATATACGAGAGAGCTTGACCCTAGTCACAATCAGATTAACTCAAACAAGCCATAATTGCAAAAATATTGTATTCTATTTTTAATATGAAAAATTCACAAAGAGGCTCAATGGCAGTAGTGCTATCACTAATCGCAGTGGTTATTTTGATAGTCGCAGCTGGATACTTGTATTTTAAACCAGTAAAGAATCTCCAGGTCCAGAATGAGGCAACTGATCAGCCCACAGAGATGACCACACCGGCTTATGATTTGATGAAGACCACACTTTCAAAATTGGGTGTATCTAACGTGAATGTAACTAATATTGTTTTGAGCTGGAACACTGAGGGAACCAAAGTAAATTACCCTGGATACAGTTTTGTTGATGACCGTTCTCCTGCAGAAAACCTACAGATCACACAAACTTGGAAAAATACAGGTTCAGTAGACAAGCTCGATGTTGGATTTCGATTTATAAATGAATTAAAGGCAAACGGATTTACTGAAGACATGAGAAATAGTGGTGACGCAACTTTTAACACTTCAAACGGATACGTAAAAAATAATCTAGTTTGTCTCATAAAACATAAGGTCACAACACCGCCAGAACAGGTTGATGATACAGGTGAGGTATCTTCGATTACAACGATAATCTGTGCCGACAAGAAGTAATTGGAATTGAAATAAAAAACCCCGCTTTCAAGCAGAAAGCGGGGAGTCTAGACGGTTGGACACTAACCAACAACTTCTAAGGCCTTTCGGCTCAGTCGATGATGCACACTTCATCGCGAGTCATCCAGACAAAGATACTATATCATACTTGCAAATTGTGTCAAGTGTATGCGTCTAAAGTGGATAACTTTCCCCAAAAGTATTGCGGAGTTGATATAATTAATGGGTAATGTCGACATTAATAGTTTAATTTTTCAATAATATGAAGGCACTTCACGCAATCGCTTTCATCCTCGTTGTCGTCGGAGCTCTTAATTGGGGCCTCGTTGGCGCTGGTGGATGGAATGTTGTAGACATGCTCTTGGGCGCAGGATCAATGCTCTCAAAGATTGTTTACGTCGTTGTCGGTGTATCTGGTCTTTTCCTTGTGTTCACTCACAAGAAGGACTGCAAATCATGCGAGTCAAAAGCAAGCATGCAGGCACCAATGTAACATCGGTTTACAGCTGTAAAAATGAAAGCCTCGCGCAAGCGAGGCTTTTGTTGTAAAAATGGCCTATTTTGCTACTATTAAGGGGCTTACTAGCTAATACTTAAGCCATGCAACCTAAAACTACCGCTAAGGACTTCTTTGTCTATCTCGCCGGATTCGTGACGCTTTATGTGAGCGCTATTTCGCTCATCAGTCTCTTGTTTACCATTATAAATAAGGCATTTCCTGATGCTCTCAATTCGTACTATTACTACGGAGGCGATCTTTACTCGTCTGGAATGCGAGCGGCTATTGCGTGCCTCATCATCGTATTTCCGCTATATCTCGTAGTTGCGTCGTATTTGAATCGATATCTTCGAGCAAATCCAGACAAAAGAGAGCTTGCTGTGCGAAAGTGGCTCACGTATTTAACACTCTTTGTAACAGGTGTTGCGGTTGTAACTGACTTGATTGTTCTTGTTAACACATTCCTTGGAGGAGAAATTACCGCACGGTTTGTGCTCAAGGTTCTTGCCGTTCTTGTAGTTTCAAGCGCTGTGTTTGCGTACTACCTCTATGATCTCAAGAAAGCTTTCACTCCTGATATGCCAAACAGAAGCAAGCTTCTTGTAACACTTGCATGTGTCTTTGTATTCGGAACCCTTGTTGGTGGCTTCATCTATGTTGGATCACCTATGAAGGCACGAGCAATCCGATTCGATTCATTGCGTGTCGAAAATCTCTCTAATATTCAGTGGCAGATCATTAATCATTGGCAGCAGAAGGGTGTAGTTCCTAGCACGCTTGCTGAAACTCAGGATTCAATTTCAGGATATCGAGCACCAGTAGATCCAGAGACTGGCGAAGCGTATACATACGAAAAGACAGGAAACCTTTCGTTTAAGCTTTGTGCAAAATTCAGTGCCTCAAATGATAAGACTGATATTAAAGAAACGTACAGAATTTACCCTGCAGTGGGAACAAATGAAAATTGGACACACGGTACAGGCACTATTTGTTTTGACCGAACCATCGATCCTGACCTCTATCCTGTATACGAAAAGTCTCAAACTATAAAGGCTCAGGCGCCGGTAAATCTCTAGTCAATGACTCGCTACGACCATTCAAAAATAGAAAAAAAGTGGCAGAAGGAGTGGGAGAAAAAGAAGATTTATAAAACAGGTGACTCAATAGAGAAACCAAAGTTTTATATTCTCGATATGTTTCCTTATCCTTCGGGCGAAGGTTTGCATGTAGGGCATCCTAAAGGCTACATAGCTACCGATATTGTTTCTCGCCAAAAGAGAATGCAGGGCTTTAATGTGCTTCACCCAATGGGCTTTGATGCGTTTGGATTGCCGGCTGAAAACTATGCAATTAAAACCAAGACTAATCCATCAATCGCTGTCGCAAAGAATGTAGAGCGCTATAAAAAGCAGCTTGAAATTCTTGGCTTTGATTATGATTGGTCGCGCGAAGTAAATACTACCGATCCCAAGTTTTACAAGTGGACTCAGTGGATCTTTCTTAAGCTTTTGGAAAAAGGTCTAGCGTATGAGTCATTTGAACCAATTAATTGGTGTCCTTCGTGTAAGACTGGTCTAGCTAACGAAGATGTGGAGGATGGTAAGTGTGAGCGCTGCGGAACTGCAGTTGAAAAGAAGCCGATGAGGCAATGGGTGCTTAACATTACAAAGTACGCAGATAGGCTTTTGACTGATCTCGATGCGCTCAATTGGCCAGAGTCTATAAAAGAGGCACAAAGAAATTGGATTGGTCGTAGCGAAGGAGTTGAACTCACATTTGCATTCAAAGGAAGAAATGAAAAGTTAAAAGTGTTTACTACTCGTCCTGATACTTTGTTTGGTGTTACGTACCTAGTTATCGCGCCAGAGCATTCGTTTGTCACAGAAATACTTAAGAAAAAAGAAAGTCTAAAGAATCACTCAGAAGTTATAGCCTATGTTGCTCATGCTCGAGCAATGACTGAGATCGAGCGGACAGATGCCAAAAAGGACAAATCTGGAGTAAGACTTGAAGGTGTGTTTGCTATTAATCCGGCAAACAACGAAGAAGTGCCGGTGTTTGTAGCTGATTATGTTTTGGCTGAATATGGAACCGGTGCTGTCATGGCTGTTCCCGCTCATGACGAAAGAGATTTTCAGTTTGCCCAAAAATTTAATCAAAATATTCGTCGCGTCATAAGTCCTAGTGAAAAATCAGAATCAGCTGATAAAGATCAATGCTACACAGGTTCCGGACAATTGGTTGATTCAGGAAAGTTTTCTGGTATGAACTCGATTGATGCACAGAAAAAGATTACTGATTCTGTAGGTGGAAATTGGGTTGTTAAATACAAACTCAAAGACTGGGTGTTCTCACGCCAGAGGTATTGGGGCGAACCTTTTCCTATTTTGCGGGGTCTTAAAGCTAAAAAAGCTCTTCTTATCCATGGATTTGAGGGTAATGGTAATGGCCATTGGTTTAAGAAGCTTAAAAAAGCACTCGAAGACAGAGGGGTTGAGGTCTTTAATCCTACAATTTCTACATCATTTCACCCCACAGTTGAGTCGTGGATGAAGGAACTTGAACCGCATGTAAAAGACTTTGGACCGGATGACATCATTGTGGGTCATAGTTTGGGTTCAAACGCCGCATTGAGATTAATTGAGAAAACCGGAATCAATATTGGAAACCTTTTCCTTATTGCGAGCGCGATTGGTAAACCTCGAGATGAAAAGCATTGGAAGATAGTAGAAGAAATGGATGGATCTGAGTCTGATGTACCTGCACTTAGAAAATTCTGGGAAGCGCCGATCAATTACAATAAAGTTTCTAAGTTGGTTAATAAAGTAACGCTCGTGAGATCAAAAGACGATGTAGTTATTCCGTCAGATACTCACGAAGATCTTCCTTCATCATGGAACATTGAAGCGTGGGATGGGTTTGGTCACTTTGATTCAAAGAACGGTAAAGAGTTTGATGTTCTCTGGAAAAAAATAGAGTCAGAAGTCGCGTATGAAATTATTCCAGTTGCAGATGAAGATTTGCCAGTAGTTTTGCCAAAGGTTAAGTCATACGAACCAACAGGAACAGGAGAATCTCCGCTTGCTTCCATTGAAAAATGGGTAGATGTAAAAATCGGAAAGGGAAAGTCAGCGAAAATTGTGAAAAGAGAAACGAATACCATGCCTCAATGGGCAGGTTCTTCGTGGTACTACTTGCGATACATGGATCCAGCAAATTCCAAATCACTCGTAGATCCGAAAAAAGAAAAATATTGGAACCAGGTAGACTTTTATGTTGGCGGTGCAGAACACGCGACACGACATCTCATCTATGCGCGCTTCTGGCACAAGTTTCTATATGACATCGGTGTTGTTACAACACTTGAGCCTTTCAAAAAGCTTCAGTCGGTGGGACTTATCATGGGTGAAGATGGGCGAAAAATGTCCAAGCGCTTTGGTAATGTTGTAAATCCAGATGAGATTGCACATACATACGGTGCCGACACGATGCGAGTGTACGAAATGTTTATGGGACCTTTTGATCAAGCTATCGCATGGTCAACTTCGAGTATTATGGGTTCTCGCAGATTCCTTGAACGCGTATGGAAGCTTAGCGAGAAGGTAAAGAATGGCGCAGTCATGCCTAAAGCGGCTGAAATCGCTCTCAATAAGACGATAGTAAAGGTTACCGAGGATATAGCATCACTTCGTCATAACACAGCTATAAGCGCACTTATGATCCTTTCAAACGAAATGGATTCATGTGCAGAAATATCAGATACAGCGTATGCATCACTCCTTAAAATGCTTGCACCATTTGCTCCACATATGACCGAAGAGTTGTGGCGCAATCTTGGAAACAAAACTTCGATTCATCTTTCTGCGTGGCCGACTGCAGACATGACAAAAACAGTTGATGATCATGTTAAAATCGTCGTTCAGGTAAATGGGAAAATGAGAGCATCATTCGAAGCACCAAGGGAAGCTACAAAAGATGAATTACAGGCTCTCGCACTCAAACTAGACGAAATTATTAAGTGGGTTGGGGATAAAAAACCTCAAAAAATTATCGTTGTTCCCGGAAAATTAGTTTCAATTGTGACTGACTAAAAGGGTAGCTAGGACAAGTCTTGACAAGTGTGGTAATATTACATAAGCTTGACTTACTGCGAAACCAGTGATAATTTGATTTCAACGATATTTATAAGAAATTTAAGGAACGCGCGCTATATTATGACTACGCTTACGCTCAAACCAAAACAGGTTGTTAAGGCTCTTCTCAAGAGCTTGCCTGACCGTGCTCAGGAGGTTATTACCAAGCGCTATGGCCTTGGAAAGGAACCAAACAAGATGACTCTTGAAGCTATTGGTAAGACCTATGGCATCACTCGTGAGCGTGTCCGACAGATCGAAAATTACGCTATTTCAAATATTCAGAAATCTAAGGAATATGAGGCCCAGAATGCTGCTTTCAAGGAACTCGAAGAGATGATGACTCAGATGGGAGGTGTTATGGCAGAGGAAGATCTTCTCGATAGTGTCTCAAAAGACCCGTCTATTCAGAATCACATTTACTTCCTCCTTGTACTCGGACGAGCTTTCAAATGGCAGAAGGAAGACGATCATTTCAAGCATAGGTGGCATGTAGACGAGGCAACCTCAAAGAAGGTTGAAGATGCTCTCAAGAAGCTTTATAAGAACCTCAAGGACGACGATATCATTCCTGAATCAGAGATGATTGATACGTTCCTTAATCATATCGAAGGTCTCAATGATACCTATCGAAATGATGAGATTTTGAAGCGATGGCTTTCTCTTTCAAAGAAAGTTGGAAAGAATCCTCTCGGTGAATGGGGCGTCTCACATTCTCCAAACATCAAGGCAAAGGGTATGCGAGATTACGCTTTCCTCGTTATTCGAAAACATGGATCTCCAATCCATTTCCGCGAAGTAGCAAAGCAGATTGAGAAGATGTTCAACAAGAAGGCTCATGTTGCAACAACTCACAATGAACTTATCAAGGATCCTCGATTTGTTCTCGTTGGACGAGGTCTCTACGCACTCTCAGAATGGGGTTACATGTCAGGTGTTGTTAAGGACGTTATCAAGAAGGTTATTGAAAAGAACGGTCCACTCACCAAAAAGGATGTTATCGACAAGGTAATGAAGGAGCGATATGTGAAAGAAAACACTATCCTCGTTAATCTTCAGAACCCAAAGTATTTCAAAAAAGACAAAGAAGGACGATATTCGATGGCGTAAGCTTTAAACCACCCTTAACCGGGTGGTTTTGCTTTGCGGGAGAAAGCTTATTCTAGTATTATTACTGGGTGAATATTTTCTCACTTATAGCAGCTGATCTTCCTTATTTTGTGCTTCATGTAGTCTTACCGGAGACGCTACGTTGGACTCTTTTTCTTGCTGTTATTTGGGTCCCTATTGTTATTGTGGAATTTGCTTGGGAAAAATGGCTTACGTATGTACGAACTGCCTGGGCTGTAAAAATTAAAAAAACTCTTCTCGAAATTAAGCTTCCTCGAGAAACTGTAAAATCGCCCAAAGCGATGGAGCTTGTGCTTAATACAATTCACAACACGTCAGATGGCGGCATGAAGAAAATGTATTGGGAGGGAGAATCTCGACCAGAATATTCCTTTGAACTTATTTCTGAAGAGGGAAAGATTAAATTTTTGATTCGTACCGAAGAAAGGCGCAAGAAAAATCTCATGGCAGCCTTGTATTCGCAATATCCTGGAATCGAAATCCATGAGCGTGAGGATTATGCCGATAAAGTGTTTTTTGATCCAAAAACCATGAAGATGTGGGCGGTTGATCTAAAGCTTACAAAGCCAGATCCGTATCCAATAAAAACATACATTGATTACGGGTTGGATAAGGATCCAAAAGAAGAGTTTAAGATTGATCCAATGGTTCCAGGGCTTGAATGGATGGGATCAGCAAGCAAAGACCAGCACATCTGGATTCAGATGATTGTTCGTGCACATAAGAAGGATAAAAAGCATCATTATCTTTTTGCTAAGGAAGAGGATAATTGGAAGGCGGATGCAGAAAAAATTATCAGCGAGGATTTCTTGAAACGAGATTCTAAAACAAAAGTTGGTGATACAGATGATGACGGCAAGCCGATTAAATATGTCTTATCAAGAGCTGAAGAAGAAGTCGTTGAAGCAATTGGCCGCAGTGTGTCCAAGCCATCTTTTGATGTTGGTATCCGAGTGGTGTTTCTAGCTACAAAACCAGAAGCATTTGATCCTACGTTTGGAATAGGAGGAGTTCCTGCAATGTTCAAGCACTACAGCTCTGAGTATCTCAACGGCTTTGCCCCTAATGGAGACACATGGCTCGCGGCTAAGATAAAGAAGGATAAAGATAAGGAGCATGTTGCAAGGGAGGTTCTCAAGGCGTATCGACGACGAGGATATTTCCTTGCGCCTTATTACAGCAAGCCGATGGTTCTAAACACCGAGGAGTTTGCAACTATTTTCCATTTCCCTGGTTCAGTTGCTGGTACACCAACCATCGATCGTATTCCATCAAAGCGAGCAGAGGCTCCTTCAAATCTTCCAGTTTAATATGGATCCAAATACTTTTATCACAACTCCCGAGCCGCAGGAGCCAGTCGTTTCTGTGTCACCAGAGAAATCCCATTTCGAACAATGGAAAGTGTGGTATTGCGCAGGATTTGTACTCTTTACGCTTTTTGTACTCGGTTATCGTTTTCTTGCTTCGCCACCTCAGGCGTTCCCAGTCGATACAGTGATCGTGGTTAAGAAAGGAGAGACGCTTTCGGGAAGTGCGCTATCTTTGAAAGAAACAAATATCATACGATCTCCTTTTGCGTTTAAGAGCCTTATGGTTTTGTTTGGTGGAACTAAAGGTCTTATGGCCGGAGAGTATTACCTCGAGAAGCCCCAAAGCTCACTTAAAATGGCATGGAGGCTTTCACATGGAGACTATGAACTTAAGAATGTAAGAATTACGATCCCTGAAGGGTTGAATTCAAAGGAAATTGCAGAACTTTTTATAAAAGAACCGAAATTTAAATACTTTAGTAAAAATCAATTTATAAAAATTGCTACTCCGTACGAGGGTTACTTATTCCCTGAGACGTATCTTTTCTTACCAAATGTCACAGCAGAAGATGTGTTGGCGGTAATGCTAGATACCTACAAAAAGAAAATTGCGACTATCTCCGAGGAAATAGTTGCCTTTAAGAGACCTATTGAAGAAATCATTTCCATGGCATCTATACTTGAAGAAGAAGGACGGGTGTTTGAGACAAGACAGGTAATTGCGGACATTTTGTGGAAACGCCTCGATGAAAAAATGCCGCTTCAGGTTGATGCTTCTGTTGTGTACCTTACCGGTAAAGCAGATGGGAATAAGCTTACTTCAGACGATTTCAAACTTAAATCTCCTTACAATACGTATTTAAATCTAGGATTTCCTCCAACTCCTATCTCTAATCCAGGTCTTGATGCAATTAAAGCCGCAATTAGTCCTACTAAGACCAAATACTACTTTTACTTAACTGATCCTGAGGGCGGGTTTCATCCAGCAACAACGTACGACAATCATCTTATAAATAAGGCAAAGTATTTGGACTAATACGTGATAGGTGATACATATATCTTATGAAAAGCAGCGCAAAGGGCTCAAAAACAAAGGTATATGTTGGAATGTCAGGGGGTGTAGACTCTTCTGTTTCTGCTGCGCTACTACAAGAGCAGGGCTACGACGTTACAGGGGTTTTTATAAAGGTGTGGCAGCCTGATTGGTATGAATGCACCTGGAGGGAAGACAGACTTGATGCAATGCGTGTCTGCGTGCACCTTGGCATACCTTTTAAAACTCTAGACTTGGAGAATGAGTACAAAAAGGAAGTCGTTGATTATATGGTTTCTGAATATAAGGCCGGTCGAACTCCCAATCCTGACATTATGTGTAATAAGTATGTTAAGTTTGGCGGTTTCTATGACTACGCAATGAAGAGTGGTGCAGATTTTGTTGCGACAGGACACTATGCGCAATCGATACAAGGAAAAATGATCGCCGGCGTAGATCAGGGCAAGGATCAAAGCTATTTCTTGTGGACTTTAACCAAAGAACAAATTGCTAAGACACTTTTCCCGGTTGGTGGCCTGGAAAAATCAGAAACTCGAACTCTTGCAAGGAAATACAATCTGCCTGTTGCTGAAAAGAAAGATAGCCAGGGACTTTGCTTTATAGGTAAGGTGAGCATGAAGGAATTCCTCTCACACTACATTGAATCCAAGAAAGGAGATGTGGTAAATGAAGAAGGAAAAGTCATCGGTGAACATGATGGCGCACTATTTCACACCATTGGGGAGCGTCACGGCTTTATCGTACACACAAAGACTCCTGAAGATTCGCCCTACTACATAATCGATCGAGACCTTTCTAAAAATATTCTTAAGGTGTCGCACAAGGGCCCATCGGGAAAACTTTCGATTGAAAAAAACGAGTTTGAGATTGAATCAGTGAATTGGATTGGAGAAAAACCAGCAAAGGATAGGAAATATCATGCAAGAATCAGACATCTTGGTGATCTTTTGCCATGCATGGTCACAAACTCGATAGTTACATTTGATGAAGCTCTCATAATTGCTTCTGGCCAATCAATCGTAATATACGACGAAAAGGTCTGTCTGGGAGGCGGAATTGTAAGATAGTTTGGGTTATAATGTGACCATGTCACAAATACTTGTACTCAAATCAACCGGCGAGCAGGAGACTTTTGTGCCGGCAAAGCTTATTCTTTCATTACATAAGGCTGGTGCGACAGATGCTGAAGCTAATCGAATTTGCGAGCATATTGAGAAAGAGCTTGTAAATGGTATTCCTACGTCTGAAATTTACAAGCATGCTTTTGAAATACTTAGACAAGACGCAAAACCAGTTGCCGCGCGCTATTCGATGAAACGAGCGATCGCTGATCTCGGTCCAAGTGGTTTTCCTTTTGAGAAACTTATTGCAGAAATTTTTAAGGCAAAAGGGTATGAGGCAGTCACAGGACAAATCATTCAAGGTAAGTGTGTTGAGCATGAGGTTGATGTTGTGGCATGGAAGGGTGATAAATTGTCGATCGTAGAAGCAAAATTTCATAATGAACCTGGCCTAAAGTCAGATCTCAAGGTAGCTCTGTATATCAGGGCACGTTTTGATGACCTAAAGAACGGTTCTCATGAATATGGCGGCAAAATGCGTAAAATAAGCACCTTTCAATTATTTACAAATACAAAATTCACTGATCACGCAATCAGGTATGCCGAATGCCAGGGCCTTTCACTCATTGGTTGGAATTATCCCGACAAAGGAAATCTGGAGGATCTTATAAATGAATCAAAGCTTCACCCGCTCACATCACTGCTTTCGCTTTCACCAGTTGAAAAGCGATCTCTTCTTGATGCAGGACTTATACTTTGCAAGCATATTGCTGAAAGAGAGGCCGATCTTCCTGCGTTTGGTATAGAAAAAGCAAAAATACCAATGCTTTTAGACGAAATAGCGAACGTGTGTAAATAAATATGGGAACTTTTCCACTTAAAGGTAAACGAAGTTCAGATTGGAACTACGGAGGATACAAATGGAAGCTTTCGCGTTCCAAGCTAGATTTGTTTGTTGAATGCCCTCGTTGCTTTTATGTTGATAATAAACTCGGCGTTGCGAGACCAAAAGGTTTTCCCTTCAATCTCAATTCCGCTGTCGACCATCTTTTGAAAAAGGAGTTTGATGCGCATCGAGTAGCAAAGACATCACACCCACTTATGTCAGAATACGGCGTTGACGCTATTCCGTTTGCACACAGCGAGCTCAACACATGGCGCGAGAACTTTGAGGGTATTCAATTCAGGCATCCTGAATCCGGTCTACTTATCAGTGGTGCTATCGACGATGTGTGGGTAAATCCTGATGGTGAGCTCATTGTCGTTGACTACAAATCAACTTCAAAAGATGAAAAAGTTAATTTGGATGCTGATTGGCAAGATGGATACAAAAGACAGATGGAGGTATACCAGTGGCTTCTACGAAGAAAGGGCTTCAAAGTATCTGATACTGGATATTTTGTTTATGCAAACGGCCTGAGAGACAGAAAAGCATTTGATAGCAAACTAGAATTTGAAGTCACGTTGATTGCATATACTGGATCAGATGATTGGGTAGAAAAAACTATCCTTGAGGCAAAGGAGTGTCTTGAAAAAGATGAGCTTCCAATGCCTGGAAAATTTTGTGATTACTGTAATTACCGGAAGCTCGCCATGGAAGTACAGGCAAAGTTTGCAAAACCTGCAAAAAAGGCAGAAGAAAAGCCAGAAAAGAAACCTGAGAAAAAATCTAAGAAAAACGACGATGAAACTGGTAACAAAACGGCAAGCCTCCTTTAAGGAGATGGTTTTAAGAGTGGTTAAAGATATCCCAAAAGGAAAGACTCTAACATACAAGGAAGTTGCGCTTAGGGCTGGTAGTCCTCAGGCAGCACGAGCTGTTGGAACTATAATGTCTCACAACAGAGATATATCTATTCCTTGTCATCGTGTGATTAGATCAGACGGAAAACTCGGAGGATATAACGGTATTCGTGGTGGCCAAGAAGGAGTCCAGGCAAAGCAAAAACTACTTAAAGCAGAAGGTGTGATATCAGCTTTATGACTACAAAGGATAAATTTGATGAAATACATAAAAGGATAGAGAATCTGAAAGAGTCTTCTTTGCATTCATTTCGTCTGCAAAATAACTATTTACCCGTTATCGGTGAAGGAAGCCTAAATTCTCATATCATCTTTGTTGGAGAGGCACCTGGAGAAAAGGAGGCTCAGACAGGCAAACCATTCTGTGGCAGATCAGGCAAAATGCTCGATACATTGCTTGAATCAATCAAGATGGATCGTGCGAGCGTATACATAACGAACCTGGTGAAGGATCGCCCGCAGGATAACAGAGATCCGTCAGCCGAGGAGATAGCGCTTTACGGACCATTTCTTGATCAACAGATCGAAATCATCAAGCCTCGAGTGATAGCAACCCTGGGCCGACATTCAATGAAGTATATTTTTGAAAAGTATGGTTTAGCAGATAGGGTAGATGTCATATCTAAAATCCACGGCGAGGAATTCAAAGGAAAGGCTTCATATGGTGATGTAACTGTGATAGCTTTGTACCATCCAGCGGTAGCGCTTTATAACGGAGGAATGAAAACTGAATTACTCAAAGATTTTAAAGTCTTAGAAAAATATATTTAATATGCAAACAACCTGGAACTTAGGCTTACTCTACAAGGGACACAATGACCCACAGATTGAAAAGGATATGAAAGCTATCGAAAAGGCGTATGGCCGATTCGAGAAAAAATATCGTGGAAAAACTGATTATGTAAAAAACGAAAAGAAGCTTCTTGAAGCCCTGATTGATTTTGAGGCGATTTTTTCAAGCATTGCAGTCTCTAAGCCTCTCTATTACTTCCATTATCATATGGATTTACATAACGATTTTGCTTCTCGAGCAGAGTCTACAAAGCTCATGGCCCGACTTCAAGCAAATGAGAATAAAATTGTTTTCTTTGAGCTTTCACTCGCAAAAATTACAGCACCCTTTCAAAAAAAGTTTCTGAAGAGCAAAAAGCTTTCGCATTACAAATACTATCTCGCAAATGTTTTCCGTCGTGCAAAGCATGATTTGTCTGAACCTGAAGAAAAAGTGTTGGGTCTAAAGTCGATTCCTGCATATGTTCATTGGCTTACAGCGACAGATAAGATTCTCAATAAGCAAACGGTATTTTATATGGGAAAATCAATCCCTTTGGCTGAAGCTAGCCAGAAAATTCATGATCTTCCGATTGCAGAGCGCCGTGAACTTCACACAGCTACCATGAAGGTGCTTGAGGGTGTTTCTGAAATCGCTGAAAGTGAAATAAATGCCATTGTTACTGATAAAAAAATAAATGACGAGCTTCGTGGATATAAAGAACCCTATGACGCCACCGTCATGGGATATCAGAATGATTCGAAGAGTGTGATGGCACTTGTTTCTGCAGTCACGAAAAATTATCCAATCAGCCATCGTTTCTATAACCTTAAAGCAAAGCTACTTAAGATTCCGAATCTTGAATACTCAGACCGTGCCGTAGGTATTGGTACTAACATAAAGGAGATTAAATTTGATGAAGCTGTTGTGATTTTGAAGGAAGTATTTGGAAACACGGATCAAAAGTATCTTAAAATTCTTGAATCATATCTCGAAAAAGGGCAGATCGATGTGTACCCAAGGGTTGGTAAGGCGGATGGCGCATACTGCTCGGGCTCGGTAAATATGCCAACGTATGTACTTTTAAATTACACAAATACCATGGATCAGGTTATGACCTTTGCTCATGAGATGGGTCATGGAATTCATACTGAACTTTCAAAGATACAGAGACCGTTTTACCAAAACTACACATTTTCAACTGCTGAAGTGGCAAGTACATTTTTCGAGGCGCTCGTTTTTGACGCTGTCTTTGAAAAGCTTTCTAAGGAAGAAAAGATATACGCGCTTCACAATAAAATTAACGACGATGTTCAAACCATTTTCCGACAGATTGCCTGCTTTAACTTCGAAATAGATCTGCATAAAGGTATTCGAGCAAAAGGTGCAATGACAAAAGAAGAGATCGGAGATCTTATGAATAAACACATGAGTGATTATCTGGGTCCAATTACCAAAATGCAGAAACTCGACGGTAATATGTTTGTATCTTGGAAACACATTCGCAGTTTCTTTTATGTATACTCATATGCTTTCGGACAGCTTATTTCAAAGGCACTCTATGCAAAATATAAGGAAGATAAAACTTATATTGAAAAAATAAATAAGTTTCTGTCAGCGGGTGGTAGTGATACTCCAGAAAATATTTTCAAATCTATCGGCATTGATGTCACAAAACCGGATTTCTGGGAGAAAGGTCTAAAAACAATTGAAGGGGATATCGAAGCATTGGAAAAGCTCACGAAGGGTATAAAATAAGTGTATGTGGATTGCATATGCATTTTTGTCAGCATTTTTTGCCTCGCTTGTAGCAATATTTGGAAAGATTGGTTTGAAAGGGATAGATTCAACTCTAGCTACGACCGTGCGAGCCTTTATCATGGCTATCTTTTTGGGCCTTGTCGCACTCGCCTTTAAGAAGTTTCAAGGCTTTACTTTGACCTCGTTTACAGGCAAAGAGTGGCTCATGATTTCACTTTCTGGAATTGCAGGGGCATTATCGTGGCTTTTCTATTTTTTCGCCTTAAAGAATGGCAACGCCACCGCGGTATCTGCAATTGACCGCACAAGTATCATATTTGTCGCAGTTCTAGCGGCGCTTTTCTTGGGTGAATCCTTTGGCTGGAAGACCGGACTTGGAGTTGTTTTGATCGCTTCAGGAATCTATCTCATAACCCTTAAATAATTTTCCAGAAATGGAATTTATGCTACATTGAGCTTCTATGACATCCCAGGAAGTACGCAAACGATTTCTTGCCTTTTTTAAGAGCCGAGGACATGCAATTTTGCCCTCATCTTCATTGGTACCGGAAAATGATCCAACGGTGCTTTTTAATACTGCAGGGATGCAGCCTTTGGTGCCGTATCTTATGGGAAGACCACATCCACAAGGAGACAAGCTCGCTAACGTTCAAAAATGCGTAAGGACAGGTGATATTGATGATATCGGTGATAACCGTCATTTGACCTTCTTTGAGATGCTTGGGAACTGGTCTTTGGGCAGCTATTTCAAGGCTGATGCAATCAAGTGGAGCTACGAGCTTTTGACTGACAAGAAAGAGGGCTTTGGACTTGATCCACAGCGACTCTACGTCACTGTTTTTGCTGGGGACGAGAATTCACCTCGCGATGATGAGGCTGCAAAGATTTGGGAATCAGTCGGAATGCCAAAACACAGAATTTATTTTAAGGGTGCAGATGCAAACTGGTGGCCCGCTGTAAAAGGTAAGGATACTTGGACCGGCCCTACTGGCCCTTGCTCAGAAATGTTTTATGACGTTACCAAGGAAGGACTCGGTGACCTTTCGCCTGCGGGTTATGACAAAGCAGATGATGAGGGAAAAGTCATTGAAATCTGGAATGACGTGTTCATGGAGTTTGAAAAGAAGGACGGAAAAATCGTTTCTAAGCTAGCAAAGAAAAACGTAGACACCGGCGCTGGATTTGAACGTATCTGCGCAGTGCTTCAGGGTAAAGACAATGTTTTTGAAACAGATCTTTTTGCACCGATTATGGAAATTGCAAAGGGCTTTGCTGGTGATATTTGCCGACAGAGAATTATTTCTGATCACATTAGGACTGCAGTATTTATGATTGCTGATGGAGTATTGCCTGCGAATACGGATCAGGGATATGTATTACGTCGCATTATTCGACGCATGGTTTTCAATACTGACTCAAAGAAGCTTGATAAGGCGTCTATTGAACAGCTTGTAGAAGTTCTTGTTAAAAATTTTGGTGAATTTTATACAAATGTCGCTTCACAGAGTAAATTCATCATCGATGAAATTACAAAAGAGGCGGATAAATTCGCAAAAGCACTCGATCAAGGACTTAAAGAGTTTGAAAAATTGTCTAAAAAAGAAATTACAGGAGCAGAAGCCTTTACACTTTTCTCAAGCTACGGATTTCCGATTGATTTAACATTGGAGCTCGCTAAGTCAAAGGGTGTTCGTGTCGATCGAGATGGCTACGATACTGAATTTAAGAAACATCAGGACCTTTCTCGTGCGGGTGCAGAGCAGAAATTTAAAGGTGGGCTTGGGGATACTTCTGAAATGTCGGTAAAGTATCACACCGCAACACATCTCCTCCATCAGGCGCTTCGAGAAGTGCTTGGAACTCATGTTTCTCAGAAGGGATCTAACATTACACCCGAGCGACTTCGCTTTGACTTTACTCATACAGCAAAGATGACTGATGATGAAAAGAAAAAAGTTGAAGACATTGTAAATTCAAAAATTCAGGCAAAACTCGCTGTTCATCGCGTAGAACTTCCAAAAGCTGAAGCCGAGAAAACGGGCGCACTTCACTTCTTTGGTGACAAATATGGTGACGTTGTTTCCGTTTACTACATAGGCGACGACATGATAACCGCATATTCAAAAGAATTCTGCGGGGGACCACATGTCGAAAACATAGGTACACTCGGGACATTCAAAATCCAAAAAGAAGAAGCTGTGAGTGCTGGTGTGCGCAGAATTAAGGCGGTATTGACTTAAACTTTATTATTTGGTTAAATATTATACGGAGACTATCCAACGTCTGTAATTCTAAAAGACATCTGTCTCTACTGGCTCCGAGGAGCCAGTTCCAATTTTGAGGAACTATACTGTTGTTGCTTCACTAGCCAATACTTGTTCCTCTGTCCATTCTAAAAAATGGACATTAATTTAACCGACTAGACGGATTCTGCATTACTATGAACCAGCTGTCGGTAGCCGAGAGGGAAACCTCTCGGTATGATCTTTGTAAGATTTAGAAGACTACTGGCCTATTGTTATTCTCGGCACCAATTGTCTTCTTTTCACTTTATTTCGAAAGGAGTAAAGTGCATTTTTTACTCTACAAATCTAGATTGAAGTTGGTTCTAAAGACCTGTGTGATTTGTAGGGTAAGTTTATTTCACCGAGAGGTGGGGAAGAACTGTACTGTTACTGAATTATCTATGACTGGCATGTTCTTGCCCTGGCCGGGACGCTCTGCGTCCCGGCCACAACTTTCCTCGAATGGCTGAAACTAGAATGCTGCTGCTTCCTCAAAGGACAATGTTTCGCTGTTCGAGGTCACTTTGAAGACTAAACGGTGGTTGAACTACCTAATGAAGATTTGTCTTCACCCCTGCACCTAGCGGGGGATTATTTTACCGGCTATTGCTCAGTTGTAATCTTGGAAATCCATGTCGGTATCTTGCCCCGGATCGCATGGCGATCCGGGGCATTCTTCTTTATCCAAGCTATTGACACGTATCATATTTTATGATAAATAAGATAGCGCAGACTAATATTACATTGATCACTAAAAGATCTAGTCTATTCATGTCAGTCCTCCCGAGGGTTACCTTAGGAGGTTCACTTTGAAAGTTTTGAAGGGCTAACCAATGAGTGTCTACTAGAAGACAGTTGCCTTTCCGTCAGTCGCAGGACTGACGTTAAATTTTGTCTGCTAATGAGTACATGACAACTAACGTTATAGTGCAGACAAAATACCCAAGGTTTCGCAAAGCGAGACCTTGGGTAAGTTCTTTGATTTTTGGAGACTACACTGCCCATGTTCTTGTAGGAACTAATCCATTGTTGTCTCCTCTCCGCCCACAAAAGCGGAGACAATTTCCTGTTTGAGTAATCTAGTCAGGCGCTGATGGTTGAACATCTATAGTATTCGTGATTTTCAAACAGGATCCCTTTCTTTTGTTTAAACTATGCACCTGCTGTTTTACTTTAATGCGGCTGTTTTACAAAAGAGTACCCAGTTGCAGTTTCGCACTGCGACTGGGTTTCCTTCAAAGCTCGCTTCTATAGTTGGTTTTGAAGGGAACTAAGTTCCCTCGGTAAATCTATGTCTTGTGTGGACTTCTAGTCTCCCCGTGATTTACCGTAGCTCTTTTACATTTTGTTCGCATGCTGCGAACTCAATCAAACTGTCTGTCGCAAGACAGACTAAACCAAAACCTCTGCCTTTTTGGCAGAAACAAAGGAAAACACATGAGCTCACAAGCTCCGTCATGGCTCCCGAATGTTACTCGATACGTTGGCATCCGCCCACGTGTGAAAGTCACTGCAGACAATGAAGCGCGACCGACCCAGGTCACAGTTCACGGTCCGGGAGATGTAAAGATCTCGTACGAACTTGCTTCCGAGCAGGACGAACTTGATTTTGTTCTCGGACGTTTCGTTACGAGTTTCCGCAAGGTTACTCCTGGTGAAGATGTCTCCATGTTTCTCGAACATCACATTCTACGTGATGACGAGAAGAATCCGATCAAGGTGCCCGCCGGCTTTGATGGCTTGAAACAAGGCGACGTCGTGGCAATGAGTGCTGGAGGTTCTGGTGACTACTTTGCATTTGCTCTCTCTCGGAAGGGTGAGGACATCGGTGCGAGGGTTGGTCGCATTCCTCCATTCGACTTGAAAAAGCTGCGTGGTGAGGGTATGAAGGATGATGACGCAACATTTTTGGCCGAACTCATCCGCGATAAACAAGGTCTCTTTACGCCGATGTATATTCGCGACCGCACGATTGTGCGCGTTCGTGAACTGCAACGTCAGCGTATCGACATCATGAAAGCTCGCATTGGTTGCGAGCAACGTTTGCGCCAGCGCTTCATCGGCGAAGTCTTTTGTACCACCGAGGGTTTGTTCCCACAGGGTGCAATCGAAAAAGCCTTTGATGAAAAGAAGGCGAATGACGTGGTTCTGAGTGCTCTTCTTAAGGAAGAAGCTCGGGCGAATCGTGAATTGGAAAAAGCGATTCGGGAAACGGAGGTCTGGCAGAAAGTTCTCTCCACGGTCACAGGACTGGGGCCGGGAATTGCCGGACGTCTCATCTCTGCTATCCAGGACATTCGTCGGTTCAGTGATGCCGGCAAGCTCAAGGCTTATGTCGGTGCGCATGTGGGTGCTGATGGTAAGTTCCCGCGTCGTTCGAAAGGCAAGCTTGCGAATTGGTCGAATGATGCACGGGGTGCTCTCTACCTTCTGGCGGATCAGTTCAATCGTCGGCCTGACACCGAGTGGGGTCAGAAGTTCCTTGCGATCAAGGCTCGGTACACGGCCAAGTGGCCTCATCCGGAACTCAACTTCGAATACGAAGGAAAGAAACGGAAGATTGCGCTTGTGCCTGGTAGCTTTGAAAAGAAGGGAAGCAAGTACAAGTTCCTGCTCGATGGCGTGCGGGTTGAAGTGAGCGGTACGATGGAGCACTTCAAGGGCCACATTCACAAGATGACAGGCAAGACGGTTTCGACTCAGTTTGTGGAATGGCTTTTCGCCGAGTGGTGGAAGCTCGAAGGTCGTGTCATTGAAACTCCCAAGTCCGAAGAGGTCGAGGGGGAAGCGGCGGCATAAGCTCTTTGTTTTTGTGGGACTATTGAACGAGTGTTAACTTGTGAAGTTTTGTTCCATATCTGGCTCCGTATGAGAAATCATACGGAGTTTTTTCTTGCATTTTAATATATTTATGATGTAATGAAAACGGAGACTATTATAGTAATGTTTACTACTGTATAAGTGTCTCTCTTGTTAGAAGTTCTTTGTGGACTCGTGTACGTCTGTCTACTAGGAGCCGGTTGTCCACTGGCCGCGCACATTCGTGCGCGGCTTTTTTATTCCACAGTTTTAGTTATAGGTTCTATGCCTTATAATAAAGCCATGTCTCCTTTCTTTCGACCAGAACCTGAGCTAGGCCTCGTTCTTCATATTGGTTCGTCATCAATTGCCGCAGGGCTCATACGCCTCAATAAAGGTGAGTTGCCGCAAATCATTTACATGCTTCGCGAACTCATTCGCTATCAGGAGAACCTTAACCCCGAGCAATTTTTCTCCGACATGCTCGATACGCTCAAGGTTGTTAACTCAAGACTCGCAAAAGAGGGTCTGACTCATCTTAAATTCACAGAATTCGGCGCACTCAAAATAAAGCACGTGTTTTATGTGTTTTCTTCGCCTTGGGCTGTTACCCAGACAAAAATATCCACAATCAACAAACCTGAGGGCTTTACCCTTACTGAAGATATGGTTAACGCAGTTATAGAAGCACAAGAAAAGGCCTTTGAATCAGAAACCTTGGGCGATGCAAACCTCAACGATGCCCTCCGAGCAGTTGAAAAGCGCGTCGTGCAAATAAAACTCAACGGATACGAAATACTTTCTCCTTACGGCAAGAAAGCAAAGCGTGCAGACATTTCAGTATTCGTAAGCATTGTGCCAAAGGCTGTGCTTGATAAGGTATTTGATATTTCAGTATCGACATATCACCCAAAGGACACTACAATTTCATCACTTTCTTTAGCTTCATACTCGATTATTCGTGATGTTTTCCATGAGCAGAGTGATTTTATGCTCCTTGATGTCGGTGGAGAAGTGTCAGATCTCACAATTGTTAAGGACGGGGTGCTTGTTGAGACCGCAAGCTTTCCTCTAGGCAGAAATTTCATTGTAAGACGTATTGCAAAGCTTATGGGTGTTACCGCAGAAGAGGCAGCGTCACTCGTAAAGCTTTTCCATGAAGGGCATATTGATCCAACGGTCGAAGCAAAGCTTAAACCTGACATTACCCAGGCTGCCGAGGAATGGATGGTAGGTTTCAGAAATGTACTCACACGTCTTTCGGAGAAAATGTCGCTTCCAACGACTGTCTACACAATTATTTACAACGACTTCGTACACTTCTTTATGAAAGTGCTTCGAAATGAAAAAATATCAGAGTTTGGAGTAAATGATTTCTCTCTTTCAGCTATTTTGGTTAATCACGAGAGCTTGAAGTCAGTAGTATCGTTTGGAAAGCATGCAGACAAGGATCCATTCGTTGCGATATTGGCTGCGTTTGCCGGTAGACTTTACGAAGAAAAGGTTAAATAGTGTATAATTGAAAACAAATGGTTCGAAAGATGCAAGACATAGTCCCTAAAGACGGTAGGACAATCAGGAACATTCCGCTTCCTGAGTCGAGACCTCGTGTTTCCGAACGACACGAACCTGTAAAAGAAGTAAAAAAAGAAAAGCCAGTTGACCGAGACGAAGAGTTCGTTCAAAAGGTTAAACTCCACTACAAAAAAGAGCCTGTAGCTCCTGTAGAGGACGCTCAGGAACCACCGAAGCAGTTTTTTGTACCTGAAGTAAAGGAAGAAAGTCCAATCGAATATAACAATGATTCAACCCTTCCTCCACGAAAGAGCCGAAAGGGACTTTGGTACACGCTTGGATCAGTGCTTGTGGTACTAGCTCTCGCTTTTGGTGTTTCAACAGTATTTCACGGCGCGACACTTACATTGGTACCACGCACACTAGCAACAACTGTTACCGCAGAGCTTTCTGCAAAGAAAACAGCAGGTGTTGGAGATCTTCCGTTTCAAGTTATTACTGTAAAACAGTCTGCGTCAGAAACCGTGAAGGCAAATGGTGAAAAGCAGGTTGATAAGAAAGCATCTGGAACAATCATCATCTATAACAACTACAGCACTGCATCACAGAGGCTTATCAAAAATACTCGATTCTCAACACCTGAAGGCCTTATCTTTAGAATTTCTGACTCTGTAACTGTTCCTGGTAAAAAGGGAACTGTACCAGGTTCAGTTGAGGCTGTGATTACTGCAGACGTAGCCGGGGAATCCTACAACGTTGGCCTCAAGGACTTCACAATCCCTGGATTTAAGGGTGATCCACGCTACACAGCATTTTACGCTCGATCAAAAACTCCTCTTTCTGGCGGATTTTCAGGTATCCAGAAGGTAATAGCTGATGCTGATCGTGCTAAAGCTAAGACATCTATAGAAGCAAAGCTTACTTCTGAGCTTATGAAACTTGCTCCGGGCCAGATAGCGAATGACCAGATTCTATTTGATAGGGCTGTCAAAATAGACTTTGCCCAGCTTCCAGAAGAGGCAAATGGTGACAGTGTTGTTCTAAAGGAAGAAGGCACACTCTCACTCATCGTCTTTAACAAACAGGCTCTTTCATCAAGCATTGCAGAGCAGCACATCAAGGATTATAAAGATGAGCCGATTCTTGTTACCAATCTAGATAAATTACTCTTTACTCCAAAGGGAGACTTTAGACCGAGCGTTGAGACCGTTACATTTACGCTTGCTGGTGATGCAACATTCGAATGGCTCTATGATGAACTCACACTCAAGCAAGGTCTTGCGGGCAAGCCACGTGCTGATATCCCAGCGGTTTTATCAAAGTATCCTATGATAGAAAAAGCAGATATTTCGATCCGACCGTTCTGGCTTCGAAAGTTTCCTACTTCACTAGATAGGATAACTATTGAAAAGAAGTAATATTGTTTTGACTTTTTAAACATCTCGGTTTATACTGCAACCCACGTTCTAAATGACAGACCAAAACAAAACAAGCGTAAACGGCGTAGTCACAGAGGCTCTGCCAAACACGTTTTTCCGAGTAAAACTCGAAGACGGTAGTGAAATTCTAACTTACCTAGCCGGTAAGATGAGAATGAACCGTATTCGTGTGCTTGTCGGAGACAAGGTGCGTCTTGAGCTGGAACCTTACGGCGGAAAGGGCAGGATCATCCAACGAATGTAGTCGGATTTAGATAATATTTAATAGAAAAAAGAATTCCATGCGAGTAAAGTCATCTGTAAAGAAGAAGTGTGCAAACTGTAAAGTAGTCCGCCGAAAGGGCTTCGTGTATGTTGTTTGCAAGTCAAATCCGCGTCACAAGCAGAGACAGGGATAGTCACTTTTTAGTACGGATTTAAACGAGTGTTTACAAGTGATTTATTCCGTGCTAGGATGGGAATCCATCTCTTTAGAGATTCTTTTTTTGTGAACAGTCCAGTTTTAGACCAATTTTTAAGCCAAATTTAAGACATTTAATCACCCATGCGAATCCTTGGTATCACCCTCCCAGACGAAAAGCACATTGAAGTCGCTCTCACGACTCTTTACGGTGTTGGACGTTCACGCGCACAGTCAATCCTAACTGATGCAAAGATTCCTTTTAATAAGAAGGCGAAAGAAATTACAGCAGACGAAGAAAACGCTATCAAGAAAGTTATGGACACTTTCAAAATTGAAGGTGACCTCAAGCGAGAGGTTGCTTCTAATATCAAGCGACTTAAAGATATCAAAGCATACCGAGGTGTTCGACATCAGCGAAGCCTTCCGGTAAACGGACAGCGAACCAAGACTAATTCGCGAACCCGACGAGGAAATACTCGAAAGACTATGGGTACCGGACGAAAAGTGGCTGACAAGAAATAATCCCTAATTACAAACACCTAAATCACATGGCTGAGAAAAAGACAAAAGCAGTAGAAGATAAGAAGGTAGAGGCAAAGAAGGACGTAGCTCCTGTTGCTAAGGCTCCTAAGAGGAAAGTGGATTCTGGCATCCTCTATGTTCAGTCTACGTACAATAACACCATGTGCCTCCTTACCGACTCAAAGGGTAATGCACTCGCAGCGTCTTCAGCTGGTGCACTAGGATTTAAGGGTGCAAAGAAAGGCACTCCTTTTGCTGCGGCAAAAGTTGGTGAAATTCTCGCTGACAAGGCAAAGCTTATGGGTGTAAAAGAAGTTCAGGCCATCATCAAGGGTGTTGGATCTGGTCGAGAATCAGCAGTTCGAAGCTTTATTACAAAGGGTATCAGCATCTCTGGTATCAAGGACGTAACTCCAGTTCCATTTAACGGTCCTCGAGCTAAGAAGCCGCGACGAGTATAATTTGTAATTAATTTTTATGATAATTGGACCAAAATACAAAATAGCACGCCGACTCGGAGCAAATATCTTCGAGAAGACGCAGACCCAGAAGTTCGCACTCAGACAAGAGCGAAAAGGTGGCAAAGGACCATATCGCCCAAAGGGTGATTTCGCTATCGCAATGCTTGAAAAGCAGAAAGTTCGCTTCTCATACGGTGTTGGTGAGCGACAGTTCAAGAAGTACGTCAAAGAATCAGTTGCAAAGAAGGGAGTTAACACGGTCCAGGCTCTCTTTGAACGACTTGAAACTCGACTTGATAACGTTGTATACCGCCTCGGTCTTGCTTCTACACGACAGGCAGCTCGACAGATGACTGCTCACGGTCATATTCTCGTAAACGGTAAGCGAACAAATTCACCTTCATACAATCTTGTACTTGGTAGCAAGGTATCTATCCGAGTTGCAAGCCAGAAAAGCACTCTTTTTAAGGATCTTGATGAAAAACTCAAGAAAACACAGTTCCCATCATGGCTCTCCTATGATGCAGATAAGAAAGTTGCTACCGTCGAAGGCAGCCCGAAGTACACACCAACAGAACACTTGTTTAACCTTGGTCAGGTGATTGAGTTCTACAGCCGATAATTCGTGAAGTATTTAAGAGGATAATAATAGCGAATAAATTAATAAAAAATATATGACAGATCAAAACGTAGTTCTTCCATCAAAACCAAAGGTAGTCCTAGAAAAGGATTTCTTGGGCGTATATGAAATCGACGGTCTTTATCCTGGCTACGGACACACTCTTGGTAACAGCCTCCGACGAATTATCCTCTCATCTCTCCCAGGTGCAGCTGTTACGAGCGTAAAGATCGCTGGTGTAAGCCACGAATTCTCAACTATTGCTGGCGTAAAGGAAGATGTTATTACAATCATCCTCAACTTGAAGCGACTCCGCATCAAGATGCTTACCGAAGAACCTCAGACTCTTTCATTCAAAATCAAGGGTGTTAAAGACATCACTGCTGCTGATATCAAGATTCCTGGCCAGGTTGAAATCCTCAGCCCTGATCTTCATATTGCTTCTGTTACTGACAAGGCAACTGAGCTTGATGTTGAAATGACCGTTGCTCGAGGTCTTGGATATGTTTCAAAGGATGTTCTCCAGAAGGAACGAGTTGATATCGGAACTATCGCGCTTGATGCAACATTCACACCTATCCGAAAGGTAAACTACGAAGTTGAAAACATGCGAATCGGAGACCGAACAGACTTCAACCGACTCAAGATCACTATTGAGACTGATGGAACCATCACTCCTCACGAAGCTCTCGAGAAATCTATCGCAACAATGATCAATCAGCTCAAAGCGATTGTTGGATTTAAGGAAGAAGAGCCAGTTATTTCAAAATCAGAGGAAAAGTCTGATGAACCTGCAGGCGAAAAGAAGGAGCTTGATACAGAATTTCTCAAGACACGAATCGAAACTCTCGGCCTTTCACAGCGAACTTCAAACGCTCTTGCAAATGCAAACATTCGAACAGTAGGTGGACTCGTTCGAAAGAAGGAAATCGACATTGAAAATGTTGAAGGTCTTGGGCCAAAGGGCATCCAGGAAATCCGAAAAGCTCTATCAGAATTCGGCATCACCCTTAAATAATTAGCCTAAACTGGACAAAATACCTCAAAACGGTTAATCTAGGTCTCCAATACACCCATGCGACATCACGAAAAATTTAGAATACTCGGACGCGAAAAAGGACAGCGCCAGGCGCTCATTAAGTCACTTTTGCGTTCACTCGTGATCCACGAGGGAATCACTACGACTGAAGCAAAAGCAAAGGAACTTCGAAAGTTCATTGAACCATTGGTTACAAAGGCTCGCCTCAATACTCTTGCTAGCCGACGACATGTTATCGCTGAGATCGGCGATGAGAAGGCTGCAAAGAAGCTTGTAGAAGTTATCGCTCCAGCTCACAAGACTCGAACTGGCGGATACACACGTGTTATCAAGCTTCCTCTTCGAAAGTCAGACGGAGCAAAGATGGCGCATATCCAATTCGTAAAATAATATGAAAAAGATCCACACCATAGATGCACAGTCAAAGAAGATCGGCCGAATTTCAACAGAAGCGGCTAAGATTCTCATGGGCAAAAACTCAACAGCGTACGCTCCTAACGTTGTCGCAGACGTAGAAGTTCGAATCATCAATGCTGGTAAGGCTGATGTAAGCGAGAAGAAGAAGGATGAGAAGATCTACCGACGATACACTGGATACCCAGGTGGTCTTATCGATACTTCTCTCAAGAGAATGATTGAAAAGAAGGGTATGAGCGAGGCGTTCCGAATTGCTATCAAGGGCATGCTTCCAAAGAACAAGCTCCAGGCACAGATGCTCAAGAACTTGGTAGTAACCGAATAATTTTTATGACAACAGCTGATACTAAAACTAAATACTTTGAGGCGGTAGGACGACGCAAGACATCAGTTGCTCGAGCTCGACTTACTCCAGCAGCAAAGCAGTCTATTACAATAAACGACAAGGATGTCACAGCATATTTTGCTACATCAGAGCTTGTTATGATCGCAGAATCAGCATTTGCAGAATCAAAGCTCGCACAGAAGTTTAAGGTAACAGCACAGCTTTCAGGTGGCGGTATCCACTCTCAGGCAGAAGCTCTCCGACACGCTATTTCACGGTCACTCCTCGATTACGATATTGAACTTCGAAAGAAGCTCAAGAAACTCGGATTTCTCAAGCGAGATCCTCGTGCAAAGGAACGAAGGAAGTTCGGTCTCAAAAAGGCTCGAAAGTCTCCTCAGTGGTCAAAGCGATAAACAAAGGACTCCCGAAAGGGAGTTTTTGCTTGACTTTTGATCTATTAAGCATAAGGTAAACTCTGAAAAGCAAAAGGTACGCCTTGCGCTTGCACATAAACAACCAAAGAAGAAAGGATCAGGTCCGCCTGAATCTATGAATAAAGCAATGACTGAACTGCTTCTCCGAAAGGGGAAATTGAGTAAAGCTGATTGGCTTGTTTTTCTCGAAGAAATTCGGCAAAAAATAAAACCGAAGTTGGATAAATTCACCTTGCCGACTTTTGGAAATCTGGCTTGTATTGATGACAGATCGGGGCGATACTATCAAATTATTGAGGATGTACCCCTATTTCTTGATGGTGATTACACGCTGGCTGATTACGGTCTTTCTTATTTCACCGATGATGGACAACGTCTAAATGATATAAAGAAGGAATCGAGGAAGATACATGCTTATGGTCTTTCCCGCGGTGGCGAATGGGTAATCATCACTGTAAATGTTGCTCTGAAGGACATTGATTCAAATCCTAGACGCAAACCGCTATTAGGTAGTAAAGATACACCTCTTCGTAGAGAGTATGCTTTCAGTGTAACTATTTTTAAAGCAAGTCTTGAAGACATGCTCAAATATTCAAAAGCGCCGGTCGGTGCTGTCTGGATGATACTCAGAATGGCTGTTGAAGACTGGGAACGCAAACGAAGAGTGCTTCTTGAGGACTCACAGAAACTTACACGAGAATTTCAGATCTACGATGAGATTCTGATGTCTTTGTAAATCAGGACACGATACCCCAATGGTGGGGTATTTTTTATTGACTCTACAACCTTCTTTTATTAGAATGTCAAACACAAAATTTATAAAGGAATGCTAGTATAAGAAACATGGATCCAGAACCCAAAAATACCAACGAAAAGAAGGAATCAGTAAGCTCTGTCGAGGTTGATACCCTTACAAAAGAGGTAGCAAAGCTTACCACAGAGCGAGATGAATATCTTGCCGGCTGGCAGCGTGCAAAGGCTGATTTTGCCAATGCTAAAAAGCGTATGGACGAATCTATGAAGGAATACCGCGCTATGGCTACTGAAGGGGTCATAGAAGAGCTTTTACCGGTCCTACAGAGCTTTGAGATGGCCTTCGGTAACAAAGAGGCGTGGGAGAAAGCGGACAAGGGCTGGAGGTCGGGTGTTGAATATATCTATACCCAGCTCAAAGGTGTCGTTGAACAAAGCGGTCTCAAGGAAGTAAACCCTATCGGTGCAAAGTTCGACCCTATGCTTCACGAAGCAATGCGATTTGAGGTAGCTACCACCCCGGAGGCAGCAGGAACGATCGTTCAGGTAGTTGAAAAGGGTTATACACTCGGAGCAAAGCTCATAAAACCAGCCAAAGTAGTCGTTGCCGAATCAAAAACGGAATAGCAAACGTATTATACTTGACGACCAGTCACACCGTGGGTATATAATTACGCCAAGACCATGCATTCAAATTATCCAATCACCAAACCGAAGGTTCATATCATCACAAGGGAAGTCACTCTGGCTTCTGGTGAACTCGTGCGTGCATTCTTTGCTGTAATTGATATCAACGGAGTCCTCGATGTAAAATTCCTCGGTACAAAGCCTCTTGAAACTCAGGAAGAAGCCTCAGCAAAACCACTCCTCATCGAATGTGCTTCAAAAATCTGCTCAAATTTCCGTCCGATTGTCAGTCCTTTTGAAAAAGTCTCTCACTATTTCACATTAGATTTTCTTGTAAACCAACTCGCACGAGCACCCAGCCGTAACTAAACGACTTTTTATTAGTCTTTAGTTATTAAACATGTCTAAAATTATAGGTATCGATCTCGGTACCACAAACTCAGCTGTAGCCGTCATGGAAGTTGGCGAAGCTAAAATTCTTGAAAATGCAGAAGGAATGCGCACGACTCCATCGATCGTTGCAGAAACAAAAACAAAGGAACGAGTCGTTGGTGTTGTAGCAAAGCGTCAGTCAGTTACAAATCCCCGAAATACAATCTTTCAGATCAAGCGATTCATCGGTCACAACTTTGATGAGCCGTCTGTACAGAAAGATGCAAAGGCTGTTCCATTCGAAACTCGCAAATCAGAAAACGGGGGCGTAGAAGTTAAGATGGGTGAAAAGTGGTATCGTCCAGAAGAAATTTCTGCGATGATTCTCGCAAAACTTAAGGCAGACGCAGAAGCTCGCCTTGGTGAACCTGTAACAGAAGCAGTTATTACTGTTCCTGCTTACTTTAACGATTCACAGCGACAGGCAACAAAAGATGCGGGTAAAATCGCAGGTCTTGATGTAAAACGAATCATAAACGAGCCAACAGCGGCAGCGCTTGCATACGGCTTTAACAAAAAGAAGGACGAGAAAATCGTTGTCTTTGACTTTGGTGGAGGAACATTCGACATCTCTGTTCTTGAAGTAGGTGAAGGTGTAGTTGAAGTTCGTTCAACCGATGGAGACGCTCACCTCGGAGGAAAGGATATCGATCAGAAAATTATTAATTGGCTTGCTGAGGATTTCCAGAAGGAACACGGCGTAGACCTCCGCAAGGACGCTCTTGCAAAACAGCGCCTTGATGATGCAGCAGAAAAAGCAAAGATTGAGCTTTCAACTGCCGTAGATACTGAAATCAACATTCCGTTTATTTCTGTTGGCACTGATGGTCCGCTCCATCTCGTAAAGAAGATGACTCGAGCAACGCTTGAAGAGCTTACTGCTGAGTTTATTACACGAGCGATGGAAATTACTCGACGAGCAATGGAGGCTTCTCCGTTTAAAATTCCTGATATTCATGAAGTGATTTTGGTTGGTGGACAGACTCGAATGCCTGCAATGCAAAAGGCAGTTGAGGATTACTTCAAGAAAAAGCCTCACATGGGTGTTAATCCTGATGAAGTGGTTGCACTCGGTGCAGCAATTCAGGGTGGAGTACTCAAAGGTGATGTTAAAGACGTGCTCCTTCTTGATGTTATTCCGCTTTCATTCGGTATTGAAACTATGGGTAACGTTGCGACAAAGCTCATCGAAAAGAACACAACAATTCCTGCTTCTAAATCTCAGATATTCTCGACAGCTGCAGACAATCAGACATCAGTAGAAATCCACGTTGTGCAAGGTGACCGCGCAATGGCTCGAGACAACAAATCACTCGGTAGATTTATTCTCGACGGCATTCCACCAGCACCACGAGGCGTACCTCAAGTTGAAGTTACGTTTGATATTGATGCAAACGGAATCCTTAGCGTAAAGGCAAAGGAGAAATCAACAGGTAAGGAGCAATCGATCAAAATCCAGGGATCGTCAGGTCTTTCAAAGGATGATATCGAACGCATGAAGAAGGACGCTGAAGTAAACGCAGCTGATGACGAAAAGAAAAAGGCAGAAGCTGAAGCGCGAAATATCGCAGAGCAAATGATCTATACTGCTGAAAAATCTGTTAAAGATGCAGGAGACAAAATAACTGCAGATATAAAGTCAGACGTAGAATCAAAGGTAGCAGATCTCAAAAAAGCTAAAGATGGCACAGATGTAGATGCTATCAAGAAGGCGACTGAAGCCCTTTCATCATCAATGCAGAAAATTGGTGAAGCGATGATGAAAGCCCAGCAGAATCAGGCAGGTCAGACAAATCCAGGAACACAGAACAACCAGCAAGGCGGAAATGAAGGTGGTGAAAAGGTTCGCGACGCGGACTTTGAAGAGAAGAAATAATCTTCGGGAGGCGCACCTTACGCGCTGGTTGCGGACCCGTTACCTAGTACTTTAAAGATGTGCATCAGATAGTTTTCAAAATAACTACCGCTCGCCAGTCCTCGGCTTATGTCGCCTGCGGAGGCTCGCTTGTAGTTATTTTGATCACCTAATAAAAAAGCAGACGACCTACTCTCCGTGACCTTATGAGTCGTGGAGAGAATGGTGTCTGCTTTGAGGGGGACCCTTATCTGGAGAGGTACAACACAGTGGCGGTTACAGCCGAACCAATAAGTACTCCAATAAGTACGCCCTTGTAGAAGAGCATGGATGTAGTTACCGTAAGGCTTTCGAGATCACCGTCCTCGATGAAGGTTCTTTCAGATTTGGGTTCCCATGTCGCGAGTGGAAGGTTCATGTATTGTTGAGGTTGTAACATTCTATTCCTGGGCAGTCTCCTTTTCGGCCTCGGGGAGATCCTTAACCGGGGCGAACCCAATAATTGAAGAAATGGGGAAGAAGTAGCGATTATCCTTGTCATCAGCAGTCTCGATGTAATCTTCTCCCACTGAAACCAACAGCTCTTCACTCCAAGGCGCTTCCGGTGCCATGCCAGGTGTGAGATAGTGAATATTTTTCCCTACCTGTTTCAAGAGCATGTCAATGAATTTCATGTTAAGCAATCTAGATGTATTGTTTGGGAACATCACGGCCTCCTTTTTAAGGCCAATCCCTTGTTTAAAACCTTTTATTATGGTAACATGATATTAACATAATGTCAAAAGACTATTACAAAATCCTCGGTATAGATAAAAACGCGTCACAGGACGAAGTTAAAAAGGCGTTTCGAAAACTTGCCCATGAACATCATCCTGACAAACAGGGTGGAAACGATGCAAAGTTTAAGGAAGCAAACGAAGCATACTCTGTGCTTGGTGATGAGAAGAAACGCGCTCAATACGATCAATTTGGTGCTGCTGGACCCGGTATGGGAGGCTTCGGTGGTAATGGTGGGGCTGGCGGATTTAATCCTAACGACTTCGGCTTTGATTTCTCTGGATTTCAAGGCGGATTTGGTAATGGCGGAGTAGAGTTCGACCTTGGAAGCATGTTTGGCGATATCTTTGGTGGCGGAGGACGTCAGCGTGCAAAGCGCGGCTCGGATATTTCTGTTGATCTTCAGGTATCTTTTGAAGAATCAATTTTTGGTATTGAGAAAACTATTGTTATAAACAAAACTTCATCATGTGAGGTCTGTGGTGGAAATGGAGCAAAGCGAGGTTCAAAGCTCAAGACATGTTCGACATGTGCAGGAAAAGGAAAGATCACCGAGGTCAAACGCTCGATCATTGGATCGTTTCAAACCACGCGCGTGTGTGAGACTTGTCATGGAGCCGGCAAAGAGCCAGAGGAGAAATGTTCAACATGTCATGGATCTGGCATTCACAAGAGGAATCAAGAACTAAAAGTTAAGATTCCCGCTGATATAGAGGATGGTGAGATGGTGCGACTTACGGGGGCAGGCGAAGCAATTTCTGGCGGACAGTCTGGAGACCTCTACATCAAAATTCATGTAAAAGAGCATGCGATGTGGCAGAAGGAGGGAGTAAATCTAGTCACAGATTTCAATGTAAAGCTTTCAGATGCACTCTTGGGTGCACAGGAGACCCTCAAAACACTCGACGGTGATATCACTTTAAAGATCCCAGAAGGTGTTACTCACGGAGAGATTTTACGAGTAAAAGGTAAGGGAGTACCAACAGGAAAGGGTAACCGAGGAGACATACTTGTACGCATCAACGTGCTTATGCCGCGAAAGCTTTCTCGTGAAGCACGTAAGGTTATTGAAGGGCTTAAGAATGAGGGATTTTAGCAATAACTTGCACAAATCCTATAACGTGGTATTGTAGCTTTCATGTCAAAAGGAAACAACAACTCAATAGGAAATATGACCGCGCGAATTCACGTGCGTGCTCCTTTTGCAGCACTTTCAAACATGCCGCCTGGCACGATGTCCTAAGTACTTAATCGAACAATCGAGTATTTGAAACATCGTGCGATAAGCACGATGTTTTATTTCGGTACGATTACCGACTAAAAGGCAACTTTTAGAGTTCTTTCACAATTCAACCTCAAAACGAAAGGAAAGCTATGATTAAGTCAAAACGGATGGCTCAGATTAAGGAAATCTACAGGCCATTCCTTCAGCCGTTTCTTGTGATATCGGTATTGGTTACCATCACTCAGTCTATGGGAGTAATCTTTGCTTATTTCACAGGCAAATACGTTAAAAGCATTGATGATAATGATCTGACGGGTCTATATCTCAGTCTTTTGGCGCTATTACTCGCGATTCTCGGAGGAAAACTGTTTGATTGGAAGCTTATCAATCTTCACATTAAAAACATTGTGACTGATTTGGAGCTACATATCTCACAATTGACCATTCAAAGAATATCGAAGTTTTCGATAGGGCAAGTGATCAATCAAAATTCCGGCTACAAGCAGGAGACACTTCAAAAAGGAGAAGCGGCAATCGGTGAACTCATCGGGACGTTTTTCTTGGAGTTTATTCCAACCGTTGCTCGAATAGTGATTACGCTTATTGTTTTGTTCGCCATTAACTACAGCATTGGATACTGTGCACTAATTAGCATTGGATTCTATGTTTGGTCCAGTATACGAATCAACAACAGGCTTCTTCCCAGGATTAAAATCAATAAAAAGAAGGAGAATAAGATGAATACTTCTTACTGGGAAATGATCAAACATATCAAACTAGTCATTGCTAGTGCGCAAGAAAAGCGTGCTGTAAGTGAATTCCGTTCTCAATTCAACGAGTACGGTGATGAACACAAGGACATCTGGATGGGATACACCACAAAACTTATCTTTACTCGTGAGCCGTTTGTAGCGTTTGGGCATGTATTTATACTTTTGCTCGCCGCGACACACGTCATGAATAATGACTTAAGCAAACCAGACCTGATTACGGTTATGGGATTGGTTGCCCTCAGTTATAGTGCGCTTGGGAGCATTGGAAATATGCAGAGGCGGCTTGTAAGGAACTTCATACTTATGGGCAGATATTTTGACCTGTTGGAGCTACCTCCTGCAATCAAAGTAAAGAATAATGCCCTAAGGCTTGGTTCCTTTAGTCATTCAATCGAGTTTAGAAACATTTCGTTTCAGTATCCTGAATTTAAGTTCGAGGGGGACGAAAGCGAGAATGATAAGGCAACACCGAAGTCTGAAATCGGTCAGGCCGCGCTTAAAAATATCAACCTTACAATAAATAGAGGAGAGACGGTTGCATTTGTTGGTCCTTCGGGCTCCGGCAAGTCTACACTGATCAATCTTTTACAGCGAGGATACGACCCCGATCAAGGAGAAATTCTTGTCGATGGACACAATCTTCGTGATGTTGATTTAGGTAGATGGAGGGAAATGATTGGCCTTGTAGATCAAGAACCAAAGCTTTGGGATAATACCCTGCGCTACAACATTCTTTACGGCCTCAACGGCAAAGGGAATGATGTGACACAAAAGGAGCTTGAAGATCTTGCTGCTATGGCGAGGATTGATGAATTCTACTCCCGACTACAGCCTCTTGGATTTGATACCTTGATTGGTGAGAATGGATTACAGCTCTCTGGCGGACAACGTCAAAGAGTGGCAATCGCTCGCGCCCTCATCAAGAAACCAGATCTACTCATCTTGGATGAGGCGACAAACGCTCTAGATCCACGTAACGAAAAGCTTGTACATCAAGCTCTTCGAAGCGCACTACGCGACCGCACAGGCATTATCATCGCCCACAGGCTCTCCACAGTTCGAAATGCTGACAAAATCGTAGTATTTGGCAAAGGACACATCATTGGTTCTGGGACACACTCAGAACTTATGAATTCATGCGCCTCTTACATCGAACTCGTCACACACGAACTCGAAGGTCTTCGTTAGGTTTGAATTAATTCAAGAGCCACTTCGGTGGCTCTTTTTTATGCTACGATAATCGCATGTCACATTGGCTCACCATTGCACTTATTGCTCCATTTTTGTGGGCGATCGTTAATCATGCAGACAAGTATCTCTTGTCGAAATATTTTAAGAACAACGGCGGCGTGGGGCCGCTCATGATCTTCTCTACACTTTTTGGAACCGTTGTACTGCCAATCGCCCTTTATATCGAGCCGCAAATTTTTAATATTTCACTCCACGACGTACTTATTCTAATCGCCGCGGGAATACTTAGTGCGATAGCAATTGCCGCATATTTATTTGCCCTTGAAGTAGAGGAAGCATCGATCGTAGTACCGTTCTGGCAAACGATCCCAATTTTTGGTTATATCCTGGGCTATTTTCTTTTTGACGAGGTGTTTACTGGCAAGCAGATGCTTGCAGGGCTCGCAATTCTCTTCGGCGCACTCATTCTTGTACTAGATTTTCGTTCGATAGGAAAAGTAAAGACAAAAATTGCAGGACTTATGCTTTTCTCATCACTTGTATTCGCACTCTACGAAGCAATGTTTAGATATGTGGCCCTCGAAGAAAATTTCTGGGTGTCAGTATTCTGGGAGCACATCGGTCTCGTCATACTGGGCATATTCCTCTTTATCGGATTTAAAAAGTATCGAAAAGGTTTTCTAGATATTTTAAAGAGCAACAGCGGGCCCATCATTTCACTTAATATCGGAAGCGAGGCGCTCACTATCGTCGGAAATATCATAATGAATTACGCGCTTCTCCTTGCGCCTCTTGCCATGGTCCTTCTCATAAGCTCATACCAGCCAGTGTTTGTGTTTGCTATTGGAATTGCGCTCACATTCTTCTTTCCTAGGATTCATCAGGAAAAAATGGGTAGGGTAGAGCTCATCCAGAAAATAGTGGCTATAGCCATCATGTGTATAGGAAGTTATTACCTCGCATAAAAGTGCTATAATTTATACCAATGAACCCAGCACTCGACGCAAAGTCAAAAGTTCTCTTTTCTGTGCTCTTTCTAGCAATTCTCACAGTTATGATGCTAGGTTTTCTTAAGTTTGGCATTGTAAAAGATTTTGATGTGGTCTCAAAAGTTGCTTGTGATCCAGCTACCGAAATCTGTTTTGTATCAGAGTGTGATGTTGAAAGTGATCCACGTTGTGAAGGTGAAACCATAAAGTACTACAAGTACACTCAAAAGAAAGCGTATAGCACGCCACCTCTGGAATGCCTTCGAAATGACGACGCGTGCATAGAGTTTCATTGCTCTTCTGACAACCAAGAGCTTTTTGAGACCGAAGATGAATGTACGACGATGATGTAACTATATGGACTACTCATCAATCCAGGATATGTACAGCTCAATTTCTGAAATTCAGGCTGAGCTTGAAGCAAGAAGGAATAATGTAGAGCTGAGAAACAAAGTGGAGCAATTTTTGTCCCTTTTTGGTTTGCCGTTTGAGAGCAATCAAGCAAAAGCGTTCTTCTGCAGAAGTGTAATCACTCCGAACCTCGAGCTTTCATATTTTTTGGGCCTTGCTGAGGATCTGAAGCTTGAATCAGTGCTTCTTGAATATCCTGACAAGTTTGTGGCAAAAAATGAGACCAAATATTATCTTTGCAACATGCATTTTTGCCCGCACAGCGTACACCGAAGGGACGGTATGAAGGTAATTGATTTTAATGAAGCTGAGGGCAAGAAATTTGACGAGATCAGTACAGTGTGGGGCGAGAAGTTCATCGATTTCCATCACAAGCTCCTTTTCAAGGAAAAGCCTGAGGTCCAAGGGAAAATCCTCAATTTTTTTGAATGGTTTAACAAGAGCCGCCAAAATGGGGAAGACTACTATTTGTACTATTTGGCGCTTTTTGTAAGTCACGGAGTACTTTTTGAAAACTTCCTCAGTCACGACAAGGAGGAAACAAAGTTTGTTTTGGAAAAGATTTTGCCGAGCTTCAAGAAGCTTGAGAAGATGTTTGGGGTAAAGCCGCTTATTTTTCCGCTTTTGCCTATTGAGCATGAACACCAGAAAAGCTGGCTTTCATATCCAGAATCCCTAAAACAAGAAGTTGCTATATACTTAGAGAAATAGTTATGGATTTTAACTTACCGGCCAATATCGAATATTGCAGGCAATTTGTAGAAAGCTACACAAGTATCTTGTACTACTCTCATATTCCAACTGCGCTCGTAGGACTTCTGCTTGGTTTCTTTATTTTCTATAAGAGCCGAACACTTCTAAGCAAGATACTTCTTGCTATAACAATCACGTTTGCTGTCTGGTCTACTCTCGACCTTCTTATTTGGCTCAACTACGACCACGCAAGTATTGTCATGTTCGCGTGGTCTAACATCGAGATATTCAGTGTTCTTCTTTTCTTGCTTTGCCTCTACTTTATTGACGTGTTCTGCTGCAAGCAGGATGTGTCGTTTGGCAGGAAAATGTTTTTTGCAGCAATTTTTGCACCTGTCGTCATATTTTCTTCTACAACGTTTTATCTCAATGGATTTGATTTGCAGGAATGTACTGCACTTGAAAACACGTACTATATTGAATACACGTTCTATCTCAAGGTGATCATTGCCGCATATGTGATTATCTTTGGAATTTATCGCTATTTCCGTGCCGACAAAGGATCACGAAGCCAGATCGCCGTCATTTTGTCTGGAATGATTGGCTTTATAATCGTATTTTTTGCGACAGGTTATATTTCTGAAAGAACTCTCAATTACACATATGAGATGTATGGACTCTTCGGAATGCCTTTGTTTTTGGGCTTCCTGGCGTATCTCATTGTGAAGTTTAAGGCCTTCCAGATCAAAGTCTTGAGCGCACAGGCGCTTGTGATCGCTCTTGTTATCCTGATTTCTTCGCAGTATTTCTTCCTCAGTAACATTACAAGCCAGGTATTGAATGTTCTCACCGCACTTCTTTCTATTATTTTCGGTTACATCCTTATCCGAAATGTTAAGAAGGAGATAAAGACTCGCGAGCACCTTCAGATGCTTACATCCCAGCTCCAGAGGCTTAACACCGACCTTTCGACTGCTAATACCAAGCTCAAGTACCTCGATCAACAGAAGACCGAGTTCATTTCGTTTGCTACACACCAGCTCCGAAGCCCTCTCACGGCTATTCGTGGTAACGCATCGCTTATTCTCGACGGTGACATGGGTCCGGTGCCAAAGAAGATTAAAGAATCTGTCGAAACAATCTTTACGTCGATCAACACCCAGATTCGCATTGTTGAGGATTATCTCAACGTCTCACGCATCGAGCTCGGCACCATGAACTACAGCCCTATGAAGGTTGATCTCAAGGTCATGCTCAACGAGGTGATGATCGAGCTTCAGCCTAATTTTGACGAGAGACACTTGGCCTCAAAGGTGGTTTTTGACATAAACGAGACCTATTACGCCAATGTGGATATTGATAAGTTCAAGCAGGTGATCATGAACGTTATCGACAACTCGATCAAGTACACTCCCGCAGGATCAATCACTGCAACGCTTGAAAAGGATACCGCGCAGCATCTCATACGAATGACAGTTGTAGATACAGGAGTAGGAATCAGGCCCGAAGTACTGCCAAAGCTCTTTCAGAAGTTTGTACGAGCGCCACACGCAAGCGATGTGAACATCCACGGCACAGGATTGGGACTTTACCTTGCAAAAGAGATTGTACAGGGGCACAATGGCCGTATCTGGGCTGAATCAGAAGGAGATGGGAAGGGAAGTAGGTTTATTGTGGAGGTGCCGGAGATTTTTTAGAACTAATTCTTTTTTTACCTAATTTTTTGTTCCTAATGCTTTGTAGGCGTCTTGCCTCCGAGTAGGATAAATCAAATGTTTTTTTAAGCGCATCAGCAAGCTCAATACTTTGAATGATAACAGCAAATTTTTCTACTAATGATAAGAAAACTATTTTGTCATCATAGATATTAATCTCAGGCGTAAAACCGAATTTGTCTGATGGCACCAAATACGACTCACGCGCCTCTTCGTTGTCTCTCAGTACCCGACGAACAGCAAGCTCCGTGTCCGGAAAAATTGCTTTAACGGAAATTCCTTTTTGCGTTCTTCGCTGATAGTAATCAGGAAAATAATCTGGTAGTATCGCGTGCAAATTCACAATTGATGCAAGGGATCGTATCGTTTCCCTTGAGGTAAGCGTATCCTCCAGCACAGATCTAATTCCTTCTAGCCCTTCATAGAACTGTACTTTTGGCTTTGGACCCACACCAACATACAATGATTTAAGTTCAGGTTGAATACGTCGTGCAACTGTGGCCAGATCGCTATACTTTCGAACCGCCGATTCAGCAATTTGGATTAATCTATCTGGGGCTGCGGCAGTATAAAGTTTAACTCCAGATTCCTCAGCAATACTTACTAAACCACTTTTGCTGAGTTGATCAAGAATTACATACGTGGTGCTTCTATTTATGCTCGCTTTTTTTGCAACCAAACTGACCGGAGTGGTTCCAAGCTCAAGTAGGGATAAGTAAACCTGAGCTTCCTTGTTTGACAGACCAAATTTTACAAGTTCTTCTTTAATCATGTGTTATCTGTTTATAACAACAAACAATTTCTCGTACTTTGATAGTATATAGCCCTTATTTAGTTGTCAACTAATACCAACAATTAGTATCTGTTAATTAACCTAGAAAATGATTACGCATTATTTAATTGACTCAAAATATGCAATTGCTAGTTTTAGTACGACAAACTATAAAGACCTAACAAAACAACTTAAATGCAAAAAAGTGCACATGATTTGAGCCTACTCTTTAAAAAAATCGAAACTCCTCTTGAGGAGCATCTGGCATTGGCGATCAATAGTAAGTTAGTTCGAAAAAAATATATACCCCAAGTAAAAAGGGATAAAAATGAATCACATGAGGAATATGCGCACAGACTTTTTGACGACTCACTAAAATATCAGTTTGTAGAAGTCACACATAACGGTGAAAACGTCTTCATAGCATTTGGAGTGCCGGGACCAATAATTACGAGAGAGGGAAAATTCTTATCAATCCCAGCGCAGGTAATAGGGGGACGTTGGGGAACTCACCACATACTTGTATATCCGAACATAAGTAATATTTTAAAGCAGAAAAGTGTTCTTGTTCGACTTGATTCAGGTTGCATCTCTGGGCAATTGTTTGGAGACACCACATGTGACTGCAGGCAGCAATACGAAATCGCTATGAAGCTATGTGTAGAGAACGGTTCAGGAATCATAATTAATATACCTGGACATGATGGAAGAGGTTGGACGGAGTATAAAATGGCAAACCAACAACTAATGGATGAATTAAATATAGACACAGTTTCTGCCGCGAAATTATTTTATCAACACCAGGACGGTTTAGACCAACGAACTTTTACTGAGGCAATACTTATACTTAAGGCTCTTGGTTTTAATGAAGGTCATTTGTTTGAATTGGCTACAAATAGTCCCAGAAAAGTAGGAGCATTCATATCTCACGGGTTCAAGTTGACCAAGACAAAACCTGTAGTTTCGCCGAATCTAGGCACAATCGCACATAAGAATTTGTTGGCTAAATCCAAAGAGTGGGATCACAGCATTAACCCATCATAATAATTGTAGTTGTATGAAAAAAGGTAATCGATTGCACGTTGCTGTAAATGGACTTGCCGCCTCAGGTAAAGGAACAATATGCAGGCTATATGCTACAAAATATAATATGTATTATGTTGACGTTGGGCTGATTTTCCGATTTGCAGCTTACTCCTTGAATAAAAGAATCTTTAAAGACATTTATGAGTTTGAAAGTGAGTTTTATAGCCTTAACTGGACATACAATTGGGATGGAAGATTTGCTTTTATCATGCATAACTCAAAAAAAATTTCTGTAGAACTTTTTGGACAGGATAATAGCTTACTCACCGCAACATTATCCCGGAACCCAATTTTCTTTTCTAAACTCCAAAATATTTCTGAGTCAATTATATCTGCTCATGATCATGTTATTGCAGATGGAAGAAATGTTGGAGACTCAATTATGATAGACGCAGATCGCAGATTTCAAATTACAAGCAGTATCGAAACACGTACAGAAAGAAGACTAAATGACTATAGGAAATTGGGTGTACTTGCTGTGTCACACGAAGTTATGGCAATGCTTGAAGAGAGAGATAGTCTAGATACATCCAGGCAGTACAATCCAATGGTAAGCACTAATAACTATATAACCATTGACAATAGCGGAACGACAAACGAAACCGTTGAAAAATTACACGAGTATATTCAAGCAGCATTGACGACAAGTTAATAAATTTTTAATCAGAATTTACTTGTCTTTTACCTCCCTCAGTGCTAATTTTTACCCTAAACAGCCCTTTGTTACACCCCAACTTCAACTTGTAAGCTTTATGCTTTCTACAGTTAAAGAACACAGAATACCCGTTTCCACACAGGCTCAGGAAGAGGCGCTTCGGGGAGTTGAGCTTATCCGACGTCACAGGAGCGGAGATCCACGCGCCTTTGAGGAAATCGTCAGTTGTTACAGACCCCGATTACTCGGACTTGCGACTGCAATGATTCACAATGCTACAGAAGCCGAGGACATTGTTCAGGAAGCATTCATCAGAGCTCACCGTGGTCTGACAGTATTTCGGGGAGACAGCTCCCTTGCAACATGGCTGCACAGGATTACGGCAAATCTATCCAAGAACAGATACCATTATCTGAGACGCAGAAGGGTAGATAAAACGCTTTCGATAGATGCTCCAATGGGTGATGGGAACGATACACAGTTTTCAGATATTCTGGCCTGCAATGCTTTGGGACCCAACCAAGTCACTGTGATAGCTGAGTTCGAGCGACTCGTAGAGAGATGCATGAGGAGACTCACATCAATACACAGAGAAGCCCTGGGACTTATTTTAGAAGAGCACATGACCTATGAACAGGCTGGTGAGGCACTTGAAATTCAAATTGGCACTGTCAAAAGTCGAGTTGCAAGAGCAAGACATATACTCCTCCAGCATATGCGCGCAGAGTGTCCGGAGCTTGTCCGCCGGGAGGATATTTTTTCTATGATAAGAAACCAAGAGGAACAGTTTGGCATCCGCCGAGCTTAGTCACACAGCCGCAATTGCGGCTTTTTTTATGAAAAAAGCTCACGTACAAATACGCGAGCTTTGAAATTTATCCTGCATACTTCTGTACAGCCGTCTTGAGCAACTCAAGATCCTGCACAAGATTTTTAATCCGGAGCTTGAGGAGTTTGAGTTGCGGTGTTGGCTGGTTACCAAAGAGCTGATCCAACTCAGCCGGAGACAGGTCGTTATAAATACCAAGGCTATCTGCAGTTGCCTGAGTAAACGTAAGCAGAGTTTGAAAACTACTGTTTCTCTTACTTTGACCAATCGCCATAGGCTTGCCCAGTGCACGACCTACCTGGAAAACATAACGCCTGGCCTGAGTGTGCGTCATTTTCTTTTCAGTGATCTCAAGTGCAGCTCGATACTGCGTTTCGTGATCAAGCCTCACGAGCTTTTGTGCGAGAGTCGGTGTCATCTTAGAAGCTCCGTCCTCATCATCTGTTTCACCTGATACGAGCATCTTTTGAACTCGTGGATCAAGCTTGAGCAGATTGAGCTGCTGACTTGCCCATGCTCCAGTTTTGCCTCCAGAAAGCCTTCCGATTTCTTCCAGAGTTAATCCGAATTCTGCACACTGCTTGATTGCTACAGCTGTTTCCAAACAGTCATGTGCTTCATGACCAAAATTAGCGGCGTATGAATGCAAGAACTGAGTGCGAACATCTGTAACATCCGAGTCTACGAATGCACGAAAGAGCCAACTCGGATCTTCCTCGTGAAGCATTTTGACTGCACGAATTCGACGCTCTCCGTCAATTAACTCGCAGTCATACTGCGGGTCATTAATAATGCGAACCGTGCCTGGCTTGAGCTGCTTTCCAGTGGTTTTAATAGCGAGCGCAAGCTTGGCGATGCTACGAAATGTCTTTCGAGGATTGAGGTGAAAGTATTTCACCCGCTTGGGGTTAAAAAGCAAAACTCCATCCTTATCCACAGGTATGTGCGGATACTGAGTGGAGTATGTCTGTACTGAGGCTGGAGCGATTCCAGCAACACTATCTGAGTGCATAGTATCCTTCGTTGTTGAGTATTGGGATATAAAGGTACCTTCAACAAACAGACTAGTACTTTGCCCAATAAAGTCAAACCACCTCCATGTGTAGCCCTTCCACAAAAAATCGCCTAAAAACCCATATTTTGCTAGACTAGATACATGGCAAAAATAGAGCCCAAAAACTTAAAAGGTTTTCGAGATTTCCTCCCAGAGACACAGATCCCTCGGCAAAAGATGATCGAAACTATCAAGGCGTCATATGAGACGTTTGGTTTTGAGCCGCTTGAAACTCCGGTTCTTGAATATGCAGAAACTCTTGTGGGTAAATATGGTGACGAAGGCGACAAGCTCATGTACCGCTTCAAAGACAACGGTGATCGAGATGTTGCGATGCGCTATGATCTCACCATCCCTCTAGCTCGTGTGATTGCTCAAAACGGTGAGCTCAAAAAACCATTCAAGCGCTATCAGATAAGCCCTGTGTGGCGTGCAGATAATACTCAGAAGGGCAGGTACCGTGAGTTCTATCAGTGTGATGCTGACATTGTTGGCTCTACTTCACCTTTGGCTGATGCCGAAGCACTCGCTCTCGTCGCAAAGACACTTTCAAACCTTGGTATCAAGGATTTTGTTGTTCGCATAAATTCTCGCGAAATCATCGCTGCTTTTTATACTTCACTAAAACTTACTCAAGACGAGCAACTCCTGGCTACAAGAATTGTAGACAAAATAGACAAGATTGGCAGGGAAGCTGTAGCAGATGAGCTAGAAAAGGCGGGAATTACGGGCGCAGCTGCAGGAGAAATCGTCCGATTCGCATCTACAAGCATCGACGGCATTCGAAATCAGGTAGATTTTGGCGGTGTTGCAGAATCTTTCCCAGCAATCAAGGAACCTCTTCGAAAACTAGCAACCATCATTGAGTACGCTTACGAACAGAGCCCTGAAACAAAGTTTGTAATCGACTTTTCTATCGCTCGCGGCCTTGATTACTACACCGGCATGATATTTGAGGCAAACCTCACTTCAATTGCTGGCTTTGGCAGCATTTGCGCAGGTGGACGATACGACAACCTCGTTGGAATCTTTTCAAACAAACCTGTTCCAGCGGTCGGCATCTCAATCGGTCTCGATCGACTCTTTTCAGCACTCGAAGAACTAAAACTCATACCTAATATAAAGACGACAGCACAGGTCCTTATTGTTAACTTCGACGATAAACTCGTGGGTGAATATCTCAAGCTTGCATCAGAGCTTCGTGCAGCATCTATAAACACAATTCTCTATTTTGAAACTGCGGATCTTAAAAAGCAGCTCTCATACGCAGGCGACAAAGGAATAAAGTACGCAATTATGTATGGCTCAGATGAAGCCAAGACAGGTATGGCAATTGTTAAAAATCTCGAGAAGGGAACTCAAGAGAAAGTAGATATCGCCAAACTCGTTTCGTATTTTTAGGTAAAAGTTGTCCTTTGACGCATTGAAACAAACGCCGTACTCTATACGTATGTCGCGCCTTAACGCCTATCAGAAGTCTTGTATAGTTTTTTTGTTAGCTCTACTCATATTCTGGGGCTATCTCTTCTCGGTTGGACTAGATGACAGTAGACTCAATTATTTATTTGCGTTTCTCTATGCTCTCATGCCTTTTTTGGGAGGCATTGCTGCTATTCGTGGATATCAAGAGTGGGGAGGACTATCAACCATACTCGGCAAAGCAATTCTATTTTTAGGTCTTGGACTTTTCATGTGGGGATTTGGAAAAATTGCGTGGGTGTACTATGCAGCAATTCCAGGAATACAAAATGCCTCACTTCCTGATTGGTTTTTCGCACCCAGTGTGTTTCTTTACACCATCGGTACCATTTATTTGTCACTTACGACAGGAATCCGCCTCAGCCTAAAGTTTACCTCCGGCAGAGTTTTTGCTGTTGTGACACCTATAATCGTTTTTATACTTGCATACTATGTTCTCATCTCAGTTCCACAACCAAGCGTAGAGACAGTGATCGCAAACAAGGACGCGCTCTTGCAATCGATATTTAATGTCGCGTATCCAATAGGGGACGCGGTAAGCCTTGCGGTTGCAGCTGTGGTTGCTGGTCTTTCGTTTAGATACCTTGGAGGTCTTTATAAAACTGAAATTGTGTTCATACTCGCAGGACTTACCGGTATGTTTGCTGCTGACTCGTATTTTGCTTACACATCACTTTCTGGAACATCAGAAATAGGTGGAACAGGGGATCTTATCTATACATTTGCACTCTTTCTCCTTACCTGCGGATTGTTAGGATTTAACAAGTTTAGGAAGTCTACTGCTCCAGTAAGCACTATTCCTGTAGCGAAAGTAAACTAAAAGTATGCGTACGCGGGTTGTAGTGGAGCAAAACCTATATTTCTGATACTATTTTGGCATGGAAAAAAAGATACTTCTCTCGGGGGTAAAGCCTACCGGCCGCCCTCATATCGGTAACTATTTCGGTGCTATGAAGCAGTTTGTGGACAATCTCAACTCTGGGCAGTTTGAGTGCTACATCATGATTGCTGACTATCATGCCCTCAACTTTATTCAAGACGGCAAGGTGATGCGAGAAAACATCATTGATCTTGCTCTTGATTACTTGGCAATCGGACTTAATCCAAAAAAGTGCGTTCTCTTTAAGCAATCTGATGTTACGGCTCATACCGAGCTCGCGTGGATTTTCGACACGATCACGACCATGCCATACCTCATGCGCGCTCATGCATACAAGGATGCTGAAGCGAAAGACAAAGAAATCTCTGTCGGAACTTTTAACTATCCGATGCTTATGGCCGCAGATATCTTGCTTTATAGCCCTGATATCGTGCCTGTAGGCCAGGATCAAAAGCAGCATGTTGAATACGCTCGCGATACTGCAGAAAAGTTTAATCGATTGTTCGGTGAGACGTTTAAACTTCCAACAGAGCAGATTGTTGAGAATGTAAAAATCGTTCCAGGAACCGATGGTCGCAAGATGTCAAAAAGCTATGGCAATACCATAAGTCTTTTTGCTACTGATGAAGAAATTCAGAAGGCTGTTATGTCTATTGTGACTGACTCATCGGGAGGTGTGCCTACGAATGTTCGTGCTATTCATGAACTGTTCCGCGACAAAGAGTATCTTGATCGACTTTATGCTGAGAAGGCAGGGAAGTATAAGGACCTCAAGGAGGCTCTTTCAAAGGATGTTCAGGCCTACATCGCTCCTATGCGTGAGCGCCGCGAAAAACTTGCCCAGAATCGCTCAAAGGTAATCAAAATCCTCGCAAAGGGAGCAAAGGCTGCTAACAAAGTAGCGAACAAGAAGATGGAGGTAGTTAAGAGGAATGTTGGGGTGACACTTAACTAGTCCAAATAAAAAAACCGCGAGATGATTCTCGCGGTTTTTCTTTGGCTCTGTCTTGTACTACAAGTATAGCACACCAATTGACGCTTGCACCAGCACGTTGTCCCTTGCTTTACTATTCCGACAAGCGATAATTAGTCGCGTAACAAAACCCTGCATGAATAACGAGACAAACTATTCTTCCATAGTCATCTTTAAATATCTTTTGAAGTTTGTTCGGCCTTATAAATGGACATTCATAATCACAACTGTATTACGTGGGGCCGCAGAACTTACCTGGCTTTATAATGCCTACGCATTGGCTTCAATCGCCACATTCTTTGGAAATTACACGAGCGGGGAGTCACTGTATGAATTTTGGATCATCATCACAAAACTTGGCCTTGCGATACTCGCGTACTTTGGCCTCTCTTACATAGGCAATATGACAGGCGTGAGAGCAGCCAAAAAAGTTGCGCTCGAAACTGAATCTAGGGTCTACAAGCACGCATTCATGCTTGATATTGAGTGGCATGAGCTAGAAAATACGGGAAGCAAAGTCAAACGAATAAACAGGGGAGCGGAAGGAGTCAACCAACTTATCCGCATGTGGTATTTTTCACTTATAGAGATTTCCGTAAGCGTTATAGGTATTTTAATTGTAATGTCACGGTTCGATAGGACGATTACCATACTTACGTGCATATTCTTTGCCATTTATCTCTTTGTCTCATTCAAATTCAATTCAAAGGCTACGCAAGTCCAAAGACAGGAACACCTTAAAGACGAGGATGTATCTGGAGTTATACATGAATCCGTAAGCAATGTAAGAACGGTTAAGGTTATGTCCATGGTAGTTCCTCTCACTAATAGACTGACCAAATATTTGGGCGAACTAGATGCATTAGCTAATAAAAGAATTTTTTGGTTTCAGACTAGCGGCATGGTGAAAAATTTCATGGGTCATTTCTTCAGACTGGCAATGATTTCGTACATCGGAATCGGGATTACGCAGGGCAGATACGAACTTGGGTTCGTTGTCCTTTTCTACTCATATTTTTCTAACGTACTAGGAAGCATGTCTCGCATCGCCGAACTTTCCCAGACTTTTAACACCCAAAAACAAGCAGTGGGCCGCATGCTAGAACTCCTAGAAACAAGACCAAATATAGATACAGAGGAGGGAAAAGTATCTTTTCCAGCAAATTGGAAGACTATAGAGATCAAGAATGTATCTTTCTCATACGGCGAAAGCAAGGTTCTTGATGATGTATCGTTCGTTATAAACCGCGGTGAAAAGATCGGTGTCGTAGGGCTTTCAGGTGCTGGGAAATCAACTCTTTTCAAATTATTGTTGAAGGAAAGAGAAAACTACACAGGTGATATTTTGGTTGATGGCATACCGCTCAAAACAATTAGCAAGATCGATTACTTCAGACATACCGCTGTAGTGCTTCAAGATACAGAAGTTTTCAATTTGTCACTCAAGGAAAATATAACTATTTCTAATCACGAGAATGCCACAAACGATGCTCTACTCTTAAAGGCGATAACTATCGCTCATGTCGATGATTTTGCAAAGAAACTCAAACTAGGAGTAAATACCTTAATCGGTGAAAAAGGTGTAAAGCTTTCGGGCGGAGAAAAACAGAGAATAGGACTTGCACGTGCTGTGTTTAAGGAACCGGAGATTTTGCTACTCGACGAAGCCACATCGCACCTCGATGTTGAATCCGAAGAAAATATTCAGGATTCGCTTCATCAATTCTTCCAGGCAGTAACCGCAATCGTCATTGCTCACCGTCTAACAACAATTAAAGAAATGGATAAGATTCTTATGATTGAGGACGGTAAAATTATAGAGCAAGGATCATTCGATGAACTTTATAAGAAACAAGGAAGATTCTACACTTTGTGGGAGAAGCAGAAGTTGTAAATAAAAAAACCAGTCTGCGTAATACAGACTGGCGACATGCTAACGGTTTTTGTAAATCATATCCCGGTAAGCAAAACTGAAACCGGCAACTATCGATAAAACCAGAGTAATAATGGTCCAAAGTAGCCTTTTTTTCAGGTAGATCGCTGCAAACCAGGTATGACTCAAGAAGTTATTGCTTGCGATTACCTGATCGCTTACAGCCGGAATCCAGTCATTGATCCACAGGTCAATCTGCGTGAATCCGTAACTGGACAAAAAGGTAACCAGTGACCAAAGCACCCAACGAAGAAAGAACGAGTTCATTTGACAAATATACAACATATATACTAATTGTCAATATATAGATACCTTAGATTCTCTGCTAAAGTAATCCTATCCAACGACCCGGCTGACACCGGCGAGGCGAGGGAAGAAATGGCCTTAAAACAGCCAAAGTAGAATCCTCCAGATGCCGCCTGATGCGGTAAATTAAGACGAAACCAGGGTGGCACCGCGATGAAATCGCCCCTGCGAATTTAACAGCGTTAAATTTGGAGGGGCGCTTTTTATTTGCTCCGACGATTATTAAAACATTATGAAAAAAGCAATACACACAAACGCAGTACTTGCGCTGGCGGGTCACGAAGTAACCGTCCGTGGTTTCGTCCAGGCGCTTCGTGCACAATCGAAAATCGCTTTCATTGTTCTCCGCGACATTGAAGGAACGATTCAGGGAGTTGTGATGAAGGATTCTCCTGCATTCGAAATAGCAAAAAAGCTTTCAACAGAATCTGTTATCAAAATGACAGGTCTTGCAAAGAAGGCAGATCAAGCTCCTGGCGGAGTTGAAATTGAGGTAACAGGAATTGAGGTTCTATCAGTTGCAGCACCAGAACTTCCAATACCAGTAGTTACCCTCAAGGGTGGAGAGGAGAGCGAGGCACCGGTTCGATTTGATTATCGCTGGATTGACCTCCGAAAGCCTGAGAAAACAAAGATTTTTAAGGTTTGGACAGCACTAGAGAAAGGTTTTCGAAAGTACTGGGACGAGAACAAATATATCCAGATATACCCACCATCATTCATGAACACACCATCTGAAACTGGAGCAGAAGTGTTCGAGGTAAAATACTTTGATCGAAAGGCATATCTTGCTCAATCTCCTCAGTTCTACAAGCAAATGGCACAGGCCGCAGGATTTGAAAAAGTGTTTATGGTTGCCCCAGTATTTCGCGCAGAAGAATCATTTACGACACGACATCTCACAGAGTTTACCGGTTGGGACTTTGAGCTTTCATACATTGAGTCTCACCATGACGTTATGGATGCTGAAGAAGGCATGATTGTTGCTGGATTTGAGGAAGTAAAGAAGCAGTTTCCAGAACTCAACATCACCGTTCCATCGAGGCCGTTTCCAAGAGTTCCTATTGTTGAACTTAAAAAAATTCTTAAGGAAAGGGGCATGGAATCAGGCGAAGATCACGATCTTTCTCCAGAAGAAGAGCGAGCGGCATGTGAATATTCAATGGAAAAGTATAAGCATGAATTTATGTTCGTGACTGACTACCACAAATCAAAGAGCGCTTTCTATCACATGAGGCATCCAGAGGATAACAATCGATCACGTAGAGCAGACCTTCTTTTCAGGGGTATTGAAATTACTACTCTCGCACAAAGAGAACATCGCATCGAAATACTTGAAAAACAAGCCCTCGATAAAGGAATGAGCCTGGAGTCACTCAAGGACTACTTGAACTTCTTTAGGTACGGTTGTCCTCCTCACGGTGGGGCAGGAATTGGCCCAGGACGCCTTATTATGAAGCTCCTCGACCTTCCAAACGTTAGGGAAGCAACATACCTTCCTAGGGACGTAAAAAGGCTTAATCCATAGATACGTAAAAGCCACCCATAAGGCGGCTTTTATTGTGCCATCACGCATAATTGACATTCCAGGAAAGTGTTCTAGTATCACAAACAGTTGAACACTGATCCTTCTATGAGACCAAAAATATCGGTTCCCAGGGCAATATTTGTTGCCCTTGTAAAGAATCATACGCAGAGCAAACTTGAAGGCACTACCGGGAGTAACCTTTTTGTCATCACAACGAACCCGGACATGACGGCAGTTTCTGTCAGATACCGGTCAAGTGTGAATCCTTTGGAGTATATCTACAAGGTCCACCTTCAAAATAACCTGCTTCACTTTACGAAAATTCCTGAGTGTGTGCGATCGTGTATGCTTGGGGCACCTCTGGCCGTACACTCCGAGCTTCTCTACATTGAGCGAGTGATGCTCGACACAATCAAAGATTGCGAGCGTTAAAACAAGCGCCCTATTTCATCAAATCGTGTTTTCAAAAGCACGATTTTTTTATTTTCGGTATAATTTGAAATCATGTCGTTTACCGTAAAGCAGGCACACTTTGAAGGACCCCTCGATCTCCTCCTTGATCTTATTGAAAAGAGGAAGCTTTTTGTAAATGACGTATCTCTTTCAAAGGTTGCTGATGACTATATTTCGTACGTAAAGAATCTTTCAGAATTTCCCGTATCTGATAGCGCGCAGTTTATTCTTATTGCTTCGACGCTACTTTTAATTAAATCCAAGTCACTTCTACCGACACTTAATCTCACAACCGAGGAACAGGCATCTATTGATGACCTTCAGCTGCGTCTAAAAATCTACGAAAGAATGCGAGACCTCTCACAGAAACTTAAACCGATGTTTGGTAAGGATTTCCTATTTGCTCGAGGGGAGCGAAAGCTTGATCCGGTGTTTTCACCTGATGAGGACATGATCATTGCTAATATTTTTGCAGCCGCTGGTCGGGTTCTTGCAAATATTCCAAAGCGAGAATTTCTTCCAAAGGTGGTTGTAGACAAAGTTATAAGCCTCGAAGAAATGATCTCAAGCCTCACCGATCGAATCAGCTCTAATCTCCGCATGAGCTTTAGAGAATTTTCATCTGCAGGAAAAGGAGAACGCGTACATATCATCGTCTCGTTTCTTGCAATGCTAGAACTCGTAAAGCAAGGAGTTATAAATGTCTCCCAGGAAAAGCATTTCGAAGACATCAGCATGGAAACAGAGGCAGAGCTTGGAGTACCGCGTTATCAATAAGGAAGCACACACTGAATGAAATCGACCGAACTCGAACATCTCATCCTTTCAAACGAAGGATACAAAAACCACCCCTTCGCACACGATCCCGATCAGCGAACCTACGTCTACACACTTAAGACGGGCAAGAAGAGCCTCACATATTTTGGTAGCACGCATACAAATGACCCTCGAGACATAATGTTTAGAGATCTTCATGGTGAATTTGTTCAAGCAAAACCTGACATCGTTTATGTAGAAGGCTATACATACGTAAATCAGAACAAGGATAAAGTAATACGAGAGGAAAAGATAAAATCGCTTGAAGAGACTAAGTTGGATGGGGAAGGACATTTCACGCTTAAACTTGCGGTAGATGCTGGCATTGCTTTTGAATCTCCGGAGCCGCCGGCAGACGAGGAAATCGCATATATTTTAAACAAAGGCTTTTCAAAAAGGGATATTTTTTCATTTTATGTTTTTCGAATGGTCGATCAGTACTTACGTACTCAGGAAAATCCAGCCATAGAGAAATGTAAGGAGTACATAATGCCAACCATCACTCGGTTTAAAAAAGATACTGGCTGGAATGAAAAAGATATCCATAATTTTACTCATGAGATTATCAACGGATTTAAACTCGATGATCCAAAGTTTTATCGCAAGCTTGTTGACCCAATCCCGTGGGACAACAGAGTCTTGCAACCTACAAATGAAATTTCTTCACTCTCAAGTAATTTTAGGGATATCTATATCTTTAGACGAATTAAGGAGGGGCTCAAAAAACATAATTCACTCTTTGTGGTCTATGGATCAGCTCATGCCGTAAAGCATGAACCAGCCCTCCGTGCACTTTTTGCTAGTTTGCTATAATAACCGCTATGAATCTCGAATCTAAACTTGAGGCACTTCTTTTTTGGAAGGGTGAGCCAATTTCAAAGAAAAAGGTATCGGCCGCGCTTGAATGCTCTCTAGGTGATCTTGAGACAGCTGTTTCCGACCTTGAACAGAGCCTTGCCAAGCGCGGCCTACGCGTAATGCAAAACGGTGACGAGCTTGAGATGCGAACCGCGCCAGAAGTAAGCAATCTCATAGAAAAACAAACAAAAGAGGAACTTGTTCGTGATCTAGGAAAAGCAGGCCTTGAAACTCTTTCAATTATTTTATACAAGAGTCCCGTAAAGCGATCTGATATCGACTATATTCGTGGTGTAAATTCATCTTTCATTATCCGAAACCTTCTTATCCGAGGACTTATCGAGCGTGTTTCAGAAAAAGAAGGATTGGGCAGGGGATATACATATAAACCTTCAATCGATCTTTTGGCACATCTTGGTATTGCAAAGATTGATGATTTGCCTGAGTATTTGAAAGTAAAGGAGGAATTGAAGGCATTTGCTGAAGAAGCATCAAAGTCAGAGGAAGAATCAAAGAACCCACAAGTTTAAAATATGAAACCAAAAATTATTGCATATGGAGAGCTCACTCTCTTGGCGCTTGGAGTCGCGCTGCTTTTTTGGTGGATTGCACCAAACTCTCCAAAAGAAGTCAGTCAGACCATTACTCCTGTTGCTACCACCACACGAGTGGCTTACTTTCCTGAGGTAGAACTCGAAGCAAAGGCAGCATACGTATACGACACTGCAGAAGGTAGAGCGCTCTATGAAAAGGATCCTGAGCTTCAGTGGCCACTTGCGTCTCTTACAAAGCTCATGTCAGCACTTACCGCTGCCGCTCTGGTTCCGGAATATACTCTCGTTACAATTACCTCAGACGATCTGCGAGAAGAAGGAGACTCTGGACTATATCCAAGTGAACAGTGGAATATCAGAAAACTTATTGATTACAGTCTTGTTGTTTCATCAAACGATGGCATGAGAGCTATTGCTTCAATTGCTGGGTCCCAACTTCCTGATGATATAAATTCCGCACCTGAACTTCGCTTTATTGATGAAATGAATAGAAAGTCTCGAGAAATCGGACTTACTCAAACATACTTTCTTAATCAGTCAGGTCTTGATCTAACCACAGCGCTTTCTGGAGGTTACGGCTCTGCAAAAGACATGGCAATACTTGTCGACTACATTCTTAAAAACGATCCACATCTTTTGGAAGCAACCACCTTTGACAAAATCAACATCGATTCAAAGCTTGTAACTCATCCTGCTACTAATACAAACAAAGCGATTTTAAATGTGCCAAATATTCTTGGATCTAAAACAGGGTTCACTGATTTGTCTGGAGGAAATGTTGTTGTTGCATGGAACGCAGGCATCGATCATCCAATTATCATATCGGTCCTTGGTTCCTCGTACGATGGAAGGTTTGAAGACCTCAGCAAGCTTATCGAGGCAACACTTACGTACCTCGGAAGCTCTACAAGCACCGTCTCGATACCTGAAAGCATAAGGTAATCCTTCTGATTTAGCCTGCCGCTTGGTATGATGTAGACATGCGATCTCAGAAAATTGACAGACAACTCCTAATTTCTGTCCTGCTTCTCGTTGGAGCGGGATTTCTTATCTTTTTGTCTGCCTCACTAGGACTTTTAGCTCGAGACTCAGCTCACTTTAGCTCTATTGCGTTCAAACAGATATTTTTTGGGCTCATTCCAGGACTTGTAGCGCTTTTTGCATTCTCACAAATAAATTATCTTTATTGGCGACGAATTTCTTTTTGGTTCTTTATTTTTGCGATATTTTTAAACCTTCTTATTTTTATTCCTGGCCTTGGGCTTACACACGGAGGAGCAACCAGGTGGCTTCTTATTGGTTCAATATCATTTCAAGTCTCCGAGGTACTTAAAATTGCCGCTGTTATTTACTTTGCCGCCTGGCTTTCAATGGCCAAAGAAAAGATTAATGATTTCAGACACGGTTTTTTACCTCTTTTGATAATGCTTGCGATTGTGGCTGGACTTTGTCTTCTGCAGCCCGATACAGACACACTGGTCGTTATCTCATCTGCCCTTATTGCCATGTACATTGCTGGAGGAGGGAAGTGGCGTCACATCGGCACGCTTATTTTGATAGGTATGCTTGGACTTACCATACTTGCCTTTACACGACCGTATATCATGACGCGTATCCAGACTTTTATTAATCCGGCCGCGCAGAGCCAAGGGTCAGGATATCAGATTCAACAATCACTCATTGCAATCGGTTCTGGTGGTTTTACCGGTCGAGGCTTCGGACAAAGCATTCAAAAATTTAATTATCTGCCAGAGCCAGTTGGAGATTCCATTTTTGCTGTAGCAGCAGAAGAATTCGGATTTATGGGAAGCACGGCACTAATACTTCTGTACGTATTTTTTGCAATGAGAGGACTCAAGGTTGCCCGCGCAGTAAATCACACATTCGGTGGCCTTCTCGCAGTTGGAATCATTACATTTATCATGATCCAATCGTTTATTAACATTGGAGCCATGGTGGGTGTTTTGCCTCTTTCGGGAATTCCACTTCTTTTCGTATCGCAGGGAGGAACAGCGCTCCTTTTCGTGCTTGCTGAATCAGGTATCCTCCTCAACATTTCCAAATTCGCCAAATTTGATCAGAAAATACTCTAATATTCGTGTGTTAGAATAAATCCGTTATGAAAATTCTACTTACAGGCGGGGGAACAGGTGGCCACTTTTATCCCATTATCGCTGTTGCACAAGCCATTCGAACTATTTCAAAGGAGGAGAGACTTCTTGATCCAACTCTTTATTACATGGCGCCAACACAGTACGACAAACGTGCTCTGTTTGAAAATGGAATAATTTTTGAGCAATCATACGCAGGTAAGCTTCGTCGCTACTTTTCACTCAAAAATTTCACTGATCTTTTTAAAACTGGAATTGGTGTTATAAGCGCACTCATAAGCGTGTGGCGAATTTACCCTGATGTTGTCTTCGGTAAGGGCGGCTATGTGAGCTTTCCAGTTTTGTTTGCTGCAAAGATTCTAGGTATTCCTGTGATCATTCATGAGTCAGATTCTCATCCAGGCCGCGTTAATCTCTGGGCAGGTAAATTTGCAAAGCGTATTGCTGTTTCCTATAAAACTGCAGCTTCATATTTTCCTGCAGAGCGTGTCGCTTTTACAGGTAATCCTGTACGAAAGGATATTGTTGAAGCAATTCACGAGGGTGCAAAGGAATACTTGAAACTAGAGGATCCTGTACCGACAATTCTTATTCTCGGCGGCTCACAAGGATCCCAACGAATCAATGAAAGCGTTATGGAGGTTTTGACTGATCTCGCAAAGAAGTATTACATCATCCACCAAACAGGAAAGGATAATATCGAGGAGATGTCTCATACAGCTGATGTAATCTTGGGTAAAACGATCTATCGACATCGTTATATGCCATATGCATATTTAAATCCACTTGCTCTGCGAATGGCGGCAGGTACATCTTCAGTTATTATTTCTCGAGCAGGTTCAACCATATTTGAAATCGCTCTTTGGAAAGTACCGTCAATAATCATTCCAATTCCGCAGGAAATCAGCCACGACCAAACATCTAACGCATTTGCATACGCGGCAAGTGGCGCCTGCTCGGTGATCGAGGAAATCAACCTTACTCCTCATGTTCTCGCGTCAGAGATCGACAGAATCGTTGAAAAACCAGGTGTGGCAGATGCTATGAAAAGGGGAACTGAATCGTTTGCCCACAAGGATGCAGCTACCACTATTGCCCGTGAAATCATCAAGCTAGGCCTCTCTCATTCCTAAAAATAGGCAATATTCACCTGTAAGCCTGGAAATGCTATAATCGGCTCATGTTAGCCCAAATTAAAGCCTTATTTTCTAAATCAAAGGTTGTAACCCGGTTTGCTCCTAGCCCAACCGGCTTTATGCATATCGGAAGCGTTAGAACTGCACTTTTTGCTTATCTTTGGGCAAAAAAGAATGACGGAACATTCATTTTACGTATCGAGGATACAGACACAGATCGAGAAGTAGATGGTTCAGTAGAGCACATCAAAGAATCATTGAAGTGGTTTGGAATCGAATGGGATTTTGGTCCTGATAAGCCAGGTCCTTTTGGTTCCTGTATTCAGTCCGAACGACTTGATACTTACAAGAAGTTTGCTCAAAAACTTATAGATAAAGGCCTCGCGTATCCTGATCCATATTCAGCTGAAGAGCTCGAAGCATTTCGTAAACAAGCAGAAGCCGAGAAGCGTCCATTCCTTTATCGACTTCATAGACCTGCAACCTTTGAGAAATGGGATGGCACCAAGGCGCTTCGATTCAAGACACCTACTATCAAACGAATGAAGTGGCACGATGCAGTTCGTGGCGATCTTGAAGCAGGAGAAGAAGCTCTTGATGACTTTATTTTGATCAAAAAAGACGGTTATCCAACGTACAATTTTGCTCATATCATCGATGATCATTTGATGAGCGTAACTCACATCATGCGTGCGGATGAGTTCATTTCTAGTACTCCAAAATTCCTTTCTCTCTATGAAGGTCTTGATATTGTGCCACCCGTGTTTGCAACACTCCCACCAATTCTAAGAAACGATAAGACCAAAAAGCTCGGCAAACGCGATGGTGCAAAAGATATTTTGGAATATAGAAAAGAGGGATTCCTTCCACAAGCGATGATAAACTTTCTTGCTCTCGTAGGCTGGAATCCAGGTACGGAACAGGAGGTGTTTGCATTCAAAGACCTCGTTGCCGCTTTTGACCTCTCAAAGATTCAGAAGGCAGGTGGAGTATTCAATGAAGAAAAACTTCGTTGGATGAATAAAGAACACCTCAAGCTTCTACCAAAACCAGAACTCATGAAAGCGCTCAAAGAGAAACTAGAATCATCAGAACGAGTAAAGGATCTTGGCTGGGTTATCTCTGATGAAATGTTGGGTAAAATCGCTCCGGTTATTCTTGAACGAATCGAGGTCTATTCTGATCTTGATCAGATGATTATTGAGCGAGATTTAGATTTCTATTTTAGCGAACCAGATTACGATGCTCTGTCACTGAAGTGGAAAGGGGAGAAGGATCTAGAATCTGCTCGCAAGCATCTCGAGCATGTTAAAACTGTTCTATTTGAGCTTTCAGACAAGAAGTGGAGTGAGGAAGACGTAAAGACTGCCCTTTGGCCGTATGCAGAGGCAGAAGGTCGGGGACAGGTCTTGTGGCCGCTTAGATTCGCGCTTTCCGGAAAAGAAAAATCACCAAATCCTTTTACTCTTGCACATATCCTGGGAAAAGAAATTACCCTCAAGCGAATCGAGACGGCACTTAAAAAATGTGCTGATGCGAATCCTCAATAAACACAAATACCGGCTCATACTTGGTATATGTGCCGTACTTGTTGCGGGCAGTTTTTCTTTTAATAAAGATCTTTTTGCCGCAAACATCGATGATATTCGATCTAAGATTTCGGAAAACAGCCAGAAGATCGAGGAGATTCAAAAGCAGATTGATCAGTACTCAACTCTTCTTAACTCAACTTCAAAGGAGGCTCAAACACTTAAAAGCGCACTCTCTACGCTCGAGATTACACAGAAAAAGCTTGAGGCGAATTTAAAGCTCACAACAACCCAAATCTCAAAAACTTCGCTGACTCTTGAGGAGCTTGGAGAAGACATTGTCGACACCGAACGAAAAATTGCATCAACATCAAAAGCTGTTGCCATAAACCTTCGTAGTATGAATATGGCTGAGTCAGAATCAGCTATAGAAGAGCTCTTAAGAAATAAGAGTATTTCTGATACTTGGGATTACATTAATGCCCTCAAGACAATTGAAAGCCGCATTAAAAATGCTCTTTCAGATCTCCAGGATTTGCATAAAATTCTAGGCCTTAAGCACGACGAAGCTCTTGGTGAAAAAACCAAGCTTGAGTCATATAAAATTGCACTCTCTGACCAGACGAAAGTCGTGCAATCAAACAAAGAAGAAAAAGATAAATTGTTGAAAGATACACAGAATAAGGAATCAACGTACAAGACTCTCCTTGCAGAAAAAGTTAAAGAGAGGGAAGCGTTCGAGAAAGAACTCTTTGAATACGAATCTCAGCTTAAGGTGGCGATTGATCCAACATCGATTCCAGGTGCCCGATCAGGGGTTCTTTTGTGGCCACTTGAGAGTGTTTCTATTACGCAGTATTTCGGTAAAACAGTTGCGGCAAAAAGACTTTATACGTCAGGAAGTCACGGTGGTATAGATTTTCGAGCTTCTGTAGGCACCAAAGTCATGGCAGCTCTTTCTGGTACTGTGGTTGATACAGAGGCCGTACGAACCAAAAGCGGTTGTCAGTATGGTAAATGGGTTCTCATCAGGCACTCAAACGGTCTTACATCAATCTACGGACATCTTTCTACGGTATCCGTTAAGCCAGGCGATGTTGTCGTAACTGGCGATACAATTGGATACAGCGGTAATACCGGCTACGCAACCGGTCCACATTTACATTTCGGTATCTACGCTTCAGCAGGAGTTAAAATAGTTGATTCGTCATCACTAGGCTCAAGTAAATGCGCGGGCATCAAAACAGTCGCCGCACCAACGACCGCGTACCTCGACCCATCTGCTTATTTGCCGAAGATATAGTGAAAATTAAAAAACTCGACAACAACTTGTTATCGAGTTTCAAAGTTTAGATCCTGAATGCAGACTTGATCCATTAGCTCTGATCAGATGCCGTTCTAAGTGCGAGTAGAGAAAGGCAATTACCATGCATCGCAATGACCTCTTTACTTTTTACGTGCTGTACTGCAGGTCTGAATCCAAGTTTTGCCTGGGCTGCCAGCTCCGAATGCAACTCGATCATAGCTCTCACCGCTTCATTATTTGTGCTATAACCACAAATTTTACAGAGATTGTCCAACTCATTGAAATAGTCAGAAGCAAGATCAACGCTAAGACGCCTTTTTTTTGACTCTACGCCTTGAGTTTGGGGACCGGATTTAGATTTCATATAGGTATTCTTATCCTATATAAGCACAGACTAGTTGCGACATCAAATTTTATCATTTGACTTGTATCTATAGATATTGCTTGATTTTTAAGTTAACTTTGCTATACTGAGTTCATGATTAAATACATAATCCTTTCAATCATTTTGATTATAGTTGTAAGCTTCTTTGGATACGACTTGAAAGCAATTATTGAAGATCCTACGACCCAAAACAATCTTTCGTACGCATGGAGCGGCGTAACACATGTTTGGACTAATTATCTCAAAGCGCCAGTTTCATATCTTTGGAACAACATCTTTATCGGCATACTTTGGGAGGCTTTTATACATAACTTGAGCCGAGTTGATGCAGGTGCGCCAACAGAGCTTCAAAGTGCAGGCGCTCGACTTATAGATATCGGCAATCAGCCATATAGACCCATAGGTGAATAGCTGAGATCAGACAAAAAAAAGAATCACACAGAAAAAATGTGTGATTTTTTATTTTTTGTAAAAAAGTGAATTAGGGGAGTAATGAAGCTGATGGAAGTATCATCCAAATAACTTTCAGAGCTCCTGGAGGGGAATAGAAAGCTGTAATTTTTAATCCTTATGACATATGACTAAAAGCCTATATATAGACCCGGGCCCCTCTAGGCTAATTACCGGAAAGATATATTGTGCGACACTACCATTATAGGCTCCCTAGGGCTTAGAACTATTAATACTTAATTACTGACATCTTTGTTTAAATTTCAAAAAAATATATTTCACTTCTCTTCCCTCGTAGATAAGATCACAGAAAAAATAAATAAATTTATATTTCCATCTCCCCATTATTTAGCACCTCCCCGGGTCAAAACTATTTTCAAGCAGGGTAGACCCTGCCCTATTGGTATGGGTATAGGGTAGTCCTTGTCATAGTTAAATATTGGAGTAGTATCATTAGCAGATCCCAAACCCATCCGCCACATGATCACATCAGTAAAGCAGGAACGTGCTGAAGAGCCCGAAGTCGTCGCTGCTGCACTTGAGTACGCAGCGATTGTGAGCAAGAAAGCCGCCGCGAGCTCTAGTGAGCGTTCGCGACTAACTGTCATCCTCGTCACCCTCAATGTCTCGGAATCTGACCTTCTTGAGATAGCTATGGTTCACACACCTCATGCTGCCTGACACAGCTTTGCAAGATCCGCCATATCAAATCGCGGATCTTTTTTTATAACAAAAAACCACTCCCTAAGGAGTGGTTTTTTGTTTATAGATTCAATGCTATCTTCTGCTTCACCCAGCACTTTGACGAGTGAACCCAAGGGTTGTCGCCATATTTGCTGTAAAGCCATTTTGCATATCCAAGGTTACCGTCGAGGGTATAGATGTCGAAGCCGAGCTTCTCTGCATCTTCCTCGTGATAATACTTATTGATCTGCATGACACCGATATCGTCTTTATTCACTCTGCCTCGAAGGACGTTGCCCTTTGAGTCAAACTGTCTAAATGTCGATTCGCATCGTGAGATTTCTGCGAGAATCGGAGCATCCTTGAAGTAATCTCGGACGTACGCTTCTACAGAAAGAGTAATAAGTGGATGATCATCTGGTATTGCCTCCTGTACAGTCGTGGTTGCCTTTGCACCTTCGGTTGAAGTTGCATTCTTTGCGTCGGCAATCATCTTCCCTGTCATAGGAGAGAACGCAGAAGCAAGCATAAGCAAGCTAGAGGTAATTTCAAACATAATGTGAGGTTCAATGTCTTTAAGGCTGTTACCCTATCAGCTTTCGCTTTTGAGAGTTACTTCCTATAAAACAAATCACCAGAGGATCAACTCTGATGTACTCATATTATAGCACCTTCGATTCTTTTTGTCAATGGTTATCCCATAAAAAACAGGGATGTCAAAGCCTATAAAACGGCTCTACCCAGCCATAAAAAGAACTCTCCTGCCCTTCCCTTTTATCAAAAAACTGATTTTAGAGCCCCTCGCAATTGGCTGCCGGGGTGTATCCTTTGGCCAAAGCCTCGTCTTTTGATGAAAACCACACCTTGTTTTCAGCCAAAATTCGTAATGCACCCGGGCATGTAGGCAAATGATACTTAGATCCAGACTTAGAACCCACAAATTGGCCTGTTTTTGCCGTTTCTGGTGGACTTTTTTGTGGAACAGGCACTTTCTCCTTACCCTGTACATCCACCTTTTCTAAGGCCGTTATAGGCTCACATATCTGTATAGGAAAAGTGGGTTCAAACCTCTCTATTTCAAGGGGAATCCTGCTTTGATTACGCTCTACCATTGAACCCCAGAAATAGCCGCTACATGTACTTAAAATAAGGATAATCAGTGAATATAGGTCCTTAAGGTCAATAAAAGCAGCCAATCTCTTGATTTTAGTAAAGGTTTGAGCTATACTTCGAAACCTAAGCATACCCAGATAATTACAGGTCCAGATAAAATTTTCATAAAAATCTGACCTCATTAACACCCCATGGCAACAAAAAAATCAGCAGGTACAACAAAAAACGGTCGAGATTCTAACCCACGATATCTTGGGGTGAAGCTCTATGCCGGTGAAAAGGCTAAAGTTGGATCAATCATCATCCGACAAGAAGGTCTCAATACTCTTCCAGGTAAGAACACTGATATCGGTAAGGACTACACAATCTACGCTACAAAAGAAGGTACTGTCCGAAACTCAACAAAGCGAAAGACTGGATTCAACGGTAAGTCAAAAGTAAAGAACGTCGTAAACATCGACTAAATAAAAAATCCCCGCTCTCTGCGGGGATTTT
>CAYJCZ010000004.1:0-20468 GCA_964368835.1 uncultured Candidatus Saccharibacteria bacterium | reverse complement strand
TTACTTTGCCTTAACAACGAGTGTGAAGGTTGCTGACTTTCCCTGAACCTTTACATCAATCTTGTGTTCACCCACTTCTTTGATTGGCTTTTCGAGAACAATGAACTCTGGAGCTACGTCGATCTGGGTAGATGACTTAACAAGCGGAGCAATCTCTGCTGCGTGGAGGCCAGCAAAGAGGTGTCCCTTTTCATTTGCATCGACAACCACTTCAACAACCGCGTCATGAATAGACTTAATATTCTTTGAAAGAAGGTCTGCCTGAATCTTCTTTTCTGCCTCTTCCTGATTCTTTACAACTGAAATTCGTGCGAGAGCCTTATCTGTTGCCACTTCAGCCTTACCCTGTGGGATAAGTGAGTTAAGTGCAAAGCCGTCAGCTACGGTCTTTATATCGTGTTTCTTCCCTACTCCCTTTACATCCTTAAGCATTACAATCTTCATCTGGTTTTACGTTAATTCATTTAGTAGTCCACACACAGTACCAAAATAGGCCATATTTATCAAACCCTACTTCTCCTGTGACAAAATCTCGATCGCCTTATCCATTTGAGGGTCCTTCTTGGCCTTTGCGTCCTCTTCGGTATACGGAACCACGAAATCTGGGGTAATTCCTTGCTTTGAAATTGAAACGCCGTTTGGAGTGAACCAATTAGCAATGGTGACCTTAAGCGACGTCTCGTCAGTGATGTTAACAAGCTCCTGAACAGATCCTTTTCCGAATGTTTTTGTTCCGACAAGTTTTGCGACGCCGTTCTCAGAAAGTGCACCGGCCAAAATCTCTGATGCTGAAGCTGATCCTCCATCAACCAGAATAATCATTCGAAGAGTATCTCCAAAAATGTCATATCCCTTGCTGCGAAGAGCATTGCTTTCTCTTTCCTTGCCGAATTCTTCGCGAACAATCACATCACCTGCTGGTAGAAACCAGCTTGCCATATCAACCGCAGCTTCAAGATAACCACCGGGATTACCTCGCAAATCGAGCACTAGTTTGTGTGATCCGGAGTCAATAAAATCCTTAAGTGCGTTCCTAAACTGATTAGCTGATGTTGCGTTAAAACTGTAAAGAGAAATTACGAATATTCCGTCCTTGCGAAGACCAGTTCCTGAAGGCTCTTCTCCACCCGTAGAAGCAATTTCATTTTTTGTCGTCGTTTTTACAGTAGGAAGCTCAATTTTCGCTCGCGTGATGGTGATTTCAATTGGAGTTTTGACGCCCTCTCTCGCAATAGTGAGTTTTACCTTTGTACCCGCCTTACCACGGATAAATTGAACCGCTTCATCTGTAGCAAGAAGCAACGCATCTTTATCATCAATCTTAACAATGTAGTCCCCTGCCCTTACTCCCGCTTTTTCTGCCGGTGCATCCTTTATAGGTGAAACAACAGTAAGTTTTCCCTCCTTTACTCCGAGCTCCATACCTACACCTTCAAAATTTCCTGCAATTTCGCTTGCAAATATCTTTGATTCCTTTGGTGGAAAGAAAACTGTATACGGATCATCGAGTGATGCTGTCATTCCTTCGATAGCACCCCACACTCGTTCCTGATCGGTTGTTGATGTACCTGCGTATTTTTCGTTAAGAATATTCCACGCCTTCCAGAATGCTTTGAAATCTACAGTCTCCGGTTTACCAGTTTCTTTATTCTCAACTGTTATTACTAAATTTTCTGGCGGAATTGAATTACTGCCAGAATGAAATCCAAAAATAAACGAAATCGCGATGACGACTACTAGAACTGCCCCTATTGATAGGCGGTTTGATTGATTCATGCAAACCATTATCTCAAATTTAAATTGTATTCACAAATAGTTGCATAAGTTCCGTGATATTATTATGGTACTAGCCATGGATATCCACCTCCACAACACCGCAAGCGGAAGAAAAGAGATTTTCAAACCGCTTAAAAAGACTTTTTTTGGAAAGCCGATTGTAACCATGTATCACTGCGGACCGACTGTGCACAACTATGTCCACATCGGTAATTTGCGTGCAGCAGTCTTTACAGACACCCTTCGCCGTCTCTTTGATGCAAGCGGATATAAAGTTCGTCAGGTCATGAACATTACTGACATTGGGCACCTTTCAAGTGATGCAGATGAAGGTGAAGACAAAATGACAAAGGCGCTTATTCGCGAGCACAAACCACTCACTCTCGACGCAATGGCAGAGCTTGCTGATTTTTATTCAAAGGCATTTATAGATGACATCTCCGCGCTCAATGTTTTGCTTCCGTCAAAAATGCCGAAGGCAAGCAAACACATAAACGAAGATATCGCGATCATAAAAAAGCTTGAGTCAAAAGGACTTACCTATAAAACAACGAGCGGTGTATATTTTGATACATCAAAAATCAAAGATTACGGCAAACTTGGTGGACTCTCACAAGATGATGGTGAAAGTAGGATTGGTGTAAGTGGAGACAAGAAAAATCCTCGAGACTTTTCGCTCTGGAAACTAAATACCGCTATTGGATGGCAAAGCCCTTGGGGTAAAGGTTTTCCTGGCTGGCATATCGAATGTTCTGCAATGTCGATGAAATACCTCGGCGAGACATTTGATATTCACACTGGTGGCATCGAGCACATTCCGATTCACCACAATAATGAAATTGCACAGTCAGAGCATGCAACCGACAAGCCGTTTTCAAAATATTGGCTTCATAATGCCCATTTAGTACTTTCTAATGAGAAAATGGCTAAATCTGTTGGTAACGTCGTCTATTTGAAAACAATTGTTGAAAAAGGATTTGATCCAGTCGCCTATCGTTATTTTCTTTTGGGTGCGAGGTACTCAACTCAGCTGAACTTTACTTGGGAGGCGCTCGAGGCAAGCGCGACAGCATACAAAAGACTCTCTGTGGCTCTGCATGAACTTCCTACTGGAGGCAACATACACCAGGAGTTGTGGCAAAAGGCGTTGGGATTTGTATCAGACGATCTTGATACCCCAAAGGCACTCGCGCTCATGTGGGACATTTTGAAAGATGAGAAACTCTCACCCGCAGACAAGAAAGCAACAATTCTTAAGATTGATTCCCTGCTTGGACTTTCATTAAATTCGCCTAAGATTAAAGATGCTCAGGAGGTACTTCCTCAAAATGTCGCAGACCTTGTAGCTGAACGCGAAGAAGCTCGAAAAACTAAAAATTTCACAAAATCGGACCTTATTCGAGACCAACTCGCAAAACTTGGGTATACGGTAAAGGATTCTCCCGAAGGACAAAAAGTGACAAAGATCTAGTACTTGACAAAGCGCTAGTTTTGTTTAATGTTCATATCAGCATGAACATTCATCTTGCTGAGAAGCACTTCCCTGAGCTCATAGAGCTCGTAAACGCACAGGCACTTAAGTGGTTCCGTGACCACCACATTGCTGACGTATCAGACGGTCTAGACATAAGCGCTGAATCGGACGGAAAAAGAATCATCATCCGTATTCTTGATGCTCCCGATCTAGGAATCCTATTTGAGCCCATCAAAACACTTCAGCTGTCGGCCAGACCTTACAACGGAGTGAAGCATCTGAAATACGTCGGAGCCCTAGTTCGATGGAGCGAAGTTGAATTGAGTAGGCTCGGAGGTATAGGCAGAAAATCTATACGGGAAATAGCTGACAAACTTCAGCAACAAGGCCTTATTCTGGGAGAAGACTATGCGGTATCCGAAGCGGAGGCCGCCAACCTAAGGAGTCTCACCAGAAGCCTGTATGAGGACAAAGACTGGACGCAATATAATTACCTTTTTATCGGTAAAACGCTTACGAGGTTCATTCATCCAGATATCGCACACAGGGTCAACGTATACGATAATTACATTCAGGCAAGATAGCCGAATCACTTTACCAAGCCGCAACTAAATATTGCGGCTTTTTTCTTTGCCCCACCTTTTCAGCTTCATATAAACCTTTCATATTTCGTTTTTATGCCTCTGTAAGGTCAACGCGTGACAAAAAACTAACAAGCCTCACTTAGAGCTCTATCTTCACAGTCTTTATCTCTCTCGTGAGAAAATCATAGTAAGAAACAAAGGGTGATGAGTAATCCGTCCCTGAATAATTCATAAAAGGATTTAAGCTACGGAGCGTGTCACAATTTCCATATTGATCAGCTACAAGATGAAGTTTACCGGTACAGTGTGCATAAAATACTTCAGCTGAATAATTTGCCAGAGTCTGGATTTTGCCTGTCGATGGATTAAATGCCTCGAGAGTTAACCCGGACCCGACCACTTTTTCATTTTCTTTACCTACATCAATACTCTCATAAAGAATGACCCCGGAATCAACTTTTTTGATGTTGACTTTGTAACCTTTTGCTAATGGGCCAGCTACAGATTTTATTTTAGAAGTATCAAGATCAATATTAAAATAACCAAACTGTATAATATGCGCATCATCATCTCCAGAGTAGAAAAGAGTCAGTCTTCCTGTTACATACCTATCAAATGAATCAAACGAGTCCTCAACCCGCACGTCATCCACTCTAATGGTATATGAAATGTCCCGAGGAATATCCTTGTAAAAATTCACCATTTCTTGAGGCACTAGATCGGGATAAACGTTAAACGTTTTCTTTTCTCCTGTAGCAGAATTAATAACAAAAAGCCTTGCTGGAAGTGTTTCCAAGGTACCTGCATTTTCAAAAGGTGTGGTCCTTTCTGAATAGGAATCACTTTCAAATACAAAAATTGAAGAATCTTTTTCTCTGTAAAGAAGATTCGCGTCTTCAAATGCCTGTTTAAGTGTAATGTCGGACTTCGCTGCGACCGTAGTAGTTGAGACTTCCTGAGGTGGATTTTTGAATGGAATTTTCGTTCCGACATAAATACCGAGACACCATATTAAAAGACCTAAAACAACCGCTACTAATTTTGAGTACCACGTTACCTTATTCCATTCAATATTCATGTATTAAAGTATACCATCGCTTTTCCCCACCTTTTCAACCTCTTATAAACCTTTCGTAGTACGCTTTTAAGTCTTCATGGGTGATAGAATATGACCATGCAAAGAAAAGGCGATCACATTCGCGTACCTCCTCAATCAACTGAAGCTGAACAAGCGCTCCTCGGTTCTATCATGCTTCGCCCTGATGCGATCCACGAAGTAACCGACATCGTTCGCGAAGAAGATTATTATTCCGACAAACATCGAGTCATTTGGCTTGGCATGCTTGAGCTTATGAGCAAGGGTAATCCTATCGACCTCCTTTCCCTTTCTTCGAAGCTTAAAGATAATAACTCTCTCGATCGCATTGGTGGTGCATCATATCTTTCTGAACTCGTTCAACTTGTACCATCTGCATCTAACGTCCGACATTACGCGTCTATTGTGCAGAAAAAAAGCACCATGCGCCGCCTTATTCAAGCTGGCGAGCACATTACCCATGCGGGTTTTGCTGAACAAGGTGAATTAGAAGAAATCATTGATAGTGCCGAGAAACAGCTCTTTGATGTAACCAATTCAATCGGCTCACACAAATTCGTTGAACTTAAAGACACCCTTGGTGAAGCATGGGAAAGAATTGATCGACTCCATAACACTCGAGATGAGCTTCGAGGAGTACCAACCGGATTTAAAGCGCTTGATAACAAGCTTTCTGGATTTCAGAAGTCTGACCTTATTATTTTGGCCGCGCGACCTTCGATGGGTAAGACTTCGCTTGCGCTCGACATTGCTCGAATGGCAGCCGTTAACCACAAAATTCCTGTGGGCATTTTCTCACTTGAAATGAGTTCCCAGCAGCTCGTCGATCGTATGCTTGCAGCAGAGGCTCGTGTCGATGCATGGAAACTCCGTACTGGTAAGAATCTCTCACTTGAGCATGACTTTACCCGTATTCGCGATGCCATGGACAAGCTTTCTAAAGCCCCTATTTATATCGACGATCAACCAGGAAACAATATTCTGAAAATGCGCGCAATTGCTCGCAGACTCAAGTCAGAGAAGTCACTTGGACTCATTATTGTCGACTACCTCCAGCTTATGACACCTGTTCAGTCGCAAGGCTCTGACAACGTTGTTCAGCAGGTTACGGAAATTTCTCGATCACTTAAAAACCTCGCTCGAGACCTTGATGTGCCTGTGATTGCTCTCTCCCAGCTTTCTCGAGCCGTGGAATCCCGTGGTGGTAAACCTCGCCTCTCTGACCTTCGAGACTCAGGTTCCATCGAACAGGACGCAGACGTGGTTATGTTTATTCACCGAGAAAAAGACGAGTCTGGTGAACAAGCAAGATCACGTGAAGCAACAATCCTCATTGAAAAGCACCGAAACGGACCTACCGGAGAAATCCAACTCGTATTCGATTCTGACAAATCTACATTCCTTCCTGTTGAAAAGGCTGATTTTGGTGACTTTGTACCATCAGGAGTATCCGCATCGTTTTAATCATGGACCATCTTAATCGCCTTCACGACCTCTTTAAACAATTTCCAGGAATAGGCCCACGTCAGGCCAAGCGTTTTGTATATTTCCTGCTTGGAACTTCCGAGAGTTATCGTAAAGTCCTCGCACAAGAGATCCTGGACCTCTCCTCTCGTGTTTCTATGTGTACTTCATGCTTTCGATACTTTGATAGCAAAGGGCTCGATAGACGGCTCTGCGGCGTTTGTAGCGACGATACGCGTGATTCTGAGTCACTTATGATAGTGGCAAAAGATGTTGATCTTGATGCTGTCGAAAAAAGCCACGTCTACCGAGGAAACTACTTTATTTTGGGTAATACCCTATCGCTTACAGAAAAGGACCCTGAGTCAAAGGTAAGAACTCAAGAGCTCGTTTTGGCAATCGAGGATCGTGCTAAAAAAGGTCTCAAAGAAATCATTCTCGCCTTGTCGCTTAACAGTGAAGGTGAAAACACCAGAGAGTTTATCGAAGGATATATCGCACCGCTCGTAAATAATTACAAACTCAAGGTATCTATTCTCGGCCGAGGACTCTCAACCGGTACGGAGCTTGAATATTCTGACGCTGAAACTATCAAAAACGCACTTCTGGGACGCAAAGAAGAGACACTCATGTAAATAAGGTGGATTTAATCCATCGCAAGAGGCAACCGAATAACAAAGGTTGATCCTTTTCCTAGACCTTCTGATTCAACATAGATTTCACCGTCATGTCGCTCGACGATTTCGCGAGCCATGAAAAGACCGATTCCCATACCTTCAGTGTCAGTTGTTTTCGCTTCTTTGCTTCTCCAGAATTTAGTAAAGAGCTTTGGAATATCATCCTTGCTTATACCTATTCCTGAATCTTTAACTCGAATATAAATATGTGGGCGCTCTTTAAGTACAAAAATCGACACTTTTCCGGCAACAGGTGTATAGGTAATCGCATTTTCCATTACAATTTGAAGCGCAAAAAGCATTCGGCGCTTATCCATGCTTGCGTACACTGGACCTTCCGCGCATGAGAGTGAAAAAGAAATATTTCGGTCTTTGATACGCTTTTCCATATTCTTTGCTGCTGAATCGACAATAGAACAAATATCAGCTTCCTCAAATTCATATTGAAAAGCTGAGTCACTCGCCTTTCGAAGATTAATGAGCATGTCTGTAAGACCTACAAGGTGATCACTCGCTTCATCAATTTCTGATATAGCTGTTATTTGATCATTACCTACCGCAGGCTGATGTCGCAGAATTTCTGTTGACCATTTGATTCGTGTAAGAGGTGTTCTGAATTTGTGCGTAATAACAGTTATAAACTCGTATTTAAGCGTCTCAAGGTCCTTTGTTCTTTCCCACACAAATCCGGCAAACAAAACTATAAGAAGCGATGATGTAAGTGGAATAAGCCATTCAGGAGCATTTGGATATGCAACCGCCATAAAGTTATTGCCGAGATTTGTTCCCAAGATAAAGAGCGCCGTACCCATGATGAAAGCCGTGTACGACAAAGTCTTTCGTGCCGCAACCTTAATGTCCATGATGTCGTACCGCAGGATGCCGTATGCAAGCGGAACGATAAAGAAGTTGAAAGCAACAGAATAAATAGGATCAATATCCATGTTATATGCGAGGAAGAATCCCGTACTACCGATTGGATATCCCATAGTGACAGCGATTACATAGTACGTAATTCGGTTTTTATGGTTTGGATCGGACACATAGTATGCTCGCATAAGCATTTGAAACGCTATGGCAAACGCTGCCATAAAGAATGTCACAAACAACCAATAGAAGCTTCCCGCCTCATAGTAGTTGGGGAAATACATCTTTGGAGTAGATGTAAGAAGAAAGGTATTAGGAAAAATTAAGAAAAACGCGATAAGTAGAACACCTGAGCCATACATGGTTACTATCGCTGCTTTGTAGTCCTTTTCCCTCTCAAGCACGGTTGCAATCCAATGAACCGTAAAACATGCCACAAAGATAAGTGACAATGTCATGGTAAAAATTGATCTCGATGCTTCGCTGTCCGCTACTGCGATACCGAAGACGTGTGCGATTTGATATATACCAATCGCAAGACACATGAGGAGGAACATTACGTGAGTCTTTTTCTGTGAACTCTTGAGGTACACCCAGAGTCCAAAGAGAACTGTAATCACAAAGAAAAAGCCGTATGAAACAATCGTAACAAAAAGCGGAAGTCCAATATTTAAATCGATCATTTCTTTGAAATTATATTATGTGCCGCTTCTTTTATATGGCTCACTCCCATACCGTAGTGCTCAATAAGCTCGTCAGGTGTACCGGATTGACCAAACACGTCTTTAACACCCAGGCGGATCACAGGCAACGGATAATGCTCTGACAGAAACTCTGCTATTGCTGAGCCCATACCACCAATGATCTGATGCTCTTCAACTGTCACAACCCCTTTAGCATCTTTTACTGCACGTAAGATCGTTTCGCCATCAAGCGGTTTTATTGTGGCGAGATTTATGACAGTCACCCCTACCCTTTCTTTTTCCAAATCTTTTGCAGCAACAAGTGCCTTATGGACAAGTGATCCAGTTGCAATAATTACTACATCAGACTTTCCTGTTACAGGCTCAAAAAACACTCGAGCTTTACCAATTTCAAAGGGAGTTGATTCTGTAGTTATAACTGGTGTTTTTTCACGAATAAGACGGATATACGTCGGCTCCTTGCTCTCAGCAATAGCCATCGTCGCCTTTTTTGCTTCGATTGAATCGCACGGAGAAATAATAACCATTCGAGGTACGACACGCATAATTGCGATATCTTCTATCGCCTGATGTGTTCCGCCATCGGGACCGACAGAAACTCCTGCATGTGAACCAACTATCACAACTTTTCGATCATTATATGCAACCGTTGTTCTGATTTGCTCCCATGACCTACCTGGTGAAAACATTGCATACGAAGATGTAAATGGAATCTTACCCATTGCAGCCATACCAGAGGCAACAGTAATGAGATTTTGCTCTGCAACTCCCATTTCGATGAATCTATTTGGAAACTTTTCCTTAAAGAGATGCATCTGTGTGGATTCGGTGAGGTCTGCACAAAGTCCAACAACATTTTTGTTCTTTTCTCCTGCAGCCAAAAGTCCTTGGCCAAATCCTTTTCGAATCGGCACTTGTTCGACATCCTTGTCGAATACTTTCGGATTAAGTTTTGAAGATGGAGAGATCATACTATTCGTGTTCGCTCTTTATTTTCTTTCCTAATGTCCTAAGCTCTGCCAAGGCAACTTCACCTTGCTTATCCTTTGGAATTTTGTCCTCGGGTCCAAGTCCAGGAGGATTTCCATGCCATCTGTAATCATACTCAAACTCTTTCACTCCCTTTCCAGGAATTGTATGAGCCATAATACAAGTTGGTTTGTTCTCAATCCCTCGTGCAGCGTCAAAAGCATCAGCTATTTCTTCGATGTTATGACCGTCCACCTCGATTACATGCCAATTAAATGTAAGATACTTATTTACAAAGGGTTCAAGCGGCATGATGTCCTCGGTATTTCCATCAATCTGTATATTATTTCTATCAACGATACATACAAGGTTTGAAAGTTTCTCCTTTCCAGCAAGCATAATTGCTTCCCATGTATTACCTTCATCATGCTCACCATCAGAGGTGAGGCAGTAAATTCTTTTTTGTGTTGAACGGCCATTATCAATCCTATCAGCGAGCGCCATTCCAACCGCCTGCGACAAACCTGAACCTAGAGGACCAGAAGATGTCTCAAGCATAGGCAAAAACTCACGGTGTGGGTGACCCTGAAGCCTTGAACCAAATTTACGCAGCGTCTTAAGCTCATCTACAGGAAAATATCCGGCATGAGCCATTGTTGAATAGAGGACCGGTGCAATGTGGCCGTTTGAAAGCACTACTCTGTCACGGGTCAAAAGATTGGGTTTCCGGGGATCGTGATTAAGCGTATGAAAATAGAGAGTAGCGAAAATGTCAGACATACCGAGAGGACCTGCGGTATGGCCTGAACCTGCAGCAATAAGCATCTCGATAATAGATGTACGGATCGAGTTCGCCTTAAGTTCGATTTCTTTTATTTTTTTTGCCGTAATGGCCATGGAAAAACCCTGTTAGAGAGCACGGAACTCTTCCAGTGTACCAGCAAAATCAACAGTATTAAAGAGCGCGCTACCCACAACCAAACGTGTTGCACCTACTTCGATAAGTCGAGGTGCTGTTTCTAGATTTACACCTATATCAATTGAGATAGGCATCTGTGGATATGCGGCTCGCAGGTTTTTTATAAGTTCAATAGCCTTCTCATTAAGCTGTTCTCCATGAAAACCTATCTTTTCAGAGCCCATTACCTGTACGAAGTGAATTTTAGAGGCAATTTCCTGTATCGACTGGACTGTTTCAGATGGTTTAAGGGCTATTCCAAGCTCCACATCAAAAGGACCAAGTTCCTCGGAGTGCTTTCCATAGTCCTTTACTATCGAAGCGAGTTCATCAGCTCCAACACTACCCATATGAACAATAATTCTCGAAGCACCCGCGGATACGAAATCAGGAATTTTTTCGTACACATTCTTTACCATCAAATCAAACTCATAATCGAGCTCTTCCCAATGAGGCAACGCTCGTTCCTGGTTTACAATTTCATCAAAGATGACATCAGCTCCCACACCCTTAAGATATGGCCATGTCCTAGACGGTGCGTATCCTCCATCGCAGACATCTATTTGGACACATGGAACAAGTGGGGATGCCAAATCAAGCTGTTCGGTAAGTTCTTCAAACGATTTCGGTAATATTGCGGGAATTATTTCAGCCATAATAGAAAATTAAATTACTTTGTTAGAAAAAGCTTGTTGATGCGCCTTTTGTGCTTTTCTTCTTCAGAAAATGGTGTTTTAAGCCATATGTTTACTGCATTGAGTGCATCTGTAGGTGAAAGAAAACGTGCACCGAGCGACAAAACATTGGCGTCATTGTGCTCTCGAGAAAGCTTCACAATGTCCATATTGCTACCGTAATACACAGCAGCGCGTACGCCATAGAACTTATTTGCACACATTGCCTCACCCTGCCCTGATCCGCCAATAATAACGCCCTTTACCTGTCCCGGGTTATGGGAAACCTCCTTTGCGACTAACTTTATAAAATCTGGATAGTCATCCTCGGGATCGTATGACTTTGCGCCCAAATCTCTAATGTCATGATTAGCAAGCGCAAGTCTCTCGAAAAGAAATTTTTTGAGCTCAAATCCAGCGTGATCTGATGCGATAAATATTTTCATATACATCTAGTATAACAGCTTATAGAGAGCTGCAATACACACAAAGGCTACACTACGAGGTGCTTGTGACGTAGTGAATGAAGTATCTTACAAGGCTCTACAATACGCGGATCAACGATTCGATAAAAGATGTTAAGTCCCACCCTACGAGTCTGTACAAGCCCGTTATGTCGCATTAAGGCCAAATGTTGGGAAAGATTTGCCTTTGAAAGCTTTGTAATTTTTAGTAAATCTTCTACCCCAGTCTCCTGTATTTTAAGGATATTAAGAATCTCAAGCCTTTTCGAATTGGCGAGAATTTTATAGATACCAGCGTTTTTAGTATACGCCTCCTGAGGAAGGGGTGACTTTAATTTCATAATTTCGATATTTATTACTTTCTACTATATCACCAACAAGTTTTGATTCAAATCGACATTCTGCAAATCTTGATGTGAATTTTTAGTTCTCCCCTTTTATACCCTACGCATGGTTGGTATACTAATTTAGTAATTTATAAACTACTAAATAATACTTTCATGGCATCGAAACGAACCGTTCAGAATATCGAGACACTTGTAAAAAATATACAGAAAAGAGATGGTTCAATCGTGCCGTTTAATGTAGAAAAAATTGCAAACGCAATTAATAAATCAATGCTTGCGGCACAGGAGGGATCATTGAAAGAAGCGGAAATGGTTTCTACCAAGGTTCACGCAGATGTTGTGCGTATTGCTCGAAAATACAAAAACTTTGTTCCGACTGTTGAAGGAATTCAGGATACAGTGGAGAAAGAGCTTATTTTGTCTGAATACGTAAAGACTGCCAAGGCGTATATTCTCTATCGAGAGGAACGCTCAAAAATAAGGGCACGTGGACTTCGAATTCCACCTAAAGTGCGAAAGTTGGCTCAGGACAGCAAGCAATACTTCAAAAATTCCCTTGGAGAGTTCGTGTACTACCGTACCTATTCTCGCTGGATGGCAGAGGAAGGTCGCCGAGAGACCTGGATTGAGACTGTTGATCGTTACATGGCATTTATGAAGGAGAATCTCGGAAACAAGCTTACTGAAAATGAGTACACAGAAGTACGCGAAGGAATTTTGCGTCAGGAAGCAATGCCTTCGATGCGACTACTGCAATTTGCTGGACCCGCTGCACGTAAAACACATGTGTGTGCATATAACTGTTCGTACATTGCACCTGAACAATTTCAGGATTTGTCTGAAATAATGTACATCTCTATGTGCGGTACTGGTGCTGGTTGGTCTGTCGAAAGCCAGAATGTCCAAAAATTCCCTCAGATAAACATGCAGACAGGCAAGGTCCTCCCTACCCATGTCATCCCTGACAGTAAAGAAGGTTGGGCAGACTCACTAACGATCGGTATGAAGGCGTGGTCAGAAGGAAATGACATTTCATTCGATTATTCTGAGCTTCGTCCTGCAGGTGCGCGCCTTAAAACTATGGGAGGTAAAGCGTCAGGCCCAGAACCGCTTCGCAGGCTTCTTACCTTTACCCGTGAGAAAATGCTTGCTCGACAAGGCAAACGACTACGCAATATAGATATTCACGACATTATTTGTATGATCGGTGACTGTGTCGTATCCGGTGGAGTACGAAGAAGCGCCATGATTTCCCTTTCAGATTTGGATGACAACGATATTCGAGATTCTAAGAAAGGAACATTCTATATAAATGAGCCTCAAAGAATGCTCGCCAACAATTCGGCCGTGTATATGCAGAAGCCCTCAAACACTGAGTTTATCGAAGAGTGGACCGCACTTATGAAATCAGGCTCTGGAGAACGAGGAATTTTCAACCGAGGCTCATTGGCACATACTTTGCCCGAGCGACGAATTAAAGTTCTGAAGGAGTATAAGGGATATTTTGATAAGTCAGGCAAAAACATTATCGGTCCGATTGGCACAAACCCATGTGGCGAGATCATTCTGCAGTCAAAACAATTCTGCAATCTTTCTGAGGTAGTTGCCCGTGCAGAGGACACAGAAAAGACTCTTCTTAAAAAGATTCGCCTCGCAACTATTTTAGGAACATACCAAGCAAGTCTTACCAATTTCCCTTACCTTTCCAAGGAATGGAAGGAACACTGTCGAAAAGAGGCACTTTTGGGAGTTTCGATTACGGGTCAATGGGATTCAAAAGTAGTTCGTGATCCTAAAACGCTACTAAAACTTAAAAATGAGGTAGTTAAAGTAAATGAGCAATACGCAAAGAAATTTGGTATTAACGCATCAACATGCACGACTGCAGTTAAACCATCCGGTACCCTTTCGCAGACAGTTGATTGCTCATCAGGAATGCATCCTCGACACGCGCCGTATTACATACGAAGAATTCGAATCGCGGCTACAGATTCACTCTTTAAGATGCTTAAAGATCAAGGAGTTCCCTACCATCCTGAAGTTGGCCAGTCGGCAGAATCAGCAACTACGTATGTTCTGGAATTTCCTGTTAAATCACCAGAAGGTTCGACCTACAAAGACGATGTGTCTGCAATAGATCAGCTCGAGCACTGGAAAATGGTCAAGGTAAACTACACCGAACACAACCCTTCTGTAACTGTATCCATTGGAGAGAATGAGTGGATTGAGGTAGCGAACTGGATTTATAAAAATTGGGATATTGTGGGCGGACTCTCCTTCCTTCCTCGTGATAATCATGTGTACCAGCTAGCGCCGTATGAAGCTATCGATGAGAAAAAGTATCGTGAATTATCTGAAAGACTAAAGCATATCGATTACTCAAAAATCATCACGTACGAAAAATCTGATGAGCTTGATGTGAAAAAGGAGCTCGCATGCGTAGCCGGAGTTTGCGAAATCGCACTCTAAAAAATATGCTTATCATCTTTACAGGAAACGGAAAAGGAAAAACTACCGCTTCGCTCGGACAAGCACTTAGAGCTATTGGTGATAATAAAAAAGTATTGATGGTTCAGTTTATAAAAGGCCCCTGGCAATCAGGTGAGGATATTGCCTATAAACGTCTTGAACCTGATCTGAAAATCGTAAAGACGGGCAAAGGATTTGTTGGAATTGGTAATGACACGCTTCCTTTAGAGGTGCACCAGAAAGCTGCCTCAGAAGGGTTTCAGTATGCTCGAACAGAACTTGAGACAAATACCTGGGACATGATAATCCTTGATGAAGTTTGGAACGCTCTGCAGCTTCACCTCCTAACTAAAGACGAAATTCAGGAATTTATTCACGCGTATAAATCAAAAGTTCCACACCTTATTTTGACGGGACGTAATTGTTCACAGGAATTTATTGATCAAGCAGATCTAGTAACAGAGATGAAGGAAATCAAACACCCGTTCGCACAAGGAGTTGTAGGTGCAAAAGGAATCGAATACTAGTGTTCTATCGAAAGATGTTTCTCTGCTTCGAGAACGATTTTCTCCATGACAGTCACCGCTTCTATCGGGTATTTTCCACGCGCACTTTCTTCTGAAAGCATTACAGCATCGGCGCCCTGAAGAATAGCATTGGCAACATCCGTTACTTCTGCTCGTGTTGGTTCTGGGTGTTCTACCATCGATAAAAGCATCTGGGTCGCTACGATAACCATTTTATGCGCTTTACGTGCCTTTTTGACAATCATGTCTTGTACAAACGGAATCTGCTCAATGGGCACTTCGTTACCAAGATCCCCGCGAGCAACCATTACGGCATCAGTTTCAGCAATAATTGCATCAAGAGACTCCAACGCTCTTTTTCTTTCAATCTTTGCTATCACTTTTTGCTTACCGTTATTGAGCCGGATAAGTTCCTTGCACCTTACTATGTCTGCCGGTCCTCCCACAAAAGAAACAGCAACATAATCAACATTGTGGAGCGCTGCGAATTTTATGAATTCTTCGTCGGCGGAAGTGATCGCTGAAATAATTTCATTATTGTAGGTATGACCATCGGTTTTCTGCACTCGTGGTCCTGGCAGATCAACGATAATTGAAATCTTACGTTTGCATTCTGCCTCTAACTTTCGAATAAGGTCTATCTGACGGACTCGTTCATCTGTATTTCCCCAAGAAAAGTTAAAACGAACCACATCCATTTGATGCTCGATGAGAGCCTTAAGTATTTCCGGCTTATCGGACGAGGGTCCAATGGTAGCTATAATTTGTGCCTTAGATCTGATCATGCGGGTACATTTGATTCTGTCTTGCGCACTTCTTTACTTAACATATGACCCTCATCGTTAAGTTCATAGATAACAATCGCGCCAAAAGGCATCTCAATTTTCACCATCCCGTCGTCAGAAATTTTTTCTATATATTTGATAAGCGCTCGCAAGGAATTTCCGTGCGCAACGACCAGTATGTTTTTATCTTCTTTGACTCGCGGAAGAATTTTTTCAAGAAAGTATGGAACCACACGGCTATAAACCATCTTGAGAGACTCGCCATTTGGAATTGGATGATCCCAGCCGCGGCGAAGCTTGTCGAACTCATCATGCCCCAACAGCTTTTCCATTTCCCACTTATTTCTGCCGGTGTAATCACCGTAATCACGCTCGTTTAGGGCCGCCGAGTGCTCTGTAGGCACGTTATATCGCTTACAGACGTTTAACATACATGAAAGCGTCTCAATAGACCTTACAAGCATTGATGCAAAGGCGTAGTCGATTGTGAGGTCTTCAATAAGCAAGCCCATATCCGCCGACTTTTCAAAGCCGTATTCGTCTAAATGCCTATCTCTCAAGCCGGTCCATTTACCAAGCTTGTTCCACTCTGACTCATGATGTCGTGCCAATATTAGTTTGCCTGCCATATGTATATTCTACTATAACCTATTATCAACACCGATTGCTTCTTTAATATTTTTAAAACCGTCTCTTTTGAGAAGCTCTACCAAACCTTGATTGATTTCACTTATAACCTGAGGCCCTTCAAACACCATTCCTGTTATCAGCTGAATAAGTGTTGCGCCCAATCTTATCTTTTTATATGCATCGGCAGCAGTGAACACTCCACCACTGCCAACTAACACAAATTCATTACCGGCTTTTCTGTACAGATACGCTATAAGTTTATCAGCAGATTCTTGCACCACTTTACCACTTATTCCGCCCTTATTCGGTACAGACGAATCAAGAATCTGAGGATTATCTCTTTTCTTAGTGAGATTCGTACAGATGATTCCATGTACCCTATGTGCTCGAGCGACATCGATGATCTTATCAAGCTCAGAGTCAGTTAAATCTGGAGAGAGCTTTATAAATATAGGTTTAGGGGTAGGAATTTCATCAAGCACAGCCAGTAAATCGTTTAGCTTGCTTGGTGCGACAAACGGCTGACCGCCCTGTGTGTTTGGGCAGCTTATATTTACAGTTATGTAGTGTGCAAGAGGCTCCATGGTCGTAAAAGCCTTTGCGTAATCAAGAATCGCATTCTTCATATCAAGGTTCTCCTGGCAATTCGTCATTGCCACACTGATACCGACTGGGATTTTGAATTTTTTGTTTTTCAATCGCCCAGCCACAGCATCACACCCATCATTCTTGAGTCCATAGTAAACAACTAATCCGTTTGATTTTGGAAGGCGCCATAGTCGAGGTTTAGGATTACCCTTACATGGTTTAGCCGTGATAGAACCCACTTCAACAAACCCAAAGCCTATAGAGGGCAAAATATCTGTGAGTTGCGCATTCTTATCAAAACCAGCTGATAGTCCTATTGGATTTTCAAAGGTAATACCTAAAACCTCCTGCCTTAACATAGGATTTTTATAGTCAAAACATACTCCCGTGAGCCTTTGACCTAATGTGTATTTACCTAGTCCACTCCCCAACTTCGTCATGCTGTCATGAATGACTTCTGGATCATTCAAAAAGAAAACAGGCTTTAAAAGGTATTTATAAGCCGCATGGATGATCGTGTTACGGTGCTTAACGAATGATTCCATCAAAAATAGTTGCGTAATACATTGATTACTTAATCATATTCTAGCATGGTAGAATAAATGCGTCACACAATGTATTAGCACTACAATTTTTTGAATCTATGATTAATTTCTTTGACAAGCTTGAGGACAGAATTCGACAGCACCTCTCTAAGTTCCCTATTACCTATTCGATTATTGGAGGAATAGGCGTGGTACTTTTTTGGAGAGCGGTCTGGGAAACCGCTGATATGCTATCGATGATGCATCCTATCTTTTACTCCTTTTTCTATCCCCCAGTACAGCTTTTGATATCAACAGCCGGCCTTCTTCTCACAGGACTTATGGTGTCTGTGTTTATAGGTGATCGAATAATTCTTTCTGGTCTTCGCCATGAAAAGAAACTTGAGGAAAAAACAGAAGAACTTGTCGAAGAAGAAGTTGTTAGCCTCAAACACCTCCGAAACGAAATTCGTGAATTAAAAGCAGAACTGAAAAACCTCAGATCAGAGCTCTCTAACTAAGTACTTTTTCTTTGCGGTCCAAGCGAGAATCAGTAGCGTTGTTGAAGTCGCAATTGAAATCATACAGAACAAGCAAATTGCCTTTAGTACAAAGAGTTGCAGGTAAAGAAAATACCCTGAGGCGATGACACCTGCCCATGTGATTTTTGCAAGTACATGTCCTGCCTGAAACTTTAATGTCTTGAGGTAGTAAAAAGCAATTGAGAATACTGAAAGATAGTAGAGTGAGCCCAGGAGAGCAACGGGAATTCCAAATATTTCCGAGTAGATGCTCCGTGTGACTATTTCACAACCCCTAATTATGGTGCACGGTGGCACTTCTTGAACAAAGTGAAGCACCGCAAGATATGTGGCATCGATAAAACCCAGCATAGCTACTGCCATTATTGTGTAGATAAGCCACTTTGGAATTGTTGATTGCATGTGCTACTTAAACAAGCCTTCCTGCCTTCACCACATGCTCCACGAGAGTATTCGTATACCCCATCTCATTGTCATACCAAGCCAATACCTTTACGAGATCTCCATCTACAACACGAGTCATCTCTAGATCTGCGATAGATGCATGTGGATTGCCCTTAATATCAGAAGATACGAGAGGCTCGTTTGAAACAGCAAAAATATTCTTCCAACGTGATTCTTTTGCCGCGGCACTGAGGATTTTGTTTACTTCCTCTACACTTGTCTTTCTTTTAGCGAGGAATGTTACGTCCACAATTGAACCCACGATGACAGGAACTCGAATTGAAATGCCATCAAACTTATTCAAGAGCTGTGGAAGCGCTCGAGTTACCGCAATCGCTGCACCGGTCGACGATGGAACGATATTTTGTGCTGCAGCTCTGCCTTCACGAAGGTCCTTCTTTGATGGGCCGTCAACAATTGCCTGGCTCGCAGTATACGCATGAACAGTATTGAGAAGCGCTTTTTCTATACCAATTTTCTCATCCAAGATAGCCATGAGAGGACTTCCTGCGTTTGTTGTACATGACGCATTAGAAGTCATCTGGACTCCCTTAAATCGGTCTTCATTAAGTCCCATAAGAATAGTTGCCCCCATTGCCTCTGATGCCGCATCACCCTTTGTAGGAGCTGTGATCACAACTCGCTTTGCGCCTGCCTCTAGGTGCACTTTTGCCTTCGCATAATCAGTATAGAGACCAGTTGATTCAACAACAACATCAATATCCATAGCTTTCCAAGGAAGCTTTGTTGGTTCTTTCTCTTGTACAAAAGCAACTTCTTTGCCGTCGATAATGATTGCCTTTCCATCTGCCTTTGCAGAAACTTCAAAAGGACTTACACCATACGCAGAATCGTATTTAAGAAGATACGCGAGGTTTGCAGCATTACCTAAGTCGTTAACCGCAACAACTTCAATCTCCGGATTCTCTCTTGCTACCTTGAGAAACGCCCTGCCAATACGACCAAAACCGTTTATCGCGACTCGAATTTTCTTTTTTCCAAACATGATATGTATAAGTTAATGAATAAAGTATATCAGATTTCTGCAATCAACAGGTTAACCACAACCTTACTAAACCTTATAACAATATTTTGGTATACTTATATGACAAAAGAACATGGAAGGAAAATTTATGACGATAAAGCAGGCGGCAAAAATACTTGGGGTAACTCCCCTCACCCTGCGTAATTGGGATAATAACGGAAAATTACCTACAACACGCCACCCTATGTCTAATTATCGTATTTATAAGACTGAGGACATTGAAAAACTCGTAAAAGATATCGAATCTGGCACTATGGCGACCAAGGCAAAGCCCCGCAAGCTCACAAAAAGAAAGCTCATTATCAGAAGCGAAAGAGAGTAATAAAAAATCCCGCAAATGCGGGATTTTTTATTATGCTATCGAGGTGATTGCTACCTTAAAGAATGGCTGTCGGTGTCCGTACTTCTTGAAGTACTTTGACTTCTGCTTGTAGTGGATGACAGTAACCTTTGGGTCACGGCCAATTTCCTTTATCTCTGCTTCAACAACAGATCCTGCTACGTATGGAGCTCCAACAGTTGTAGTTCCAGCATTATCAACAAGAAGAATCTTGTCGAAAGATACTTTTCCGCCAACCTTGTGCTCACCAATGATCTTTTCGATCTTAACAGTGTCTCCAACCTTTACTTTGTACTGCTTTCCACCAGTCGCAATGACTGCGAATGCATCAGTTCCAAGAGTGTTTTTTGCCTTATTTGTAGCCATATTTTTTAAATATATAGAAGCCCGAAAGGGGCTTTTGTCCCGATACTATCGCATAATGGCCTAAAAAATGCAACTTTTTAGCCCTTTATTGATCTTTATTTCTTCCTCACCTCATTAAGCTTGGCTCTCGTCGTCGGGCCAACGATGCCGTAGC
>CAYJCZ010000003.1:0-129756 GCA_964368835.1 uncultured Candidatus Saccharibacteria bacterium | reverse complement strand
GACGTTTAATTATGGCGACTTTGTACTCAATCTCCTGTGTCACTTGGGATTCAAGTGACCTGAGGATATCTCTCGCTTCCGCGTGGACGCCTATGGAGCGCTTCCTACACCATTCAGACACTCTCCTGACGTGACCAGACGAACTGCTTCGTTCGCATCATTCACTCCGGTCTGTCGCATGATTTTCTTGACGAGAGCATTTAGAACACCTGGGTACACATCCGCGATTGCGAATGGTTTATTCATATTGTTCATGTTGTCGTATCTCTTTGCGCTAAGTTGCGCATGTTCTTTTCCCCTAGTCCGGGGAGGGAATTGTGGCCATGCTTGGTCACAACGAGGAGACACTAAGATTAGTGCCTTTTCGCTGTGACCAACACCTAATGTATAAAGAAGCTATCTGAACGGGATGTTACGTTTGCTTTGTTGATATGTCAAACGGAGGTTTCGTGTATTGTGGGGCTTTTCTGACTGTCCGATCTGTTGTATGGCGGCAGAACTTATTTTGCTAATCGCGAAGTAATAAAAACCACGCCTCTTTGGGCGTGATTTGTCTGTCGTGTCCAGCGATTAAGCTGATACTGGTTTACCATGCAATGTGCGAAAGGTACTGACGCATTGCCACCAGGCAACAGTTTTAGCAAGATAGATGTGCGATATGCTCTTGAAGCGAGTGTTCTTCTGGAGTTCTTTGAAAGCGTCCAGGAAGGGCTTACACGTCGCCGCATAAAGAATAGCGTCATGCTCGCTCAGTGAGCTGGAAAATTCACTGTCATTCATAGCGGCGAACTCTGCTCCACGAGTGAGAATGTCTTTCAATGCTTTTTCGTATTCCACGTCACCCATTTCTTTATAGGTGTCGAGGAGGATACGTGTAATAATGAGGGGATTAGGAAGGCTGGCGAGACTCATGTTGATGCTTTTAAGGTTTCGGTTGGGTTTCTGAGGAAACATTAACAGATAGTTTTAAATAAGCAATTACGAAGAGGTTTTACATCCTATAGACCTCCAACGAAAAAGTCCTTGCGATGCAAGAATATTTTCTAGTTGTCCGATTTGTTGTACGACATCAGAACTCATTTATCTTGCAATTCCATTTAGACAAATAAAAAACCGCCCAGCAATGAGCCGGGCGGCTCTTGTGGGCGGAAAGACCTAATCCAAGACACCTGTAGCTCGCGTCACAGCGAAGTTCGGTGCCAATCTGTGAGGGGATGGTCCATGCATTCTGCAATATCGCCAGTTTTTTAGGGTCAGGGCGTTGCATTCGACGTTGGTCAGAATTGAGGTTGCCATATTTTCTTTCCATGATTCACAGTATGGAACTGTTTTAGTTGTGTCACGCGGGATATTAACTCCCACGTATTGATCCTCAAGGATGATTACCGGCATCCGTTTATCTTCCTCGTCAAAGTTAGAGGATTCATGGGCAACGTCCACCACCTTCGCTACTCGCCAATAGTGATCATGGGAGTCTCGAAGTATCGGGAAGCTTTCACCGATCCGAGGCACGAGATTTCCTTTGAACATCTTTTCGTAAGTAGAAAAGATTTCAACGAGGGAACTCAGAGGCTTATCTTTCAACCGGTTTTCGTCCAGAAGAAGCCCTAAGAAGTTAACTACCGTTACGCGTACTAGGTATTTCATTGAACAGCTGCTTACTTGTATTCGACTCGTGGTTACGAGACTTTGTCCGTATGGCGATACGCATTTATGACAATCCTTGATGGAAATACAAATAACCTGTTACTTTGTACATTACAAAAATTCTTTAGTCAATATTAGTTTCTTGGGAGGTTCTACGTCCTGTAGACCTCCAACGAAAAAGTCCTTGCAGTGCAAGGGCTTTTTCACTTGTCGTCACGGATATTTGCTCGCCGTCGCTCGCAAATTCCGCGACCCCGCCTCGCAATCGCTCGAAGCTCGCGATATAGCTGCGGCTCGAACAAAATCAGAAAACCTGCCGCAGGGCAGGTTGTTCTGTATTTTGTCCGCCCTGTAGGGATCGAACCTACGACCTTATCCTTAAGAGGGATCTGCTCTACCAACTGAGCTAAGGGCGGATATTAAATTGCTTCGAAAATGTAACAGAAAATCAGTCAATTAGCAATTTTTGTGCCCAAGGTGGGAATCGAACCCACATGCCCCGATTAAGGAGCGAAGGATTTTAAGTCCTCTGCGTCTACCAATTCCGCCACCTGGGCGCGAGAAACACCTGTGCGTTTCTTGAGGCCACGGCGAGAATCGAACTCGCGCATAGAGATTTTGCAGATCTCCGAATTACCACTTTTCTACGTGGCCGACGTATGTACCGATGAATTTTAGTATAGGCTATCTTACCTAAAGTACAAAGCACTTATCTTGCTAAACTTGCATCAATTTTCTGACGCGCTTTCTCACCTCGATCGATTTCAAAATCAAAGAAGGGGATTTTCATGAGACGTGCATTATATTTTACGTATGCTCTGAAATCTGATCGTTTTCGCTTGAGAAAATCGACTGCAGCCTCCTCCTGATTTTCCGGAAACACAGTTATATAGATAGTAGCAGTATTGCCGTGATCATTTGTCTTTACATGAGTAACCGTGATCATAGATGTACGGTTAGACTCTAGGGCGAGAAATTCAGCCGCACAGCCCCTCAATATTTCCTCAAATCGTTCTTGTTTATACGTAGACATATTACTTTTCTACCATAACTACGTCTTCAATGACATCTCCAGGGGCAAGTTCCATCTTTGAGTCGATCATCGCACCGAATTCAAATCCTTCCTGGACTGAATCAGTTTTAAGCTTTGTTTGCTGAAGTTCACGAATAACTCCTTCACCGATCACTGTCTCTCGTCGACAGATTTTGACTCGGTGACCAAGTTTAATCTCGCGGTCGATTACTTTACCTCCAACAATCTGCTTGTCTCTTGTTCGGCTAAAGAATTTGAGGATTTTTGCTTTACCTGCAACTTCTTCGACTTCAATTTTCGGTGTTCGTTCAACAACTCGAGCTTGGATCCACTCTACGAGCTTGTAGATGATGTCAAAATTCGCGCTCAAGACACCCAATCGCTCGATCATTGCCTTTGCCTGACTATCGATCTTTACATTAAAGCCTACGATCACCGTCTGAGAGTCACCGCCGCCGACTTTGACGTCAGACTCAGTAATGTCACCAATAGATGCGTAAATAACTTTCACGAGTACGCGTTCGCTCTGGATTTTCTTTATTTCGTGCTCAATGGCTTCTACAGATCCCAAGACATCTGCCTTGATAATGATAGGGAGAACTGTTTTGTCAGATGCCGCTTCAGGTTTTGATTGTGATTTTGGCTTTGACTCGTTTATTTTTGCTTCTTCAAGGTATTCTTCAAGCTCCTTTTTTGATTCAAAGGTAGTAAAGATGCTACCGACATGAGGTGCCTTGTTCCAACCTACGATGCGGACAGGAGATGAAAATGACGCTTCGGTAATTTTCTTGCCTGCATGGTTTTCGATAATACGGGTAGGGGAGAATGCGGTACCTGAAGCAATGAACATGCCCGGGCCAATAGAACCGTCTTTGATCACAAGTATTGCAGAGATACCTTTCTTTGGATCGCGGTCGGCTTCGATGATGGCACCTTCAGCAAGCTTTGATGGAGTACCCTTAAGGTCTGCTACTTCGGCAGTAAGGAGGATGAGGTCAAGAAGCTCATCAACGCCCTGGCCAGTTTTTGCAGAGATTGCCGTGTATGAAATGTTTCCGCCGTAGCCTTCGAGGTAAATGCCGACTTCAGCAAGTGAAATTTTGGTTTTCTCGACATTGGCTGCTGGTTTGTCGATTTTGTTTATAGCAACAATAAAAGGAACCTTTGCCTTTTCGATTTCCTTGTATGCCTCGATAGTCTGCTTCTTAACGCCGTCTTCAGCTGAGACAACGAGAATAGCGATATCGGCGGTCGTTGCACCTCGTTCGCGCATGCCAGAGAATGCTTCGTGACCAGGTGTGTCTATAAAAGTAATTTTCTCGGTCTTTCCACCGCTTGTACGTTCAACCTCGTATGCAGAAATTGCCTGAGTGATACCGCCAGCTTCTTTGTCTACGATGTTTGATTTTCGAATATAGTCGAGAAGAGTCGATTTTCCGTGGTCGATGTGACCCAAAATAGATACGACAGGAGGGCGCTTTGTTGTAGCGCCGGCAGTACCGCGATTTTCTGCTTTAGATTTTTTTCCTGCCATTGTGAGTGTATAAAAGCCGTCATTGGAGTCGTCTATGCTTTGGTCCCGAGTTTCTCTTTCGCTTTTGCAAGCGCTGTTTTTTCCTCTTCTGATAATTCAATTTCTGGATTGAATTTTGTGATTGGCTTTGCAAAAACAGAAACTCGTTCTCGAGAGTAGAGGCTAGAGATCAAAGCTCCATCGCCGTCTTCGTTTAAGAATGCGGTCGCAAAACTTTGATAACCACCGGTAGAGTCGCCGCGAAATGCGTTGAATCGGACGGTTTCTGTAGATTGTGTTGATCGGCGCACTCGCTTTTCAAGGTTAAGGAGATACTTCTCCATCTCACCTTTGAAACTTGCCATTTCCTTCAAATCTTTGTCGATAACTTTGAGGGCATCTCCAAGATTCTCATTATTCTTGCCTCGGAGAAGCTTTCGAACCTTCCACCTGAGGCAGAAGACGTCGGCGATAAGGATAAGTACAAGGATCGCCAAAGCACCGATAAGAATGTTCGAGTCAAGAATCATGGCTTACATACTAGCTCTAAAAGGGAAGAAAGGCAATTTGGAGGGACCTGCAAGAATTGTGAAGCTGGCTTGACATAATGGTGTATTTTAATGTATGGTACAGACCGGTTAGTAGAGGAGCAATTTCCTCTTGAGCTAATTGTGGAGCTCTCAAAACATTCCACTTGTTCGTTCTAGATATTAAGATGAGTATAAACACCATCTCGTTTACTGAGCACGGGTTACTTCATATTTATGGAGTAGATTCTGATCGGGCAGTCGCATTCAGAATTGAAATGCCCTACACTCGGAATTTCGATTTCACCTATTTTGTTCGTGTGATAAGAGACCACTTTGGCGGTCATTCATTATACACACGACCTTTTTCCAAAGAGGGTCGTAGTGTAGAAATCTTTTTCACAATGTTTTGCATGGGCCATGAGATCAGAAATCCTCGAGGTCTCTTGCGGGCCGTACGGCATCAATTGATTGAAATCTTCAAACAAGTTGAAGAGTTTCAGGCGAAGCAAAGCACGGATCTACACGAGATGTTGGCCAACATTGAAAAGTCTGCCCAAGCTGGGTCCTGAGTACTGGATTAAAATCTCATACCACAACCGCATGGTTCGCCCTGCGGTTTTGTTTTACATAAATTGTTTTTAAGGCGCTTTTTGCATAGTATGAATACATGTCATTTTTTAGGGCAAAACGCATATACGCCGATTGGGCAGCTACTACACCAGTTCATCCAAAGGTGCTTTGGGCTATGGAAAAAGCGCGTAAGAACTGGGCAAATCCTTCGTCTATCTATAAAGAGGGGGTTCTTGCAAAAAAGGCCCTCGATGAAGCGCGCGGAAAAACAGCGCGGCTTTTGGGCGTAAAACCTGAGGAAGTGTATTTTACTTCCGGCGGCACTGAATCGAACACAACAATCATTCAGGGTGTTTTGCGTACGCAGCTTGAAAAAGGGGTGCGAGATGTCCACGTGGTGGCTTCATCAATCGAGCATTCGTCAATACTTGAAACACTGAAAGTTTTTGAAAAGCATGGAGTAAAGGTTACGTATGTAAGTCCTGATAAAAATGGAATCGTGCAGGCTGAGGACGTGCTCACTGCAATCAATCCGCACACAGCTTTGGTGACGGTAATGTATGCAAACAATGAGATAGGTACGATTAATCCTGTTTCAAAGATTGGAGCTGGTGTTCGCAAAATTCGAGCTGAAAAAGTTGGAAAGACAGATCAGGATTTTCCAGTATTTCATGTGGATGCTTCGCAGGCTCCGCTCTGGCTTTCGTGTGAGGTGGAGGGAATGCGCGCCGACGCCATCACGCTTGATGCGCATAAAATGCAGGGCCCGAAGGGCGTCGGCGCGCTCATAGCTCGCCGTCACGTTTCTTGGGAGCCGCTTATGGTAGGTGGAGGACAGGAGAGAAATAAGCGTCCAACGACCGAGTCGCTTGAACTGGTGGCGGGATTTGCGAAGGCACTTGAGATTGCACAGGAAGGCAGAGGGCCGCGCGCTTCGCGCGCGGCCACTATCCGCGACTATTTCTTTTCCCAATTTTCAAAACAATTTCCAAAGGGAATTATTAATGGTTCGACAGACAAACGACTTCCGAACAACGTAAACATTTCACTTCCAAAAATCACCGATCCCGAAATGGCAGTTCTTTATCTCGACAAGCAGGGTATAGCATGTTCAACCAAGAGCTCGTGCTTAAAGGGCGAACAAGAGTCATATGTAGTCAAAACTCTTGGTGGCGACAGCTGGCGATCAAAAAACACTCTCAGATTCTCATGTGCACCCGATGCTACTAAAAGAGACGTAGATACTATTATGAATCATCTTAAAAACCTTCCATAAAACCTATCTTGATTCTAATCGTGAGTGATATACTATGCTCACATCCAGAAATACCCTTTACTCCCTTAATCTCAACCAAATATGCCACCAATTAGCCATTTCACCACAAAAGCAAAGGAGGCGATTCGCAGGGCACACGAGCTTGCGATAGAGCGAGGTCAGAACCATGTGAATCCGCTTCACATGCTCTCTGCTCTTATCCTTCAGGAAGAGTCGATTGTTACCGCAATTTTAGAGAAACTCGAAGTCGATATAATCCTTCTTTCTGATTCGATTGCAGAATCAATAGAGGGCGCCGGAACAGGGGCGACACTTTCACAGTCGTATCAGCTTTACCTTACACCAGAGCTAGCTCAGGCAATGGAAAATTCTGCAAAAGTTGCTGCAGTTCTTAAAGATGAATTCATTTCAACCGAGCACCTCTTTATCGCGCTTCTCGAAGTCCCGTCACCTGCAGTAGAAATTCTTTCTAAATTTAAAATAAATAAACAGAATGTGTTGCGCGTGCTCGAAGAGCTACGATCAGCAAAAACAACCGAGCATACAACTTCAAAGAAGCCTCGTGCGCTTTTGAAGTACACAAAAAGCCTCACCAAACTCGCAAGCGAAAATAAACTCGATCCTGTAATTGGCCGCGACCAAGAAATCACCCGAATCATTCAGATTCTTTCAAGACGAACAAAGAATAATCCAATTCTTATAGGTGAAGCAGGAGTAGGAAAGACGGCTATTGTCGAAGGTCTTGCGCTTCGTATGGCTCAAGGCGACGTGCCAGAATCTCTTAAAGATAAAGAGCTTGTGCTTCTTGATCTTGGTCTTCTTGTTGCCGGAACAAAGTATCGCGGTGAATTCGAAGAGCGACTTAAAAATATTATGAAAGAGATTGAGCGATCAGAAGGAAAGGTCATTCTCTTTATCGACGAAATCCACACAATTGTGGGTGCAGGTGCTGCGGAAGGTTCGATGGACGCTTCTAACATGCTCAAGCCTGCTTTGGCTCGAGGTGAACTCCGCGCAATTGGAGCAACGACTCTCAAGGAATATCAAAAGCATATTGAAAAGGATCCAGCGCTTACACGACGTTTCCAGCCTGTGCATGTTGCGGAGCCTTCAATTGAGGATGCGATAGCAATTCTTCGAGGACTCAAAGAAAAGTACGAGCTCTATCACGGTGTGAGAATCACTGACGATGCAATTGTTGCCGCTGTAAATCTTTCATCAAGGTACATTTCAGATCGTTTCTTGCCAGATAAAACCGTTGACCTTATTGATGAGGCTGCGTCTGCACTTAAAATTTCGCTTGAATCAAAGCCGCCACTTCTCGAAGAAACTCACCGCAAAATAATGCGCCTAGAAATAGAGCGTGAGGCTTTGCGCAAAGAAATCGAATCTACAAAGGATGAAAAAACCGAAGCAAAGGCACCAAAAGCTCGCATTAAAATAATCGAGAAAGAAATTGCCGATCACAAGGAAAAGACGAGCGAACTTGAGATCAAATGGAAGAGTGAGCGTGAACTTTTGACAGGTATCAAGGCAAATAAAAAAGATCTCGAAAAATTACGTCTTGAGGCTGAGGCTGCAGAACTTAAGGCTGAACTTTCAAAAGCTGCGGAAATTCGCTATGGCAAAATTCCTGCTCTTGAACGCGATCTCGATACAAGACTCAAAAAGCTTAAGAAACTTCAATCATCTCGACGTATTCTCAAAGAAGAAATTAATGAGCAGGATATCGCCGATGTTGTCTCAAAGTGGACAGGAATTCCTGTTTCTCGAATGCTTGAGGAGGAGGCGTCAAAACTTATGCGTATGGAAGAAGAGCTTTCAAAACGTGTTGTCGGTCAGCTTGAGGCGGTGAAAAAGATTGCTGACACTGTACGTCGAGCTCGCGCTGGTATTGCTGATCCACAGAGACCTATTGGATCATTTCTTTTCCTTGGACCAACCGGTGTTGGAAAGACAGAGCTTACAAAAGCTTTGGCGGAATTTATGTTTAACGACGACAAAGCTCTTATCCGTGTCGACATGTCTGAATTTATGGAGAAGCATTCGACATCAAAGCTTATTGGTGCACCTCCAGGGTATGTAGGATATGAAGAAGGCGGAGCGCTCACCGAGATGGTTCGACATCGACCATATTCAGTTATACTTTTTGACGAAATCGAAAAGGCACATCCAGAAGTATTCAACATTTTGCTTCAGGTTCTTGATAACGGTCGTCTTACCGATACCAAGGGACGTGTAGTGAACTTTAAAAATACCGTCATAATCCTTACTTCAAACATTGGAGCTCAATACATCGACAAGATGGAGAAGATTGGATTCACCTCTGATTCAACTGACAAGTCAAAATATAATGATGTGAAAGGAAAGGTCATGGAAAGCCTCAAAGACTATTTCCGACCAGAATTTCTCAACCGTCTTGATTCAATTATCCTCTTTGATGTCTTGTCACAGGAATCAATCGGGGAGATTGTTAAGATTCAGGTTAATCAAGTTATTAAGCGCCTTGAGGATAAGGAAATAAAGCTTGAAATCGCTACAAATGTCCTCGAGTATCTCGCAAAAGAAGGATACAACCCACAATACGGAGCTCGACCGCTCAAGCGACTCATTCAGGAAAAGATTCTTACACCGGTCGCAGGATTTATGATCTCGCAAGGTGTTGGAAAGGGTGGTGCAATCTCTGTAGGGGTAAAAAATGGTGAGTTTACGTTTGATGTAAAGAAAGGTAAGAAGCTTGTACCTATCAAAGCATTCGGCGAAGAAATGGAAGCAGAGAAAGTAAGCTAAACAAAAAACCGGCCTAGGCCGGTTTTTTGTTGTTTGTATTTTGGTGCGTAGAGAGGGATTCGAACCCCCGTAGACCAATGGTCGGGTGATTTACAGTCACCTGCATTTGACCGCTCTGCCATCTACGCATCGGAGAACCTCACCACTTTATCAGATTTTTCCTTTATAACAAGTTTCTATTATCTGCAGGAAGCTGGTACTATTCTTTGTATCTATGAAGAAAATTTCATTGCGCACATGGGTGGAAATCAATTCAAAGGCGATTGAGCAAAATGCTCGGACGCTCAAAAGCCTTCTTTCACAGGAGGTCTTGATGATGGCTGTCGTAAAATCAAATGCATATGGTCACGGCATGATCGCATCTGCAAAGGCGGCAATAAAGGGCGGTGCAACATGGCTTGCGGTCGATGAAATCACAGAAGCACTCGAAATTAGGAAAAATAAAATTAAAGTACCGATTCTTGTTTTGGGATATACGCTTCCTGAATTTTATAAAGTCGCATCTGAAAAAAAGATCTCCCTTACAATCTCATCACTAGATTCATTGCAGACGCTTTCAAAGACAAAGCTTAAAAAGAGGCTTCCGATCCACTTGAAATTTGATACAGGTCTACACAGACAGGGAATACCGGATTCGCAAATCCAGCAAATGATTCGTATATTAACTGCCAAGAATTTTCCAGCAGTAGTTGAGGGCGCTTACACCCATTTTGCGGTGATGGAAGATCCACTTCGAGAGGATTATTCGAAAATGCAGGCAGAAATGTTTAGAAGTGTCGTCGAAAAACTTAAAGCAAAAGGATTTACTCCGATTACACATGCATCTGCAAGCTCAGGTATTCTTTTTTCAAAGAAATTTCATTTTGATATGTCGCGAACAGGAATTTCTTTGTATGGAATTTGGCCTTCTCCTGAAATTAAAAAATGGGCAAAGGAAACTACACTTATTCCAGCCCTTACATGGAAAACGATTGTAAGCGAGGTGAAACTTGTCTCAAAGGGATCGAAAATCGGTTATGACCTCACACATGAAGTTTCAAAGGATTCAAGAATTGCAATTATTCCTGTCGGATATTGGCATGGACTCCCACGCAGCCTTTCGAATGTGGGTGCTGTGTTGGTTAAAGGAAAGAAAGTGCCTATTATCGGGCGAGTATCTATGGATATGACCATTATCGATGTAACGGGTGTGCCAAGTGTAGAGCAGGGGGATGAAGTGGTACTTATTGGCGTTCAGGATAAAGAGACCCTTTCTGCTGAAGAAGTGGCCCAAGCCGGGGGAACCATCAATTATGAGGTTTTGACCCGTATAAACCCCCTTATACCGCGTATTAGCGCCTAGATTTGCCCTTTTAGAGACCCTGTGATAGTATCCTTCGTACAACTTTAAGGTCAGATAAAAGAAACGCCATGTCACAGGATCAACTAATAATTCTAAGAAATAAAGAGACCGGAGAGGTCTATTACACCCGCAAGAATAAGCGAAAGGTGGAACGCAAGATTGAGCTCAAGAAATACTCAAAAAAGCTTCGAAAACACATCACGTTTAAGGAAGCAAAGAAGTAATCAAAAACCGCCAGATCAAACGATCGGCGGTTTTTGCTTTGACAAATTCTTAAAAAAGCATAAAAAGGTATATAGAACTCGTACATGTTGTGCGGGTGGAAACGAGAGTGATCGAAATGAAATATCCCAAAATCAGTATCCCAAAACACTGTTTTATTATCGCCAAGCCGAATGCGAATTCACCGAGAATTCAATTATCGCCCAGCGCAAAGCATGTGAAGTGGCTTAAGAAGCTTCGGGAAAAAGCTGAGGTGGAAGCAAGGAGAGACGACTTGGCTCGCTCTGAGGAAGCGCTCGTTCGGATGTTTTGGAAGACAATCCGTAGGGTCGCTGACAAACTGTTGTCAGGCGACGTTTCAATCCAAGTGTGGACTCTGAGGGGTGAGATGAGCAAGAAGCCGGGATACCGCGAAGAAGCATTTGATGCCGCCGTGGACGAACTCCTGCAGGAAAAGTGATCTGTCAGCATGAAGCCACCGTTAGAGGTGGCTTTTTTTATGCGGGCCCGCCCCGACTCGAACGGGGAACCTCGCGTTTGGAGTGCGATGTTTTACCATTGAAACTACAGGCCCTGTACGAACTTTTATAACATACATTCGCCTTAATTGGAATTTCGCTAGGATCCTATTGGAATATACTTACCTTATGGAATCAGAGCCGCTCGCACATAGAATACGGCCAAAGGCACTTGATCAATTTGTTGGTCAGGAAGAGTTGGTCGGAGAAGGAAAGCCTCTACGTAAAGCTGTCGATGACAAGCACCTCTTTTCATTTATTCTGTGGGGCCCACCAGGAGTGGGAAAGACCACTCTTGCACGAATATACGCAAATGCTGTTAATGCGCGTTTCTACGAGCTTTCAGCGGTCAATGCGGGCAAGGATGATATCAAGAAGATCATTGATGATTCGACGCTTCTCGATCAGAGGCCCAAAGTGCTGTTTTTAGATGAAATCCATCGTTTCAATAAAGCGCAGCAGGATTTCTTGCTTCCTTTTGTTGAAAGTGGTCGATTGACGCTTATTGGCGCAACAACCGAGAATCCAAGTTTTGAAGTAATATCTGCGCTTCTGTCACGATGCAGAGTGTTTGTGCTCAAAAGTTTGACCAAAGAGGAGATTGTTCAAATTCTTAAACGAACCAAGATCAAGATACCAAAGGATTCACTTGAATGGCTTTCAACTATGGCAAATGGCGATGCTCGAATGGCTTTAACAGCAGTCGAGAATGCTAAAAAATTATACGGCTCTGTAACTCTTGATAATCTAAAAGTTTCATACGAGCAGGTTTTTATACGCTTTGATAAAAAAGGGGAGGAGCACTACGATACGATTTCTGCGTTTATAAAAAGCATGCGCACAGGAGATGCTGATGCGGCGCTCTATTATTTGGCACGCATGGTAAAGGGAGGTGAGGATCCAAAGTTTATTGCGCGCCGAATGGTGATATTTGCTTCGGAAGATATTGGTCTTGCTCAACCGACCGCGCTTGTGGTGGCGAATGCGGTCTTTACAGCAGTTGAAAATATTGGGCTACCCGAAGCGGGAATCAATCTCGCGCATGGAGTGACGTATCTTGCGTTGGCGGCTAAAGACAGGTCTTCTCATGATGGATATTTTGAAGCAATAGCCGATGTAGAAAAATTCGGTAATTTACCGATCCCTCTGAAAATCAGAAACGCACCAACGAAACTGATGAAAAATCTTGGTTACGGAAAGGGATATAAAAAGTATGACAACGAAAGCTATTTGCCTGACAAACTCGTCGGCAAAAAGTACTTAAAAAGAAAGAAGGAAAAGTAGGTTGACCCACAGGTGTTTGTGTGGATAATTCACAACAGAAACTCAAATAACCTGTACTTATGCCTAAAACAGCAATGGACTATGACTTGGTTTACTTTCAACCATTGTGCGAAGTAAATCTGGAAACCGGTGAGTTCGATGTGGTAACTATCGAACGTCTCCTTAATCAAGGAAAGGTTAATAATTTTGCTGGGAGTTATTTCAGCGGGGCCAAAGGCACGAGGCTGACTCTTACGAAAAGATCTGCCACGGTGGTACTTGTCGAGGTGTACTCTCGAATGACCTGTTATCTGGACGCAGGCTTTCTGGCTAAAGCCTATTCTTCAGGCCTAACTCATTTAGATCTTGCTGCAGGGCCGTTTCTTGCGCTCGCAAAGGGTAATGATTTTACCCCGGTCACTGTCATTACAAGGCCGATTGTAATCGGATCAACGACCAGGTTTAACCGTGAGGAATTCTTTTGGAAAATAATCAAACCTGCACCAGGCAACGTCACTCTTGCTGTCATTAACTCGCGAGAGCGAGTTGAAGGCAAAAAGATTTATGCATTCGCCAAGGTCTCAAACTCGACATAGGTCGGGTTTTTTTATTTCAAAAACTTTTGCGCTACTTTCTCAACTTTTGTGTATTCGTCCAACTCAAACCAATTGATGTCTTTGTTTCTTTTAAACCACATCGTTTGGCGTTTTGAGAAATGGAAAATATCCCATTCAAGTTTGAAAAGCATCTCTTCCTTCGAAAGCTTTTTTTGTAGATGCAAACCAATGTATCGATACTCAAGACCAAGTGAGTGAAGTCTTTTCCATGTGATGCCCTGTTTGCGAAGCTTTTTTACTTCATCAATCATGCCCGCATCGATTCTTTTAAGGAGTCGCATATGTATTCTGTTTCGCAGGTTTTCACGCGAGGTTGTAAGGCCGATAAACAGAGTTTCATACTGTTTACGTTGTTTGGCACGTGGAACCTTACCAAGTGCCCGGGCAATTTCTATAGCGCGGATGATTCTTACTTTATTGTATGGATCAAGAGCTTTTGCGCGGCGGGGATCAAGCTTGGTTATTTCTTGCATGAGGCTCTCCACTGATTTTTTTGCAAGAGCATCCCTAAGTTTTTTATTGGGAGGGACTTCAGGAAATTGTTCATCAAAAACGAGCGCGTCAACATAAAATCCTGTTCCACCACAAATGATAGGGAGCTTTCCGCGAGAAATAATGTCATCGATGACAGCTTTCCCGTCTTTTTTGAAGTTCTCTACGGTGTACACTTTTTTTGGAGAAACGACATCAAGCAAGTGATGTTCGATTCCGCTCATTTCATCTTCGGTAATTTTTCCTGAGCCAATATCAAGTCCTTTATACACTTGTCTTGAATCAGCAGAAATTACCTCGCCGTTATATTTTTGTGCGAGTTTTACAGCAAGGTCACTTTTACCTGTAGCGGTAGGGCCACAGACGACTACTATTTTGGGTAGCTTCTTCACGGACTTTTGATTACGAAGATTATTGTGCCGGAGGTGGGACTTGAACCCACACACCTTTCGGTACGCGATTTTGAGTCGCGCGTGTCTGCCATTCCACCACTCCGGCGATTGCTAGAATCTACACTAAAAATGCCTTTTTCTCAATTTTTTAAACGATATGATAAAATCAATCCATGTCATCTCAATTCTTCGGCGACTCCATTTTTTGGATCGATACCGACAAAATTCACCCAAACCCTTATCAGCCGCGACGCGAATTCGACGAGGGCGCGCTTCGTGATCTTTCAGAGTCCATTCGTATGTACGGGCTTCTGCAGCCACTTGTTGTTACTCGAACCGAGCTTCAAAAAGAAGATGGTGGTATGGCTGTTGAGTATGAGCTCATTTCAGGAGAGCGACGTCTGCGAGCATCAAAGCTTCTTGGACTTCAACAGGTTCCAGCGATCATCCGCGCAAATACCGACGACGCTCGGGTAAAGCTTGAGCTTGCGATCATTGAGAACCTTCAGCGAGAGGACCTAAATCCTGTTGAGCGAGCTCGATCATTTAACCAGCTGTCTGCAGAGTTTGGTTTAAAGCATATTCAAATTGCGCAAAAAATTGGAAAGTCACGAGAGTATGTGTCTAACTGTATTCGATTGCTTGCACTTCCGTCAGATATTCTAGAAGCGCTATCAGCTGGCAAAATTTCTGAAGGTCATGCGCGACCGCTCCTCATGCTCTGCGACAGACCAGAAGAACAGTCGACTTTGTTTAAGGAAATCATGTTCAAGCGACTGACTGTGCGAGAAACAGAAATGATCGCTCGAAAGATTGCTGTTGAGAAAGCACGAAAGAAGGAACGAGCTTTCGATCCAGAGATTTTGGAGATCGAACAGAAATTGTCTGAGACGTTTGGTACTCGAGTTTCTATTGAGCAAAAGCAAAAAGGGGGCAAAATCACAATCGATTTCTTTTCTCCGGAAGATTTGAAAGCAATAATGAATATTGTAGGGAATAAAGAAAAAGGTGTTGATGTTGTTTCAGCGGTAGAACAGGTGATTGAATCAAAGACGACTTCCGAGGAAGCTTCACCGGCGCAAATCGCACCTGTTGATGATCGATCAAAGGAAGAAAAGAAAGAAGACGAGAAATCTGAGGATCTCTATTCGATAAAAAACTTCTCACTATAAAAAAATCGCTCCTAGTGGAGCGATTTTTTTATTCTGCCTTCTTCTTTCTAAAACCTCGAGGTTTCTTTGGTTCTTTTATGATCTCTAATGCTCGATCGAGTTTAATTGTATAGACATCATCAGGCTTTTTTACAGATCTGAAGTCGCCATCATGCACCACATATGGACCAAATCTTCCTACGTTTGCCGTAATTACCTTGCCTGTTTCAGGATGATTTCCGAGTTGGCGAGGAAGGGAAAGGAAGTGTACCGCTTGTGCGAGAGTTACTTCCTCAGGTTTAACTTCCTTTGGCACAGATGAACGGCGAAGTTTTGGCTTTAGTACTTTCTTTGATTTTCGTTTCTTTGGTTTTTCTTCGACAGTAGGAGCGGGCTCTGTGACTGCTTCCTCCGGCATTACCATTTCCACGTACGGACCATATTTTCCTGTTTTAAGCGTAATTTCAGATTTGGTTTCAGGATGTATGCCGATAACTTTATCTTTTGGCATTTCAGAACCATCGAGCATGAGTGCACCATTACACGCAGGATATGTTGAGCATGAAAGAAACTTTCCTGAGCGGCCAAGTTTTATGATCATTCCAGCGCCGCAGGTAGGGCACTTGATGTTTGGATCAGCGTCTCCAAGAGTTGTTGCCTTGGCGAGTTTTTCTTTTGATTTAACATCCTTGAGGAACGGTTTGTAAAAAGTAGAGAGAGTTTTTGCGTATTCAGCTTTACCTTCAGCAATGAGGTCGAGTTTGTCTTCCATGTCTGCGGTAAAGGTGTCACTTATGTATTCACCGAGGTTGTCTTCTAGGAATGATGAAACCACTTCACCAGTATCGGTAGGTTTTAGTGAGCGGCCTTCTTTTGTGACGTATTCACGATCTTCGAGGGTTTTGATAATAGACGCGTAGGTTGAAGGTCGGCCAATGCCTCGAGCCTCAAGTTCTTTGATAAGACCTGCTTCAGAGTAACGAGATGGCGGCTCTGTGAACTTTTCAAGAGAAGCAATATCGATGAGATCAAGTTTCTCGCCTTCTTTTACTTTAGGTAATTCAACATCTTCGCCGCGCGCATCTGAATCAGCCATAAACCAACCCTGGAACATAGTTCGAGATCCGTTTGCCTGAAAATCAGGAATAGATTTTGATGCGACGTTTGCTGTGATTTTTGTTCGCATGAGTCGCGCATCTTTCATTTGAGATGCAACTGTTCGAGCCCAAATAAGCTCATAAAGCTTTTGCTCATCAGGATTTGCTCCTGCTGTCTTTTTTAAAGCGTTGGTTGGTCGAACTGCTTCGTGTGCTTCCTGTGCGTTTTTTGATTTTGTGGCATAGGTACGAATCTCTACTAAATCTTTGCCGAAGGATTTTTCAATAGCATCAGAAATTTGACCAAGCGCTTGCTTTGAAAGGGTGGTTGAGTCGGTTCTCATATATGTAATGAGTCCGGCTTCATAGAGTTTCTGAGCTGCACGCATTGTTCGTGAAGGTGAATAGCCAAGGCGCGTTGAAGCTGCCTGCTGCAGTGTTGATGTGGTAAATGGAGCTTTCGGTGATCGTTTTGCTTCTGACTCTTCAACACCTACAACCTGCCATGATTCCTTTTTGCCGACAGCAACAATTCTTTCTGCTTCTTTTTGTTCCTTTGGCTCTTCGCTACATATAAGAGGGAATTTCTCTTTCTTAAGCGTTGTTGTTTCAGCGGAAATCGTAAAATAGCGTTCTGGTATGAAAGCTTTGATTTCTCGTTCACGTTCAACAAGAATTCGTAGAGCTGGAGACTGCACACGACCAGCAGAAAGTCCGTAGCGAACTTTCTTCCAAATAATTCCTGAGAGGTCATAGCCTACGAGTCTGTCGAGTACACGACGCGCTTCCTGTGCACGACGAAGGTTTTCATCAATGTCTCGTGGGTGTGTAAGGGCCTCTATAATAGCGTCCTTGGTGATCTCGTGGAAAACAACACGCTTTACAGGTTTCTTGCCAAAATTGACCGCTTCGGCAATGTGCCATGCGATTGCTTCACCTTCTCGGTCGGGGTCGGTTGCAAGGAGTACTTCGGAAGACTTTTTTGCTAGGCGCTCAATTTCACTTAATACCTTTTCTTTGCCGACGCTCACTTCGTAGTGAGGAACGAAACCGTCGAGGTCTATAGCCTTTTTGTTTGATTTAGGTAAGTCGCGGACGTGACCTATCGAAGCGACAACGGTGTAATCGCTTCCTAAATATTTTCCAATGGTCTTTGCCTTTGCAGGTGACTCGACTATAAGAAGTTTCGACATATGTTGTGCCAAGTATTACATGATGCGAAAACGTTTGGCAAATTTCTTGTTTAAAATAAAGTGGAAATATGAAATAAAAAAGGCCGCGCGTGTACGCGCGGCCTGGCAGATTAACCTACCTTAATTTGAATTGCAGAAGGAGCTGGGCCGAACTCTTTTCGTTGTAGTGCACGAGAACTCCGAATCCCAGCATAGAGATCCATCGAATTGTTCGGAATGCGATGATTTACGTAGACCTCATGTGGCAGGACGTTGTTTACTTCCAGAGTTATCACCCGGTTGTCGTCCCACGTGCTAATCGAATAGCTTTTGAGGAGTTTGGGGTTGCTGATTTGATCCTTTAAATCTTGTTCAGAAGCAAACCTGATATCACATTTTCCCATCTCCCAAACAGGGGTATCATCTTTCTCGATATAAGGCCGCCAGCGAAAAATATAGATAGTGTCTCCGCAACGGCCCTTACATTTCATGACTATTTGGAGCCGTGAGCCGTAAAATGGGTTGTAGAGCTTGATGAGGGGTTGCCGAAAGCAAAGCAGGAATAGTCCTGCGATAATGCAATAAAGGACTGGTGAGTAATCCATGGGGAAAGGAATCTAAGGGATAGTATGAACTAAATTTCCACCAGGTCAAACCTTGCGGAATTCTCCCATTGTTTCTTGAATTAGACCCTTAATTTCAAGAAGTGAGATAAGGGAATTTACAGCACTCGCGTCCGAGTTCATTTTGAATATTAATTCCTCGCGGGACAGGGGATTTTCTAGCACCGTAAGAACCTTGATCTCATCTGCAGACAAATCTTTGTACTCAAATGTAATTTTCTTTTGTTCAATTTTAAATCCTAATGCTTCGATAAGTTCATCACCGGTAGTAATGGGTGTGGCGCCTAGTCTGATAAGCATATGTGGTCCGGCACTTTGTTTGGAAAAGATTGATCCAGGAACCGCAAACACATTTCGATTAAATTCCGTGGCGTGTTTAGAAGTGATAAGTGTTCCCGATTTTATTTCAGCCTCAATTACGAGTGTTGCGTGGGACATGCCGGCCATAATTCTATTGCGCACCGGAAATGTCCACGGCGCACCGACAGTATCATTTTCAAACGGTGAAACGAGTGCACCTCCTGCTTCAACAATCATATTTGCAAGTCCATGATTTGAAGCAGGGTAGAGTACGTCAGGCGAAAGTCCCGATCCGGGTACCGCAACTGTCTTTAATCCCGCCGACAGGGCCGCTTTGTGGGCGATTGCATCTATACCAAACGCGAGACCTGATACGACGACCACGGGTAGACCTGTAAGGCTCTTTATAAGCATCTCAACCGCCTCTTTTCCGTATTCTGTATACCTACGTGATCCAACAATAGTAAGGAATGTGTATTCGTCACTCGGCATTTCTCCTCTTATATAGAGCTGTTTAGGTAAACCTGATATTTGTTTGAGTAAGTGAGGGTAATCTTTGGGAAGCAGGGTTTGAATGGAATTCATTGGAGTTGTATTGTAGTATGTGTAAGTTAAAGAAAATCTAAAATGCTTGATATTAAGTTCATAAGGGATAATAAGGATCTAGTCCAAGCGGGTGCACAAAAGAAGCATGTCGATATAGACATTGCTGCTTTAATTGCACTCGATGATAAGAGGAGGGCACTTCAGACTTCCCTTGAGGCAAAAAGAGCTGAGCAGAACGCGGTTTCTGCAAAACTCCCTCAGGTTGATGCTGCAACAAAAGCATCGCTTCTTGAATCTATGAAGAAGCTTAAGACAGAGCTTCAGGCTGAAGATGAAAGCCTTAAAGAAGTAATGAAAGAGTGGCAGGGACTAATGCTTAAGGTGCCGAATATTCCTGATATGTCAGTTCCAGATGGAGCTACAGATGCAGAGAACAAGGAGGTCAAAGTATGGGGCGACAAAACAGCTTTTACTTTCGAACCAAAGGATCATGTTGAAATCATGACGAATTTGAAGATGGTTGATTTTGAACGCGGTGCAAAAGTGCACGGCTTCCGTGGGTATTTCCTAACAGGTGAAGGCGCTCGTCTTTCGTTTGCAATCTGGAGCTACGCGATGGATTTCTTTTCAAAGAGGGGATTTACTCCAATTATCCCTCCTGTCATTGTTCGAAAGGAAAATCTGTACGGTACAGCGCATCTTCCTGGAGACGTAGAGGATTACTATATGACTCAAGATGGCGATGCACTCGCAGGTACCGCTGAAGTTCCTGTTATGGCACTTCATTCCGAAGAAACACTGGATGCAAAGCAGTTTCCAATAAAGTATCTTGGTTTTTCTCCTTGCTTTAGACGAGAAGCCGGCAGCCACTCAAAAGATGTGAAGGGTCTTATTCGCGTTCATGAATTCTACAAGCTCGAACAAGTGGTTTTGTGCGAGGCAAGCCACGAGACGTCTGTAAAACTCCACGAAGAACTCAATCGAAACACCGAGGAGTTTATCGAATCTCTCGGCATTCCATATCACACGGTTATAAACTGCGGAGGTGATCTTGGACTAGGCCAGGTAAAGAAATACGATATTGAGCTTTGGGTTCCAAAAGAAGGAAAATATCGAGAAATTTCTTCTGCCTCATATTTCCATGATTTCCAGTGCCGACGATTTAATATTCGTTACCGAGATACAGAAGGAAAGCTCCGTTATGCTCATTCCCTCAACTGTACCGCAATTCCAACTCCTCGAATTCTCGTATCCCTCGTAGAAAACAGCCAAGAAGCAGATGGATCAATCCGCATACCAGAAGCACTCAGACCATACTTCGGAAAGGATAAGATAACTAAATAAGGCCATGCGTGGGCAGGTAAAGGTCTACCAGAAAAAGATCGTTGCCAAGCGCCGCAGGCGGGTATTTCTTTTGTCTCTGTATTCTTTTATCGCTCTTGCGATTGTTGTATCTGGACTTTCGTTTGTTAGCCAGCTCAATTCACTATCAATCGAAAAGATTGTGACTGAAGGTGCCACTCGAGTTGCAGAGGCAGATTTGCGCAGCGTTGTGCTCGAGAAAATAAGTGGCAACTACGGCTATCTTTTTTCAAAGCGAAATACTTTTCTATTTCCAAAAGATGATATTGAGGAAACTCTTGCACAATTACCTGCGGTAAAGAGGGTTGATGTGTCACGGCGTGGCCTCAATGCTCTTGTTGTGTTTGTCACAGAAAGGGAAGAGGCGGCCCGTTGGTGCTCCAACGCCGATGGTTCCTCATGCTTTCTCATTGATGAGGCTGGAATGGTATTTGCCCCATCGCACGTTAGCTGTGGTGCAGGAGTTTGCCTTTCGTCGATGGCAACAAGCTCAAGTTTTGTATACAAGGGGTTAATATCTGAAAACCCTCTCGGCAAGAATTTTTTGCCACCTGATGAATTTAAAAAGATGGAATTCTTTATGCAGGAAGTAGAGAGGCTTTCGCTTAAACCGGTAGAGGCTGAAATACTTGAAAATGGTTACATGACAATTACTCTTTTTGATGGAGGTAAAATAATTGTAAGTACCAAAGATGATTTAGCTAAAGTGCTCGCCAATCTTGAGACTATTGTTTTGGATACAAAAATCGCACCAAATTTTGCAAAATTTTTGGCTGAACTTGATTACATCAAAATTGATTCAGGTAACAAGGTTGTCTATAAGATGAAATCCTCGACCACTGGAGAAATCTAGGGTAAAGTGACTTTCTATGGAATTAGGATTCTGGGCAAAACTCAAAAAACCCTTCTTTGTACTCGCGCCAATGGCGGATGTCACCGATGCTGCATTTCGAAGAATTATAGAAAAGTATGGTAAGCCAGATGTTTTCTGGACTGAGTTTGTGTCTGCTGACGGTCTCTGTTCAGAGGGGAGGAAAGTGCTTGTACGAGACCTGGAATTTACTAAAAAAGAAAAACCGATCGTCGCTCAGCTTTTTTCTTCAAAGCCAGAAAAGATGCGCGAAGCAGCGGCACTTTGTCAGAAACTTGGTTTTGATGGCATTGATATAAACATGGGTTGCCCTGACCGATCTATTGAAAAGCAGGGATGCGGTGCGGCAATGATCAAGAATCCTAAACTAGCACGAGAAATTATACGTGCTGCAAAAGAAGGTGCACCAAAACTGCCGATTTCTGTGAAAACTCGCATTGGGTACAACAAAAATGAAATTGCTACATGGATACCTGAAATTCTAGAGGAGGGTGTGGCCGCGCTTACTGTTCATTGTAGGACTCGAAAGGAGATGTCCCTTGTCCCCGCACGTTGGGAACATGTTCGTGAAGTTATAGAATTGCGAAACAAAATTTCTCCTCAAACTTTAATATTGGGAAATGGTGATGTTAAAGATTTAGACGATGCACGAGCAAAAGCCCAGGAGTTTGGTGCCGATGGCGTTATGCTCGGTCGGGCAATATTTGGAAATCCGTGGCTTTTCTCGTCGCTTCACGGAAAGCAAACAATTCCTACTATAAAAGAGAAATTGGAGGTGATGGTTGAGCATACAAAGCTTTATGAAAAGCTTTTGGGTGACATAAAAAGTTTTGCAATTATGAAAAAGCATTACAAAGCGTACGTAAACGGCTTTGAAGGTGCCAAGGAATTTCGAACCGAGCTTATGGAGGCAAAAGATGCAAAAGAAGTGGGGGAGAAGGTAAAAGATTTCATCAAATCTCGAGGAGATATCGTTTAAATGGCTCTATATAAGGGTATTTTTCGACAAGTATCAATAATCGTGTTTTTGTGTTGACAATTTAGAATAGTATGATATGATACTTGAGTAACCAGTTCTTTGATTTCGTGTTTTATTGCAGGCTTCATTTGAAGTTTGCGCACGATGTTTTAGAACTGCTGGAGTGAACCTCGCCATGAATAAAGGTCCCCCGCAGTACCGCAGCGTTAGTCATTTGAATTCCATCGACATCGCCCGCGGCGCGCTGAATCCCGTCTGACGGCGCCGGCCTCGAGAGTCGCCTGCAATTCCGCAGGCGACAATCAATCATCAGTATGAACACGACCGTGTAATTCGCCGGCACAATGTGATGCCGGTTGCCCCCTAAGAGAATATACGGAAAGAAACAAAACCCGAAAGGGAGAAAGGTAGTGTGCTAGTCGGACACCCAAAGTAAACACTAGATAGCCTCAGAATTATCTAGCTTCACATCAAATTTCTTCGGAGATTTAATGAGAAACAATGGGCTCGCTCACAATCATGAAAGTTTGGCCACTTAATGGCCCCTCAGCTCCAAAGAAGCAAAGTACTGAGGAATATTGAACAGAAGTCTTCTACACCCGCTACGAAAGTAGCGGGTGATTTTTTTCTGGACAATCAATTTTCAAAATAGTATGGTTGGGGCGGAACAGATTTCAAGATCAACACTCAAATCGGAGAACCAATGAAAAAACCGAAAGGTGAAAAGGTTGAATGGCTCATTAGAGCACGCCGAAACATTCATCATAAAGGAGTGGGTAGGACACTTGCGGGTAATCAAGATGATACGGCTGATGAAGGCATGTTACGGTACGAGGTAAAGACCAGTGATGGAGTGTGGAGTATGTGGAGCTGCGGCGAACGTAGCTTTGCGGATTCCAAAGCCATTATTTTGGATTATCTTCAACTTGGTGCCGAGGTCTTTCTTTATAAAAAAGTTGGGGACGCAGATCCATTTCTTTTTGAGGATGAAGAGATAAAGGAGGCTATGGCAAAGATTGGCAAACCATCAGCCACAGTGGTCACACCAAAAAAGAAAACCAAAGCTCATAAAGAGGCTGAGAAACGCCTCAAGGAGCTACAGGAAAAGCGAAAGTTTGCAGGGGTTCACTGAGCCCTACAACGGATGAATTTATTCGTCCGTTTTTTTGTGCACAACTAACTTGCAAACATGTCCAGCCGGGTGTATTGTCACAGTAGTTAGGAAGACGTTCATTTCAAGGATAGGGCACTTCATGGCTCTACAACCGGACCTAATCGTCTTCCAAACCAATTTGTTCTTTATCCTGGTCAGATGGAACTGGGATGAAAGCCTGACATCGCAGGCTAAAATAAAAGAGAAATAGCTGACATTGTGTGAGTAATACGCCTAACGCGGGCAGAGGGTTCCCATCACCCCTCTGCCCGCTTTGCTTTTATGTAAATCCACTCTATTTGGTATACTCTATCCATGTCACACGAAGTACTATACCGAAAATATCGTCCGCAAAACTTTAAAGAAGTAATTGGCCAAGATTCTGTTGTTAAGGCTCTGAAGGGTGCTATCGAAAATGAGGCTGTTGCTCACGCATACCTTTTTGCAGGTTCACGCGGTATTGGTAAGACTTCCATTGCCCGCATTTTTGCATCTGAAATAGGAACGTCAGCAAATGATATTTATGAGATCGACGCGGCATCAAACCGTGGTATCGATGATATTCGCGCGCTTCGAGATGCTGTCGCAACTCTTCCATTCGAATCAAAATTCAAGGTCTACATCATAGATGAAGTGCATATGCTTACAAAAGAGGCGTTCAATGCGCTTTTGAAAACTCTTGAAGAACCACCAAAGCACGTCGTATTTATTCTCGCTACAACTGAGGTTCACAAGCTCCCAGAGACCATTGTTTCTCGCTGTCAGGTATTTGAATTCAAGCGTCCAACGGTTGAGATACTCAAGGATACTGTAACGGCCGTAGCTAAAAAGGAAGGCTACAGTATTGAGCCTGCCGCTGCAGAGCTTGTGGCACTCGTAGGTGACGGATCGTTTCGTGACACTCACGGAATATTGGAGCGCGTTGTCGCAGGAGTGAACGGGAAAAAAATTACTAAGGTAGATGTCGAAGAAGCAACCGGTTCTCCAAAATCAGAGCTTGTGCGAATGTTTGTAAAGGCACTTGCAGAAAAGAATAGTAAAGCTGCATTCGAGGTTATCTCAAAAATCCGTGCGCAGTCATTTGATCCAAAGCTTTTTCTTGAGCTTACTGTTTCAATGATACGTTTGGCATTGTTTGTAAAAATGTCCGTCGCAGAGGATGTTGTATCTCAGGCTTCTGATGAAGACAAGAAATTTATTCAAGAAATCTCTACAAAAGTAGACTCAAAACTTTTGCGATCGCTTCTCGGTACATACGATTACATCGGAATTTCTCCTATCAGAGAATTACCTCTCGAGCTTGCGATCCTCGAGATAGCTGGCGAAAAAGAGCAGGGGCTCTTTGTATAGGAGTTTTACTTCTTTAGAGGCTTTTTCCAGCGCGGAGCAAAACGAATCATAAAAGTCTGCATGCGTGCGATGACCGGATTTATACCTCGCCTTCGCATCATTGAATAGACGATCTCTTGGAATTTCTTACGATCGTTTCCAGGGTATAGAAGTCTTCCTCCTCTATAACAGAGGCTGCAGTATCGAGGCGACTCTCTGACGCCTGGATCCTTACTAAACGGCATAAGGCAGCTTTCGCAAAAATTGTTCTTCATAATTCTGGATTATAACAAATAATTCCAAGGTGTTAACTAGAGTGTAATTCCAAGAATCTTAAGCGCCATTTCTGCCAGTGGGTCTGCTGAGGTTCCATACACCATTATTCCGCCGAGTAGTCCCGTGATAGCAATACTTGCAAGGGCTAGAATAGAGATTATCTTTGAAAGCCACTCATTGGTAAGAAGCTTTTTGAGAAAGATAATAATAGGATTATTAATTTTTGTAGCCAGAAAACTTGCGATTTCTCCAATCAGCAAAGCTGCGTAGAGCCAGGTAGAAATTGTTGCAAATGTAGAGTGGGTTTCAACAAGCTTGTGATCTGGCCTGACGAGGTGCTCGGCTGTTTCACCGGTTGAAAGGGCGATAAAGGCGCTGAGTACACCAATGACGAGTAATATACGTTCGACATCCTTCCATGCAACGCGGGGCAGGAAACGCTGCATTGGCAAGATCTTGATAATTGAATAAATAAAAAGAAGCGCTATTGGAAAGTGAACAAAAAGTGGGTGCAAATTGTATGTCATGTAGTAAGTATATACCAATAAAACGAACACTGTTTAGTGGTAAAATAGGAGGAATATGAAGCAAGAAAACACTACAAAAAAGCACCGAATTTATACTATGATTTTTGCGGACGTGTATCCCATGTATGTTGCTAAAGCAGAGAGGAAAGGACGTACAAAAGCGGAGGTAGATGAAATTATGTGTTGGCTTACGGGCTATACAAAGAAGCAGCTTGAGGCACAGATTGAAAAGAGAGTGAACTTTGAAACCTTCTTCAAGGATGCAACGGGACTTAATCCTTCTCGAACTTTGATTACAGGAATGATTTGTGGTGTTCGAATAGAAGAAATAACAGATCCACTCATGCGTGAAATACGCTACTTGGATAAATTGATTGATGAGTTGGCGAAAGGGAGGAAAATGGAGAAGATTTTGAGGAAGTAGTGTTCGAGGGTGTTTGTTCAGGGTCACCGTTGAAACTTCTATGCCTTAGGCATTTCTGCTGTGAACACAAACATCTGCCAAATATGACCATTGATATCGCGGAATGCTTTATCGTACATAAAAGCTGCTGATTCTGGATCAGGTTTTGTCATATCTGTAGCTCCGGCTGCAATCGCTTTATTAAAAAAGGAATCCACTTCAGCCTTTGTATCAAACTGCAAGCACAGAATTTGATTATTGTTTATTACTTCAGGATTGGCATCAATAAAACCTGCGAAACGATTGTCCTCGAGGAGCATTACATAGGTGTTTTCATTGATGATTACATTTGTACCACCTGGACCACTAAACTGTTCGTTCTTTTTCATCCCTAGAGATGAGAAAAATTTGTCGGTAGCAGCTACGCTTCTAATGGGTAAGTTAAGATATGTATTTTTCATATATTTAAATTGTAGCAAAAAACTTTGTTAGAGGCGTCAGACACTATTTATCATCTAGTTCTTGCAACAAACTTTCAATATCGAGTGCCTCTGTGACCATTTCTACCTCCCCATCATTTTTAACTTTCCAGCTTGAGCGAGGTCGATCCGCATATAATTCAACACCGATATTATCAGGATCATTCAGATAAAGTGCCTCAGAAACCCCATGATCTGCAGAACCTGTGAATGGATAACCTGCATCAATCAACCTTTTTAATATGACAGCCAGCTCACGTCGCGTTGGAAACAAAATAGCAAAATGAAAAAGCCCAGAATGATTTGGCGGTGGCGGAGTCACGCCCTTACCTGCCCATGTGTTGAGTCCAATATGATGATGATATCCTCCCGCAGACAAAAATACCGCTGAGTCCCCGTAACGAGCGGTCACCTCAAAACCAAGTAGGTCTCGATAAAATGCTAATGATCGATCGAGATCTGCAACCGTTAAGTGAACATGCCCTATTCTTGTTTCCGGATGAATTTTCATATTTTAATAGGACAGTGTTGGACTTATTTTTTTAAAAACTATTTAAATATTTAGTTTTCTCATCTCCTGTAAGATATGGACTTATTTGCTCACGAAAATTACTATCCCATCCCATAGTTGCTCTATTCTTTACAAATCTTTGCGCTGCCCAATCTAACCAGATAACCCTTTGTGCAGAATTAGTAATCAAATTTTTCTTAAAACAGGCAACCATAATACCGCTCACATTACCTGTGAATAATCCATAATATTCGTAGTGATTCGCAATATAATCAACATTATTACAACTCTTGGTGAGAACCACGTCAGCATAAAGCTTCTTTACATCAGATGAAGGTGGCACGTTTCCCATGTACTGCTTAAACGAATTGCAGAATCCAGACTTATATACAAAAGGATCACAAGACGGATGAGCATATAAATCAAGGATAAATATTGCTTCCTCGTGTGTCTTAACGAGAGATGCCAATTCTAAAGGAATCCAATTTACATCATCTTTTGCAAATTTTTGAATAATTTGCCTATTCCTTTCCGTCAATCCAACATACTTTGTTAAATTTAATACCAGCCAAGATCTATCTGTCGCAGGCAAACTTTCATCTTTCATCTTCTCGTAATACCAGCTATCCAGTTTCGGATCATTGTAATCTGCAAGATAAAGATACTGTAGCACTCTCGCGCATCCCAATGTTGGCCCAAAATCGCTACAATTATTTAAAGTAAATATGTATGCATCCGTCCATGATGATTTATTTGCATCATCTATTCCCTCCGGGCTTATACGAAAAGTGCCCAATGAATCTATCAACGCCATTTTACGAAGCCTTATATTCTCAGATCGATCAAGAATAATTTTTTTATAGTCATCCATGAGCTCAAGCTTTGCGAACACATTTTTAGATTGGTAGGCAGATTGCCAGCGCTCTTTTAGCGCTTTTAGGCGCATCGAAGTACTGTAGTCTTTGTAAAATACAACAATCGCAAACATAGCTAAAATTATTAAAGTAATGCAAATAACCAATCTTTTTTTCATATAAAAACTATATCACGAAATATTTATTGACTATCTAGGACAGTGTTGGATTTAAAAATGTAACCCTCCTTTTGATGCAAATAGCGATGAAAAATTCGCTGTTCTTTATGTAATAGCAGATTAAATAGAAAAGAAAACCGTAAGACCAAGGAAAATTATTACTAATAAAATTGATATGTCTTTTCGGGGTATAAGAGCAGGCATTTTTTGTTTTATAAATCTACGGAGAGGTAAAAAAGAAAGACATATAATCATGATAAATAAAATGCCTGACACGAGACTCATACGGCCCCTAATAAACCAATCCGCTGCCATTATTAGAACAAGTGCTGAGAAAATTATGGCCAAAACCTCTTCTATTTTATTGTGAGAGTTATCTGATATTTCCATACCAACATACTAACACCTCCTGAGCTATATGAATTAAATTGAAACTGGTTGGCCGTCTGGACTATGTTGGAACCTTAATTCAATGATTGGAGCAGACCATCGACATTTTCAAAGAATTTGGTGTTTATCGTATACCAGTTCCTATTCTTTCTAGATAGTTCCATGCTCCCATTGAAGGTATTTGCGATTATTCCTTTTGAGGTAATTACGCTGAATTTTCTGCGCAAAGCACCAATAGCGGTATCTTGTACGCACCCATTCGCATTGATTCCCATGAGCACTAATTTTGTAATTTTAGCTTCCTTTAGAATTTGATCCAGGCCGGTCTTTGTAAAGCCGCTATTACTCTCTTTAATGAGAACTCTTGCCCCTGATATATCCTGAATCTTTTCTTGCAACCCCTTTGTTGTTTTACCTCTCAGAATCCCTCCTGCTTTATATTCCAAAACGATAAGTGGAATGTTGTGAGCAATACTAAAATTAATAATCTTGAGCTGATTGGCAACGAGCTCCTTTATTAAGTTGGATTTAAGATTTTTAAGAAAAAAATCCTGCATGTCTACCAGAATCACTGCAACTTTATTCATATGAAAATTATAACCTGAAATTTCAATGTTGGCCGTCTCGGACGACGTTGTAAGCGTTTTGCAATATCTCATTGACATTTTAAGGAAATTATTGAAAATAGGGAACGGATGAAAGCTTTTGACTCGTATTGGATGGTATTCCTGGCCGGTAAGGGTGTTGTGAGAAAGAAGGTTTCCAATAAGTTAACTTTGGAGATTGATTCAGAGCAGACACGCATCTTCCATATTTCAGCACCTCCAACTGGTGTTTCTGTCTCTGGAGTTTACTATGACGATGATGATTGTCACTATTACTTTGTTAGTCACGAATTTGTAGATAAATTGGACACATGGAAAGTTGTTGGTGAACCAATCTTCTATTCAGTGGCACCTGAAGCTGCCGTGGAATTGCTTGCTGAGAATCTTGCTCACAGAGGATTGAGAAGAATTTTCGCAAACATCTCGTTCAAAGATCTGTTATAGACAGGTCTTTTTTATTTGTTAAACACACCTGAAAGCAAGCGTGAACTTTCTAATCTAAAATAGTGAGAACTAGAATAGAGATTATTCCGAATGTTACTGCAATTATTTGTGTTACGGATAAGGTTTCTTTAAATATCAGAAGTCCAATGACAATAAAACCAATAGTGCTCAATAAGCCCCATATAACTGAAGTTACAATAAGACCTTCGCGTAGTAGTGTTGGGATATAAAAGAAACCGGAGAAGAAATATCCTGCAAATGCGAGAAGGAGATATATTCCTTTATTATTTGTAGACCAAGCCTTTGCTGCATAATCACCTAGAATTACAGATGCAGAAGCAAGTAAAATTAATCCTATGACAGGAATTTTGCTAAGCAATGAGATGTATGCGCCTATAAAGCTAGACATAAATATTACGCCAATAAATATAACACAGGTATTTGAAGCGCGTCCGGGACGATGTAGGAATCTTTTTAAGTTATTTTTACGAATAAATACATATCATTGAGAGAAAAAATAATATGTGGTATCGTCCATAATATGAATCTCAGACAGCGCAAAAGCATCTCAACATGTTGCAACGGTCACTCATCAAGGGTTGGCTGTTGATTGTTGCGTGTCTATCTAATTATTAACAGCGAGCCTTTGAAGGGCTCGCTGTTCTTTTAATCCAACAAATACAGAAAGGTGTACCATATGCTCAATAAAATGTCAGCGAATGTTCGTGCTGTTCTTGAAAAAGACCCAGCTGCAGAAAGCTTGATCGAGGTATTGCTCTGCTACCCGGGTCTTCATGCCTTAGCGATTCATGAAATAAGCCATTGGCTGTGGAATAGAAAAAAACTTAGGCTTCTTGCTCGATTGATTTCACAGTTTTCTCGATTCCTAACAGGGATTGAAATACATCCAGGGGCAACCCTTGGTAAGGGTATATTTATCGATCATGGAATGGGTATAGTTATTGGCGGTACGGCGATCGTTGAAGATAATGTGACCTTATATCATGGAGTAACACTGGGCGGCACAGGGAAAGATCGCGGTAAGCGTCACCCAACCATAAGGAAAAACTCTGTAGTCGGTACTGGTGCAAAGTTGCTAGGCCCAATCGTGATTGGAGAAGGGGTCAGAATTGGTGCGGGGGCGGTTGTACTTAAAGATATTCCCGCAAGATCAACGGTAATCGGCGTACCTCCGGCACAAAGAGTAATTGCTCAAACCACTATCCAAAACGGATAGTGGTTTTTTGATGTTGGCCGTCTGGGACGATGTAGGAATCCGTTTACTCTATATTATAAGAAATTGCATATAAAAACCCACGGCTTATGCCGGGGGTAATGATATCTATCTCCAGCCCATTTTATGATAGAAGTTTAGATCATTCCATAATGGGTTTCGTATGTTGAGCTGTTCAATTACGGCAAGCAGCTTGCAGGCAGAGCTGCACAGTCGTGTTACAGCTGATCCAGAAGAGGCTTTGATCATCCATCCAATAGTCGGCTCGCAGCTCATGATGTATTGAATCCTATTGCCATAGGCCTCATGCATAAAGTCTGATGCCAAATCCCTATGAGTGATGCCGAAGTTGTTGCTCCTTTCCAAACGAACCAAAACGATTCCTTTGAACTGGAGCGGAAGCTTGCCTTCCGTCAGGTCTGGATCCGCATACGCTTCGAATGTTGCGACTTGTTTCTTTGTTTCGTGCGGAGCGGCGGCAAGTCTTCCTATGGCCACTCGCGTTTCGTTAAGAGTGAGGAACTTGAGTTTTTTCATAAGGCATGTCTTTTTTCAAATTACATTAAAAAAATGATTTCGTCAACATTACATAAATCGCAGGCAAAAACCAACCTTTAGAGGTATTTGCTTGCGAGTCGACTGTGCAGCTTGTTCAAAGTGCATTTAAAAATGACCATACTTGAGCGGTATAAATTTAACGTAGTTGGCCGTCTGGGACGATGTTGAAACCAGCTTATGCCAGCGTAATCGCTAGTCCTGAACGGTGAGGCCGAAAATAGAGGAGAGATAGAGCGCTTGGCTAGTGGTGACAGTCAGGCCCTGGACAGAGTCCTTGTGTAGCGAAATATTCTCTATGTTCGAGCCTTTGAGACTCACTCCTTTCAGCTGGGCTTGTGAAAATTGTGAGCCTTTCAGATTGCAGTTCCGGAACAGTACATCCTTTAATTCTGCACCTTGGAAATTGGATTCCTCCAGATCGCAATTTATGAACGCGACATTTTTCAGCTTGGCGAACCTGAGGGAAAGACCGCTACCTTTAGAATCTTTTATGGCCACATCTCTCATATTCGCTTGAGCGAGATTGAGGCCTTGCAGGCGAGTGTTCTCAATCTCCACTCTTTCGATGAGAATGTTCTCAGCTTTCACTCCTGTGAAATTGCCTTTCTTGATTATCGAGTCAGTAATCTTCATTTCGGAAACCGTTGAAGACTGTAGCGACAGCTTGTCTATAATTGCTTCGTTAAAATCTATTTCATCCAATTTTTTATCTTCTAGGGTTGCTCCACTAAACGAGGCGGACTCGACACGTATCACAAGGGAATCGCTATCGATAGCAACTTCGGTTTCCATGACCGACTTGTTCAATACTGGCTTGCGAATTTCCATAACAGCAGTATATCAAAACTCGTTGTTGGCCGTCTGGGACGATGTTTGAGTTTGTACCGCATAAAAAAGCCACATCTCTAGGATATGGCTCGCATTTCATTTGGTAGGCGGATACTTTTTTCTGTGTGCCGTAATACCCTCGGCTAGACTCGGAAGTCCAAACTTTCCCCTTCTTTCATCCACTTTGTCTGGGTTTTCGATAGGACAGGGAACAAGGTTTCGGAATTGAGTTCCGTACACTTGAGGGAGTTTTTTATTAACGCGAATCCTGTCTTCCAGATAGGGTATAGCCTGAGGTACGATTTCGACTGTAGGCAAAGACTTGATTATCTCAAGGCATTGTTCTTGAAAGGCGACGTCTCTGTCTGCGTGTTGGACAAGTAACCATGCACCATAAGACACGTCTCGTCCTACTTTTCCGATTGTTGGCCACCCTATATCCTTGATAATCTTTTTCATTCGTTGAGTATTCAGATTATCTACTGTCTCGTCCCAGAAATCGCCTTTTTTAAGCACCATCTCTCTCATTGTCTGGTCGACTGCCACCATTGCTAGAATTTCGGTCGCTATTTCCGTGTAAGGATCGTTAGAGTTTGAGTTCATATATTGCTGTTCAAAATCTGTTTCAGATTTAAACTACAATAAATTGCAAAAAAGTCAAATTGTTGGCCTCCTCGGGGTAGAACCATGTCATACCATACCCCACAAGGCCGTTTAGACGTCGTTTATGGTATCAAATCGACCCGTCTTGAGCGATAGCGGAAAGTGACAAAAGTGACACAGGAATGGGATATTGGAGTGTCACTTTATTTGAAGAAGCCATACAGGGCAACAATGATACAAATGATGGTTCCAATGAATGTTATGGCCTGGATCCATGTCTTTTCCCACCACTTCTTCTTTAGTGATCGGTGTAGCTCTTCTATCTTATCTTCTAGACCCTTTATGTTGGGCGTACCACTCGTAAAAAACGGCATAAGTGTCTAGATTATTATTTTTAATAATACCAAAAGCCAATTTTAACCAGAAATAGTTTAGTTGTAGGAAAAGCGACCCCGCCGAAGATCAGGAACCATAGATCATCAATCACTTGGTTACCGAAAATCCAATACGCGATTACGACCTGAATCCAAAATATAAACCAGTATGTCAGGCTACCAACGAGCCGATTGAAAGCGGGCGGCAATCGGTTTCTGTGACCACCGCTTTTCATCATCTTGATTTGGACGATGACTCCGAAAATCACCAACACTACAAATATAGTGATATAGACCCAATATTCTTTTGTCCAGAACCAAAGCCCAGAGACTAATGACTTGATGATTCCGTCTATAAAGGCATCGGCTGTAAGCAGGGATTCTGACATTACTGGTGGTCTTAGATTTCCCACAACTTATCGCCGTAGGGGTCGACAATTTTCCCTTCGGAGTTTCTCACCTCAAAATGTAGATGAGCCGCTGTTCCTTGACCTTCCAGCTCTCAAAATCTCCACTTTGTGCGATGGATTGACCCTTTTCAACGCGACAAATTTTTGTCAGATCGCTTCCAATGAGCGTTTCTATGTCGTCCGCCAATTTTATGCAATGCCTAAACCATGTGACGAAGCCGTTATCGTGCTTAATATAGAACGAATGGTCCTTATCCCAACAAGCGTTATATATCAGATCGCTTCCTTGAGTTGCTTTATGCAACTCACCACTAGCGGGAGCGATGACGGGTGTTCCTGGGGAATAAGGAAAATCGTATCCCGCATGGCCGTCGTACTGTAGAGTACATTTTCCACCGTCGGATCGTACGCCTACATAATTAATTTCTTTATTCGCAAAGAATTCGCTCAAATCCTGTTTTTGATAACCGCACGGCTCTGCGGGACATTGCTTGCCGCATCCCACCTCTCCGTTGAAAGCCTTTACCGTCTGATCTTTTGCGCCCTTGCCCCAAAATTTGGTACTACTCGGATCAATAGCTGTTCCTGAATGGTCTATGACCGCACTTATTCTTACGGTACGTGAAGTGAGCGGTTTTCCATCGGCATCATTTTCTTTGATAGGACAGATGAGGAAACCGTTGCTTGTTGGTTGAGGCAGAATCTCTGATTTTATGACGACAGTCTTTTGGGAAATAACCTCAACAGGAGTTTCCTTGGGTTTGACCGGCGACACAGGAGTATTTATCACAACAGGTTTTACGCGCAGGCCTTGTAGGAAGCCTATAATCGCAGAGAAGATTTTTTGTAAGTTATTTTGATTCATGGGATTGAATCTTATTCTCTTGTGCAAACGCGAATGTCCTCAAAAGCTCCGCAGAAAATGATGCGTAGAATTTTGCGAACCGAAGAAACATTCCTGCGGCAACACATGTAAGGAGGATTATGAGGCTGGGCCATGTCATGTGTTGCCAAAATGCCATTACGAGGAGCAACAGCCCGACGAAAGATATATTTCTCGCGAATCCGTACTGATTTCTGAAGTCATCCATACGATTACGGACGTCTTCGTTTTGTCGAGCAACCGCATAGGCCGGTTGAAAAAGCGATTCTATATTTTCAAGTATCTCTGTGTCGGGCTTTCCTAGGATATGACTAGCCTTCGTGAGAATCTTTTTTTGTATGCTCTCTGGGAACGGCGAGTAATAGCGTCCTACTAGTACAGAAAGAACTCTCTCGTGCCACCTAATAGGCTTTGGAGACATTAGGATCTGCATAGGTCTACGGAATACTATCCCTAACAAGAAATGCTCAAGGATAATTGATGAAGGGATGGCGATAATCTGACCGACGATATACGCGCTTGCGACGGCGACGGTTGATTCAACGAAGCTCCATGAAGTTTGGCTGAAGATCATGCCTCCTGTAAGGATGAAGTCAGCTGAAAACAGGAATACGATGCCGCTGGCAAGGTAGGCGTAGAAATCGTAGGTGGTAAAAGGGAAATCTTTAATCATTAAGTTCAAGGTTACATAGTCGGCGTGAGTCTTCGGACAGGGACTTCTTCGTGAACGAAGCTTCCGTAGGAGCGTATTCCCTCTGGGAGAAGTCGGATATAAACATGCCCATCGTCTCTCGTCGTGAGGACCTTTCTTTTATCGAGTTCGCCTGCGAAGCGCACTCCGTCGCCGTTAACGTGTCCTCCGTAGGTCGAGTACATATCGCGTTGCGTGTCGTGGATGATTTCTTTGTCCGAGATAATGACGCACTCGGGTGAGCAGTGCGTGAATACCTCGCTACAGTAGCCGTTTTCTCTGCCGTGGTGCGAAGCGATGAGAATATTCGTCTTTTTCAGCCAGTCTTTTATCGCTGGTTGGGTCGCAAGCAGGGTCTTCCAACCGATCTCCTCGATATCCCCAGAGATGCAAATGACCGTACCGTGATGCTCGACGAAGACGACCTGGCTTAGGTTGTTCGTATCGGGATTTTGAAGATGTTCCTTATTCAGATGAAATACCTGACACACGTAAGGAGGCTGATGATACGGTGCAGGATGAATGTAGGTATCCTTTATGGCGCATGTGTGCTCGAGGGCTTCGGTAACATCCTCTTTCATTGCCTTGATTTCCGAGGAGCTTAGGTTCTTGGCGAAGTTTACTGTGCGAATCTGTACCTTTTCACGCAGGTACGGCATTCCTGAAAAGTGGTCCTGATCGTAATTCGTCAAGGTGAGGTTGCTAAGGATGCCATTTGATATATAGTTCTTGTCGAGAAGGAAGTCTATAGGATCAAACTCTTCTGTATTACCGCAATCGACGAGCATCCCGTATTCGGGATGGCTGTGCGGGTAGATAAAAATGCTTTGACCGAGACCTACATCGAAAACAAGAACGTCTGTTGGGTTCATGTGTGATATTTATTAAATCTTTTAAGACCAAAACCGTCTGACGTCCTAGGGAGGCTCGGGCGTCCTGCGAAGTACCACCAGTGTCCTAACTTGCGCGGGCAATAGAGTAGTTACGCGAGCCTTATATTACCGATCGCGGATTGAAGAGTCAAGCAACTTCCAGTATTTACATGTGTACTTGCAAAATATTCGGCCTTCAGCTAGAATAAACCCAATAACAAAGCCATGAAATCACCACTTACAGCCATACAACAGGCCATATATTCCTATATTCGTAAATACATTGAGGACCATACCGAGGCCCCCACTCTTGAGCAAATCAAGCAATTTCAGGGTGTCGCGTCGCTCAATACCATTGTTCAACATCTGAAGGCCCTTGAGCAAAAGGGATACATCGTACGCCGCAAGCACGCCAAGCGAAACATCGAGCTTTCGGATAATCTCGGCTCTCTTTCTTTAAGAACGACGGTAAGTATCCCCGTGACTGGTTCTGTTGGGTGCGATGATTTGAGTATCTTTGCGAACGAGCAACACGACGAGTTCATAGAGGTTGATAAAAGTCTTTTGAGTTCGGCTTTTTCGCACGTGGCTGTTCGCGCTATTGGAAATAGCATGAATGACGCCGATATTCATAATGGGGACTACGTCCTTATTCAGCTCACTAGTGATATCAAAAATGGAGACCGTGTTGCGGCGGTGGTTGATGACATGGTTACAGTAAAAAGATTTGAACGGCGCGGTGAAATTAATATTCTCCGACCCGAATCAAAGGATCCGAAATACAAACCGATCATTTTGGGTGAGAATTTTCATATTTCCGGCAAAGTCATTTGCTCTATACCTGGTGATAGTAGGGACATGACTGAATTTGTTCCAATAAACGAAAGCTCTGTCACCGAAGGAAGGCATATAAGTTTTTAGCTCAATGAAAAAGCTATTTCTTACAGATCTTACGCTCCATACCAAGGAACAACGTCCGACGCAAAGCCTTGAAAAGGCGGTACAAAAAACTTCTCCTCGTTTCTATACACCAAAATTCGGTCCGAGCGATATAAAAATTAAACCTGACGGTACTTTTGAAATGGCTATCACTCTTCCGCCCGATGTCATGGCTGGTATTGAAAGCGGAGAAATTAAATTGGAAGTGCCGGAAGGCGGCACTCCGATTTATGCGGGCAAAGACGTCATTGAAAAGATCAGACAAATGGAGAGACAGAAGACCAACGAAATTATCCACAGAGAGAAGATTGCGGAGAAGAAAAGGAGTATACTGTAGGCACAATTGAATATTACAGGTGGTGTACCGCACTCGTGTGCCATGCCCACTTCGTACAGAAAGCCTAGGAATCAAATCTTGATTTCTGCGTCTTCCCTGCGAAGTGGGCTTTCTGCTTTATAGGCAGTTATATAGCACTACTATGTCAAAGCAAAATTTGGTCTGGCGTCCTGAACGCCGATCTGTCGGTGAATTGAAAGCCTGGAAGAAAAATCCGAGGAAGATAACGGAGGAAGCGTTTGAGCGGCTCAAGAACCGCATCAAGGCCCGCGGCTTTCACGATGTCGTTAAAGTCGATACAGACAACACGATCCTTTCGGGAAATCAGAGAAAGAAAGCTCTTGTCGAACTTGGTATCAAGGAAGTAACGGTGCTTGTGCCGAATCGCAAACTTTCAGAAACAGAGAAGAATAGCGTCGCTCTCGAAAGCAATACGAACGACGGCACATGGGATTTTGACGCGCTCAAATCTTTCGATCTTAAAGTGCTCACGGATATCGGTTTCGACAAGGCGGATCTCGAAAACGCATGGAACGAAAATCTGAAAGCGGAGGATGATGACTTCGACGTTGAAAAGGAGCTGGAGAAGATAACGAAACCCAAGACAAAGCTCGGCGACATACTCCTCATAGGTCCTCATAAGCTTATCTGCGGAGATTCGACCGATCCTGTCGTCCTCAAGCGAATCTTCGGTAAAGAGAAAGCCTCGATGATCTATTCCGATCCCGTATACAACATCAAAATCGACTATAATGCGGGGATTTCAGGCAAGAAAAACTACGGAGCCAACGTGAACGACAATCGGTCTGAAATCGAATATAGAAGCTTCATAAAGAAAAGCCTGGAGAACGGCCTTTCGGTCGTGGAGAAAGATGCACACATCTTCTATTGGTGCGATCAAGTCTACATAGGGCTTCTTCAAGATCTGTATCGAGAAGTCGGCATAGACAACAAGCGCGTATGCCTGTGGGTGAAGAACGCCCAGAATCCAACACCGGGCGTGGCGTTCTCAAAATGCTACGAGCCTGCGGTATATGGAATTCGCGGAAAGCCGTACATAGCGAAGAATATCCAGAACCTCAACGAAATCATGAATGACGGATTGACTACGGGAAACAATCTCATGAGCGAAGCCCTCGATCATCTCGATCTTTGGTTCGTAAAGCGTCTTGGGGCTAGAGAATACGAACATGCCACAAGCAAACCGCCTGCGCTTCATCAAAAGGCCATACGACGCTGTACTCGTCCTGGCGACATTATCCTCGACAGCTTCTCGGGTTCATTCAGCACAGCTATTGCGGCAGATCAATTGAAGCGACGAGTGTATGCGGTCGAGCTTGAGCCGAGGTTCTGCGATCTTGCGGCCGCGAGGTATGAAAGGCTGACAGGTATCAAGGCAAAGTGGATAAAGAAAAACGGCAATGAAGAAAGATAAAAAGAGGGATCAGTTCCTTGCCGAGCTTCGGCGTATTCCTATCGTTCAAGTAGCGTGTGAAAAGTCTGCCATTTCTCGCAATAGTGTGTATAGGTGGCGAAAAGAAGATGAGGAATTTAAGAAAGCTATGGATGAGGCAATGACTGATGGTGAAGCATTCGTAAACGATATGAGCGAAAGCCAGCTCCTTTCTCTCATCCAAGAAAAGAATTGGTCGGCAATCAGCTTTTGGTTGCGACATAGGAATCCGAAGTATAAGGACAGTCTTCATGTGACTACCGAGATCAAACAGGACAAAGTAACTCCAGAACAAGAGGTTGTAATCCGCGAAGCTTTACGCCTCGCTTCCTTGGATATACCTAAGGAAGAAACGGAACAAAAGATCCAGGAGATATACCTTAAGAAAAACGATGATGGAAAATAACACAATCTCCGAAGAATTAATGCAGAAAATCCTGCATGACCGAATCATTCGATCCGAAATCACAAGGCAAAGCCATATGATGTTCTTTCTCGTCTATTTCCCGCATTACGTCAAATATTCCGTCGCTGAATTCCACAAAGACATTTTCCGAATCACCGAAGATCAGTCGAATAAGCTTGCGTGTATTGTTGCGTTTCGTGGCTCTGGAAAATCTACCTTGATTACATTCTCCTATGCGATCTGGTCTATCCTCGGTGTGCAGAAAAAGAGATTCGTTCTCATTATCTGTCAGACCCAAGCGCAGGCTAAACAGCACATGGCTAACCTCCGATATGAATTGGAGACAAATAGACTCTTAAAGGGCGATCTAGGCCCCTTTCAGGAAGAATCGGGAGAATGGGGTGCGCACTCGCTCATATTCAGTAATACGAACTCCCGAATCACGATTGCCTCGATAGACCAGAGCATCCGAGGAATCCGACATCACGAGAATAGACCCGATCTCATCATCCTCGATGATGTGGAGGATCTCAGCTCAACAAAGACCATGGAGGGTAGGAACAAGATATTCGACTGGTTCACTCGCGAGATAGTACCTCTCGGCGATTTGGGAACTCGGATAATCATTGTTGGAAACCTCCTACATGAAGATTCGCTTATCATGAGGCTTCGGAGGCGCATAGAAGACAACGAGCTTAAGGGAATATTCAAGTGGTTTCCCCTAGTGACAGATAGCGGCGAATGCTTATGGCCCGGAAAGTTCGATACGAAAGAAAAAATCGAAACTCTGCGGCAGAGCGTGGCTAATGAAATAGCTTGGCAACAAGAATATCTCTTGAAGATAATCTCTGATAGCAGTAGAGCGGTACATCCCGAGTGGATTAAGTACCATGACTGCGAAAGTCTCGACGACATGCGAGAATTTTCGACATACGGAGCGTTTATCGGTGTTGATTTGGCTATCTCTCAAAAGGATAGTGCCGACTATACCGCTCTTGTGACAGGAGTAATCTGTGATTACAAAGGAGAAAACAGAATTCTTGTGGTTCCGAACATAGTCAATGAGCGTATGCACTTCCATGAGACCATCAACGCTATAAACAAGAAAGCAAAACAGCTTCACTTCAGCGGATGCTACGCGAATCCGAAAGTAGCTATTGAAACGAACGGATTTCAGGAGATCTATGCTGAATTCCTGTCGAGAGGAGGCTTGGACGTGGTGCCTATAAAGAACACGACGGATAAGAAGTCGAGGGTAACACTTACTGCACCAAGCATCATTGACGGCATTATCTTATTCCCAAAGAAAGGAGCTAAACAACTTATAGCTCAACTTACAGGCCAAGGCCGAGAATCACACGATGATCTAGCTGACGCTTTCGTGATGATGTATATGGGATCGCTTGAAGCCCTGCAACAATCACGAGTATCGCCAATGATTTATTTTGTCTGACTAGAATCGGATCGCTTCGTAATACGAATTTCGGTCATCGGTATGACCCTCTGACTTCAGGAGATCTGGCAAGGTTGTGTATGAGAAGCTTGCCCAGTTAATTTTGTCATACAATGATCGGCTCATAGCATATACAATCGCCGTATCATCCTTTTGATTTCCATATTGGTCGCTCACGGGCAGTCTTTCCCAAATAATCACATCACCAATCTGTGAGAAAGATGAGAAAGTGTCTTGAAATATTTTTGCCGCTTCTTTATGCAAGGTCATCTTCTGGAGATTCGATGTGAGATTCTCGCTCGCATTTGTCTTGATGAATGCGCCTTGGACGGTATTGGTCGAGGCATATCCATAAGTACTCAATTCAGATGATTTGTAGGCTGTGAGTTCGACGGAAACTACGCGCGGTTTGCTTGTGTTGGTCGTAGCCCCAAGTGAAGCTTCTATCTTTTGCGTAATGAGCTCTTCTCGGGTTTTTGGCTTTGGCGGCTGAACTGGCTCCGTCGCTACGACAGGTTGAGCTACTGCTGGCGCAGTTGACTGAACGACAACAGATGGAGGCACTTCTTCTGCCGGAGAAGCGATGATCGTAAGGATCATAAGAAGGACGAAAGTTCCGGCAAACACTCCTGATGATTGTCTGCGGGATTTCATCTTAAACCACGAAGGTTTAATGAGTCCTGCAAAAAATCCTAGAAATGCCAAAAAGGAAAGTAAGATAAAAACAATGTGCATATTTTGCTTGATCGGCTTGTAATGTGCGGCGAACAAAAAGCCCGCCACGGGTAGGAACCGAAGTCCCTCGTACAGGTTTCCCCATACGGCGATCAAGCAACCCCATGACGGGTTTTTTATGCTTGATCGACTAACTTTCACCATGCCACCGATTGCTCGATGGGTTAGGCTACTTTACCTATTGAATTGTCATGGATTATGATAACGCCAAAACCGTTACCAGTCCAACATAGTATCGCTGATTAGCTATTTTGCTAAGGATAGTTGTCTACACGTTGCCAACATCACTCGCTTAGCAAAACCAACGGTTCTGTCATTAATGGTCGTATGGAAACACAAACGACAGCCCTTATAGGCAAAATGGCTGTGATTCCAACGATCAAGGTGCGATATTGTCTATACGCAAGAAAGAGTACTGAGCAAGACGAGAAACAAGCCTTATCAATAGAATCACAGGTTAAGGAAATGCTGAAAATTGCCGAGCGTGATCAACTTGAAGTTATTGATATTCGGAGAGAATCTCATTCGGCCAAAGATTCTGGGCAACGACCAGTATTTAAAGAAATATTAGAGGATATAAGAGGAGATAAATTTAATGGAATCCTCACATGGGCACCCGATAGGTTGAGTCGTAATGCTGGAGATCTAGGATCTGTAGTTGATTTAATGGATCAAAAACACCTTATTGAGATCAAAACCTACGGACAACAATTTAGGAACTCACCAAACGAGAAGTTCCTCCTCATGATTCTTTGTTCGCAAGCCAAACTTGAAAATGACAACAAGAGTATCAATGTGAAGCGTGGTTTGAGGACAAGGTGTGAAATGGGACTACGGCCAGGACAACCTCCTGTGGGGTATCTCAACGAAAGACATATGGATAGGAAGTGTCAGGCGATTGTTGATCCCGAACGAGGTCCAGTTATTAGAAAAATATTTGAAAAAGTTGCTTATGAAAAATGGAGCGGTAACAAAATATATCACTGGTTGAAATTCGATTTGAATTTTAAGAGCATTACAGGTAAGAAAGGTCTGACTTTAGGAAATGTATACCTAATACTACAGAACCCTTTTTACTACGGAGTCTTTGAGTACCCAGTGAAGAGCGGTAATTGGTATACAGGCAAGCATATTCCTCTAATAAATAAAGAATTGTTTGATCTGGCACAACAGCAGGTAAAAAGTCTTTTTGTGAGGACGGAAAATAAAGAATTCGCCTTTACCAAACTAATGACTTGTGGATTGTGTGGTTCAGGGATAACCGCTGACGAGAAATTTAAGAAATTGAGAGACGGTACTATGAATAGACATGTTTATTACATATGTACAAAAGTCAGGGATAAGAAATGCAAGTGCGGATATATCAATGAGGAAGATCTAATCAAACAGTTTGAGAAATTAATGGATGCAATAGACCTAGATGAGATAGGTATAAAAGATCAGATTAAGACTGAGGTTGAACGATTCAAAAGTTTTCAGCGAATGGTGCTCGGCATCAAAGAAAAAATCGTAGTTGGTGATATTGATATACGAAATTACACAAAATTTGTGTTGAGAGAAGGAAATGATTCAGAAAAGAGGGAGCTGTTGGGGTGTCTGAAAAGTAAAATAACTCTAAAAGAAAAACAGATTTTTCTTAAAGATGATATCAGCTAGATACTAATAATAATTATATTTAAACCTTTACCCTGTAAGAAATTTAGTAAACTTTTCTAGATTCTTTGATAAGTATTTAATCTTCTTTAAATCGTTAAACAAGAATTCATCTACTCGGTTATTGTTTTTTAGATAATGTTCACTTTCAACCCAAAATCCATGAATAGATTTGAGTAGGAATAACTGTAAACCTCTTTTAATCTCATCTTTTGATATAGTATAAATACGGACATACGCATCAAGATATATTTTTGCGTCACCCAAGCTTTTTTCTGAAAAATCATCACTAATCATTCCGTAGATCATAGACCTGAACAGTTCATATGTTCTAGGTGAGTAGCTCGTCTTTTCAAAGTCAAAGACAGCAAAAACTTTATGCTGATTATCAAAAAACACATTATGATCAAGATAGTCACCATGTATTAAATGATCACAAGGTAAATTAAGATTCTCAAAAGTTAATGTGTTAGATAAAAGGAGTTGTTTCTTGAGTTCAATGTTTTCAACAGCTGTTTTATCAAAATTACTCAAAGTGTCTTTATTGTGTATTTCGATTAGAATATCCTCTATCTTTTTAAACGTCTTTTCTTTATTTTCAATTTTAAAACGATCTTCATTTGCCACTTTTGCCACCTTACCGAGTAAATGAATTCTTCCCAACATCTCACCGAGGGAAATAATTTCAGCATGGTTCATATTACCCCTATCTACTTGTCTACCATCAATAAATGGAAAGAGTGCATAATAACCTTCATTATAAGAAAAATAGGTCTTACCGTTTAAAAGAGGAATGGGTAGAATTACGGGAATACCTCCGTCAGAAAAGTATTTTTTAGATGCGTGAACCTCTTCAATCCTCTTGGCGTTATTGAATCTATATTTTTTGAGAAAGTATCTCTTATCACCTTCTTCTAGAAAATAGTTCTCGCTCAAAAATCCTCCTGTGACTTTTTGAGGATTAGTAACTATTTTCCCGTATAACTCATTAATTTTTGTTAAAAGCTCTTGCATACATTATCTATCTTTTTTATTTTCAAGATAATCAATTAACTTATTTTTTACTTCCTCTGTGTAAAGATTTAACTTTTTAAACATATCAATATTTACCCACTGAGGATCGTAGATATTGTCAGCCGTCATGTGCTCTGGCCCATTTCCAAATTTAGGTGTTCCTGAAATATAGTCACACAAATAAAAGTGATGCTCCGCAGTATGGTGATATCTTGCGGACCCATCGTTTTTAATAATGGTAAATAATTTATTTATTGAAGCCTTTAACGAAGCCTCTTCATACAACTCTCGTATTACAGCATCTTCGACAGATTCACCTTCCTCGACTCCACCGCCAATGAATGTCCAATATTCACCTCGATCTTTATTAATTCTATGCATAAGCAAAACAGAGTCATCTTTGATGACAATTGCAACTGCTCGAATTCGAGTATTTAGTAACTTATCCATATCTAAAGTATACCAATAAAAAAACCGTGTTTGTGAGACACGGTTTCGAGGTTATTTTACTCCTGACGCGAGCGAATGCGCGGATCATTTGCAAAATAAACAATTTGAGAGACCCCTTCTCGTATGGAGATCACATTGTGCACGCCGTAAAATCCGACATGCCAGGTGAGTTGTTTTTTCAACAACTCGCCTTTACTAATCCTTACGAGAGTAACGGCTTCGGTCTTGATATCCCAGAATTCTCCTGGACGATGAAGAACAACAGGAAACCAAACCGTGCTGTAACCCGATTCCAGCAATCCTAATGGATCTTCACCTGTGTTTATTAATCCACAGAGAAAACCTAAGACTTCATCGATCGTAAAAAGTGCCTTACGACGATACAGAAGTTCCCAAATCCCATTATCTGGCCCACAGTAATCGAGAGCCTCTCTGAAGATAGGAAGAGGATACATTGGCTGATTCACCGTTGTGCTTTTGAAAAGGGATTTATCCCTTGCACAATAGCTATGGTGGTCATTGTATTTCATCGAATCATATTCAGGCGACTTCAAATATTTTTCAATTTGCTTGTCGAGTAACAGATAATCGAGAACCTGATCCATTGAAGTGCAGTTTGGCAAATTTTCAATTTCCAAACTTTCGATCACTGTAAACCGATTGGTGGCCACATTAGCAGGATTCACTATCTTTTCACTCTTAAGTGCTCGTAAGCGCTTAAGAGTAAGGTCTGGTTTGCCAATGAGCATTTCTGCCGAATCGAAGTCGAGACCGATTTTACCGAGTTTCTGAGCGATAACAGCCATAAGCTGGAAAGCTTGGCCGGGTGTCATGGTTTTTGCCTCAGTTTTCATGAGTTTATATCCTTGATTTAGTTTTCGCTAGAGGACTTGGCCGTAATGGTTTCGTCATAGCAGGGAGAGGCCAGGAGTAGCCGCTTTCTGCTATGACGAAGTTTGAAGTTTTTTAAAGATCATTCTGTTTCGCTCTTTTGAGCTCATCAGTCGGAATACACATTCCGAAACAGTAGGTTTTGAGGATAACCTAGAACCGATTAGTCTTACTCTGCCATGGTGGCGATTGCGAGCGTCAAGACGATCGCGGAACTCATCATGCCAACGAGACTCACGATACCAATGGTTCGTGGGGCAACGCTGTTATGACGATCACGGATCAATAAGTATCCGCCGACTAATCCCCAGGTGCCTAGCACGAGTCCGACTATGATTGCAGTTGTTTTCATTTTTCTATTTGGTTTACAGTGCGGGAAGAAAAATTATTTAAAGAACATTCTGTTTCGTCCTTTTGGACTCATCAGGCGAAGTTACACTTCGCTACAGATACCGAGCCTTTAGTCTCGGGTTTTTACGAGTTGTCTCTCGAAGTTTTTTACACTTTTGTTTGAAGATACGCAAGGAGCGGGACGAGGCTTCCCTCGATCCAGACTACCCTCGCTGGAAGCTTTTCCACGTACTCTAAGCTGAAGAGCACGAAATCTTGTGTGGGTGGAGTTGACTTCAGGTAGTGGTCAAACAGAGACTCCACAGTAAGCGCGATCACCACGCTCGCTTCTTCCTGACTTTCAACTTGGATCTTCTTATCCAAGGTCTGACGGAGCACCCGTGATACAGGGCTATCTCCGGGAATGAATATCTTGAGGTTCATAATTTCCTTAATATGTTGTGAAAGAGCGGTCTCTACAGGCCGACGAACCATTCGCAAGCCTGATAAAGGGAGGGTTCGTTTTTTAGGCGAACCCTCCGGCGAGATGTTTGATGTTACCCAACCAATTTGCTGGTTGTAGGATTGTCGTTTTAAAACGTAACATTTTTACCGTTCCGTATGCTCCCGGGGCTTATCAATCAGTAGCCTGCACTATGTGCAAGGATTGGAACGGTCATTCGTCATTATCTTCTAAACCTCCTTTATAAATCTCGGTAGGGCTTCTTCCTTTTCAGGATGCCTACTGTCTTAGATTTACACAAGAGTGATTCGAGTCGTGACAGGCAAGGGAGATTTTCTCGATTCTCCCGGCGCCTAAGTTTTGATGTTTTGATGTAAAGAGCAATGAATGTTCAGCCATGAACTTTCGGCAATCTTAATGCCGACAACTTATCTGCTGGAAATAGCAGATTCAGTCGTGCGTCGTTGTGACAACGCGTCCAGATTCCGCTGGATCTAACACGATGGCAAACCTGATCAGGATTCGCTCAAGCATTTCCCATCTCCTTGCGGAGCTCTCTTTCTGGGCTTGGATAATGACCCTCTGTATTTACGCGGGCTTGGGACCGATATTCCATCTGATTCAGATGAAATAGCTACATTACATATACTTGCATCGATCGGGATGCAAGAGCGGGTTTTGTTGAGTTCCGCAACTCACTGATCAAAGGGGCCTCACTTTGATCCAGCTCACTTGGCCGCCTACCCGCACCATCACGTAAATGACGATGCGCTCGCCGACTTTGCCCTTTTCGTCGGTGAAGAGGTGGTAGGGCGCGTCCTTGCCGTCGACCTTCACCGTCCAATACTGGAGGTTACGATCGGCGTTGACGACCACGATCTCCTTGACCGTGCCGATGATCTCGGCCTCCTTGAACCCTAAGGGCGTGGAGGGCTTCTTGTCATCGGTGGCGAACAGAGCCGCGGAGAAGGCCAACAGGGCGAACACTGACAGGATGAATTTCTTCATGGTGGTATTCCTCCCCTTGGCACAGCTGTGTCATCTCTTATCCCTATGAAATAGGAACTAGAGGGACTTATCAGTGGCTTTGGTTTCGGAATAAAGTCAGCTCATCGAGTGGACTTTATTCCGAAACCAATATATTCAAAGAACATCTGTTTCGTCCTTTAGGACTCATCAGTCGAGATACACATCTCGAAACAGAAAAGAGCATTGATGTAAATCATTCGAACCCCATTCTGGAATCGCGTTTCTCGCGCTTGCGGTCATAACCGCCTCTGCCTTTGCTTGGGGCAAAAGCTTTTGACGGCGGTGGAAGCACTTTGCGCACGGCGCGATAAGTATCCATGCGGTTCGGCATTTTGATTTTCATAATTCTCCTTTTTTGGTTTTAAAGATCGTTCTGTTTCGCTCTTTAGAGCTCATCAGCATCGATACACATCGATGGACAGACAGGATCTTTTCTGACCCAGTGTTTTGATTCTGTTGCCAAGATGGTTTTCTCCATCTCCGCCGGTTCATCGCGATCCACTTGGATCTCCCGGGAGTTGCCGCGCCGACGACTACGTGAGCAGGTAGTCAAGAAGGGCCTTCCAGTTTTTCGCCCTTACCGTATCCGATCTGCCCTTGTATTCTTCATACTTCAATTCCTTGGCAAGATCGTTGGGGTCGAAATGGTTGACCCAGCCCCTGCTGTTTGAAAGCAGGAACTTACAGCCATTCACCATAAACGGCGTCGGATTGCCCTCGCCCTCGTTGAATCTATCGAAGCAAGCAGAGGCCGGATGAGAGTGATGGTCGCTGTCGGTGAAGACGGCTACGTGTTTCACTTTCCCCTTGGCTGCCGCAAGCAATGCGATAAAGACCCCGACCGGCATCTCCTGGCCGATGAATTGGTATCCATCGGGTCCTTGCGCCTGCTTTGAAGCAGGGACGAGGAGATCGGTGAGAACCACATCAAATGTGGGATACGTGGTGGCCTCTTGGTTGGCCCTCTTCCACGCGGCCTGATAGGCGTCTCTCTGCTCCTTGCTCACGCCATTATCGTAGGGCTTGAAATCCGGGAATTCCTTTCGGACGATTCCCTCAGCCCGTTTGTAATCTAGTTTCGGCGTGATGAGTTCCTGGGTCTCATCGTAGGTGCCTACGACCGTGAGGTTGTGCTCCTTGAGCTGGGCTTGCGCGGCGGCGCGATGAATCTTGCTGTCATCAAAAACCAAGACATTTAGTTTGTTCGTATTCATGAAGTGATTCCGCGCCATTGCGAGCCGTGTCATCCCTGTCGGGAGCTTATCGGTTGCGTTGGTTGTGGAAGAAAAGCCAGAAATTTTCTGATCTATCTTCCACAACCAACTTTTTATTCAAAGAACATCTGTGTTTCGCTTTGCCAAAAATGGAAAGCTCGTCAGTCCGTTTAAAACGGAGACACTAGCCGGAGACAGGTGGACATTTGGAATCACATGATTCAACAAACATCAGACCTTCTCCGGAGCGGTTTCTCTTCTAAAAACCGCTACAAACTATTCGTGTGTACTTAGGTGGGAGACACCAGAGTCTTAGGTTGCCTGATCAGGACAACCCTTTTAGTAGAAATATAGACTGCAGTCTATATCTACCTTCGGCACTTATCACGCACTTGTTCCAACACAAGCTCCGATGAATGGCCACACGACTGGCCTACACCATTTTGAACTCAAGAACTTAAATTCAAGATGGTACAGGCCAGATTTTTAAAGAACATTCTGTTTCGCTCTTTAGAGCTCATCAGCGAAGATATACATCTTCGGACAGAACCTGCGTTTTATTGCAGGGTGGATGGGGTTTATATGTACCCATCTCATTACATTTCACTTCCCGGATTTAACGTCCGGATAAGGCTAGTGAAAGCCTGGACATCTGGTTTGATCCAGAATATCCCCTTGGGAAGGTGGGGCGGCATTTCCGTCGCTACCACAATCCGGAGAACCCGAGGATCCTCCGCGAAGCCTTCAGCGGCTTCCTTTACCTCGTCATACAAGATGACATGTGCCTCGCTGTCGAGGCCAACTTGCCGATCCTTCGACAAGCCCCGCTCCCATAACTTCTGGGCGAGCGAGTGGCCGAGACGATGCGGCGTGTAGGTCACTAAGACCTTCGAGGATTTGGTTGCGTTAGCCATAAGAATTCCTCACCACAGTGAACCGTGTCATCCCGAATGGGAGATTATCGATTGTGTTGGTTTCGGAAGTGAGCGCACATAGCACATTTATGCACTCGCTTCCGAAACCAACTTATTCAAAGAACATCTGTGTTTCGCTTTGCCGAACAAATCGGAAAGCTCATCAGTCCGTCTGAGACGGAGACACTTGCAGGAGAGGTTGGTAGCCGACTAATAGAATCCTCTTGGATTCCGTCGAGTTCTACCTCTCTCCTGGTTGGTTTCTTCTAAACCAACTAAATATTCGTGTGCTTTTCGCTTAGGGTTACTGGCCCCTTATAGTGAAACTTGGACAGAATCACTTTGCCCTCTTGGGGTCATTCTTTCCTGCTCTATCGTCCAGCAGGAAATTCTGGGTGAAATGGCCACACGACTGACCTACACCATTTTGAACTCAAGAACTTAAATTCAAGATGGTACAGGCCAGATTTTTAAAGAACATTCTGTTTCGTCTTGCCGATCGCTCGGAAGACTCGTCAGTCAGCCTTGGGCTGAGACAGGATCCGAAGGGAGCAAGAGTCCATGAAGACTCAATTGCTACAACCTTCGGGCAGGTTTTAAGTTAAACCTTGCTTGAAACTAAATAATTCGTGTAATTAAAGATTTTTTATGTATTCTTTAATTTTAGGACGTCTCCCTCATGAAACCCGACATGGGTTTCTTTTCCACACTATTCAGTCGGTCATTACCCTTCGGGTATGAAAGCTGAATCTAGCGGTACTCCATACGGACCCCTCTGTATGTCGAGGAGAAAACCGCGGAGGGTTAGATGGCCACACGAATGGCCTACACCTCTTCGAACTCAAAATTAAGTGCGAGGAGGTATAGACCAACATTTCTCAAAGAGCATTCCGTTTCGTCCTTTTGGACTCATCAGCCGAGAAAACATCTCGGGACGGAAACCAAGTCGATGACTTGGTTGTTTTTACGCGGGTTGTCTCCCGAAAGGTTCTGCTCCCTTATGGCTCGCCGTCTTTTCTAAGAAAGATGGGGACAAAACTTTTTTCCTATTTTGACAGAGCCGGATTTTGCTCAAACCACATTACGACGTAGAACGAATCCCTCCTGGAGGATTAATAGCGACGGATCACCTCAACGGTGCCGTCAGGATAGACTTTGTAGTCCATGGTTTCTATATTTGGGGTTGGGGTTTTGGTAACTTCTTAATGCCTCCGGGTGATACTCGCCAAGCAGTCTCGTTATTTTCTGGGAGACGGGTCGTGTATCAGGGGCATTAAGAAGTTACCAAATTTGACTCAAAGAATAATCTGTTGAGTAGTATATACTTAAACCCTATTTCTGTCAAGTATATCTGACAGATTCTATTTTAATACCCTATTATATGCCTATAAATAATGGTTTAATAACCTACAATAAAAAATGATACACCTGACATTTACAAAATAAACTTGCTTTATATTTTAAATATTCTCTAATAAGTTTTTTCTGTCAAAAATAAATACAGATATGAAATTATCAAATTTCCTTACTAGATAGGCTTAAAACTGGCGTATAGATAGGTATTAAAGCTAAAAGACAAAAAAGCTTGACATTTAGATTTAAATTTGCTAGACTAGGTAAAGAACTGATGGCGTAATCATTTGATTCCTTAAAAAATTGCCATTGGTAACACTTGAAAAAGGAGGCGCTATGAGCGACTAAGGTAAAGCGGGTTCCGCTTCCTGGTGAGCCCATAGCCACCAGGAAGCGGCATCTTGCCAAACTTCGTCGAGTCTCCAAAAGCCGAGTGTTCAGTAAAGTTGGTTCAAAATAAAGGAGTAACCCACCATGGGCGACTAAACCTTCACATCATCAGTTGTTCCTTCAAAGCAATATTGTTGAATCTTCTCCGAAGTGGAGCAGATCAATCAAATCATCCAAGTAGAGTACACCGTTCGTCAGCGTAAAAACTAAACGAATTGTCCTCTTCTAGGGTAGCCCCAATCCAGTGTGATTGGGGCTATTTGTTTTTACGAGAATCAAAAGCAACTGAGAATAGGTTTTTTAGGGTGTCAGCGAATTCTTGGCTTTTAATAAAGATGCCCGAGAGTTTTTTACCTAAAATTGAGATACGAACCCTGTCTTTATAAATAGTTATGTCACAACTAAACGGGTACTGAACTTCATCAATCTTTATCCTTTCACCAGTTTCATCAGACGGAATGACCCCTTGAGAATAGTTATAGAGCACTCTGCTCTTAATATTTTTCTTTAGACGAGAATTTCTAAACTTATTACGCTCCTCGGGTGGAAATACCTTATCGAGCAGATCTCGCGAGTATACAAGATAGGCGGTTCCACCTTCTTCTTCGTCATAATAAAGAGATTCGTTCATGCTGTTGATACCTTCTTTTCCTTCGAAGTACTGTACAGTTGGCTTTTCACCAGTTTCTCGCTGAATACTCTTGATCTGGGGGATGACATCTTTGAGTTGTCGGGCCTGGTCATCAAGCATGACTTTTTGTCTTTCTACATATGTAGCAAGTCGCTCAGGTGATTCAGCATGATAATGAACCTTTTTACCTATAGTTGATTCACTTACTAAGCCTTTTTTGGCAAGAGTTTCAAGTACCACATACACTGTGGGACGTTTTATCTTGGTTTTCTTTGCAAGATCAAGTACCGACGAATTATCAACCTGAAGTAGGGTTAAATAGACTTTTGCTTCTTTGTCGGTAAATCCGATGTCTTGGAGGTATTTTTCTAACATATTTGAATTATAACCTAAAATAACAAAAAATCATCCCTATCAATAAATCATTGTAAAATAGACTCTGATCAATACTTTAATAGATTATTTGTAACTATGACTAGTCTGTTAGAGATTGGAGTGAGTATTAATCTAAACTACCCAAAATATTTAAATCACGCGTCGTATTAAATTTTCTATTATAGAAATTAATGGTTTGCTCTGAAATTAAGGATAGCTGTTTCTTCAAAAGCCTTAGGGCTTCTTCTCTTGATATCCAAATTACATCAAAACCTTCTTCATCACCTACAGCCAAAGTTGGAGATATCTTCTCACCAAGTACATCTCCTATATAACAAGATACAATCCTTTTTTCTTTCGCTTCGTCTCGGTGTTCAATGATAGTTCCAATTTTAGATTTTACTTCAATATGGCAACCAGCCTCCTCGAGACATTCACGTTTTAATGCTTCTATCGGATCCTCAGTATTTTCTATACCACCCCCAGGAAGAAAATAAAAACCGCTTCCTTTTTTAGAAGTTAAACATATTTTATTATCACTATCCCTAAGAACAACTTTGACCGTGGGACGATTGGAAAAGGTAAAGGATTGTTCTGTTGATCTGCTAGGAAAAAGGTCTTGATGGAGGATGTGAAAATTAAACTCTGGCATTTCTAAAGTATAGCAGGTGTATGTATACAATATCCTCCTTTAAGACATTCTTTTAATACTCCCACATGTAGCTCGTTTAGCCACTTTAGATTTTCTTTCGGCCATGTCGATCTTGTTACACCAGCAAGGAAAAGGAGAAAGTGAAGATATACGAACTCGCGATCGAGTGACGACAATTCTCCGTAGCCTGTAAAGAATTTTTCAGACATCTCCACCTTGGATATCTTTTGCTGGGTCACGAGCCAGTAAAAAGTTTGCCCGAGGTCTGCCATATCGTGGCCTTTCATAGCGTTATCAAAATCGAATACACCACTTATCTCAAAGTGCCCATCAATATTGATATTCGAAAAGTGATAATCCCAGTGAAGCGGAACAAAGCGGAACTCGGGGTGTGCCTTGTAGAGATCCTGCAATCTAGCAAATTTTGCTCTAAGGAAATCTATAATTTCTTTGTCTAAATTCTCTTGCGCAGCCGCTAGATACTTTTGAATTCGCACCCTTGTCCATTCAACCCATTCTTCAGGGGAGGCAACTTCATGTTTTTGATGGATCCAAAACGAAGGAATTTTTAGATCATGAATCATCTTCAACATCTTTCCAGAATTAACCAGGATCATCTGTCGGTTCTCCACAGATGCTGTTTCCCATACCTCGGAAGCGACTTCGCCAAGCAAACAATCCATAACAACAGAACCCTCGCTATCTCCCTTTATCAGTTCGTAGATTTGAGGCGAAGGTAGGCCATTTTCTTTTACGTAACTTGAGATTCGTGAGCTTTTTTCAACTCTCAGTTCAATCTTTTTTGGGAAGAATTTAACAGCAAGAATCTTGCTTGGGTCTCGTATTTCAACTTTGTATACGTTACTTGCCAAACCTTTTGAGAATTTCAGCACCGAACTAATCGTGGCTTGTGGAAATATTCTGTGAATAGCTACAAAGATTTTTTCTTCTGGGTAAGTGTTTAATTCCACAAACCTCCATTTTTGATCTTGATATGACTTTTCACCTTTCTCATTAACAAAATCGAGAAGTGATTCTAAACCATGAACGTTGAAAGGATAGTGCTTAAAGCCTGTTTTCTCAAAGCAAACAAATTTTCTGTCTGAGTTTTTCTCAACTATAAATGAGTGTGCGAGTTCTCCTGTTTTAGCATCTAATATCTGACCTACATAAGCTTTTCCTCCCTGACATTCCTTGTTTGCAACATTAAGAAGATTTTCAACATTAGAGATAGATGTGAATTCTTTTTGTGAAATAGCTAAAGCTTTTTTACCAAAGGTAAAGTCTATGGTTGGATCATTTGCTTTCTGTGTCTTTGGGTCTGTAAGTAATTCGTCACGAGAAATAGCGCCTATCACAAAAAGAACAAATTTATGACAGTTTATGTTTCGAAGTAATTCTAGAGATACAGGAGGAATAAGATTCCAGTTGTCAGAGTCATCTTTTTGTAAGTATTTATCTATCAACATATGTGACTTATTTTTTTACAGAGCCAAATCGCTTAACAGCATTTTGGTATGCCTCATCAAATAATTTTTCTAATAAGGGGCTTATACCTCTACATTCTTCTGCAATAAGCCTTGCGCCTTCTATATAAGCCTTACATCCTTCATTGGTCCATGTTTCAGCAGGATCATTAGCAATAAATTTAACATTCGAAGTTTGGTCGGCGAGCTTTATTCGACGAACACTTAGACTTTCAGTGCGAACACGATGGGCCTGTTTACTTTTTCGCTCTGTTGTAGGTAGATTTTTTATTTCATCAAGATCTGTAAGACCGTGAACAATTTCCACTATCTCTTTCCCAAATTCTGTTTCTATATCTTGCATTGTTATTGCTGTATCTTCTACGGTGTCATGAAGCCATGCGGCAATAACTTCTATTTCAGTACCGCCTGAAGCGTAAACCAAATCAGCAACCTCTTGTATGTGGATGATATGAGGTATTTTTGCTCCTGAAACTGTTTTTCTAAATATCGGCTGATGGGCCTTGGTTGCGAACTCTTGAGCATAAGAGAGTAAATTTATAATTTTCATATTTAAAGTATACCAATAAAAATTGTGTCTGAATTTCCTCTATTCATTTTTATTGCTAATCTTTGTCGTTAGTTCGATTCCAAATCCCATCGCTCTATGCACACTTAAAATAACGTTGTATCAACGCGACTTGAGACTACCTCAACTTGGTTGCCGGACTTGGAATCGAACCAAGATTCTAGGCTTCAAAGGCCCATGTCCTACCATTAGACGATCCGGCAATAGGTCTAAATTACACTAAAAGGTAACTAAATGAAAGTCAGTAAAAAATCCGCCAACTGTGGCGGATTGAGTCGAATTAGAGCCTGGAAGACTCAAATTCAAAGACTGGCGGCTTGTCCAAATCGCTGATGCGTTTGGCGGCAAAGTACTGGGTTTCCTTTCCAGCAAAACGGACATGATGAGTTCCGTCGGAGAATCCTGCATAAATAATAGTACAGGACCTGCGACTTTTTGGCGTCACACACACGGCTGCGTAGGCATGGTCCTGGTAGGGCTGGTACGGGTTAACTCGCTGGGCGGTCGAGGGGGAGTGGAGTACAGTGCCGGGATGCGGAGGTGTAATGTTGCTTTGCATATTTGAGGGGGAACGGTTCGATTCGATATTGTCATGGGAATAGGCACGTGTCAATATTCTCTATTTTTCGATTGAAAGATACTGTATGGATATCACTTTAATGAAAGCAAAACCCTATTCGAAAGAACTTGTGGTCGCAAAAGCCTTGGCACTGAAGGCGGGTAAAATAATGCTTGCGTATGCGGATGATAATCAGAATGTAACGATCAAATCTGATAATTCACCTGTGACAATTGCCGACACTCTTATAAATGATCTTGTTATAAAGGAACTGAATAAAAAATTCCCACAAGATGGGGTTATTGGTGAGGAAAAAAGTACGACGGAGTATGGCATGGGCAGAAAGTGGCTTTGTGATCCGATTGATGGGACGGCAGCGTATATATGGGGAACACCGACAGCTATGTTTAGTCTCGCGCTCGTTGTGGACGGCCGGCCGGTATTAGGTGTGACATTTGATCCTTTCTTAAAGAAATTATATTGGGCAGTTACTGGGCAGGGAAGTTTCTGTAATCAAACAAAACTCTCTGTTTCACCAAAAGGCTTGCATGAAGGATTTGTTGCGGTGACTGGTAGTACGACACTTCTTCCGACGCTTCCGTACCTTTCAACCTTACGGAAAGAGGGTGCACGGTTGGCAATGTTTAGCGGCGCGGCATACAAATCTTGTCTCATAGCCCGAGGTAGATTTGTAGGATATATAGAGCATGGAGTTAATCCGTATGATGTTGCGGCAATACAGGTAATTATCGAGGAGGCTGGCGGCAAGGTTACTAACCTCAAGGGCAAGCCACACGACTATTCAAAATATTTTAAGGGAGTCGTAGCGTCAAATGGCAAAGTACATGATAGATTGGTAGAAATAATAACTTAAATTATATGAGAAAAATTTTATACATTGTGATGGCTCTTGCGGTCATTGTTATCGGGTTTTATGCCTTTAACTCTTACATATACAACGAAAAGCAGGGAGATACTCAGGTTGCAAAAAGTCACTTGGATGCACTGTATATTATTGATGGTAATCTCATCCGACTTGTTAATGGTGTGCATGAAGGTGAATCAGTTGTTACAAAGTATTTTGGTAACGAGGTTCGGACGGATTTGGATGGTGATGGAGTAGAGGATATTGCTTTTCTTGTGACACAAAGTTCTGGAGGAGCAGAGATTCGTTATTACGTTGTTGGTGCACTTAATACCGCTGAGGGTTACATCGGATCACAGGCGCTTTATCTTGGCGACAGAATCGCTCCACAAACAACGGGCAAAGGTACAGGCAAAATCATTGTCGTAAATTATGCTGACAGAAAAGCTGGGGAAGGTATGGAGGTGTCTCCATCGCAGGGCAAAAGCATCTGGCTTCTTTTGGATAAAGAAACAATGCAGTGGGGAGAGGTCGTGCAGAATTTTGAAGGAGAGGCAGATCCCGCAAAGATGACTTTAGGCATGAATGTTTGGGTATGGAACAGCACAAAGCTTTCTGACGGAGCTGTGATAGTTCCTAAAGATACAAAAAAGTTTACCGTTACATTCGCAGCAGCAAATGCATTTACTGCAACAACTGATTGCAACAGCATGGGAGGTACATATACCACGAATGGTTCAACAATCACGTTTAGTAACATCTATATGACAAAGATGTTCTGCCAAGATTCTCAGGAGGGAGAATTTTCAAAGACATTAAGTGATGCGGAAAAATATTCTTTCACATCGAAAGGTGAGCTCTTGTTAGAGCTTAAGAATGGAGGAGTTGCAACGTTTAAGTAAATCAAAAGGCGCCCGTTAGGGCGCCTTTTGATTTGAATTATTTAACCGAGAGGGGAGAAGTACCAACTTCACATCCTTCTACTGTCTCATTTCCAGAACAAGTAACTTCGATGAAGAGTCCTGATTCGAGTTCTCCTTCTTTAGGAGCCCAGGTGTACTTTCCATCATTTCTTGTATTGTCTGCGATCTTTCGCACAAGCTCGTATGCTACTGGTGAGTCAGAAGTCTTTCGGATGAGATTAATGTCGATCGGTTCACCTACCTTGAAACCTGAGGTTTCCCAAGTGATAACCTTGCTATCGGCGCTAAATATAGCAGCAAGACCAGTGATTGATTCAATTGAGGTGATTGCTACCTTTGAACCATTAGTGAGGGTTGCTGTGTCTGTTGAAGGATTTGAAATAGAGGCCGTATAGAGCGCTCCAGCAGTCATTACAACTGCAACCAAACCCGCGACGTAAAATGCTGTTCTTTTCATGTAATTAATAATTATTACTTACATATAATACTACATCTAATATCAATATATGTCAACTGCCAGAGAATGATTGGGGCGCAACATTTACCCGGACCATTTCGTCTTACTACTAGAGGGTTTGTGCGCACCAAAGCGCAATAATTCAAAACAAAGACTGCGCTAACATACAAAACTTATGACTAAAGACGAAACACAAATACCTGCTTCTAATCAGAAGCACAATGACAATCAAAAGAAGGAAAAGGGTAAAGATAAAAAAGAAAATAATAATGATCGAAAAAAAGTAAGTAAGAAAGGAGGTTTACGAAGTAGATCACGATCGGCTCCGAAAATGAGTCCTAAAAATAACGAATAGTGTACAATTATCAATTATTCTTAAACCTGCCCATATGAAAGTTAAAGAAATCGCTTTTTCGGGATACACCGTGACAGATATAAAACGAGCTCGAACGTTTTATGAGGAAGTTCTTGGCCTTAAACCATCAAGTGTATATGAAGCCGACGGAATGGCCTTTATCGAATATTGGATAGGTAGTGATGAGGATGTACTTGTGATAGGCGCAGGTGCTCCACAGATGAGTCCTGGTCCAAATGGCGCAATCGTTACTTTAGAAGTAGAGAATTTTGATGAAGCTGTTGAAACTCTGACGAAAAATAAAGTCGAGGTGATCATGCCGCCACAAGACGCGGGACCATGTCGTATGATGCTCATTAGTGATCCTGACGGAAACAGAATCATGATCCACAAGCGAAAGAAGGATTAGGAGTAAAAGGTTCGAGCTCTCGATAAATCAATAGTGTACCCACGTCCTGGAATTGTATGGATGAGCTTTTTGTTTGAAGGCTTATCAATTTTACGTCTAAGATTAAGAATATGGGCTTCGATTGTGTTTGAAAAAGGATCCAGCTCGTCACCCCATACGTGTTCAAGAAGAGAAGTGCGAGAAACAACCGAGCCGGAATTTCTCATAAGGTATTCAGCGAGTGCGAATTCTTTGCGGGTAAGATAAATTTCTTTTGAACCTCTCCGTGCTGTTTGATTAAGTGTGTCGAGTACAAGGTCATCGATTTCCAAAGTGGGCAAAATAATACGAGCAGGCCTTCGAAGGAGCGCTCGTATTCTGGAACTTAATTCTCTATATGAGAACGGTTTGCACATGTAGTCATCAGCCCCGCTATTTAGAAACGTTATCTTTACATCCACCTCAGCATCGGGAGAAAGAACAATAATAGGGGATGCTTTGCCTGCAGATCGTATTTCTCTGCAGACATCAAGGCCCGTCTTCCCGGGCAATCCCTCATCAAGAAGGATAAGGTCATATGTATGAATTCTTCCCAAATATGAACCTTGCTCTCCGTCGCCAGCGGTATCGACTGCAAAGCACTCTGATTCGAGGTTCTTTCTTAGGAAATCTCTTAATTCCAGATCATCATCTATTACCAGTATTCTCATATGTAGTTTTATTTTAATGTGTTGTTATTTTTTGACAACAGTAGTTATGCCCAAATTTATCTTTTCTTTATTTGAGGACTATATTGAGGTGTATTTGTAAAGAAAGGTATAATATAAAAGTTACTACTAAATCTTCATAGAATGTTTTTTGCACATCTACCATATATAACTATTATTGCCGCTGCGATTGCAGGTGTTGTTGTCAGTTTCATTTGGCATGCACCGTGGGCGTTTGGCACACTCTGGCTCAGATCAAAAGGTTGGACTGACGAGCTTTTGGCTGAAAAGAAAAACGGAAAGCCGATGGCACCAATTTATGCCTATCACGCATTGGGTACACTCGTTCAGGCGTTTGTAATTGCGGTCCTTTTCAACTCTCTTATTGTTGTTGGATTCTCTGGAGTATTACTTCTCGCGCTCTTGGTTTGGGCTGGATTTACTGTACCGGTAAAATTGGGTGATTACCTCTACGGCGGAGATTCATTTACTTTCTTTCTCCTCTCAATTGGCTACCAATTCGTAGCAATAGTTGTAATGACATTCATTTTGGCGATTTTCGGATAAGAATTTCTTTTTAGCGCGATTTCGTATAGAATAGCCACGCAATGAAACACGAAATTCTTCTCTATTATAAGTACGCAACAATCCGCAATCCGGAGGCTTTTATGGCTGAACATAAGGCTTTTTGCCAAAAGCGAAACCTTAAGGGGCGCATAATCATAGCCAAGGAGGGTATTAACGGCACTCTTGAGGGACTCACTAAAGACACAAGGGCTTATCGTAAGTTTCTCACCTCAAAAAAGGGTTTTGCGAAAATCCATTGGAAAATCAGTGAAGGTAACGGTGGCGTTTTTCCTCGACTCTCAATAAAGGTTCGTCCAGAAATAGTTTCGCTTTCCCTTCATAAAGCAAAAGATACGGATGTGGATCCGCGCAAGACAACAGGAGTGCACTTAAAACCAGAGCAGCTCAAAAAGTGGTTCGATAAAGGTGAAGAATTTACCATCATCGATATGCGAAATGATTACGAGCACAAAGTGGGTGCCTTCAAGGGGTCTGTCTTGCCGCAACTTAAAAATTTTCGTGATCTACCCAAAGTTCTTCCAAAGCTAAAGAAATATGCAGACAAAAAAGTTCTTACGGTGTGTACGGGTGGAGTACGCTGCGAAAAGGCTTCTGGTTATCTAATTAAAAAGGGATTTAAGGATGTATATCAACTCGATGGCGGCATAGTGTCATACATGGAAAAGTATCCGGGTAAGCATTTTAACGGAGCGCTTTATGTTTTTGATGGGAGGGTGACTATGGCATTTCCAGGAGAAAGGGAAATCATTGGTATTTGCGAGAAGTGCGGCTCAAAAACTGAAAAATACGCAGATTGCACTAACGACAGCTGTGGAAGTCAGTTTCTATGTTGCGAGTCATGCACTGCATCTGATAACGCCTACTGTTCGCAGAAGTGTAAGGACGTGGTGATAAAGAACCCAAAAGCGCGCTCGCGTTCAATTTTGAAAGGGGTACAATAGAAGGATGGATACAAAAAAGCTACAACTGGCATTCTTTATTGTTCTGCTTTTAGCAGTGTTTGTTTTAGTTGCTCTACTTTTTGAGCCTTTCATCGCACCGATGGCGCTCGCTTTTATGGCGGCGATTGTTACGCGTCCTGTTGACGCGTGGTTTATGAAATTAACTGCAAATAGAAGGACTCTGTCTGCAATTTTGTCGGTAATATTTGTACTGCTTGTGATTCTTGTGCCGCTCTCAATACTCACTCAACGTATTGCGGTCGAGTCTTTTAATTTCTATGTTGATGTTCGCGATAGTGGGCTTGGTGGTTTTGACCAGATAACACAGTATTTGGTTCAGCCAATTCAAGCAATATTCCCGGCATTTAATCCTGATATTTCTGGTTACATACGAACACTTGCTGATGGGTTGGTTAATAATGCGAGGGGAATTTTCCAAAGCACTGCAACAATCGCACTATCAACATTTATTGCAATCGTCGCTCTTTTCTATATGCTCCGTGACGGTGCAAGCTTTAGAAAATCAATTGTTGAGCTTTCTCCTTTGGCAGACAAGTACGATAACGACATCATTGATAAAGTTGAAAGGGCTGTAAATTCAGTTGTTCGCGGATCGCTATTTACTGCACTTATACAAGGTACGCTTGCATCCTTAGGATTTTTTCTGTTCGGAGTACCGCACGCGCTTTTGTGGGGAACACTAACCGCGATTGTGGCACTTTTGCCTGGTATCGGAACAGGACTTACTATGATTCCTGCAATTCTTTTCTTGATAGTGACGGATCATTTGGGTGCTGGTATCGGTCTAGCAATCTGGGGTATTGTCGCCGTGGGTCTTGTTGATAATATCCTCATGCCAATCATGATTAGCCAAGGATTTACTGTGCATCCACTCCTTGTGCTCATCTCTGTGTTGGGAGGCATTATGTTCTTCGGTCCAGTTGGTTTATTCTTGGGACCGCTTGTGATCGCGCTCTTTGCCGCACTCTTGGAGATCTATAAACTGGTGATCCTTGATGACAAAAACAAGAAAACCACATCAGTTTAGGTGTGTTAGAATAATTGAATTATAAGTGGCTAATTTTATAGATTAATCAGACAACATGAAAACAAATTTAGACATCGCCCTTCTTCTCATTCGAGTGGGCCTTGCGGCAGTATTTATCGCTCACGGTTGGGACAAGCTCAATAACATGGATGGAACCGTAGGATTCTTTTCATCAATTGGACTTTCTGCATTCTGGGCATACCTCATTGCATACATAGAGCTTCTCGGAGGTGTTTCTATGCTTCTTGGAGTGTTCACAGGATGGAGCGGAATTCTACTTGCGATGACCATGGTTGGTGCAATCGCACTCGTAAAGATTTCAAAGGGATTTTTGGGAGGATTCGAATTCGACCTTATGCTCTTCTTGGCCGCACTCGCGATATCGTTTGCTGGTTCAGGAAAGTACACACTCATGAAGGTTTTCAAAAAGGAATAGTATTGAATTAAAAAAGGCTCCTCATTGAGGGGCCTTTTTGTTTGATGAAATCATCCAGCAAGAGGAAGCTTGTTTGTGATGATGACTTCTGCAGTAACAGCGTTGGGGTCAAATAAATCACCCCTGAGTACCATTTCTATTGCTTGAAGCTCGTGCGGGCTGACAGAAACATTTCGCTTAGCGAAAATTTCAGTCGAAACTTCAATGAAGCTAAGGGCGTCACTGAAGCGCTTTCTGTGAAAATACAGTCGCCTGTTGAGCGCACGGGGCATGAAGGATCGGCACGCAGGATCATGCACGTGTGTGATTTGCAGGTTTCCGTGTGCCTGAAACGTGAGTACGCCGAGTGCGAGTAGGACTCGATTCATGAGATCTTGATACACAGCGCAGGCCTGTGCATAGAACTCCCAATCAATTTCTACTTTGTCTCCGAACGTGCGCAGGAGGGGTGCGAACCTTGCCGTGAGTGCCTTCATGCGATCAACACCACTTTGACGAAAAGCCATCGGTACTTCCTCATAGAAGAACACGCTGGCTCGAGGGATGCCGTTTTCCAGATGTATATTCATGGGTATGAAGATCGGGATTCGAGGCTCAGAGTACCTGAAAAGATCAGTTTTTTCAATCCTACGGACTCATGGCGGATGATATACTGACGCTTATGGAAAACGTCTTTAAAGAGAGGTACGCAAGGCTCAATCCAAAACAAAAGGAGGCTGTCGATACAATCGAGGGCCCTGTAATGGTAATTGCTGGCCCAGGTACGGGTAAGACCACAATTCTTACTCTAAGAATTGCTCATATCTTGCAGAAGACGGATACGCCCCCAGGCGGAATTCTCGCGATTACGTTTACAGAGGCTGGTGTTAAAGCGATGCGTATGAAGCTCCGAGAGGTGATAGGTACCCGAGCCGACGAAGTAAGAATTCATACATTTCACGGCTTTGCACTTTCTATAATTACCGAATTTCCTGATCACTTTGCACATATCTCGCGCGCACGGCAACTAACAGGGGTCGAAGCTGAAGCGCTTATTCGCGATATTCTTGCGGACAAAAAATATACAAAATTGCGACCGTTTGGTAATCCGGATCTGTATGTTGGATCAATTTTAAATACAATAGCCGAATCCAAGAAAGAGGCATGGACACCAGGAATGCTGCGTTCATTTGTTAAAGATGAAATAAAGAGAATAAAAAGTGACGATGAAAATATTTCTACTCGAGGAGCGAGTAAGGGAAGTTTAAAGGCGGATGCTCTCAAGAGAATTGAAAAGTGTGAGAAGACTGCACTGCTTGCTGATATTTTTGAGGAATATGAGGCTCGTAAGAAAAAAGATGAGTCGATTGATTTCGATGATCTTATTATTGAATTACTTCTTGCGCTTGAGCGTGATGAACTCTTATTGAGACTTGTTCAAGAGAAATTCCTGTACATTCTCGTGGATGAGCATCAGGACACGAATGATTCACAGAACCTGCTTGTGCGAATGATTGCCAACTTTTTTGAAAATCCTAATTTGTTTGTGGTGGGCGATGAGAAGCAGGCGATTTATAGATTTCAGGGTGCATCTGTACAGAACTTTGTGGCGTTCCAAAACCTGTGGCAGTCAATGAAACTTATCTCGCTTTCTGACAATTACAGATCGCATCAAGGAATTTTGGATGCCGGTTTCTCTCTCATTGAAAATAACTACGTGGAAGGGGAACATAAAAATCTTCGAATAGAGCTTTTCTCAAAAAATAAAGGTAAACCAATTGAATGTATATCTGCTGGTAATGTTGAAGCGGGTTTAGAATATCTTGCCCAAAACGTTGAGAAGGTAATTAAAGCAGGCAAAAAGGAAACTGTTGCTGTCATTGTTCGTACAAATAGAGATGTAGAAAGAATACTCAATCTCTTTCAGACTCATGGAATTGAAGCGTCTGCAGAGCGGGGTGCTGACATTTTCTCGCATCCACTCGGTTCAATATATTTTGACCTCATTGAGTTTCTTGCTGATCGTTCCAAAGTAATGCTTTTGGCCCGAACACTATCGATGGGGCTATGGAATCTTGATTTCCCGCGATCGGTTGAGATTATTGGTGCAATTAAAAGTGGAAACATAGTTTCACTTGAAAAATCACTACCTGTACTTAAACCGCTCTTTGAGGATATGACTCGCATGGGTCCTATTGAATATCTTATTTCTGCGGCTGAGGTTTCAGGCTTTGTAGATAAGGCCATCCAGGATCCGCTGAGTGCAGAGATTTGGCGGGGAATTATTTCTTTAGCACAGGATTTGGCAAAAAAGGATTCAATTGAAGATCCTCAAAAACTTATTGAAGCCCTCCTTTCGTATAGAAAATTCGCTGAAACTAAAACGGTTAAAATTGCTGCTGGGAAAGCCGATGCACTGGTAAGTATCATGACAGCCCACGGTTCAAAGGGGCTTGAGTATGATTTTGTGTTTATTCCTTTTGCTAACGAAGAATCATGGATGCCTCGTGCGCGTTCTTCGTACTTTGTTTTGCCAAAAGAGAAAGGTGAAGGAGATGATGTGCGAGACGCCCGAAGACTTTTTTATGTGGCTGTCACTCGAGCAAAGCAGCATGTTTCAATTATTGCATCCTTGGCCGATAGTTTGGGCAAAGATTTAACACCGCTTCGATTCATTGGAGAAATATCTGAGGGTTCTATTTCACACACCAAAATTCCTGCACATACTAAGCCTGTACGAGGGGCAGCTCGGGCAGAAGATTACCGTAAAAATGAGCTTGTTGAATATGCAAAAAATTCGCTTCTCACGAGAGGTTTGTCCGTTACAGCGCTTAACCATTTTTTAACTTGCCCTAATCAATTTTTCTTTAAAAGTATCATGCGAGTACCAGAGCCGCCTTCAGCGAGCTCTGAAAAGGGAAATGCGATGCATGAAGCCATGGCTCGTGTTTGGCGACTGCAAGATAAGAGTGTCGCGGCTATTTCAACGACAATAATAGATACAGTTCGAGAGTATTTCACCCGATCACTTTTGCCTGCATTTGAGAAAGAGGCGATTTTGGAGGAGTTGACCGGCTCAGCGCCAATTGTTGCAAGGGCTCTCGTTGCGCATCTGTCACAACCAGGAACAGTGAGTGTTGAAACATGGGCGGATACACCTTTCACAGCAAAGATTGCGGGCAAGGATGTTGAATTCAAGATTCATGGCAAGCTCGATGCTTTGCTTGTAACTGATGATAAAGTGTATATCTTTGATTACAAAACCAAGGAAGCAATGAGTGTTGCTGCAATACGTGGAGAAACAAAAAGTGATGATGGAGGATATTTCCGTCAGCTCATTTACTACAAGATCCTCACTTCAACAGATTCAAAATATAAAGGAAAGACGATAGAGCCTGCTTTGGTATTCATAAAGCCTGATGATAAAGGAAGGTGCCCGATTATAACCGTGCCAATTACAAAAGCCGATGAAGACAGGGTTCGTGCAGAAATACAAAATCTCGCCGAATCAGTATGGAATGGCGAGATTTTGGAAGAGAACTGCGATGATCGAGACTGTGACGGCTGTAAATTTAATTCTTTAAGATCTCGTCAATAATCGTCTTCATGTCTGCGTAAGGAAGAGCGCCTTGGGTAAGGGGAATTCGTTCTCCTTTGGTAAAGATGACGCTGTATGGGGTACCTTGAGCTCCCGAATTAATTACATCCTGTCTCTGCTGGACGATTTTATCTTCATACTTGCCGCTATCAAGACATGCCTTGAAAGCAGATTCATTGAGACCGACATCCTTTGCAATTGTAGGTAGAGTTGCAAGATCAAGACCATCGTTAGACTGAGTGAGTGCAAAAATCTTGTCTGTATAATTCCAGAACGCTTCATTGCCTCCAAGTTCTGCTGCACATTCAATTGCCTCACCCTCTTTAATAGAATTGGTATGGACAGGGAAATGTCGGAATACCCAAGCAAGCTTACCTTGTGTTCCGTACTCGCTCATAAGCTGATGGAGAGTATTGTGGTATTGCTTACAGTAAGGGCACTCAATATCAGAATATTCAATGATTACAATGGGAGCTTTTCTATCACCAAGAACATGGTCGTCGGCTTGGACACCTTCAATGCCTGTTGCTTGGGCTGTAGAACCTACTGATGCTTCATTATTTGCTACAGGTGCATTGCCTCGTCCACTCCAATAGATTCCAAAAGCAATAAGTGCACCAGCGACGATGATTGCTACAGGAATAGATAGTGTCGTCTGTCTTTGTTCATTCATGAAAGTCTCTTGTATAATGCCTTTAATAAGCCGAAGTATATCACAAACCCAATACCATGAAATCATTCCTACAATTATCAATGATCGGTAAAAAAGCGCCTGAATTCATACTTAAAGATGAGAACGGAAAACTCAAATCCCTTTCAGATTATGGGGGTTCTTGGCTTATTCTTTACTTTTATCCCAAGGATATGACGGCTGGTTGTAGTCTTGAGGCGCAGGAGTTTAGGGATCATGAATATGAGCTCAATGATTTGAATGCTCAAGTTGTGGGGGTGTCAGCCGATGATGTCGCATCTCATAAAAGATTCTGCGATTCAGAAAATCTTAACTTCACGCTTCTTTCTGATCCTGATGCGGAAGTTTGTAAGCTCTATGATGTGTGGCATGAAAAAGCGATGTTTGGTTCAAAACATTGGGGGATTGAAAGGACAACCTTTCTCATTGATCCAACGGGTGTTATTCGGATGCTCTATTCAAAGGTAAAACCGGTAGGACATGCAGCGCATATCATAGAGGATATTCAGAAGCTTCAATCTGTTGAAAAGTAGCAAGGAGATCACCAGTCTATAGCGTATACTTTAGGGGTATGAAAATTAGCCAAAAACTACTTGTTGGTTTCGCTTTATCAATTCTCTTTGCCGGTTCACTCTCACTTATAAGTATTTTTGCTCGAAATCCTAATTTTACTTTCAATCCTCAGGGCCAAGTTGCTGCTATTTCTGGAAGCGGTTCAGGATTGATTGCTCACTACACGTTTGATTCTGTGTCAGCAACTTCTGTTACTGATGCATCAGGAAATGGGCGAACTCTTGCTCTCGTGGGAAATCCTACACAGGTAGCGGGAAAAGTTGGTAGTGCAATTGAGATCGATGGAGCGGATGATTATTTGGTTTTGGATAATGCACAGTCACCGCGATCGGTTTCTATGTGGTTTAAAACTACTGAGAAAAGCGTTTTGTATCAGGGAAATGGTCTTTCTTTGGTTTCTTCTGCATCATATTCAAATACTATTGATGCCTATCTTACGAATCTCGACGGATCTTTTAAGACTCGACTTACATCTGCAAGTCCTGTATTTGATGGTCAGGGAGTTTGGAAACACATTGTATGGACAGAGGAAAACGGCGTTGGAAAAATTTATATAAACGGAGAGCTTGATAATAGTTTGTCGTTTACTCTCAATTCTGACTCAACAGGAAAGATAGCTTTCGGTGTTGGACTATATGGAGGATATGAACCGTTTGGATTTAGCAGGGTTGCACTTGATGATATTCGTCTTTATAGCAGGGGTTTAAATCAGGCAGAAGTATCTGAAATATACAGCTTAACTGATTCAGGTGGAGGTGGAGGGGGTGGAAGTGTGTCTCCAGATGTAACCGCACCGATAATTAGTGGGGTTATGTCTTCACCGGGATCAACTTCTGTAACGATTTCATGGACAACAGATGAAGCTTCGGACTCTCAGGTTGAGTACGGTTTAACGCAAGGATACGGAAATTCAACAACTCTTGATTCGTCTCTTACTACTTCACATTCGGTAGCAATTACTGGGTTGGACACGAATACGACCCATTACTTCAGGGTAAGATCAAAGGATGCTTCGGGAAATATTGCATATTCATCACTCAATACCTTTACAACGTCCTCTGGGCAGGCTCAGACTTATTCATTATCTATTGAAAAGAATGGCACAGGATCAGGAACTGTCACTGGCGGATCAATAAATTGCGGTAGTGTTTGTTCGGCAGGAGAACTATCTGCAGGTGCATCTGTCACTTTGTCTGCTTCACCTGCATCCGGCTCAACATTTTCTGGATGGAGTGGTGGAGGTTGTACCGGTACTGGAACATGTACGGTATCAATTTCTGCAAATACAATTGTTCAAGCAAATTTTACAAGTGCAACGGGTCAGGTTACGGGTGCGCCAACAGTGCCATTGGTAATTGGTGCAGTTGGAGTTTCTGCAAAACAAATTAATATTTCTTGGGAGACATCTTTGGGTGGGCCAGAAGCTGCAAAGTATAATGTGTACCGTAATGGATCATTTATAGGAAGCGTCTCAACGCTTTCAGAAGATGACATATGGAAAGATCCAGGCATGTTTCAGGATGTTGGTCTTGCACCCGCTACAACCTATTCGTACTTTGTGAAAGCGGTGAGTGCATCAAATGTTGAGTCAGGTCCAACAAGAACAGTGACTGCGACAACACAGTCCGGATCACAGGTCGGCATCATTCCTCCAAGCCGGCTTTATGACTGGACTCCTGGAGTTAATGTGGGCGTGCCTGGTGGAATTCCTACGAATCGAACAAATATTATTGATATTAGCCAAGCGCCTTATTTTGCGTCAGGAAGTGTTCAGACAACCACAGGAACAATTGCCAAGGGCTCTAACCAGCTCACGGTGGTTTCACCGATTGATTTTAGGGTAGGACAGAGGATATTTGTTAAAAATGCATCAACAAATTACTACGTTGATACACTCATAGTTGATCTTTACACCTCAATTACAGCTATAAACGGAAATACTATTACACTTGCTGATCCTGCAAAAGCCGCTGCTACAAATACTCTTGTTGAACATGATGATGGGTCAATAATAAACCAAGCTATTGCAGAGGCTCCAAATAACTCAGTTATATATTTGCCACCAGGCATTTATAAGGGAAGTATTTCTATTGGAAGAAATAACGTCACTGTGCGCGGTGCTGGTGTAGATGTGACAACAATTGATTGTACCGGTACCTGTGGCGTTATAAGTAAAGGTGATGGATTTTATAATGCACCTGATATATCTATAACAAGTGGTGCGTTTGCAGGGAGCAAGGTTATTACAGTGGCAGATGCATCAAATATCGGAGTTGGAACCATGATTCGAATTTCTGCCGATAATGACAAAAGCCTTCCGGTCATTAGTGTTACTGGATATCAAAATATACGAAGTCAAAACTCAGTCGTTACGGCCAAATCGGGCAATACACTAACTATAAATCCGCCGATAATGTGGGGTCCATTAAATAAGCCTGTAATAAAGGTTTCGGCGGGGTATGTAAATCTTTCTGGGATCGAAGATCTCACGCTTGATGGGTCAAAGGCGGCGCCTACTTTTGCTACCATTCTTGGGAATGCCTACGGTTGTTGGTATAAGAATGTCAAAATAAAAGGAGCGGGCAACTATACAATGACTCTTGGTGGGCTTATGAATGAGATTAGGCACTCGTATTTTGACGAACAAACTGGTGGGGGAACAAATCACGCAGGATTGCTTACCGGAGACGCAACAGGATTTCTTTTCGAAGATAATATAGTACTTAAGGCACAACCTCTTATTGAAATAAACGGTTCAGCTTCTGGCGTCATTGCTTACAACTTTATGACCGGTGGTGTTGCAAACATAAATCACGGGCCACACAATCAATACAATCTTTACGAGGGTAATTATATGGAGGGGATGATATCTGATGGGTATTTCGGTGGAGAGTCAGAGACCTCTATATTTAGAAACTGGATTACAGGTTCGATCGCACTTAAGAGGTTTTCAAGAAACTTTAATATTGTTGGAAATCAGCTTGGTGGATACTCATTAGGTCAACCAAATATTGGAAACGGGTCTTCTGAAGGAACAGTGGCTCCAAGTGCGGGAGTTTACTGGGCTGACTGGAACCCTACAACTGGCCCTGGAATCAGAGGAACAATAACTGCTCGTCAAAGTGATTCACAGGTTACGATCACATTAAACCCTGACTCTATTAGGTTGTTTGGTATTTGCGCTGCACTCGGTAACTGCATGTCTCTTGGAGTTGAATGGAGTACTGGTACAAAGTACGGGGGTGAATCAAGCAGAACTGCAAATACTATCACCGTGGGCAGTGGATACGGTCCGCCATTTCCTTCTGTTGGCACTGTTGTTGGTCTTTGGCCCCGATCTGAAGGCTTCCAGGAAAAGGATCTTGATGTACTCACAACATTAATTTTGAAGCACAACATTTATCCAAGCCCATATTCGAACGGAGCAGGTGGATATCTAAGAGGTGTAAATGAGTCCTTGCAATCAGGCGAAACGCTTCCAAATTCTTTGTATCTTGATTCAAAGCCCGCATGGTTCGGAACTATGCAGTGGCCGCCATATGGTCCGTATTCTCCGAGCTACAACAGGGAATCAATTCCTGCAGGATATCGATATTATCACCCCGGCTCCGAAGCCCCCGGCGTCACAAACACCGGCTCTGGCCCTGTTCAAACCTCCTTCACCCTCACCGTCACCAAAGGAGGCACAGGCTCCGGCACCGTCTCTGGCTCCACAATCTCTTGCGGCTCAACCTGCTCTAAAACAGCAATCCCAACAGGTACATCAATCACTCTCACCGCATCACCTGCATCAGGTTCCACCTTCACTGGATGGAGCGGGGGAGGTTGTACTGGCACAGGCTCATGTACTGTCACCATCCTCACTCATACCACCGTCACAGCAACATTCGCATCTGCTTCTCAGGTATCAAACGGTTCCTGCGGTACTCTCGAGAACACCTGTACCACAGGCACACTCCAAGACACCACTGACACCACCACAGCCAAGAAGTGGAATTGTGTTGGTCTAAATGGAGGCACCACAGCATCATGCTCCCTAGCTATCACCACTGACCCTGTTAATCCACCAGGAGGTACTCCAGACACCACTGCTCCATCTATGAGCATCACTGCACCTGCAAACAACGCCACAGTATCAGGCACTGCCGTTGTCCTCTCTGCCACAGCCTCAGACAACATCGCTCTTCACTCAGTTCAGTGGAAGCTTGATGGAAACGATCTTGGTGACCCTCTCACTGTTGCTCCATACTCAGGTACCTGGAACTCCACCCTCACATCAAATGGTACTCATACACTCTCTGCCACAGCACGAGATACCTCAGGCAACACCAAAGCATCCTCTGTCACCGTTAAGGTCTCAAACGTGGTTGCACCAGACACCACTGCTCCTTCAGTACCAACAGGTCTTGTCTCATCATCTATCACTCAGACAAGTGCAACACTCTCTTGGACTCCTTCAACAGACAACACTGCGGTCAACTCATACCGTGTATACCAAGGAGGAACACTCATTGCATCACCACTCTCAAACTCATATGTGATCCCAGGACTCTCTGCTAACACCTCATACTCATTCACCGTATCTGCAGTGGACGCAGCTGGAAACACTTCATCCCAATCATCCTCTATCACTATCCGTACCTCCGCTACACCTGTCACCACATACACCCTCACCACAACCAAAACAGGTCTCGGTCGTATCACAGGCCCTGGTATCTCTTGCGGTTCATCATGTTCAACTACCGTCACTCCAAACACCAAGGTCACTCTCACTGCTTCACCTTCATCTGAGTACACCTTCGCTAACTGGACTGGTGCATGTTCTGGAAAGTCTCCAACCTGTACCCTCACTATCACCACTAACACCCTGGTGGGTGTGGTGTTCGTCGACAAGGGAACTGGAGTTGTCACAGGCTCATCCCAGCCTTTCACCCCAACAGTTCCTCAGAAGCCTCCAACCTCAGGTACAACCCTCAAGCTCACCCGAGACTTCGGTGTTGGTGCTGTGGGAGAAGACGTCCGATCACTCCAGAAGTTTCTTAATGCCACAGGATACAAGATCACCTCATCAGGTGCAGGTTCTCCTGGCCAAGAGACCACACTCTTTGGAGGACTCACTAGGGCAGCTGTTGTGAGGTACCAGATTGCAAACGGTATCTCAGGCACAGGATACGTTGGCCCTCTCACTCGAGCAAAGATTGCAGGTACCACCACTACAACAACCACATCTAAACCTGCAACCACAACGACCAAGCCAACCACAACCACTCCACCCAAAACCACCACAACCACCTCTCAACCTTCAACCAGTGGTTCCCTCTATCTCACCGTCCCAACAACTCTCACTCAAACCCTCGCTTTGGGTGCAAAGGGAGGAGAAGTGGTACTTCTCCAACAGATCCTCTCTTCTTTAGTTGGTATCTATCCTGAGAAGAAGCAGACAGGATCCTTTGACTCTGCTACAGAACTTGCAGTACAACGCTTCCAGGTTAAGTACGGACTCTCCAAAGCAGGAGACTCCGGCTACGGCATCGTTGGCCCGACGACGAGAGCCAAGCTTAATGAGGTGAGGAAGAAGTAGTTAGCAAAAAACAGCCTGAGGGCTGTTTTTTTGGTTTATGATTTTTTCTTTGATTTGTCTCGGTCTGCCTTTTTCAAATACTGCTTTCGGAGTCGAACAGATTGAGGGGTGATTTCGAGATAATCACTTTCGTGCATAATTTCAAGACCTCGTTCGATTGTGAGTACAAATGGAGGAATGAGGGTGATCGCTTCATCCTTACCTGCAGATCGGTAGTTTGACATAACCTTTCCTTTGCAAGGATTTACATCAAGATCGTCACCCTTTGAAGTGTTTCCAATAATCATTCCTTCGTACACAGGGACGCCAGCACCGATATAGAGAGTACCTCGTTCCTGGAGATTCCAGAGGGCAAATCCAACAGCGTCGCCTTGTTCCATAGAAATCATTGATCCAAATTCATGCTTTTCAATGACACCAACATGTTCACGGAATCCAATGAATCGCGCTGAAAGGATACCTTCACCTCGTGTATCTACAACGAATTCTCCTCGATAACCGAGAAGTCCACGAGTAGGGATTTCAAAGGTAAGTCGAGTGATACCTTCTCGTTCAACCATGTTTGTCATAAGACCCTTTCGCTGCGAGAGCTTTCGGATCACTTCACCAGAGACCTCGTTTCGAACATCCGCTGTCACTTCCTCAAATGGCTCTGACTTAACACCATCAATTTCTTTGATGATTACTTGAGGTTGTGATACCTGAAGTTCAAATCCCTCGCGGCGCATAGTTTCAAGAAGAATCGAAACGTGGAGTTCACCTCGTCCAAAGATACGGAAGGTATCAGGGCTACCAGCGATGACCGGTGGGTTGAAATCAATTTTGAGTCCCACGTTTACCTCAAGCTCTTTTTCAAGTCGCTCACGGATCTGTCGAGTTGTAACAAACTTACCTTCACGTCCTGCAAAAGGGGAGTTGTTAACGAGGAAGTTAAGACCGATCGTTGGTTCGTCGACGTTAATAGCATGGAGAGGTTCCTGATTTTCAGTCTCGCAAATAGTTTCACCGATAAAGATATCAGGAAGACCTGCAAGCATAACGATGTCTCCTGCGCTTGCTTCATTTACCTCTTCACGATCAAGACCTTTGAAAGTATAGAGTTTGGTTACTTTACCTGTTCGAGTTTCGCCAGTAGGCTTCTTAATAAAGACGTTTTGTCCTACGCGAACCTTACCTTCGTAGATTCGTCCAAGACCAAGTCGGCCTGTGTATGAGTCGTACGCAAGATTGAAAGGCTGCATTCGAAGTGGAATTGCAGTGTTTGAAGGTGCAGGTGGAACGAGCTCAAGAATGGTGTCGAGAAGAGGAGTAAGATCCTTTGATTCATCGGTAAGGTTATGTTTTGCGATACCCTGTCGTCCGATAGAGTAAATGGTCTTGAAGTTGAGCTGATCATCAGTTGCGCCAAGCTCAATAAAGAGCTCAAGAATTTCATCAAGCACTTCCTTTGGTCGAGCTGCTGGCTTGTCGATCTTGTTGATCAAAACGATAGGCTTCATTCCAAGTTCAAGAGACTTCTTGAGCACGAATCGAGTCTGAGGCATTGGACCTTCCTGTGCGTCAACAAGAAGAAGCACGGTGTCGATTGACCTAAGCACGCGTTCTACTTCAGAACCGAAGTCAGCGTGTCCTGGTGTGTCTACGATGTTAATTTTTACTCCTTTATATGTAATAGAGGCGTTTTTTGCATAAATAGTGATGCCTCGCTCCTGTTCAAGAGCGTTTGAGTCCATAGAAAAGCCCTCTTTGGCTACGCCAGATTGCTTCATAATGCCGTCCATCAGAGTTGTTTTTCCGTGGTCGACGTGGGCGATAATGGCTATATTTCTAATTTCCATGGTTTTGCTTGGTTTTTGCTCAAAAAATAAAACGAGCCGGCGGCTCAGATAGGGGTATATTAAAGCAAAAAAAAGCCCACCTGGCAAGGTGGGCTGAAATACTTAGACGGGAATCTCGTCTTGTCGAGCTCTTTTGCTCACAAGATCCGAAATTACAGGAAGCAAGTGAGACATGAAGGAAGGGAATGCAAACTCAGGAATACTTCTGTTTGCATCGATTTCCCTGATGTTTTCACCGGCCGCGGTCATACGTAGGGCAGTTTTAAGCTGCCCAACATTATCTGCGTGGAGATGATAACGCTTTTGAAAGGTCGGCATCTCACGCTCCAGGCGCGATGAATCATGCTCGTTGCGGTGGGTAAACCGCTCAGCGCAAACGTGAAGGGAAGCTTCGATGACAAAAATGGTGTCTTGTCTCCGAAGCAAGCCAAGATCTGCTGCGTGAGTAACCTGAGGAGCGGTTCTACAGAATCCGTCCACAAACATGAGATCAAATGGGCCTTCCTGAGAAAGCTCACTAAGCTTTCCGCTGAAAAGCTCAATTGCAGCAGGGTCATCAAGTAAGTCGCCTCGCTTGATTGTCTGCTCGTGCTTTCTGCGAAAGTCAGCCTCACGCTTCATAAGATCACGAATGATCTGTCCGAAGGAAATATATCCTACTGTCAGATTCTGCTCCCTTGAATGCGTCAGCACGCGATCAAGAAGTTTAAGAATGAATCCTTTTCCGACACAGGTCGGGCCAATAAGATAGTTGAATTTGGTTTGAGCAAACGGGGAGTTGATCGAGTTCAATCAGTATTGTTTTTGAGGTTTTATGTAAGAAAGCCACTTTCCTCAGGGGTATTAGGAGAGCGTTTCTAGACGAAATTTTACACAAAAAATAGCATTCGTCAATGTGAGAGTTAAGGCCTTTTAAGTAAAAGCAAAAACTCCTTGTTACCTTTTTCACCCTCGATAGGGGAGGTGGTATCAGAAACAACTTTGAAACCCGTTTTCTTTGAAGCTGCCTTAATTGTTTTTAAAACATCATTTTGGAGTGTTGGATCAGTTATGACACCGCGATGCTTTTTTGCAGTTTCCATACCTACTTCAAACTGTGGCTTCACGAGAGCGATGACAACGCCTCCTTTTTTCACACATTCAAATGCCTTAGGCAATACATGAGTAAGTGAGATAAATGAAACATCTATGACAACCATGTCGACAGGATCAGCGAGTTTAAAATTTTTGATGTTAGTGCCTTCATGTAGTTCGACACGGGGATCATTTTTCAAAACTGCTACAAGTTGATCAGTGCCAACATCTACTGCAATAACTTTCTGCGCACCGTTTTGTAAAAGACAATCTGTAAATCCACCGGTCGATGATCCGATATCAAGTGCCACGAGGTTGGCAGGGGACACATCAAAGACCTCTAATGCGTGAGAAAGTTTTTCACCAGCACGACTAACAAACTTTTCTATTTGAGCCAAAGTAATTTGATCCAATGCAGAAACCTCTGTGCTCGTTTTTTCTGCTCGCTTTCCATTTATCATCACTAGACCTCTTTTAATAAGGTCTGCAGCATGTGACCGAGATCGTGAAAGTGCACGTGAATGCATCTCGACATCTAGCCTATTCTTGTGTTCTTGTGATAATGGGTTTTCCATACAGATTACTCTATATGAGATCGGTCAAAATTGATAGCAAATTCAATTTTGCTCAGAATGCGTAAAATTAGTTTCTAAAACGTGCTCAGTTGGAGGGGTAGCAATTCTTAGGTCATCTTTTCTACTGCTTTTAAAACATTGATAAACATTACTATCAAAATCTGTTGTTTGTAGCCATGGAAATCAATTCAGGATAAGTCTGGCTCAGCCTACGGAGATTAAACTCTAATCCATCAAAGGAAACAAATCCCTCAGAAACACAAGTCCTGTGTCTATGCTCGTCCTAACAGGCAGAACTCCCTCTAAAAACTACGAATTGCGACCTGATTTTCCACATAGTTACTTCTGTTGCCATGGGGGATAATAGCCGTATTGAAATTTTATGAGCGATCAACTCATTATTGATGGAAAAAAGTTCATCTCGTCTAGACGAGCTGCCCAAGCCTGTAGCTATACTCAGGACTATGTGGGGCAACTCATCCGAGATGGAAAAATTGAGGCAACAAAGGTAGGTCGGCTCTGGTTTGTCTGTGAATCCTCAATTCTCAACTACCACATAACTGCGGACAAAGGTGCTAACCTCCTGTCTTCATTGAAATCCCAATCTTTGTCACAGAAGGAATCAAAGCCCTTGATTCATAAGGCGATCTCGGATGCTCAGGCAATTGATGCTCCTAAAGTTTTCCTTGAAAAATTACTAAAGTATGATTCAGATAGCAGGGGACTTTTGCCAGAGCTCAAGAAGGTATCTGTGAAGCCTGAAAAAATTATTATTGCTACTCCAGTTGTAAAACCTACAGCTGTTCCTGTACAAGAAGTTAAAAAATCTATTACTGTATCCGAGTATGGTAAACCTTCATACACGAAAAAATTTGTTGCGCTCGCTTTAATTTGTCTCATTGCTGTCAGCAGTTTTAATTTTGTAAATTCGAAAAATATTGGTTCAGCTTTTAAATCACTAGGTCTTCTCAAAGAAAGAATATTTAATTTTTCTACTGAAGTTGCAGCGGGAATACAGTCTGCGTCTGAAACAGGATCGCCAGTTCTTTCATCAAACGATTTTATGGCGGCTGTTTCAAATGCCGGTGTAGTGACAGAAGGGGTGCTCGAAGCATCAGCGGTCGGTGTGTACGAGTTTATAAATCCACTTTTCAATAAGGGATGGACACTTGTTTTTGGTAGCGGCAAACCGAAGGTTGAAGTTGCTCAGGTGCCTGCAGGTTCAACTTTGAATAGTGCTAAAGAGAAACTTGCTAATATTGGAAAAACTGACAAACCAGCAACATCGACCAACAGGATCCCTGTTTCTGATTTTGTTGTTAGTGGTAATAACCAAGCTTCAGAGTCAGAGGAATCGGTGGTTGTGCGACCTGAAGTAATTGTTCAGAACTTCAACACATCAAGTTCGGTAGGCTCACCAGTTGAAAGTAATTCTTTGCAGTACTCTTTCAGTGCTCGTCAGGTTGCGGATTTAGTTTCTTTGGATTTCAATCAGAGAATTGATTTACTTCAAAACTCATTTCAAACGGATCTCGCAACAGTAAGTTCACGGGTAGATCTCTTACTGCAAAATATCAGAACTACTTCTGATCGATTAAGTCAGAGAACATCTTCGGGCGGTGGCGGCGGAGGAACAACAATAATTAATAATTCTGTTGATACAACAGATCTCACGCTTACAAACCCAACCCTTGCGGGAACGGTAACAGTCACTGGCGCAACTACATTTTCTAACAATGTAGATTTTGCGAATATTACATTTTTAAATGCTACAGGTACAAATGCTACGACAACTGCTCTATATATAGAGGGTACTGTTCGTGGCGCAGGACTTTCTTCTTGTTCTGGATCATCAGATAAATTAATTTGGAATTCAACCACAGGACAATTTTCTTGCGGTACTGACGCGGGAGCGGGCGGTGGCATTACCGCATTGCGAGGTGAATTTTCTTCAAACCAGAGCGGTGCAGGACAGGTGTTTGCAACTTCATCTGACACTAATATTGGTCTTACCATTACTTCTGCAAGTGACATTCACACATTCACTCCTACATGGACAGGCACCCTCTCCGCATCTCGAGGAGGTACAGGTATAGCTAACCCAAGTGCTGCAGGAATCCTCATCGGTTCATACGCAGGTGGTACATACCAGCAGATCGCAACATCATCTCTCGGACTTCTCACTACAGACGTTGCTGAAGGTTCTAACCTCTACTACCAGAACTCACGAGTACAGACATTCCTCGATACCCTCAACAAGGGATACTTCTACTCAACTACATCTGCTGACTACTGGCTCACACAGCAGAACATTTCAGCATTCTCAACCACATCAGCAAACAACTACGCATCTCTCTTCAATGCATTCACTGTTCAGGGAAATGGATATCTTGCACCTACGACAACTCGAGGTTTGATTGTTAATGCTTCATCTACGATTGGAAATGGGATAGAGGGCTTGACTGTTAATGGTGCTGCTACAACTACAGGTCGAGCGTATTTTGCAAGCAATATTGGAATTGGAAGTACAACTCCGGTTTTAGGATCAGTTGTAATTGATGGACCTGGTTCTGGTAGTTTCTTGGGATTTCCTGCAAATTTTGTTATATCCCAGAATGATGAAAACTCGTGGGGTCTTGGAATTTATAACGAGGCATCTGGAATTGGATGGTCAAATTGGGTAAGTAATAGCGGAAGATTTTCTATAGGAAATGCTACGGATGCGAGTGTTGTGACTTTGGATGTGAATGGTTTGATGGGTATTAATGATGCTAGTCCAGATGCAGCATTAGAAGTTACTGGTGCAGGGGGCGCATCTACATTGTTTATGGTTAGCTCAGATGATAATACAGTGGATAATGGAAATAGATTTATAATCACAAACTTAGGCAACGTCGGTATTGCTACAACCTCTCCATTCGAAAAACTATCCGTCGCCGGCTCAGCATACATCGGAGGAAACCTTGTAGCTACAGGCACCGCATCTACAACCAACCTCGCAATCACCTCAATCACTGGCTCAACTCAGTGTCTCCAGGTTAACTCACTCGGACAAGTATCAGGCACAGGTTCAGCTTGTGGATCAGGCTCTGGCTCATGGGCAACAACATCTTCTGATTACTACGCGTCACAATTCCGAGATTGGAACGTTGTTTCAGGAACTCTTCGTCCAACCACTACACTTGGTCTCATAGTTTCTGCTTCTTCAACTATTGGAAGTGGAGTTGCTACAGGAGGACTCACAATCAACGGAACAGCAACAACGACCGGAAGTGCATATTTTGGAGGAAACGTCGGTATCGGTACTACTTCTCCGTACGCAAAATTGTCAGTAAGTGGTCAAGTTGTAGCAGATAATTTCACCGCAACATCTACAACAGCAACCTCATCATTTGCTGGTGGAGTAGTGGTTGGTCAAGAAAATGTCTATGCCGGCCGGTCAGCATTCGCTGTGGGTACCACTACAGGTTCTGCGGTGGTAAGCGCTGTTGAGGGATCGATGGTTTACGGAGCTGCATCAGGAACACTCGGAGGTACAGGCTCAATACAAACTACAATTCGAGGTGGTTTTGCTGGAGGTGTTGCAAGCGGTATTCTTGGCTCAGGAAACGCATCAATTCTTTCCTCTGGTAGTGGATCACTTGCATATGGAGTTGCTGTTGGAATTGCTGCTCCTGCAACATTGAGTGCGTCAGCAAACGGATCGGTTGCATTTGGATATGCATTTAGGAATTTGACGTCTTCAGGAGACGGATCATTTGCTGCAGGTTATGCAAATGCAGGAGCTGTTACGTCTACAGGCAGCGGTTCATTCGCTTTTGGAGACAACGTAAACGCAACCGCAGCTCTCTCAACCGCATTCGGTAAGGGGTTCACCAACTCATCTGCAGATACCTTCCAGGTGGGATACACAGCTAATCCAACACTCACTGTTAGCGCAACAGGTATTGGTGCTGGTACCACATCACCATTCGCACTTCTATCAGTCGCAGGTAATGCATATATAGGAGGAAACCTCACAGCAACAGGCACCGCATCTACAACCAACCTCGCTATCACATCTATCACAGGCTCTACACAGTGTCTCCAAGTTAACTCACTCGGCCAAGTATCAGGTACAGGCTCTGCTTGCGGAGCTGGTTCATCATCATGGGCTACATCATCTTCTGACTACTATGCTTCAAACTTCTCTGCATTCACTGTTCAGGGAAACGGATATCTTGCACCGACGACTACACGAGGACTTATTCTCACCGCATCTTCAACTCTTGCTAACGTAACTTTGGTGAATGCAACAACAACTAACTCTACTACCACAGGAAATGCCTATTTTGCCTCACGACTTGGAATTGGTACAACAACTCCTGCTGCAACATCAAGCATTACTGCATATGGAAATCTTTATTTGGAGGGCACGGGCCGATATGTAAACTTTGGTTCAGCATTCCAGTCAGGTTCTGGTGGCTATGGTATTCGTGAGAACGGGGGAGTTATTGAATTTAGAAATGCGTACTCATCATCGACAATTCTTGCTTCTAATTGGACACCGATTTCATCAGCTGCATCTGTACGATATCAACTTACTGAAGGTGGCTGGGTAAACACCGGCGCAACACTCCCAGGAAATCTTGGTGAATCACAGTCAGCTGTAATTGGTGATTACGTGTATCTCTTTGGAGGAAATAACTCGAGTGTTGCAAGTACTATATATCGCGCACCAGTTTCAAACCCAACAAGCTGGGTAAACACTGGAGCAACAATCCCTGGAATTCTTCAGAATTCTCAGGTGCTTGTAATTGGAGATTATGTGTATCTCTTTGGAGGATACGGTTCAGGATATACAAACGTGATTTACCGCGCACCAGTTTCAAATCCAACAAGCTGGACTAATACAGGTGCAACACTCCCAGGAAATCTTGGTAACTCACAAGTACTTGTTATTGGAGACTATATCTATCTTTATGGAGGAGACAATGGAAGTGTTACGAATGTAATTTACCGCGCACCAGTTTCAAATCCAACAAGCTGGACTAATACGGGAGCAACACTTCCAGGAAATCTAGGTTATTCTCAAGGTCTTGTTCTTGGCGATTATGTATACCTCTTTGGCGGAGACACGGGAAGTGCAAGTGGTGTTATATATCGAGCACCAGTTTCAAATCCAACTAGCTGGACTAATACGGGAGCAACACTTCCGGCCGCCCTCAATCGATCTCAGATTGCGGTCGTCGGCGATTATGTGTATCTCTTTGGTGGCTACAATGGTTCATACACAAACGTGATTTACCGCGCACCAGTTTCAAATCCAACAAGCTGGACTGATACGGGATACACGATTCCTGGAAACCTAGATGTATCACAAGTTTCAGTTATTGGAGATAATGTGTACCTCTTTGGTGGATATAACGGAAGTTCATATACAAACGTAATCTATCGCGCGCCTATAACTTCAAATGCGAATCTTAATAAAAATTACATTGCACGATTAAACGCTCCTGTTGGCCCATGGTTTAATACTTCATCTTCATCATCTGCAGTATCTTATATAACAGGCAACGTTGGAATCGGTACCACATCTCCATTCGCACTCCTCTCTGTCGCCGGCTCTGCATATATAGGAGGAAACCTCACTGCAACAGGCACAGCATCTACAACCAACCTCGCTATCACATCTATCACCGGCTCTACTCAGTGTCTTCAAGTTAACTCACTCGGCCAGGTCACAGGCACGGGCTCAGCATGTGGAGCCGGTGGAGGTTCTGGCGGGGGTTCATGGTCAACAACAACATCGACAGTTTCAGGCACTCTCATAAACTATCCAAACAATACGAGCGATGTTGTTGCTATTGGCTCTAACTCAACCACAACTGCTGAGTTCTACTTTGATCCAAATATTAATACTGCTTCAATCACAGGCAAGCTCAAACTATTAGGTTCTAACAGTGAGGTTCTCATAGGACAAGCAACAGGTGGTGCGCGTGGATTTAAGTCAGTAGAAGTACAAAGTGAAAATTCTTCATTTGGCTCTGAACAGTCGGGCGCCTATTCATCCCTCTTTGGTTACAACAACTACTCTGTAGCAGCAAGTTCAACTCTAATTGGTCTGTCTAACGTTGTAGATTATACGGATAGTCCATTCGCAACTCTCTTGGGTGCAAGCAATTACGTTGATGTTGGATCATCATACGCAACTCTTGTTGGATACAGTAACTATGTTAAAGGTAAACGAGCTTCTGTATTTGGCTATGACAACGCGTCTGACGTATTTAGTGACTCTGCAAGTGTCTTTGGATACCAAAATTACACTACTGCCGCAGCAAGCTCAACAGTCATTGGTTACAAAAATACAGCATCTGCTGCATCAACCACAATCTTGGGCGCAGACATTACAAACGATGTTGCAAACTCTCTCATGATCGGACCTTCTGATGCTGCAAAACTTACTGTCCTCGGTGCAGCAGGATCAGTTGGATATGTTGGTATTGGTACAACATCTCCATACGCAAAACTTTCTGTAGTATCAAGCGTGACTCCGGTTAATGTGTTTACACAGGGTACAGCATTTACAGTGGACACATCTGGGGCTTTAGCGTGGGATGGATATGACTCAAGTGCAGAAGAAATTCTTTACCCAGACATGCGTCTTACCTCTTTGAGATCAGGTGGATATGAGCAATTCGGTGTCTATGGAAATGGATCAGTCACTATGGGGTCAACCACAAAATCATTTATGGATCAAACCATGGGTGAGGCTTCGTCAGCATACAAATACTCGATTGCTAGCATGAAGACAATGGTTCCTGGCAGTTTCGAGAAAAATGTAAATGGATTTTTGTTCGGTGTGTACGATCCTGCAAGCGTAGCCACGAACCAAACTGTACAGTCTACAGTGACAGATACTTTAAGCCGATTGAATGTTACAGGCGACAATGTTGCTCTTGGAAGTAACACGGATAGCTATATATTTTCAAAGGCTGCCAATGCGGGTCTTTCGCTCTCCACTGAACGCGCAGCAACGTCAACGTATTTCGACATAGGAATAGGGGCACTCGCTACCGAAGAAAATGAAGGGGACATGTCAGAAGCATTCTATTTAGGTTCAAATGTAATTACTGATGTACATACAAACGGTATTGACTTGCTCTACTTCCATCCAGCTCGAGATAACACCATGCTTCTTACCTCTGATCCTGTGGAACGAAGTGCATACGAATTCGATACAATTCATTCACTTACTACCGCTGGACTCTTTAAGGTATCAACCGCTACAAGTACTCGATTCTCGATTCTTGGAGATGGAACTACATTTATTCACGGCAATCTTGGTGTTGGCACCACGTCACCATTTGCAAAACTCTCTACTGCAGGCTCTGCATATATAGGAGGAAACCTTACAGCAACAGGTACTGTGGCTTTCACAGGTCTTGTGGGATGTAACACTATAGACACTGATGCAAACGGAGTGCTTTCTTGCGGTACTGATGAAGGAGGTGTGGGGGGTACATGGGCGACTACGTCCTCAAATTACTATGCTTCACAGTTCCGAGATTTCTCAGTACAAGGAAACGGCTATCTCGCTCCAACAACAACCCGAGGACTTATTTTGAATGCTTCATCTACGATTGGTTCGGGTGCTCAGGCGGGTGGACTCACCATCAACGGGGGCGCAACAACCACAGGTAACGCATACATAGCAGGAAGCCTTGCAATCGGAACAACTACCGCAACAAGCCTTCTTGAGATTGTGGGCTCAGGAATACCCGTAATTGAACTTGGATCAATTGGATCTGCAACAACTCGAGGGCCACACATCTTGCTGAGCGACGGAGGAGTAGATAAGGCGGTAATTGATTTCATGGCCACGGCTTCAGCCGGTGCTCATCGTGTAGGGTCGCTTGAGATTAGAAATGTTGCTGGTGGCGATACTTATTTCTACTCAGGTGCAAACACAAATCCACTTGATGTTATTCTTGCGGTTGATAGCTCTGGAAATGTTGGTGTTGGCACGACGTCTCCATATGCAAAGCTAACAGTGCAGGCAACCACAAGTAGCTCAGCACCACTCTTTGTTGTAGCTTCATCTACAGCCGGAACAGCAACTTCTACTGCGTTTATAATTGATGCGTTTGGAAAAGTTGGTGTCGGTACAACATCTCCATACGCAAAGCTTTCAGTGGCAGGTGAGACTGTTTCTCGAAACTTCACCGCAACATCCACAACAGCAACATCAACTATAGCCGGAGGTCTTGATGTTGGAAGCGGCGCGCTTGTCTATGATTACTCATCTGGAATTACATCAATAAACGGCCTTAATCTTTCTGGATCACTGTCATTTGATACAGATGCCGGAATCGTTAGCTGGTCAGATTTGCCAGTTTCATCTTCTGCTGCAGCAAACACAGTACAAAGCTATAGCGCGCAGATTGATAGCAATCCAATATTGACTGTATACGCAGAAGCAAACGGTTCTGGTGGAATTCAGGATTCAGGAGTTGGCATCGGCACCTCGACTCCACAGAGGAAATTACATGTCTATACAACAGCAGACGAAGCACCTGTGCGATTTGAAGATGCAAATGGATATTGCGAAATAAACCCTACATCAACAACATGGACATGTACTTCAGACAGATCTCTTAAAAAGGATATACAGAATGTGGCAACAGATGAAACTCTCCAGAGAATGGCGCAGCTTCAGGCAGTTTCATTCAGGTGGAATAAAGAAGATACAAGCGACTCACTTCGTTACGGATTTATTGCACAGGACGTAGAGGCTGTGTTCCCTGAGCTTGTAACAACAGGAACAAACGGCCTCAAGAGCGTAGCGTACGGCGGATTTACACCGTTTATAATCGAAGCGATTAAATCACTTAATCTATCTGTAACAAATCTAGAGAATCGAATGCTTGGTATTGAAGGTAGACTTGCAGCGCTCGAAACATATGCCGAAGCAAATGGATTTGAACGAGTGATTGCTTCTACAACAGACGAATTCGCTTCATCAACTGCAACAACAACTGCTTCTACAACTATTGCGATTGTGTCAGGCTGGATTGAGTCACTCGGAGCAAAAATAGAAAATGCGATTGCAACATTTGTTTCTGTAGTGGCTGAAAGCTTAACTGCAAATATCGCTTATATCAAAACAGTCGAGGCGGACACAATACAAACAAAGACTCTCAGGGTTGGCGACATAGACAATCTCGCAAAGTCTGGAGTCACAGTTCTTGATAGATCAAGCGGCCTACCAACATGTATTTATATGGAAGCAGGAATTATGAGAACTGAACCGGGAGAGTGTGGGTCATACGTTCCAACACCTGCGATACCTCCAAATAATGATGGTGATGAAGGTGGTGATACAGGAACAACAACCCCAGATGTAATAGATAATAATGGAGACACGGGGGACAACGGCACGACAACACCACCAGTCATAGAAGAGGAGCCTGTGCCGCCAGTAGAGGAAACACCTTTAGTGGAGCCGCCGGTTGTAGATCCGGCTCCAGTACCCGAAGTCCCAGCTGAAACTCCTTAATTACATTAAATTATTAACACAACTATGAAAAAAACAATCATCATCACCATTCTCGCGATTCTAGTTCTTCTGGGGGCTATATATTTGTCATTTGGTTACAGCTGGTCTACACAGGTAGAACAGGGCAGTAGTCTTAAGGGGGAGACAGTAAAACTACCAAATGGAGGCTCATTATATGCAAACAAAAAATATGGGTTTGCGGTTACTTTACCTGCCGACTACAATCCTCGTGAACTCACGACTGATGCGGGTGACACAATTATATTTGAAAATAAAGCTGGCGACGGGATACAGATTCTTATTAGCCCTTTTGACAACATAAAGGTGCTAACAAGCGATATGGTCAAAGCAGATATCCCAGACTTAAAGATGGAAAATATACAGTCGGTGGATATTGGATCAGAACATAAAGGTGTAGCGTTTCTAAGTGACAATCCTGATTTCGGCGGGGCGTCTCGAGATGTCTGGTTTGTGTACAAGAGTTCTTTGTATCAAATTTCGACGTACGCACGACTTGATTCGCTTCTTCAGTCAATATTTTCGACCTGGAAGTTTGAATAATAATGAAAATAAAAAACCACATACATTTCTGGATATTTTTTCCGATAGTACTCATGGGTTTCTTTTTCTATGAGGACGTTTTTGCTGCGACTCTAAACAAACCATCAAATCAGCTAGGGCTTGTAGGTCACTGGACCTTTGATGGTGGAAAAATGTTACAGGATGTTGGTGATAGTAGTGGATACGGGCACAATGGTATTTTGGAAAGTTTTACTGCTACAACGTCAGTTTTAGGACCTCTTGGGCAGGCACTTTTATTTGATGGCTCTGATGATGTGGTAAGGGTCAAAAGTTCAAGCGGAGGAGGGCATGCGTTGGATTTTACAAACGGTCCTTTTACGATAAGCACCTGGTTTAATTGTGCTGCTTCGTCTGGATCGATACTTGCGAAAAGATCGAGTGATACCAGTATTCAATATCAGCTTCAGCTTGATGGTGGGTATGTATCTTTTGTGGGAGGACCAGTTGGCGGAGATATATATGGTGAAGCCGGTCGTGGAAGTACTGCTGTTAGTTGTGGTACGTGGTATCACGCGGTGGTTGTGGTGGACGCTTCAAACAACCCTGAAATATATTTGAATGGCGCTCAGGAGACGTGGGTTGATCAAGCGGGTACACGCCCTTTTACGTTTCCTCATGAAAATGTAGACGTATCACTCGGTGCGCGCTATCACACAGGGCCTGCGACGTATTTCAATTACAATGGAAAACTTGATGATATTCGCATATATAACCGAGCACTTTCGCTAGGTGAAATAAAGGGATTGTATAATTCGAATCGAACAAAGGTTTCTTCGTCAGGTTCTCCTACCGGACTTCAATCTTCGTTAACTGGACATTGGACTTTTGATGGTAAAGACATGGTGCCCAATGTTAGAGATTTGAGTGGACAGGGTAAGCATGCGAATATCACAGGTCAAACTTCCACAACCTCAGTGCCAGGTAAAATAGGGCAAGCGCTGAGTGTCGATGCGGATGATGATGTTAAAGTGTCGTCGGTTGTTATGACCCAACTTGATAACGTAACACTTTCTATTTGGGCATATTGGCTCGACACGAGTGGTTTGCAAGTAATTTTGTATAACGGAAACACAGGTGCAAATGGTTACGGTTTGATTATCGACGGTAGTGCTTGTGGTACGGGTAATAAGCTTGATATTTTGATCGGTGGAATATCATGTAATGTTTTGAATTCAACGTATCAGATGCCAACAAGAGAGTGGACGCATATTGTGGCGGTTCGGAATGCAGGTACATGGAGACTTTATGCAAACGGTGTGGATACAGGACTATCAGCTGTAACAACGCCAACCACGCCAACAACTGAGACAATATTGAGTTCTGATTTTCACGGGTACCTGGATGATGCACGAACATATAGCCGTGCGTTATCAGCAAATGAAATAAAGCAATTGTATGCAATGGGCGGTTCAAAATTAAATAGTACCCAAAACACCTCCCGGGGATCACTTTCATCCGGTTTGGTAGGGCATTGGACCTTCGACGGAGCGGATATGAACCCAAACGTAAGAGACAAGAGTGGACAAGGTAAGCACGGAAATTTATTTGGTCAAACTGCCACGACAACAGCTATTGGTAAACTCGGTCAAGCTTTGAAGTTTGATGGAGTAAATGATTATGTAAACGCCTCAACGTTCTCATGGTTGGGAGGTCCGGTTACTGTTTCTTTTTGGAATTATGTAGCGTCAACGCCGGGTGATGGTGCATCTGCTTTTGGAGCAGATACAAATGACACTATTCGTTTTCAGGCCCACGTGCCTTGGAGTGATGGGAGTGTGTATTGGGATTATGGTGACTTGAGTGGTTCGGGAAGAATTTCAACTAGCTATGCGGCCCATATAGGTAAATGGACATATGTGACACTTGTTTCGGCAGGAAATGGCGGTAACTATAAGGCTATATATTTTGACGGTGTGCTTGCGGCTTCCGAGGCGTCGTCAGACAGCCCAACTAGCTTTTCTAATATGTTGATTGGGGCCTTTAATAACAATGCATCGAGTATTGTGTACTACCATCCAGGCACTATTGATGATTTCAGGATATATAACAGAGTACTTTCGGAGTCGGAAATAAAGCAGCTTTATAACCTTGCTAGGTAATAGTTTGGTAGAATAAAAGGAATGAAAAAGACCTTCTCACTATTGCTTCAGATATCACTCATCCTGCCATTAGGTTTGTTACCTGTGGCTGAAGTCCATGCGGATGCAACGGTGATTTTTCTCACGGATACTGGCGCCACTTCATGGTCGGTGCCGAGTGATTGGAATAATTCAAATAATACTATCGAGGTGATTGGTGCGGGTGCTCGTGGGGCAAATGCTGACTTTGGAGGAGGGGGTGGAGCGTATTCAAAATCAACAAATGTTACCCTCACACCGGGTGGTAGTGTTGGTATAAATGTGGGGGCGGGAAGTTCTGGTGCTGACGGTGTGGACGGTGAAGACACCTACCTCTGTAATTCAACTTCTAACTGTGCGTCAATTGGTGGAACCGCGGTGGTGGTTGGAGCAAAAGGGGGAAGTTATACGGGACCAGGAGGCGCATCTGCATCTGGTGTTGGAGATGTTAAGTATTCTGGTGGAGCTGGTGGGGCAAGTAACGACACAAGCTGTCCTGGAGGAGCTGGTGGTGCTGGAGGGCCAAATGGTGTTGGTGGCGCCGGAGGGGTCGGATTAACTTATGGTGGTGCTGGAGGTGGAGGTGGTGGTGGAGGTTCTGCGGGTACCAGCGGTCCTGGTGACTTTAACAGTGGTGCTGGAGGTAATAACTACCTGGGGGTTGGTGGAGGTGCGTCTGTAGGATTCACATCTCCTGGAAATCATGGAGTGGATGGTGGAGGTGGAGGTGGAATTGGGTATGCCGGAGGTACAGCAGGAAACGGAGGTGCGGGTACAGAGTGGGACGCAACTCATGGTTCTGGTGGTGGAGCAGGAGGTACGTGTCAGAGCTCGGGTACAGGAGGAGCAGGCGGATTGTATGGAGGAGGGTCTTCCGGTGGAGCATATGCATCATCTGGTAATGATTCTGCCCAAGGAATAATTGTTATAACTTATACACCTGGCGCTGCTGCAACACGGGTAACTTTGTCGAAGCCTGCAAACAACCTAGGGCTTGTTGGTTATTGGTCTATGAATGAAGGGTCGGGAACAGTTGCTGGAGATTTTTCAGGAAATAATAATAGCGGAAGCTTATCGGGTGCAACATGGACAAACGGTAAATTTGGTAAAGCTGTATCACTTGATGGAGTTAATGATTATGTTTCCGGTTCCGGAGTAAATCTTGCTGGCACACCCTTTACTATAAGCGCATGGATTAGAACCAACTACACTGCAAATGAAACTTATTTTTCATTGGGTACTGAACAAAATTCAAATAAAGCAATACATCTGAGATTGTTATCGAACACCTCCGTCAGATTTGCTTTGTTCAATGATGATGTCGATGTAACGTTAACGGATATCGCTAATCGGTGGACCCATATAGTTGTAACTCTGGATTCGTCCCTCATGCAGAGAGTGTATCAAGATGGTGTAGAGGTTGGTTCGCGACAAGCAGGCGCTTATTATTCCGGCGATACTACATGGAATGTTGGAAGATTTGCAGCTGTTGCTGGAGAGTATGTTACGGGTTCAATTGACGACGTTCGAGTGTATACAAGACAATTAAGTAATGCAGAGGTCAGAAGCCTTTATACTTCTGGTGTGGCAACAGTCGGTGGTGCTGAAAAATCGAAGGTCATAAACGGTCTTGTAGGCTACTGGCCCTTCAACGGTTCTGATGTTGGTTGGACAAGTGCGACGGCTGGATCTCTATATGACAGATCAGGACGAGGTAATGATGGTACCTTGACGAACATGACCCAAGCGACCGCGCCTACGACAGGTAAGATATCTCAGGGTCTTAAGTTTGATGGTGTAGATGATTACATTACCGTACCCTCTAACTCGAGTCTTGAGACATTAACTGATTTTACTTTTTCAGTCTGGTTCAAGCTCTCCCGTGTAGGTGATCCTTATATAAACATAATAAATAAAGGTCCGAACAAGGCCGAATACGGTTTGTATATTTATAATCCGGGTTACTCTGAAAGTATCACTCTTTGGCTCAATGGAGCGGGAGCGTCAGCCTTTAGTTTTCCTGGCGGTATAGCACTTAATACGTGGTATCACGTTTTGTATACAAGAACCGGTAGTGCCATAAAAGGTTACTTAAATGGTGCAGAAATTCAGACGGATACTTATGGAACTCAGGTTGTAAGCGGAACAGACAATCTTGATATTGGGTATCAGGAAGGTCTGGTGGGTACATACATGTTCCCGGGTGTAATGGATGATTTACGTATATATAATAGAGGCGTTACAGCGGCAGAAGCAAAACAGCTTTACAATCTTGGTAGTGGAACAGTGATTCGACAGTAAACAAAAGGCCGGTCCCTTCGGGACCGGCCTTTTGTTTTTATTCCCAAGGAATGATTTCTATTGCACTGAACGTATCATTTTCACCTGCAGTACCAATAAGCTTTATTCGATCACCTGCGCTGAACTTAAAGTCAGACGGCATGGTGATGTTAAGACCTGTTATATGCCACAAGACAGAGTCAGGGTCACGGAGTGTAAAGTCTCGATCAGAGTTTTTTTCCTTAACAATTCCTGAGAGGAGTCCGTGTTGTGGATCAAACCACAGGTTTGTATTAATTGGTGTCACCGAGTTGTAGAGTGGAATTCTGGCTGATGCTGCCTTGTCAATAAATCGAGCGATATTGAAGGCATACGCACCAGAGCCAAGTGCCACTGCAATGAGAACCGCGATTACAGCAAAGTGCTTTGCACTAGTCTTGTATCCCTTTCGCGTGTTTCTGAAGTTTATATATGCGATTCCGAGCGTAGCTACTGTTGCAAGTATCCAGAAGAAGGGAATGGAGTAGATTATCTTTTCAGGAGTTGAGAATCCAAGCTTTTCAAAGAGGGTAAGATCAGCGGTTTTGATCATATAGATGATCATGCCGAACCCTACAGATACAGCGGCAAGGAAAAGACCAAGTAGCACCCACAACGCATAATCACGCACCTTGAAGTACCCTTTAGGCGTAGGTTTTACCCCTTGGGTTTTGATGCGATCGAGTATTTGTTTTTGTAATGTCATGCTCATGTGTTTTGTTTCTATCATATGCCTTCGAGATTCATTCCTTTTTCTTGCGCCAGTCTCTTGAACTCCTTTTTTGCCCGGTGGATCAGTGTTGCTACCGTCCCGGGAGGTTTTCTTAAGATGTCTGAAATATCTTCATAATCCTTTTCTTCAAGAAATTTGAGGACAAGTACGGAACGATATTTCGGTTCAAGTTCATGGAGGACTGCCGTGATTGATTTCTTGATATATTCCTTGTCAGCGTCTTTTGCGATATCTGTGTCAGAAGCAATCGTGTCTGCGAGTGCTATTGTGTCGTCGTCATACGCTGGGTCATCAAGCGATGCTCCAAACCGTTTTTTCCTTCTTAAAAAGTCGATTGACTCGTTGTGTGCAATACGATAAATCCAGGAAGAGAAGGCAAGGCTTTGGTCAAAGTCGTTGAGATTCTCATAGGTCTTTATGAATATATCCTGAAGGAGTATGTCGAGATCATCCTTTCCCGGACGCGCCAAGCGCCTTATATAGCGCCTGAGGGGTTCTTGGTACTTTTCGATGATACGGCCGAATTCATCGCTCGAAGCGAGCGCTTTTTGGACTAGGATGGCATCTTGTTTGGATCCTGAAAGCTTTTCTTCGGTCATTACATATCCATTATAGGTTATACGTTCGAGATGCGCATTTCCTTTCGGAATACGTTGCCATTGAGCCAAAATCTGCTATTATTGTTTTCGTTAGGAAAAATCATTCCGGGATAGCTCAGCGGTAGAGCAGTCGCCTGTTAAGCGATTGGTCGAAGGTTCGATCCCTTCTCCCGGAGCACTTGACGAATGAAATAAACGTGATATAGATATGTAGCGTTCTTTTTAATTTCAACAATCGACACGTACACACTTAGTACTATGAATGATCCCGTAGATCAAACCCTGCTTCAGTTTCTCAAACAATTTCGTATCGGCACACCTCTTCCATTTACAGAATCTCAGCTGAGAATGATCGGGTGTGAGCAAGGCAAAGAATCAGAAATGGAAGTTATTAAGTTCGAGCTTGCTCAGGAACTTCCAAAAGGAAAAATTACCACTTTTGCCGTTGAGTATATTCTTCAGTTGGGATATAGAGATGTGTTTGTGACTCAATCAATCAACAAAGATTCAAACCCTGATGATGCAAGCGAGGAAGTTTTACATACTAGTCTTGTATCGGGTAGAAATGATGAAGTAGATCGGGTAATGATAGCAGTCACCTATGGACGAACTATGGCGCAATTTATTCTGACGACATGATTCGTCTTCTCGGTCTTATGGCATAACCCACTATCGCGAGATGGTGGGTTTTCTTTTATGCAAAATTCAATATGTTTCAAAATTCATGATATATTTTATTTATTATCTTAAATAAAATTATGAAAACTCTTAAATGCGATTTGTGTGAAGTGACAGCCAGCGGCGAGACTTTCGAAGAGTGGATGAAAGCCCTTCAACCACATTATATGAAAGCTCATCCAGAAGTAATGAATGACCCACAAGGAGATATGGAAAAGTGGATGGCTGAAAACAAGGCAAGGTTTAATGCCGCACCTACGAAATAACAGTAAACTTTGCGTCTCTATTGAACAATAGAGTTTTTCCATTTACGGTCGGTCAAAAACTTATGATATATTTGTAATCATGAAAATTCTTAATATTGTTTTTCGAGTAGTTCTCGGTCTTTTATTGGTAAGTCCTATTTTGGGTGCGCTTGGGGTTTTTCCTGCACCAACTGCAGATCTTTATAGCACTCCTGAAGCATTCGCCTTCATTGATATGCTTATGAAAAGCGGATACATCACCTACATCATGGCGATTGTCTTTGCCATAAGCATCGTCCTTATCATCATGAATCGTATGGCTATCGTTGCGCTGCTTATATTGCCTATAGTTATAAATATTGTAGCGTTCCATCTCTTTTTAGACGGAGGACTCTTTACGGCAGGGGCAATTATGGCGGATGTACTTTTGCTCCTCAATGTATATTTTCTCTGGCAGAGCAGAGAGCAGTATAAGGCACTTTGGAGATAGCGTTATTCCTTTGCGCGTCCCTTATATTCTCGATACAATATTCCCGTGAACACAAACCGGTTACAGAACAAAGGTAGTGTTAAAAACTACGCGTGTATATCTTTTGCAGTTATCGTCTTAATTTTTTCTTTTGTAAATTTCGGGAATCATAGGTGCAAAACAACATTTACTCTCATCAATAGGGATTTCGCATGCGGTGAGGAGCCGGTAATCGATAAAAAAGGGTATGCTTCGCTCCAAAATAGCATAGAGAAATATATTGATGAACAAAAGGCAAAAGACAGCATTACGGAGGTGGCTGTGTACTACAGAGATCTCGTAAACGGACCTGTTTTTGGTATTAATGAGTTTAATGACTTTGCGCCTGCAAGTCTCCTTAAGTTACCTTTTGCTCTTACATATTTAAAAGAATCAGAAGAACTTGGTTCAGAAATGCTTAGTGAGTCTTTGCTTTATCTTCCAACTACACCAGAATTTGAGCAGAATATCATTCCTGAGGAAACACTTAAGCCAGGTGAGTCATATACAATCGAAGACTTACTTCGAAGAATGCTAAGTTATTCTGATAACAATTCTTCCAATTTACTTGCAGCTCAGCTCGAGAGCACGGGAAGAAAGGACATCATAGGAGAGACAATGCTTGAATTAGGTATTTTGGCCCCTGACGATCCTTTCGATAAAGTTGTGTCAGTCAGGCGCTACGGATCTATGTTTAGGGGTTTGTATAATGTGTCCCTTTTGAGTACCGAGAATTCTAATAAAGTTCTACAGTGGCTATCTGAGTCAAAATTTAAGGATGGATTAGTGGTGGGGGGTGCCTGCTTCGGTTAAGGTTGCTCACAAATTTGGTGAACGCCTACTCGAAGATAGCACTCGCCAGCTCCATGATTGTGGAATTGTGTACTATCCAGAGAATCCGTATCTCATTTGCATCATGACCCACGGTAACGTGTATGAAAATCTAGAAAAGACCATTCAAGATATCTCAAAAATGGTTTACAAAGAAGTAGATTCTCGAAGACTCTAAGATTACTGAACCATCGCTGTAAGAGCGTACATTGCTGTAGAGCTGTTGATGAAGATTGCGCTTGATAGAAGTGCAAGAAGCATAATTGCCATCAAGATAAGTTTTGGTTTTCGGTGCTTCAACTCAACAGCAAGAAGAAGTATGAGTCCTATGGTTACAAGCATTGCAAGCACTCCGTATGCGCCATTAAGAGCGATTGGGAAGCGTAGAACTGCTCGCTCAAGTGAATTTGCTGGAGCTTTTACCGCATTGGTTTTATCAGGGGTAACCTCAGTTACAGATGCTGTTTCTGCTTCTGAATCCTTTACTGCAATAAAGAGGCTCTGAGTTGGAACGTCGATTTGTTCTGATGTTATTTCAATACCTTTAACTTCAGGCTGGAGAGGTGCTGAGCTCGCTATTACAGGGCTTTGTGGGCTCGTAGAAGCCGTTGTGGATGCTATTTGAGCAATTGCTGGTGAAGTTGTTGCTTTGACTGGAGAAGGGCTATTAAAGGCAGTTTTGGTCTTTGTTGGCTTTCCAAACATTTGGACAACGAACGTAGCATTTCTACCTTCAAACGTGCCTTCTCGGACGGCAATTCCAACTTCAGAATAATTATTATTGAGAATGTTTGCTCGGTGAGTTGGTGATCCCATCCATGCAGTTTCAACTTGTTCTGATTCTGTGAAATTTACAGCCAAGTTCTCACCCGCGTACACGAATTTGTATCCAGATTTAAGAATCCAGAACCATGGAGTTTTGCCATCAGGACTGTTGTGAGCAAAATATCCATTTTGAACCATGTCATCAGCCTTGAGTTGAGCGGCAAGTGTGAGAGTTTCACTTATAGTAAGAGTAGGGAGGGCCAAATTAGCACGATCTTTGTTTGTAAGGTCTACAAGTGCTGTTGCGTAAATTGCACCAAGAAAGTTTTTATTCTCAGTTATTCGTAACGATACAGCAAATGAAAGCCCGAGAAAAATGAGTACAAGGGCAATGATAAAACCGACAACGGTGTTACGAAAAAAATGAGGGTGATATGAATTTCCTTCGTGGGGAATGAGATAGCGCTTCAACATGGAATAGATGTTGAGTCAATCGTACTGTATAAATCAGGATTCGTCAATATAACGAAAAACCGCTCTATGAAGCGGTTTTTCTACTGACTTTAGTTCTTTTTACTGTCTGCTGACTTCATTGCTGAGATCGGGAATAGGGAGATTAAGTTCCTTACAGTAAATATCATTTATCTTTCGCTGTGTTGTTCGATATACGTATCCTGTAGGTACATCTGAGCTTGTATGAAGTCCGATTTCAACCCATGGGGTAAGAATCTCTTCCTTGTACTTGAGTTGGAACGCGTTGACTGCTGCAAGCGTCTGAGCGTCATAGATTCCATTTATCTTAAGACCAAGTCCGAGAAGTTCGTTTAGGAAGCTTTGAAGCTTGTTAACTTCTTCTGGATCATTCTGTGCGCCGAACTGGATGTAGTCGTTAAGGTAAATGCCGCATCCGGTAGAAGCACCCAAGACAATTCCGTTTCCAGAGAATCCTCCTCCTCGTGAACCGCTTCTGCCTCCGCTTCGGCCACCGGTTGGCTCTGGGATAATGCCGTCGCCACCACCCATACCATCACACTCTTCAGTAGAGGTTTGTACACCTTCCATATCTGGGCATACATCACCATTTCCACCGCCACCACCGTTGTCATTGTCACACTCTTCAGTTGAAGTCTGTGTTCCTTCTACATCAGGACAAACATCTGTTGGCTCGCCACTACCGGTGTTTTCATCATTGTCATTAGAATCGTATGAGCCAGCGTTTCCGTTATTTCCGTCAGTATGGCAACCAGGATCAGTAGCATCTGTAAAGCCGTCCTCATCATTGTCGATAGCGTCAGAACACTGTGTTGTTCCAGGAACTACATAGACTGTTCGTGTGACCGTTCCAGAATCAGCACCTTGGCTGTCTGTGAATTTGTAAGTAATTGTATATGTCGTTGAAGCGGTAAGCGTTCCTGCTGGTGGAAGGCCTACAACGGTAAATCCTGTTGTATCTGCAGGGTATGTACGGAATCCAGCAAAGTCTTCTGCGTCTGATGCTCTTGCGCCTGGGTCAATGAATGCCTGGCCAATAGTAAGAGTGACAGAAGTGTCTCCTAGGAGAGTGATAACTGGCGCCTGATTATTGTCGCCACCATTTCCTCCACCATTTGTACATGATGCGTTAGTAAGAGCGAGGCGGAAGATAAGTCCACCAGGATTGTTGAGTGCATCACCGGCCTGAGCTTGGTTCTTCACAATGAATTTCAAGGTATGTTCACCGGTTGAAATAGAAGGGATTGTGAATGTATCACCAGCAACACTGTTAAATGAAGGAGAATTGCTGAATCCTACAAGTGTATTGTCGAGATAAACTGCGTATGTATTGTCGCTTGCTACTGTAAGTGATGCGCTGGTACCAATATCAGTAACTGTGAAATTTCGGGTAAAGGTAACAAGTTTATCTACAGTCCAATCTGTAACTGGATCCTCTGACCATATCCACTGTGAATCCGTATTCGTACCATCTACGTCGGCAGTCCAAAACTGAGTTGTGATAGCTGTTGGAGAAACAACAAATGAAGGAATGTTCATAGCGATTGGGGCATTTTCACCAATCTTTACTTCAATAACCTTTGTATCAGTGTTGCTGTAAATTGAGCAGTACTGTGGGTTCTGAGGCTGGGTTGCTTCGCATGAGAGTTTTACTCCAACAACGATGTCGTTATAGTCATTATCTCCATCGATAAGGTCCTCAAAAGCGAGTATGTACTCATTTGATGATGGGTTATAGACCAATGTCTGATCGTTACCGTTTACGTTAAGCGCGTTCTGGCTGGTTCGTGTAACTACACTTGAGCCATCATATGCCTTGATAGCAAAACCGAGTGTGTTTGCAGAGACGGTTGATAGGGAATAAATCGTTCCAACATTTCCTTCTAAGGTTGATTCAAATCCTGGGACATATCCATTCTTAAAGATTGGATTAAATGTATTGATGTCACCGTTGGTGTAGTAACCAAACACGATGGTGTTTCCAGAGTACTTATTGAGAAACTTTGGATCTATAACAACATTTTGTCCGCCACTAACATTCCAGACTTGGTATTCTTTCTGATCGTTTACTGCATTAACTGAGGCGTAACCAGATCCGTTTAGAATCATTTGAACCGTAGGCTCTGATCCATAAGAAGTGCCTAGGGTTTGAGCGGTTGTGTCGCCAATAGCATCTGGAAGGGGACATGTGTTAACAATTTCAGGTATTTCTGGAGTTTCCGAAGGAGTATTCCATGCAACACAGTAATATGTGTGACCAGCCTGTGGGTTGAGAACATAGTCATAGTTGTCATAATTGAGTCCGTCGTCATGACAGTAGAGCTCAGCGGATACATGCTCGGTAGTATTAAGACCGCTAAAAGGGAGATATCCCTCTTTAAGGAGTTCTCGAACCCAAATTCGTTCGTTTATACCATCAGCTGAGATCTCTGCGGTACCATTTGAAGAAAAGAGAGTATAACCATCAGCATGACCGATTGTAGCTGGGCCTCCATCAGTAGCCCAAGATGGTCCCCACTCAAACTGCCAGTCTGGAACAATGCTGCAAGTAGGGTGTGCTGCAACATACTCCGTTGCTGTCGTGCTTGTAATGTTTGCTGGAATTCCAGCGCCCCAGTTAGGCAAATCCATTTCTTCAGGGCAAACAATTTTAGTTGCAACTATCAGTGCTTTGTTCTGAACGCTAGTTGCTTCAGCGGTGTGTGGCATGAAGGTAGCTATGAGGGCCAATCCTGAAACAGAAACAACGATCGAAGCAATAATTTTCGGTACTCTCTTATTCATGGTGTCTATATAATCGTATAAGTTTGCCTATGAGCTCAGGTTCGCTGAGTTATAGTTAAAAATAACTATACATTACATTATTTTTTTCGGCAAGATGCCATAAACAAGGCCTATTTTGGAACATTACTAATTGTTAGGTGAATCATTTTATTGTGCTATTTGGATTGTGGATAGCGCTTTTTTATATGTGTGTTGCAACTATATTTGACCAAACGGCATAGCATAATATGTGCGAGTTTATCTTTTCTTTAAGCTATAATAGATATGTAGATATAAGCGATAACCCCAAGACTTTCACCATGGTTAAAAAAATCGTAAAAGGGACAGGTCTAGAACTTACTCCAGCGATTGATGCAGCAGCAGACAAGATAATCGATGCGCTTAATAAGTATGTTGATCCAACAGATACAAGTGCAATTGCTGAAATTGAAGTATCAAAAACTACTAATCATCATCGATCGGGCGATATATTTCGAGCGGAAATCAATTTTCATTCACGAGTAGGAAGTATTCGAGTTGAATCTGAGAAAGAAGATCTTTATGCGGCAATGATTGAGGTAAAAGATGAAGCGGTAGAAACTTTGCGCTCAAAGAAAGCAAAAAAGATTGATTTTGTAAGGCGGTCAGGACTCAAGCTTAAAAATATGCTCAAGGGTTTGCCTTGGAGGAAAAGAGGATAGATATATGCCGCCTGAGAATTTTCACAAACAAATAGTAACGTTTGTAGCCGCCTGTGTGCTTTTTGTTGGGAGTCTTTCGTATGTGGTTACGATTGCATTCAAGAACGGTGAGGCGCTCAGTCCAAAAGAAGATATCACCGCATCTGTAGAGTACGCAGACAGTTTAGAGTAATTACTTCGATACAAAGTCTTTCCACAGTATTTCCTTTTTACCTTCAGGTATGACTTTGTTGATGGTAAATATGCCATCTTGGTATGCTGCGTCTGTAATAGTTACTCGAGTCTTTTTTCCTTGAATATCCTTAAAGAAGAAAGTTCCCGGCCAGCCCTTATACGCATTGTATTTTAGGAAGTTTTTGTAATTGTCATCTGAAAGATTGAGCTCACCGTCTTCTTTGACGATCTTTTTGGTGTAGGTTGCTTGTGTATGATCTTGTTCAATAGCTTTAATTTTTCCTTCAACCCACTGGGGAAGTATTTCAGTAAAAAGTTTACCTCCTTCTTTAACAAGTTGCATTGCAAGGTCATCTGCAGGGATTGGCCAGCTGGAAGGTGTGATCTTTTTTGAGGCGATGATCGGACCGTGATCCATTTTTTCATCCATGTGTATAATCGTGACGCCGGTTTCCTTTGCGTCAGTTAGGATTGCAGTTTCGATAGGGCATGAACCTCGTAAAAGCGGCAGAAGCGAAGCGTGAAGGTTGAGGGCTCCGTGCTTTGGAATGCTGAGGATTGCCTGAGGAAGAATTTTTCCATACGCTACGACAACAAATGCATCAAAATTTCCTTTTTTGAGTGTTGAAACGAATTCAGAATCTAAAACATTTTCAGGCTGAAGAACGGTCGCATTCTCTTTTTGCGCCCACACTTTTGCTGCGGGTGCTGTGACAACAAGTTTTCTGCCTTGAGGTCTATCAGGCTGTGTGACTATGAGTCGAGGCATGATTCCTGCCGCTTTAAGCTCATCTAAAACATACACCGCTCGATCAGGTGTTCCAAAAAAGGCGATGTTGAGGGAGGAATTTTGTGTAGTTGGCATTAGAGTGTTTCTTTTGGAGGAAGATCCTCGAGTTCCGTTGCTTCGTCTATGAAAAGCTTACCGTCGAGATGATCGATTTCGTGCTGAAAAATTTGAGCAAGAAGTCCTGTACCTCCGACTTCAAAGGCCTTACCATTTTCGTCATACGCTTGGACTTTTGCTTTCTTTGCTCGAGAAATTTTTCCGTACATATAGCGTACCGACAAGCAGCCTTCTTCAAGATTGTCGCGCTCTTTTGATAGTTTGAGGATTGTGGGATTTATAAAAACCATGTCTGGATAGACTTTCTGTTCCTTTTCATCTGCATTAAGTATCTCAAACACTCTTCCTGAAACGATAAAGATACGAAGGCTTATATCGATTTGTGGGGCAGCTAGAGCGACTCCATCACTTTGTGAGTCGAGGGCAGTTTTCATATCTTGCAAGATCTTTGCAAGCTTTTTGCTACCGAAATCTGTTTTTGATACAGGTTTTGCGATTTGGCGCAGTACAGGGCTGTCTTTTTGAACGATTGATACCATTGCTTCCTAAGTCTATAGAAAAAGCTCAAAAAGGCAAAATTAATAACTTTAGAGTATTGATTCAGGGTCAACGTTTACAGCGTAGCTTGGAGGAAGTGATTTAAGTCGATCGATGAGTTCGGTGTTGGGCCACTCTCGTTCACCTAGTTTTAGAAGCGCGTGCATAACATATTCGCCATCAATTGTTGCAATAAAGGCAGGGAAAATATCTATGTGCCAACCAGCAAGGAGTACTTTAAGGTTTTCCATTGATTCGAGTACGGTTTCCTTTTTGCCGACATAGGAAATTTTAATAAACGTACAAAATGGAGGGAATCCAAATTGTTTTCTTTCTTCAATTTCTTTTCGATAAAAGTCGATTATGTTTCCTTTTGCACCCAGTGAAAGTACCGGCGCATCTGCATTCCTTGTTTGAAGCAAGAAGTGTTTTTGAGTTATCGAACGGAGCTTTGTAACGATGGTAAATATTTTTTCGTTGATTCGAAAGTCGGGAATTGAAAAGAGGGCATCGAGAGTACCAATCGCACTGTATTCAATTGGCTTATCAAGATAAAGAAGGGCCAATTCTGTGCCAACGAGAATGCTTCCTGGAGAGGAATACCACTTTTCTACTATCTCGAGCGCCTTTTTATGTGTGGGCGCAGAAAGCTTATCAAGGCGGAAAATTGTAGCATCAGGAAGTATCTCTCTTAGATCACCTTCGATTTTCTCTGTACCGATGCCGAGTGTTGTAAGGCGCCAACTATTGCAGGTGCGGCAAACCGTATGCGAATCAAATCTCTTTCCGCATCTATTACATAGATAGAATCTGCGTTCATCTTTACCGTGAAGAACAAGTGGTGCACTACATCGATTGCAGGTAAGTGTGGTCTCGCAGTCAGCACAAATCGTCTGAGGTGAAAGTCCTTTGCGTCCCGCAAAAATAAACATGAGTCCACTTTCTTCTCGATTTTTTTGTACAAGCTGCAAGAGCTCATCAGAAAGTATCCTGATGTTGTGTTGAGCATTCTTATATTTCTTCATATCGACAAGAGTGTCTCTGGCGGTCGAGAGTGACCTCATGGCAAGGGGGGCGTAATCAACAAGCTCACCTTCATCTTCACGCCACAGTGTTTCAACTCGCAAGCAAGAATCACCAAGGATCAGGTCTGCGCCGGTATGAATAGCGAGCTTTTCAGCTACATTGCGCATATCAAGAAATGGTCGAGATTGAACTTTATAGCTTCGTGAATTTTCCCTTTCAACAATAATAAGTCCGATATCAGGTCGAGGAAGTGAAAGGAATGAGCCTGTCGCCACAATGATTACGGGATGAGTGTCTTTGAGAGCGGCATTCCACATTCGCACGATTTCGCTTTTTGAAAGCCCACCATGGAGAATGTATGTATACGGTTCTATTCCTTTTTCAAAATACGCACACGCCTTTTTAATATCTTCAACAGTTGGCATCATCATAAATACAGACTCCTTGCGAGCAAATCTTTCTCGGATGAGGCTCTTATAGTGACCGTATCGGTCATCATCACTTTTTTGGAGGGCAAATGATTCGCGAGGCTTTTTCCGTGGAGTGATTTCGCGGGCAGGATCAATATCTTCGTAATCAGTGAGAATTATGTTTGGGACAAGCTCAAAGAGTGCACTTCCGACTGTACATGCGTAATATCGAGCAATCTCCTCGGTCACTTTAAAGAAATTCGGAGAGAAAAGTGCTTTTACGTGAGGGTTAGAAATTTTCTTTATTTCAAAGTCGAGAGATTTTATTTCTGCTTTTGAATCAGCAACAGATTCACAGGATAGGACAACGGCCCCGATAGTTCTTTTTCTGAGCGGGACCCTGATCACTGATCCTGGTTGTGCCACAACAGAACTCCAATAGGAGAGCATCTCTGCTCCTACGCCTCGTGCTATAGGTATGGCCTTAATCAGATTCATCTGTAGTTTCTATTTATCCGCACAATGCAGTCAAAGGCAAGCAATATGCCATGCAGGGTAAAATATAGCAAAAAAGCGTCCCGGAAACACCAGGACGCTTTTTCTTAGAGATCTCGGAATACTTCTATCTTTGCACCAAGAGCATTAAGTCTTGCGGCAAGATCTTCGTATCCTCGATTGATGTTATAGACGTTTCGGAGCACTGATGTGCCTTCTGCAGCAAGCATTCCAATCATTATAATCACCGATGGGCGAAGTGCAGGAGGGCAAACGATTTCTGTTGCCTTTAATTTTGTAGGACCTTTTACATAGAATCGGTGTGGATCAGCGAGAATGGTTTCTGCGCGCATCTTGTCGAGTTCTTTGTAATATATTGCGCGTTCCTCGTATACCCAATCATGGATAAATGTTTCTCCTTCTGCCTGAGTGCCGATAATTGCAAAGAAGGGAAGGTTATCCATATTAATTCCCGGATATGGTTGAGCGTGAATCTTTTCATCAAGCGCCTTAAGTTTTGAAGGAAGGGTCTGTATATCTACAAGATCAGTCCTGCCATTATCAGCCTTGTATTTCTTAAGGATTTTGTACTTAAATCCCATATTCTTGAGCTTCAATAACTCAAGCGAGAGAAAGTTGATTGAACATCTTTCAATCGTGATAGAAGATTTTGTCACGATAGCGGTAGCAATAAGAGACATTGCCTCGATAGGATCTTCTGAAAGAAAATACTCCACGTCTTTGTTAATCGGTCCCTGAATGCCGTGAACCGTCATCGTCGATGTTCCAATGCCGTCTACTTTGACGCCGAGTTGCTCAAGATAGAAACAAACGTCTTGAACCTGATAGTTTGCAGAAGCAAATTTAATTGTTGTCTTACCTGGAATAAGCGCCGCAGCCATAAGTGTTGTTTCAGTCACGGTATCACCTGCTTCATCCATGATAATCTCTCGATCCTTTTTAAGGCCTGAGTGAGTAATGTGATAGTGATCCGATGTAGTTTCTATGTGAGCACCAATCTGATCCAGTGCGTAAAAATAAGGCTTAACTGTACGCGCACCAAGCCTGCATCCACCTGGTTGAGTAATTTTAAAGTCCTTAGATACGTGGAGGAGGGAACCGATGAGCATGATGCAAGATCGTGTTCGAGTTCCTGCACCGGATTTGTCTGCGATATTTTTGAGGTCGAGTTTTTCAGGAGGTGTGATTACAAGATCATTTTGTTTCCACGCAACCTTTACACCAATCGATTCAAGAACTTCGATAATTCGAAACACTTCCTCAATTTTCGGAGCGTTTTTAATTGTTGTTGTACCGTGATTAAGAAGGGAAGCGCACATAACGCCAAGCGCACCATTTTTAGAAGTTCTAACTTTTATAGTGCCCGAAAGCTTTCGTCCTCCTTCTATACGAAAATTCACCGTACCACCTTTCGAGATAGAAATGATTTCGTGGTTGAGAGCCTTTGAGAGTTTTGCGAGCGTTTCTGTCGAAAGGTTCTGTTCACCTTTTTCTATACGAGCAATAACCGACTGAGTGGTACCAGTTTTCTCGCCAAGCTCAGCCTGGGTCATGTGGCGGTCTTCTCGAAGGCGAGCGATCATGTTTCCAATTGCCGAAAGTGCGGCAGATCCGGTCTCTTTGTTTACTTTTTTAGCCATGGTAAATCTATAGGGGTAATAGAATAAGTATAGCATATACGCTATGTTTATTTCAAGTTGTGGATAAACAAAAAATGCTACTGTTTAAATTGCTTGTCAACTATCGCAATCGGCTCAAAAAAGCGTATAGTATGGCCACATATGGCTTTATTTGCAAAGAAACTCGGAATAGATCTAGGAACTGCAAACACTCTAGTATTTTTGCCTGGTAAAGGCATCGTGCTTAATGAGCCTTCTGTGGTCGCTGTTTCAGAGCAGGACAACAAAATTCTTGCTGTGGGTGTTGAGGCGAAAAACATGATTGGTCGAACACCTGAGTCAATCATCGCGTACCGTCCCATGAAAGACGGCGTAATTGCCGATTATCGAGTGACCGAGGCGATGCTTCGATATTTCATCGATAAGGCACTTGGTAAGTGGAATATTTGGAAACCAGAGGTTCTCGTATCTGTTCCAGCGGGTATTACATCAACAGAGCGTCGTGCGGTCGTTGAAGCTGCGGTTCGAGCAGGTGCAAAGAGTGCTTATGTTGTAAAGGAGCCCATTCTTGCTGCTATTGGCGCAGGCATTCCAATTCAAGAGGCTCAAGGGCATATGGTTGTTGATATTGGTGGAGGAACAACAGACGTTGCCGTAATCTCGCTTGGAGGAATTGTTGCATCTACATCAGTAAAATGTGCAGGTAACAGAATCGATGCCGCAATCGCTGACTATATAAAGAAAACTTTTAATCTCGCTATTGGAGACAAAACTGCTGAGGACATAAAAATCAATATTGGTTCAGCGGTTCCACTTGAAGAAGAGCTCACTATGATAATCAAAGGGCGTGATTTTATTTCAGGCCTTCCTCGCTCAACAGAAATTAAGACAAACGAAATCGTAAAGGCAATCGGTCGTGAACTTCGTGACATGATTAAAGCGATCAAGGATGTGCTCCAGGAAACTCCTCCTGAGCTCGCTGCGGATATCATCGATCACGGCATTATCATGACCGGCGGATCATCTATGCTTCGAAATCTTCCTGAACTCGTTTTCCGTCGTACGGGCGTAAAGGCGATTCTTGCTGAAGATCCTCTCTACTGTGTGGCAAAAGGTACCGGCATTGCACTTGAACACTTGGACGTATACAAGAGGACCATCATTGCCAAAAGATAACTGTGTATCTGTAAAAAGGGCTCGACTACGGTCGAGCCCTTTTTACTTTGGTATACTCTTTACTATGTTTTCAAAGGACTCACTTCATCACGCATACTTTATCGAAGGCGAGAAAACTGCTGTTTTAGCTGAGCTTGAAGCATTTCTCATGGATGCATTCAAGATTTCACGCCAGGGTAATCCTGATGTTCATTTTGCTCATCATGAATCATTTGGTATTGATGAGGGTCGCGGTCTTCAGGAAATGCAGTCGCTTCGACCGGTGATGGGGGATAAAAAGATTTTCATTCTAACTATTGGGAGCATAACGAGTGAGGCGCAGAACTCTCTTCTTAAAGTTTTTGAAGAGCCAACGCCGGGGACTCATTTTTTTGTCATTTCATCTTCACAACGAATTCTTTTACCTACACTTCGATCGCGTATGGTTGTAGTGACACATGCATCAGCTGCCAAAAGTGATATGAAAGGTGAGGCTCGGAAATTTATACCCATGTCTCCGAAGTCCCGTCTTGAATTTGTGGCGCCGTTTATAGAGGAGAAAGATAAAGCTAAAGTTGAAAACTTCCTGCAAGCAGTGGTAGGTGAACTTCATAAGGAGGGCAAGATGGAAGCGGTTCGAGAGATACTTTCACTTATTAAATACCTTAAGGATCGATCTTCGTCGCTTAAACTTATTCTTGAACGTACAGCACTACTCGATCTCTAGAAAAAGCCTTGGTTTGTGGTATATTTACCCAATGCAATATAACTTCACAAAACTGAAAACTGACCTCACCACGACAGAAAGCTGGCTACAAAAGGAGCTTTCAACCATCCGAACGAGTCAGGCGAATCCGTCTATACTCGACGGCGTGCGAACCGAAGCATATGGCTCTGATATGCCTCTTAATCAGGTCGCATCAATACTTGCTGAAGGTCCTCGCACTATCAGACTTACTCCATGGGATCAGGGTCTTGTTAAATCAATCGAAAAATCTATTACCGTTGCAAACCTCGGTGTGTCTGTCTCTGTGGACGATAAGGGTGTACGTGTATCATTTCCAGAACTTACTTCTGAGCGCCGAAAGGAAATCGTAAAGATGGCAAAGGAAAAGTTTGAGCAGGCACGAATACAGCTACGAAAGCATCGTGACGATATAAATTCTGATATTGAAGAAAAGGAAAAAGAAGGGGGAATGGGTGAGGATGAGAAGTTTCGTTTTAAGGCAGAAGCACAGAAGTTTATTGATGAATCAACAAAGAAACTTACTGACCTCATGGACAAGAAAGAAAAAGAAATTCTAAGCTAATACCACTTTGTACATCATTCTCTTTTTCGTAATACTCGCAATTCTCGTATTAGTCCATGAGTTTGGACATTTTTACGCTGCAAAGAAATCAGGTGTGCGCGTAGATGAGTTTGGTCTTGGATTTCCTCCAAAGCTTTTTGGAAAAATGTGGAACGGCACTCTGTATTCTATAAACGCGATACCTTTTGGTGGATTCGTAAAAATCTTTGGTGAGAATCCCGATGACGAATCTATCTCAGGTCCAGACAGCGCTCGAAGCTTTGTAAACAAGCCTCGTTGGGTACAGGTAATAATCCTCGCTGCCGGTGTCATTATGAATATTGCGCTCGCATGGGTGCTCTTCTCAATTGGATTTATGTCGGGAATGACCATGGGGGTTTCTGAGGCAAATGAAAAATACATTACTGAAAAGCATGTGATTGTTTTGGATGCGCTGCCGAACTCTCCTGCAAAGAAAGCGGGTCTTATCCCTGGTGATGAAATTCTTTCGTATTCAATTGCTGGTGCAACGACAACCTCATCTACTGTAGAGGGTATTCAGGCAGCTATTAAAGCATCAGAGGGTAAAAATATTGCTTTTGAGATTCAAAGACTAACTGGTCCTGCGTATGTCGAGATCACTCCAGAAAAAGGTGTGCTTGGTGATAATTATGCTGTAGGTATATCGATGGATGTGGTAGGCAAGGTAAGTCTTCCGTTTTTCCTCGCATTCTGGGAAGGAGCAAAGCTTACAGGAACGATGTTTATAAATATTGTGCAGGGTCTCTATGGACTTATTCATGATGCGGTATTAGGAGAAGCTGATCTTTCTCAAGTTTCAGGTCCTGTAGGAATTGCACGTCTTGTTGGTGATGCAGGCCGGCTCGGATTTGTATACCTACTTTCTTTCACAGCATTTATTTCACTTAACTTGGCGGTGCTTAACCTTGTGCCGTTTCCGGCGCTTGATGGCGGGCGAATACTTTTTGTCATCATCGAGGCAATCCGCAGAAAGGCAATTTCTCCAAAAATTTCTAATACTATAAATGCTATTGGATTTGGAATACTGATCGTATTTATGCTTTTCGTGACGTATAAGGATATTGCGAAGCTTTTCTAAATAAAAAAAGTCGAGTCGCTTGCGCGCCTCGACTTCGAGTTGGCAATTACTGCCAATAAATATCACGATTCCTGTCTGCGAGTCCAACCCATACCAGACGGCTGTGGGTGGTCTCAAATTCTTTCTTCAGCTTCTTTGCCGTTTCCTGATGCCACGCAAACTTCTCATGTCCTTTCACAGCATCAGTCATGGGTTTAAGAATCTCCTTGGCAACTCTACGCCACTTTGTCTCATCATAATCCCCAAGGTTCCAAAACGTTAAGTCGCCTCCATCATTCGTATAGTCCAGATGATGTTCTATCACTGACAATGTTTGGATAAACGACTTTGCGTTCCTGCGAGGCCACTCAGCTCGTAGGTGTGTGAGAGCAGCCATAACAGCAGAGGCGACTATCAGTACCACAGACATCCACCACACCAGCTCTTCCCAGGTAAACTCCTGGTCCATTTCCGGTACGATGTAGATGTATAGTCCAATACCGAGTATTACACCGAAGATCCATGCGATTGTTTTATACAATGCCTTTTGAGCATGGTAAACATCAACGACTGGATTGTTTTGGCAAGCTGTATTCCTCTTCCATTCTGTTGACATGTGATTCAGCTGACTATCATTCATGTTGGCTTTTGCGATAACCGTGCGTGCATTCATTTTTCAATGTTCCATTTTCCCGTTCAGAAACTACAGGGCTTCAGGCCTTACGTTCGATTTCGGTCGATCGTAAACACAGTAGTTTAGATAGGTGTAGGGAAGATCACTATCTATGTTAATAATAGCATTAATTTCACTAAAAGTCAACCTACTTACAAACCCTGAAAATATAGGCTATTATTGGCGTATTAACCTTGTAGAGACCTATATTTCTATGCGACAAAGCCACCTATTTACCAAGACTCGAAAAGAGGCTCCTAAAGACGAAGTCTCAAAAAACGCACAGCTTCTTATTCGAGCTGGCTATATTTATAAGGAAATGGCCGGTGCGTATGTGTTTTTGCCGCTCGGTCTTCGTGTTTTGAATAAAATTGTGGAGGTGATTCGCCAGGAGATGAATGCAATCGGTGGACAGGAAATGATTCTCACTGCACTTCAGGATAAGAAAGTTTGGGAAAAGACAGGACGATGGTCAGACGATGTTGTTGATAACTGGTTTAAAACAAAGCTTAAGTCTGGCACCGAAGTTGGACTTGGCTTTACTCATGAGGAGCCTCTTACCAACCTCATGCGTGATTACATTCATTCATATCGAGATTTGCCTCGTGCTGCATATCAGTTTCAGACAAAGTTTAGAAATGAAGAGCGAGCAAAGTCAGGAATCATGCGAGGGCGCGAGTTTCTAATGAAGGATCTATATTCTTTCTCGAGAGACGCAAAGGAACACGAGGTCTTTTATGAAAAAGCAAAACAGGCGTATATTCGAGTGTTTGAGCGTCTTGGTCTAGGTGATAAAACATATGTGACGTTTGCATCTGGAGGAAGCTTTTCAAAATATTCTCATGAATTCCAGACTGTGACGGATGCTGGTGAGGATCTTATCTATGTTCACGAGGGCAAGAAAATCGCTGTTAACAAGGAAGTACTTACAGAAGAAGTACTGGCTGACCTTGGTGTAAAGAAATCTGATCTTAAAGAAATGAAGGCGGTTGAAGTTGGAAATATATTTAGCCTCGGTACAAAGTTCTCGGACGCTTTTGAACTTTCATATGTTGCAGAAGACGGTACAAAGAAGCCTGTTGTGATGGGTTCATACGGAATTGGTCCAGGACGAGTGATGGGAACTATTGTTGAAGTGCTTTCAGATAAAGACGGCATCGTGTGGCCAAAGGAAGTTGCTCCATTCAAGCTTCATCTCATTACGCTTGGTAAGCCGGGAAGTGAAACAGAGAAAGAGGCAATCAAACTCTATGAGGATCTTACAAAAATGGGTATAGAAGTATTGTTTGATGATCGAGATGCTCGACCGGGAGAAAAATTTGCTGATTCAGACCTTATTGGTATTCCACTTCGGGCTGTTATTTCAGATAAAACGCTCGCTGCAGGAGGAAAGCTCGAAGTAAAGGAGCGCAAAACTGGCGAAGTGTCTATGGTGACAAAAGAGGAGCTTGTGCTTAGATTGAAGAATTAATACATGGCAAAAGGCTTTTTAGATAAAATTTACAGCGCGTTTTCACACGATATCGGCATTGACCTCGGTACGGCTAACACGCTGGTCTATGTTAAGGGTCAGGGGATTGTGATAAACGAGCCTTCGGTTGTAGCGGTCAATCAAAAGACCGGGCGTGTTGTTGCTGTAGGTACACAGGCAAAAGACATGCTTGGACGTACTCCTGGACATATCGCAGCAGTGCGGCCACTTGTTGACGGTGTGATTTCAGATTTCGAAGTAGCAGAAGAAATGATCGTATATCTTATTAATAAAGCGCAAAATGAGGCCAAGAAAAAATTCTTTGGTCCTCGTGTAATCGTTGGTATCCCATCAGGTGTCACCAACGTCGAAGCTCGTGCTGTGCGAGATGCGACAAAAAATGCAGGAGCTCGAGAGGTTCACGTGGTTGAGCAACCAATGGCAGCCGCGATTGGCATCAAACTTCCTATTCACGACCCGGCAGGAAATATGGTTATTGATATTGGTGGAGGTACGACAGATATTGCAGTTATATCTTTGGGCGGAGTCGTGCGATCTAAGTCGCTTAAAATAGCGGGCGATAAACTCAATAACGATATTATTTCTTATATTAGAAATGAATTTAAAATCCTTATTGGTGAAAAAACCGCAGAGGATGTAAAGATCGCAATTGGAGTTATTGTTCCAGACGAGATGCCACATGAGGCAGCGATTCGAGGTCGTGACCTTGTAACGGGTCTTCCACGTGAAGTCGTTTTGACTGATGCTGACATTCGAGAGGCGGTTTCACAGTCTATTGATAACCTTGTTGATTCAGTGAAAGAGGTGCTTGAGACAACACCACCTGAGATTTTGGCAGATATTATGCATAGAGGAATTCATCTTGTTGGTGGAGGGGCTTTGATACGTGGATTGGATAAGCTTATTGAGGAGTTTGTAAAGATTCCTGTTCATATCGCCGATGATCCTCTTACAGCTGTGGCTCGTGGTGCTGGTATTATTCTCGAAGATCTAGAAAAGTATCGTGATGTGCTCATTGTAAACGAAGATGACCTACCTAAAGCGAAGTAATATCCACGGTAAGAGATCTCGAACTCGAACGATTGCGGTAATCGTCGCTATTATAGTTATCTTTACTATAAATTTTTTCTTTCCAAGATTTTTCCCTTCAGTTCTTTATCCAATTACAACAGTGTTTTGGAAAACTGAATCATCGAGCGTCGGATGGTTTGTACGGATGGGAAAGATTGTTCAGTCAAAATATTCCCTGATTAAGGAGAATAAAAGGCTTTCTGATGAAATTTCTTCAAGAGATGCCTCGATGCTCTTGCTTGATGTACTGCGTAAAGAAAATGAAGAGCTCAAGAAAAGCCACGGCAGAACAGGACAAGGCGATGATGTGCTTGGGGTAATTTTATCTCGACCACCAGTTACTCCCTATGACACACTTGTAATTGATATTGGACGCTCTGACGGTATCTCGACAGGCAACAAGGTCTATACAGCGGGCGATACACTCATAGGTGATGTTGTAGAAGTGTTTGAGCATTCATCAAAGGTGAGCCTTTTTTCTACACCAGGCAGACAGATGTCTATCCTTGTGGGATCAACAACGGTTGAGACTTTGGCTACAGGGCGAGGTGGTGGAAATTTTTCCGCAGAGCTTCCTGCTGATATAAAAATAAAGAAGGGCGATACAATCATCACCACACTAATTCGTCCGCATGCTTTTGGTGTTGTAGAAGAAATCCTTATTGATTCTTCTGACTCTCTTCAGACCTTATTGTTTAAGGCTCCAATGAATATTCATGAGTTTAGGTTTGTTCAAGTAGATAAATCAAAGAATTAATGCGCACCGCGTTTCATTTGGCGATCATACTTTCGATACTTTTTTGCCCGTGGTGGACCGGGGCGCTTCTTATGATTGCGGCATGTTTTTTACTTGATCGATTCTACGAAAGTCTTTTGTACGGAATCATTGTTGATGCCTTGTACGGGTCAACGTTCGGTGTCCACGGCTTTGCTTATATGGCGACAGTGTATTGTGTGGCGGTTTTTGCGGCTACCTCTTTCATAAGAACTAGACTGTCTTGGCAATAGGTGGTGTTTCTACTAAGTGATAAAATGCGTACGTGAACCTTTTTCGTAGATCAAAAAATTGCGTAAGAAATGAGATTGATCCTGACGAGATCTTTCTTGATTCAAAAAATATGCCAGGCTTTGACGTTCATCAGTTTGAAGGACGATTAGAGAAGCCTATTTCTGTAACAACCATAGTGTCACTTATGGCCGCCTTTTGTCTTCTTATAGTGATTCTTTTGGGTAAAGCATGGATTCTGCAGGCCAAGGACGGCGCTGAGTATGCGGCAATGAGTGAAAACAACACACTCGATGAAACAACGATATTCTCAGAGCGAGGTGCAATATTTGATCGCAATGGATTAAAGCTTGCGTGGAATGCGGTTGATCCCGAGGAACCTGATTTTTCAAGTAGGGTATATACAGAGGATGCGGGCTTTGGTCATATCCTGGGCTATGTAAAGTATCCAACAAAAGACAGGCAAGGAAATTATTATCGAAAGAATTTTGATGGAGTGTCGGGATTGGAAAAATATTTTAATGATGAATTACAGGGTACTCACGGCCTGCGTATCGTAACGACTGATGCCTTGGGGAAAATAGAGTCTGAATCTGTCATCCGTCCCGCTAAAGATGGTGAAAATCTGAATTTGTCAGTTGATGCACCTATCCAAAACAAGCTCCATGAAGCAGTTTCAGGCCTTGCCTCGAGAGTAGGATTTTCGGGAGGCGGTGGAATCATTATGGATGTTACTACGGGCGAGGTAATAGCACTCACAAGTTACCCTGAATATAAAAGCAGCATCATGTCTAACGGTTCTGACGTAGAGACAATCGGCAAGTATCTAACAGATGCTCGTAAGCCGCTTTTTAATAGAGTGCTTTCTGGACTGTACACTCCAGGATCTATCGTAAAGCCGTATGTTGCACTTGCCGCACTTGAAGAGAAAACTATAGATCCAGAAAAGGAAATAGTTTCGACAGGATCAATCAGCGTTCCTAATCCTTACGACAAAACCAAAAAGACCGTGTTCATGGATTGGAAAGCGCACGGAGCAGTTGATATGAGAAAGGCAATCGCGGTTTCATCGAACGTCTATTTCTATCAAGTTGGTGGAGGTTTTGAAGGACAGAAGGGGCTTGGTATTGATCGCCTTAATAAATATTTTTCAATGTTTGGTTTCGGCAAATCTACGCCAGACGGATTTTTTGCTAGCCCTGCTGGCACAGTGCCGTCGCCATCTTGGAAAGATAAAGTTTTCCCTGGTGATCCGTGGCGCATAGGAGACACATATTTCACTTCAATTGGACAATACGGTTTCCAGGTAACTCCACTACAAATGGTACGGGCGGTATCGTCGATTGCTAACGGAGGAAGCTACCTTACACCTACCATTTTGCGTGTGTCGACTACATCACCGCAAACTATTGTTTCAGAGCAAATCCCAGTGAATGGATCTAATCTACAAATTATCCGTGAAGCTATGCGACAGGGTGCACAGACGGGTACTGCGAGTGGTTTGAATGTCCCGTATGTAAAAGTGGCTGCGAAAACTGGTACAGCAGAGCTCGGTGTATATAAATCTTTTGTTAATTCATGGGTTACCGGCTTTTTCCCTTATGAGAATCCTCGATACGCCTTTGTCGTGATGATGGAACACGGTCCTAGGACTAATATTTACGGCGCTACATCTGTGATGAGAGAGATGCTTGATTGGATGAATCTCAATGCCCAGGATTATTTCGTTACTCCGTAATGCTTTATAAGGCCGTCTAAATTGTGGTAGATCGGGTTTTATGGTATTATCCTTCCATTAACGTATAAAACAGACGTCGCATGATGGATACAACAAAATACCTTACTAACGAGAAGTACAAGGAGCTTGAAAAAGAGCTTGAGGTCCTAAAGACTGTAAAGCGAAAGGAGGTGGCACAGAATCTCGAATACGCACGATCCCTCGGAGATCTATCGGAGAACGCAGAGTATCAGGAGGCTCGTGAGCTTCAGGCTACCATTGAAGACAGAATTATGACTCTTGAAAACACACTAAAAACAGCCGAAATAGTTAAGGAGGCGCATGGAGACAGCGTTTCTATGGGTTCTGTTGTATCAGTAGAGAAGTCAGGATCAAAAGGTGCTGTTAAATTCAAAATTGTAGGATCTGATGAAGTAAATACTGCTGATGGTAAGATTTCAAACCAGTCTCCACTCGGCTCTGTCCTTATTGGAAAGAGAAAAGGTGAGTCAGTTTCAGTAAAGACTCCAAAGGGAATGATTTCCTACAAGATAGTCGCGGTTGAATAATCTCTGCCACGCATGGCATCACTAGAAGAAATAAAGAAAGCACGGTTAGAAAAGCTCGAGCTTTTGAAGAAAGCTGGTATGGATCCCTATCCAGCAAAAGTACCTCGTGATATGTGTCTTAAGGACGCACGAGCAAGCTTTGCTGCGTTCTCAAAGGATAATAAGGTGCTTTCACTTGCTGGACGTATCACGGCAATTCGCGGACAAGGCGCGATTCTTTTTGTTGTGCTCGATGACGGTAAGGCGAAACTTCAGTCCGTCTTTAAGAAAGATACACTCGATGAAAAACTCTTTAAACTTTTTACAGATACAGCTGATATTGGAGACTTCATAAGCGTTACCGGAACTTTCTTTACTACTCAAAAGGGTGAGGAGAGTATTTTGGTTACAGGATGGGTGATGGCGTCGAAATCTCTTTTGCCGCTTCCTGAAAAATGGCACGGCCTAGAAGACGAAGAAATCAGACTTCGAAAAAGATATCTTGATATTCTCACGAATCCTGAAGTAAAAGACATTGTTTTGAAGCGATCTCTGTTTTGGCAGTCGACACGAAATTTTTTGATAGAAGAAGGATTTATGGAAGTTGAGACTCCGGTGCTTGAAAATGTTGCGGGTGGGGCAGACGCTCGACCTTTCGTGACACATCACAATGCGCTCGATCTTGATGTATATCTTCGTATCTCACCTGAGCTTTGGCTCAAGCGACTCATGGTAGCTGGTTTTCAGAAAGTATTTGAGATCGGTAGGATTTTCCGAAACGAAGGAATGAGTATTGAGCATCTCCAGGATTATACTCAGATGGAATTCTATTGGGCGTACGCAGACTATTTTGATGGAATGAAGCTTGTTGAGAAGCTCTACAAGCATGTGGCTATGAATACGTTCGGTACTCTACAATTTAAAATTCGTGGTTTTGATGTGGATTTGGATAAGGAGTGGATTATGTATGACTTCACAGACACCATCAAGAAGGAAACTGGTGTAGATATTAAGTCAGCAACACTTAAAGATATTGAAGCAAAGCTTCGAGAGCTTAAAGTTGAGTATGATTCGAAAGGTCTCAATCTCACACGAGCAATAGATATGCTTTGGAAGTATTGTCGCAAGAAGATCAGCGGACCAGGTTTTCTTATCAATGTTCCAGTATTTCTTGAACCTCTCGCGAAAAGAAATCGAAAGGATAGCGATCTCGTAGAAAGATTCCAAGTGCTCCTAGCAGGTTCAGAAATGGGCAAGGGCTTCAGTGAGCTTAATGATCCTATCGACCAAGCGGGCAGATTTGCAGATCAAGCAAAGCTTCGTGAGGCAGGTGACGAGGAAGCTCAGATGAACGATACTGACTTTGTTGAGGCTCTTGAGCACGGTATGCCACCAACCTGCGGATTCGGATTTTCTGAAAGACTTTTCAGTTTCCTTATTGATAAGCCTGCACGAGAAGCACAGATATTTCCACTCATGAGGCCAAAGGGAATTGAGACAAAGAAAGAAGAGAAAACAAAGGATTCAAAAAAGAAAAAATAATCAAAAGCCGCTCCGTAAGGAGCGGCTTTTTTGTGCCCCTATAGAGCCATCACAACAGAGTGCTTTTGACGGATTTTTTTAATGTGTTCGAGAAATAAAAAGTGGATAACCGTGTATCAAAGTGGGATGAAGTGTTATAAAATATATGACAAGTGGGAAAAAGTGGAAGATTAGATTTTTCACAATAAACGCCCACGAACGCATGCGAATGAAAATCGTTCAAAAAGTTTCAAAGGTAATCACTTCTTTTGGAACGTTTGAGGTGAAAGTCACGCAAGTGAAACATGTCGGACTGCGAAAGAAAGTGTTGGTGAAGAGATAACGTTTTCTTTGAACTTTTTTAGAAGGGAGTCTCAAAGAAACAAGATGCGAGATCATGCTTATAGGCGAATATACCCACTCAATTGATGAAAAGAACCGCATCTCGCTCCCGGTCAGATTCCGAGAGAAGATGGGGAAAAAGGTGGTGGTCACCCCAGGACTCGACCGCTGTCTATTCGTGTTTACGCCTAAAGAATGGGACAGGATCTCTCTAAAGCTTTCTGAAGCAAGTCTTGGTCAGGCCGACAATCGTTCATTTTCACGATTCATGTTCGGTGGAGCGGTCGAAGCTGATATAGATTCGATCGGTCGAATACTTGTCCCAGATTTCCTCCAGGAGTGGGCAAATCTCAAAGGCAAAGTTTCTGTAGTCGGCGTTCAATCACGCGTCGAAATATGGAACGAAAAAGCTTGGGGCGAGTACAAGAAGGGAGTTGAAGGCAAAGCGGGTGCTTTGGCCGAGAAGCTAGGTCAGGTAGGAGTAATCTAGCTTATGCATCAGTCTGTACTACTACACGAATCGCTCGACGCCTTGGAACTACGTTCCGGAGATGTTCTTGTGGATGGCACGCTCGGTCGCGCAGGGCACAGCCTTGAGGCGATAAAACGAGTACCAACATTATTCGTTGTGGGTATCGATAGAGATGAAGATGCGCTTACGGAGTCTCGAGTAAAACTTGAGGCAGTAAAAGCAAACTTTCAGCTCTTCAAAGGAAATTTCGACGGTATAGAAACTTTTCTTAAAGAAGCAGGCAGGGATGGTGCAAATAAAATCATTTTGGATCTAGGAGTTTCTTCTCCACATCTTGATTCGTCAGGCAGAGGATTTTCATTTCGAAGCAATGAACCTCTTGTGATGACGATGGAAAAAAATCCAGGAGAAGAAGTTTTTACAGCTCGAGATATCGTAAATAACTGGGCAGAAGAAGACATTGCAAATGTCATCTACGCCTACGGTGAAGAACGATACGCACGAAGAATTGCTCGAAGGATCGTTGAGGAACGGGAGAATTCCTTGATAGAAACAACGTTTGATCTTGTGCGAGTCATCGAAAGCGCGGTTCCTGGAATGTATAAGAGGGGAAAGATACATCCAGCAACACGAACTTTCCAGGCCTTAAGAATTGCGGTTAACGATGAGTTGGGAAGTCTTCGCAGGGGATTGGTACGAGCATTCGATACTTTGAAGCCAGAAGGAAGAATTGCTGTCATTTCGTTCCATAGCCTCGAAGACCGCATCGTCAAAATCGCAATGAAGGAATGGGAAAAAGATGGCCTCGGCAAATCATTTACAAAAAAGCCGGTAGAGCCAAGTGAAGAGGAAAGAACAAGAAATCCTCGATCACGAAGCGCAAAGTTGAGAGTTTTCATAAAAAATTAATACATTAACAAAAAAGGTATGACGCAGTATGTAAGAGAAAAAGTAGAAAAGATGGAGAATCCAGTCGTCGCATGGACACTGATCTCTTTGATCGTGATGCTTGCATGCGTCTATGCCTATTTCGTAAATGGCACGATCCAGAATATTGTTGAAGCAAAGGACTTAAGGTCAAGAATCTCTACTCTTACCTCGTCTATTGGTAATCTTGAGGCAGAATATCTTACTGCAAAAAGCGGTGTTGATCTCGCGTATGCACAGGATCAAGGCTTTGTGTCAGGAGAATCTTCTACGATCTACGTAGCAAAGAAGACAGACTCATCAATTTCGTTTAATCGATAGGGTTACGATATAATGCGTGCGCTTTGATGAACGTTCTACGTGCTGGACGGGTAACATTGTTAGGAATTTTAATCTGCTCATTTGCAATGCTTTTGGTGGGCAGACTTTACTATATTCAAGGAATCAAAAACGAAGCGTATTTAAATCAAGCTGACAGGCAGTATGTAAAAACCGGAAATGCACTGTATGACAGAGGGTCTATCTCATGGAGCCTCAAGGATGGCACGCCAGTATCTGCAGCAACGCTTAAGACGGGATACACAATCGCAGTTGAGCCAAAGAAAGTTCTATACCCAGAAGATGTCATTAATGCACTTTCTGGTCTTTTCCCGTTTGATGAAGAAACTCTTTTAGAGACAGTTGAAAACAAGAATGATTCTTATGAGGAAATAGGTCAAAGAATTGATGAGAAGACGGCTGAGAGAATTGGTGAGCTTGGTCTAAAGGGCGTGAGCGAGTTTAAGGAGCGTTGGAGATATTATCCAAGCGGTAAGTCGGGCGCAAACGTACTCGGCTTTACGGGCTTTACCGAGGACGGAAAGACAGTAAGTGGTCGTTATGGACTTGAGAGATACTACAATGACGTGCTTTCACGTGAGTCGTCTGAGTTGTACGTAAACTTTTTTGCTCAAATCTTTTCGGGACTAAGCGATGCTCTTTTCTCGGATGAAAAAAGTGAAGGTAATATTATTACGACTATTGAGCCATCAGTGCAGGCTGAGCTTGAGAAAAAACTTGATTCAGTCGTTACTTCTTGGAAATCAGACCTAACTGGTGGAATTGTAATGGATCCATCAACCGGTGAAATCTACGCCATGGCGCTTAATCCAACATTCGATCCTAACGATTTCTCTAAGGTTAAAGATGCGAATATATTTGGAAACGCTCTTGTCGATCGAGTGTACGAAATGGGTTCTATTGTGAAGCCTCTTACAATGGCATCGGGAATAGACGCTGGTGTTGTTTCTCCTACAACTCGCTACAACGATCTTGGCTACGTAATTGTAAACGGAGCAAAGGTTTCCAACTTTGACGGTCGTGGTCGAGGAGATGTGAGCATGCAGACGGTGCTTAATGATTCACTCAACACGGGAATGGCCTTTGTGACTCAAAAACTTGGTAATGAAGCACTCACAGAATACTTCATGTCGCTTGGATTTGGTGAGGAAACCGGAATTGATTTACCAGGCGAAGTACATGGATTGGTTACGAATCTCAAGAGTCCTCGTGATCTTGAACATGTTACGGCATCATTCGGTCAGGGAATTGCACTCACTCCAATTGAAATGGTCCGTGCTCTTTCTGCTTTGGGTAACGGTGGTTTTCTACCAAATCCGCATATCGTTAAAAAAATTGATTACGCCAATGGTGATTCAAAAGAAATTACATATGATGAGCACGAGCAAGTCTTTAAGCCTGAAACATCAGAAGCCATAACACGCATGCTCGTAAAGGTGGTAGATGAAGCGCTCTTGAAGGGATCTGTTAAAATGCCGCACTATTCAATCGCTGCAAAAACGGGAACTGCGCAAATGGCTAAAGAGGGAGGTGGAGGATACTATGATGATAGATATTTGCACTCTTTTTTCGGTTATTTCCCAGCGTACAAGCCTCGATTTATAGTTTTCCTATTTACTGTTTATCCAAAGGGGGCAGAGTACGCATCGCACACCCTAACCATGCCCTTTATTGACCTTGTGAAGTTTTTGATCAATTATTACGAAGTACCGCCTGACAGATAACCTATGAAATCAATACTTAAATCAATCGTTGTAACAAAACTAACTTGGGCTGCACGCCTGGCGCTTTGGAGACATAAGCCACAAGTAATCGCTGTAACAGGAAATGTAGGAAAGACTTCAACAAAAGATGCTGTTTACGCTCTTGTTTCTCAATCTCTCCAAACTCGTAAAAGCGAGAAGAGTATGAATAGTGAAATCGGACTTCCTTTGGCAATTTTGGGGCTTGATAATGCATGGTCTTCGTTTGGAGGATGGGTAGAAAATATTTCCGCTGGTTTCTGGCGAGCACTCTTTGCGAAAAATTTTCCAAAATACCTTGTGCTCGAAGTTGGCGCAGATCATCCAGGAGATATCGAAAAAGTATCGAAGTGGCTTCATCCAGACATTGTTGTTTTGACTCGAATGTCAGACACGCCAGTTCACGTTGAATATTTTAAGGATGCCTCAGAAGTGTTGATGGAAAAGATGTTTCTGGCTCGCGCTTTAAAGCCAGGTGGAACGCTTGTTGTAAACAGCGACGATCCTCATTTTAGTAATGCGGTTAAAGATTTTGATGCAAAGAAAGTATTTTATGGAACAAAACCTGGTTCTGAAGTAGAAATTCACGACACAACGGTTTCGTATATAGGCACAACGCTCCCATTACCAAAAGGGCAGAGGGCAGTGCTTAAGATGGGTGATACAGAAAAGAATATTGAAATTTACGGAATGCTCGGCAGTCATCTTGTATATCCAATTGCAGCTGCATGTGCTGTGGGTTTGGTGCTTGGTCTAACTGAAAATATCGACAAAGCCTTCACTAACTTTAATCCGCCAAAGGGACGTATGAGAATACTTAAGGGTATTTCAAGCTCAGGAATAATTGATGACACGTATAACTCGTCTCCGATTGCGGCTATGGAGGCACTCAAGGCACTTTCAGAACTTTCAATTCGAGGCCGAAAGATAGCAGTACTTGCTGATATGAAGGAGCTTGGAGATAGATCAGAGGTCGCGCATCGCGAGGTTGGTCTTTTTGCCGGGGCCTCTATTCACATGCTTATCACGGTTGGTGAAATGGCTCGATATATTGCAGCAGGTGCACAAGAAGCTGGACTTCCTGCTGATCGAATAATCTCATTTGATACATCCACGGAGGCGGCAAAGGCAATGGTAGATATAGTTAGGGCGGGTGATGTGGTGCTCGTAAAGGGATCACAATCAATGCGTATGGAGCGCATCGTAAAAGAGCTTTTGGAGGATAAATTCAAGGCTGGTGACCTTCTTGTGAGGCAAGAAGAGGAATGGCAGAAAAGGTAGCCCAAAAGTGCTACACTGAGGTAATGACGAACGCATACAATTGGTATTCACAATTGATTAGGCCGACGTGGTCACCACCATCGTGGATTTTTGGACCGGTTTGGACTTTTCTTTATATTCTTATCACTATTTCCTTTGGTAAGGTGTTTATTATGCTTTTTCAAAAGCAGATTCCTTTTGTGGTTGCTTTGCCTTTTATTTTGAATTTGGCATTCAACTTTGCTTTCACGCCTCTACAGTTTGGGCTTAAGAATAATCTTCTTGCAGCTGCAGATATTTTACTTGTCTTGGGTACTTTGATTTGGGCAATGATAGCAATTTACCCACATATGAAGTGGATTACATATATTCAGATTCCGTATTTACTGTGGGTGTCATTTGCTACGGTGCTCCAACTTACCATTACATACTTAAATAAATAAAAACATGTTCTTTAAACTATATTTTATTGCGCTTCCAATCTTTCTTGCGCTCGACGCTCTCTGGCTTGGAGTCATTACACGTAATTTTTATAAGGAGCAGATCGGGTTTCTTATGAAGACAAATGTAAATTGGACGGCCGCACTTATTTTCTACGTTCTCTTTATTGTTGGTCTCGTGTTGTTTGTTATTTCACCCGCACTCGCGAATGGATCTTGGACACAGGCGATTCTTATGGGTGCACTTTTTGGCCTTATTACGTACGCGACGTACGATCTTACGAATCTCGCGACACTCAAGGATTGGCCGCTTCTTGTGACGGTTGTGGATTTGATCTGGGGTGCATTTATCTCTGCTGCTGTATCGATTGCCACATACGTTATTGTAACTAAGCTCGGCTAATGAATTACTTTCTTGTACTCGCGGGGATTTTACTTGCCTATATGACAGGCTGGTTTGTTGTGTCTCTCATAAAGAAGAGAAATGATGTGGCTGATATTGCGTGGGGACTTGGTTTTGTGTTGCTCACATGGATTTCATTTTTCATGGGAGGAAGCAAAGCTCAAAGGGGGATTCTCGTCGGAGTTTTGGTGACTATATGGGGTATGCGTCTTGCGATGCATATTTACAAGAGGAATAAAGGTAAGATAGAGGATTACCGATACCTCGCGTGGAGAAAAGAGTGGGGAAAGTGGTTTTATCCAAGGTCATATGCGCAAGTCTATCTCTTACAAGGAGTGCTCTTATACCTGATCGTCTTTCCGGTGTTGTTTATAAATAAGAATAATGTTGGTGGATTGGGTGTTTTGGATTATATAGGTGTAGCTGTTTGGATCCTTGGCTTTTATTTTGAATCAAAGGGAGATGCAGAGCTTGCGCGATTTATAAAAAATCCCGAGAACAAGGGAAAGCTCCTTCGCACTGGCTTGTGGCAGTACACGAGACATCCAAACTATTTTGGCGAGGTGACACAGTGGTGGGGTGTGTGGCTTATCTCTATGTCGCTTCCTGGCGCTTGGATTGCAGTCGTTGGCCCGCTTACAATTACAATCCTTATTTTAAAAGTCTCAGGCATTCCACTTCTTGAAAAACGAATGGAAGAAAATCCAGATTTTGCGGATTATAAGAGAGTTACAAATAAATTTATTCCTTGGTTTAAGAAATCATAAAGGAAATGAACCTTCTTAATTTTGTTGAACTTTTTGTTTTGTTTGCCGGTTTTGTGATCGGACTTGGTGCGGTAACGGTAATCGACCTGCACGGTTTTTTGGGTAGGAAATCGCCGTATTGGACAGAGGCAACTATCCGTACGCATAAAGTTACCAAGCCTCTCATCTGGATTGGGATGCTTCTTGTCATTATAGGGGGCGCTATTATATACCGCGGCATGCCTTTGGAAGGTATCGTGCTCATGCAGCTCATTTCTGTTCCAGTCATGATACTGAACGGAATATTTCTATCATTTGTTGTCAGTCCATTTTTGCTCAAGCAAGAAAAAGAGGGGAGGTCACAAGAGCTTTTGCCGGCATCACTTCAAACAAAAATAACTCTCAGTTTCATCGTGTCATTTATAAGCTGGTGGGGAAATCTGGCTGCGGTAGTGTGGATGCTTGTGGTTTAAATATATAAAAAACCCTTGAAGCGATTAAAGCTTCAAGGGCTGTTGCCGTAAGGCTAGTCAATTTTTATCTGATGCACGGATGCATCCGAGTAGGAACCCATGGCGTTTCGGGTGTAGATTCTAAGTGTTTGTACACCTTTTGTTTTCCATGTGTACGGCACCGTCATCGACTTTCCTGAATCTACATATGTGCTGTAGTAATCGATAATCCCATCGGCATTCCAATCGAAACCAAAGCAGATCGGAATATCCTGAGGATCTTTTGCCGTAGCGATTATGTTGAGAGGGGTGCCAATCTGACCGGATTTGGCAATTACGATCGTTGGCTTTGCCGGAGCGAGAAAAATGTGAGGTTGGGTTTCCTTACCCTCAACTTTTTTATCTGCAGCATTAATCTGAATAGCGATAAGAATCGCGACGACGATGATCTTTAGTATGTTCATATAGACAGAATAGTGGGGTTCTTTCCATACCGTATCACACAATTCTGATTAGTCAAATTTTTCAGATCAGTTGCATTTTGGTTGTCCTGCAGTAATGTGTTGATTAGATTCTTAACCAATTAAAGAAAGGACTTTTAGATGCCAGCATATTCTACAGTTGGATCATGTCACCTGAGTACAGGAAAACCCTTTGTCTTTGAAATAGCACAAGAAGATTTGGATCTTTTTGAACGCATGAAACAAGCGGCAAAGGATGGTAGGTCATGGTATCTTTCCAGCGAGGAAGAGGCTGTACTGTATTTTGAATTCACTTTGTTTCCTGCATATCAGAAGATTGTAAAAATGGGTCTAGAAAATGGCCTGACTGAAGAGTTGCTCGCTCAAATTCTCCGAGATTTTGGGATAGAAGACCAAACGCTCATTCGGAAAATAATGGAAGATTCAGATTATGTTTCCAGCATACAGCCATGGTTTACTGGGATTGCTGGCGAGGGCGTGAGGGCCTCAAGAACCCTGAGAATTGTGTACGAAGCGACGCAACGTCTTTATTCGGAAAAAGTTACCAGTCTTCCGCTCCATCCCGATCTATTTTGATCGGGTTTTTTTATATGATGTGACCCTACGGGGAATCGAACCCCGATTTAAAGCTTGAGAAGCTTCCGTCCTAACCATTAGACGATAGGGCCGTTTGAGACGACTTAGTGAGAATACAGAATTTATGGCCTTTTATCAAGAAAAGACAAAACATTACACTTTGTCGTATTATGGATGTATGAAGAAAATAATTATCGCTATCATAGTTCTCGCGCTTGGTTTTGCACTCTGTACAGTGCTTGTATCAAAGGAGGATGAACCTGTTACATCTGGATCAACCACCACTCAAAATAGACTTATGTCTATTGATAACTACGTAAAGCTTTATATAAGTGAGCTTTCACCTGTACCCGAAGTGTTGGGAGGCAGATTCTATGTTACAAGCATCGAGACTAAAAACGGCAAAGGTGTAGTTTCATACGAAGACGGACATAATGCTTACACCGCAGACTTTGAATACACTTCAAATGAAGAGACCGGGGTAAACGTCACTTCGTTTGTTGTAAGGCCATAAAAAATCGCTCTCACCATGAGAGCGATTTTTTATGAGGTGATGTTGTACTTCTGAATGAGGGCTTGAAGTTTTACAATCTGTTCATCCTTGGTTTTCTCCATTTCCTTCCAGATCGCCATAATGTCCTCGGAACCGACAGCCTCCTTCATGTATTCGTTTTTAATGCGCCAGACGGATTTTGATTCCTGGACGAGTTGATTCATCAAATTAAAGGCGTTGTTGCGGATCATGATTATTGCTTAGTGTCTTGTAAAGCCGGATTAAGTATAGCTCTAGGTTATAAAAGGTAAAAGTGGGGGATAGAGGAAAATAAAGAGGCCGGATCGTAAAACGATCCGGCCTTTGTCTCTCCCACGAGAGACGTTAACTTTGTTTTGGAGAGCTTCCGTTATGCGGCCGCTTCCTTGGCTGCCAGTGCATCATGTGTGGCACTGGCGTGCGTCCAAGGACGGGGGGTGGCTGCGATAACGTGGGCTATTTTCTTTGGTGAATAACTCATCCGCCATTTTGGCGACGAGCGAAGCATTCCCAAAGAACCGTTTCTGACGAAGGATAACTTGAGTTGTAGCTGCTGATGCGATCAGATGCTCTACTCTCATCACCCGTACCACTTCGGCCACCAACTCTGAGTCGATGGTTTCACTGGACTTTGAAGTGTTCATCTTCGAATATAATTATATACCCAAAAGACTGTTTTGTCAATACTACAAAACAGTTCTAGAAAATATGCAAATGTGAGATGCTCTAATTAAAGAGACTATCAACAACTTCCTTTATGTCGGATCCCTCTGCTTTACCTTTAAGTTCCTTTGAGATTGCGCCAATGAGCTTTCCAGCGCCAGATTTATCAGTTACACCGAGTTCTGCCTTCTTTGCTACTACCACTTTCTTTATCTCATCTTTAGGCATAGATGCAGGAAGGTATGCTTCGAGGACTTTAAGTTCCTTCTGCTCACTTTCAGCAAGTTCAGGTCGGCCACCTTTTGTAAACTGATCGATAGAATCCTTTCGCTGCTTTACGAGTTTTTTGATAATTGCGAGAACTTCATCGTCCGTGCCTTCAGTTGCAGCAGATTTCTTTGCGATGAGATCTTTTTGAATTTCAGCCTGAATACCTCGTAAAACCATTGTTCGTGTCTCATCTTTAGCGATCATGGATTCCTTAATGTGTCCTTTTATTGTTTGATGTAGCGTCATGTAATAAGTATATCCTATAATGTACTCATGCAAACAGCCATCCTTATTGCCTTCGCGGTCGTTCTCCTTGTTCTTAATGCAGGTATATTCTTTTTTGTTCTACGTAAAAAGCCAGAGGCACCAAAGACTGATGATGGTGCGATGAGGCTTCTTTTGGAACAGATGAATGAACTCAACCGCACAGTAGATAAAAAAATAGGCGAGACAAATCGCACGATGACCGATTCAATGAGAAATCAGTTTTCAGAGTCCCAGAAGCTTGTAGATAAATTCTTAAAGGAAGTAACATCGATGGCCGAGAAGGTTACGCGCGTCGAGGAAACGGGAAAACAAATGGTGGGCTTTGCTGATCAGCTTCAGAATCTGCAAGATATCCTCAAGAATCCAAAGCAGCGCGGAGTATTGGGCGAATACTACCTAGAAGCACTTCTAAAGAACGTTCTGCCACCAGGTGGCTATCAGATGCAGTACGGATTTAAGGATGGTGAGATTGTGGACGCAATTGTGCGAATAAAGGACAAGATCATCTCGATTGATTCAAAGTTTTCTCTTGAAAACTATAACCGTCTTGCTCAGGAAAAGAATGAAGCGGAAAAGATTCGACTTGAAAAGCTCTTTGTGGGAGATTTGAAAAACCGCATCACAGAAACTTCAAAATACATTCGACCAAGCGAGGGGACTATGGATTTTGCTTTCATGTTTATCCCGCACGAGGCGATCTATTATGACTTGCTTGTAAACAAAATTGGCGCAATTACAGAGGATACAGATAACCTCATTCAGCGCGCGGCTAATAAATATAAGGTTATTATTGTTTCTCCAACGTCTTTTCTCGCATATCTACAGACGGTACTTCAGGGGCTCAAGGCTATGCAGATCGAAGAGACTGCAAAGGATATCGTTCAGCGTGTAGGTGAGCTCGGTAAGCATCTAAAAGCATATGAGGAGTATCACAATAAACTTGGAAACAACCTTGCGACAGTTGTGAATCAATACATGTATTCATCAAAGGAACTTAAGAAGGTTGATAAGGATGTAATGCGTATAACTGGTACAACAATTGGCCTTGACCCTGTGTCAGTAGATAAGCCTGATCTAGACGAAGTGTAAATCTGTTGAAAACTCCTGAGGAGTTCCTAGGGTTTGAGGGTATACTTGATAGATATGAAAATACCCCAAAAACTGCTTGTATTATTTGCGATCGGTGTTTTTTGTACTGGAAGTAGTGCGCTCATTTATATTTTTTCAACAAACGGTCTTTTTACAACACTTTTCCAAAATCAAATCGCAGCAGTTTCTGGGACTGGATCAGGATTGGTCGCACACTATGTATTTGATGAGGGTTCAGGCAGCAGTTCTGCAGATTCATCAGGTAACGGGAATACGTTAACACTTTTCAATACGGCTGGATGGTCAACCGGTAATAATGGTAATGCCATAAATTTTGACGGTTCGAGTTATGCAAAGACTTCAAACTCTGTCGCGCTTACGAATTCATTTTCAGTAAGTGCTTGGATTAAAGTGTCTCAGTTTCCAGCAGGAGGAACATCTGCAAACATTGTAGAGAATGCTTACAACACATCATTTGTGATGGGGATTTATAATGATGGCCAGATGACAATACCAACATGGGGTGTTGGTGGACAGCCGATTTATTCTGGTACAGGTCTATCCCAGAATCAGTGGGTGCATGTCGTAGGTACATATAATGCCGGAGTTCAAAAATTATTTGTGAATGGGGTTGAGCAGGCGTCCACCGACACATCAAGTTACATAACACTTAATCCGGTAAATCTTCCGATTACCATAGGTACATATGCTAATGCAGCAGGAAATCTCGCAAATTTCAACGGAGCTATTGATGATGTGCGCATCTACTCACGCTTGTTAACTACAGGTGAAATTTCTGAGATCTACGCACTTGGCGGTTCTGCTTCTGGTGGAGGCGGTGGTGGAACTAATGATCCTGGGGACACGACAGCGCCAACTATTTCTTCTGTGTCGGCCTCATCGGTCAGTCTTTCTGGCGCAACCATATCTTGGACAACAAACGAGGCTGCTGATACGCAAGTTGAATACGGACTCACTTCTGCATCATATGGAAATTTAACTTCACTTGATGCATCTCTTGTTACCAATCACTCAGTATCACTTTCTTCTCTTGATTCTAATACAACCTATAACTACAGAGTTAGATCAAAAGATGCTGCGGGCAATGTAGCGCTTTCTTCTAATGCAATATTTTCTACTCTTGCTCAATCTGCACCTGAGCCGACTTCGTATACAATTACAGTTAATAAAGCTGGTACTGGATCAGGAACTGTATCCGGAAATGGAATTTCCTGCGGCGTTGATTGTTCTGCAACAGTTGGCTCTGGTACAAGTCTTACACTCACAGCTACTCCCGCATCAGGATCAACATTCACTGGTTGGAGCGGTGGCTCTTGCTCGGGTACGGGAAGTTGTACTGTTGCAGTAACAAGTAACATAAGTGTTGTTGCGGCATTCAGTAGTGCTACGGCTCCTGTCACTGGAGCACCAGACGTTCCTGCTGTAGTTGGTGCAACTGGTGTTTCTGCTCGTCAGATAAGCGTTGCATGGTCTCCTGCATTGGGTGCTATAGAGCCTGCAAAATATAACGTCTATCGAAATGGACAGCTTGTTGGAAGTATTCTTGGTACGCCAAACAATCTGGTATATAAGGAGCCGGGCTTCTTTCAGGACATAGGACTTACTCCTGATACTGCGTACACGTACACAATTAAATCTGTGAGTGCATCAAATGTTGAATCTGGCGCTTCAATGAGCGTGACTGCTCGAACACAGTCTGCTGCCCAGAGCGGAATTATTCCACCTAATCGTCTCACTGATTGGACTCCTGGAGTAACCGTTGGAGTTCCTGGAGGCATTCCGACAAATAGGAATAATCTTATTGATGTTACAAAAGCGCCATACAACGCCGATAATTCAGGTGCGACAGACGCTGCGGCGGCAATTAACGCTGCTGTTAGTGCGGCTGGTGCAAACGATGTCGTCTATTTGCCGGCAGGTACATATAAAACTTCGTATCAGATTTATGTTACAAAAAGTAACATTACGATACGAGGTGATGGCATGAATTTAACCCGAATTGATTGTCGAGGAGGTGCTTGTTTGTTCTTCCGAGGTGGTGATGGTTTTTATCGAGCGCCTGCTACGACTGTAACATCAGGTCTGTATAGGGGTAGCACTCAGATAACAGTTGCAGATGGAACACTGTTCCGACAAGGATCACTTATACAGCTTTCAACAAAGGATCCAAATCTGCCTGTAATGGGTACTGATGGATTGTACGGGCGACATCAGACGTCTCAGGTTGTAGCAAAGTCAGGAAACGTGCTTACGATCTCACCTGCACTTTTGTTCAATTATTACGAGCCGAACACTAGTATTATTGTTGCACCGACTACTATTTATAATGTGGGTGCGGAGGATCTTACGATTGACGGGTCAAACGCTTTGCCTCAAGTCGGAATAACAATGTCTGGTACATATGGTTCTTGGCTCAAGAATGTAAAAGTGATGGGAATTGGAAACTACAGTGTTTCTGTCTCAGATAGTCTTGCTTGTGAAATACGACACAGCTATCTTGATGAATTGAATCACTCAGGATCCAACGGTGCGGGACTTCTTATGGCTACAACTCAAGGATGCCTTTTCGAAGATAACATTGTGTATAAATCATTTCCGCTTTTAGAAATCAACTTCGGATCAACAGGAAACGTATTTGCGTATAACCATATGACGGGTAATGTTGTGGATACAAACCATGGTCCTCACAATAGCTATAACCTCTACGAAGGTAACTTGATGGATGGATTAATGTCTGATGGTTATTTCGGCGGTGAATCAGAGACAACTCTTTACCGAAACTGGATAACAGCAAAATCATTCCCAATCGCAGTAAAGAGATTTGCTCGAAACTTTAGCATCGTAGGAAATCAAATTGGAAATAGCTCAGGTGGAGGTGTGTACTCATTTGGTCAGCCAAACATCGGAAATGGTTACTCTGATGGTTTCGTGGCGCCAAGTGGTGGTGTTTATTGGCAAGATTGGATCAATAATACAAAACCAGGTCCTGCTGGATGGCAGGAACGAGATTTGGATGTGTTGGCGACATCCATCTTTAAGGCAAACTGGTACGGAGGATTAAACGGCGCAACATACGGAGGTATCAATGAAAGTCTTCAGTCTGGAGAGGTTCTTGTAAATTCTCTCTATCTCGATTCAAAGCCCGCATGGTTCGGAACATTGTCGTGGCCACCATTTAGCCCAACAAATGTAAATCTAAATCCAGATGCTATTCCTGCAGCATACAGATTCAATCACCCTGGTTCAGAGGCTCCCGGCGTCACAAACACCGGCTCCGGCCCCGTCCAAACCTCCTTCACCCTCACCGTCACCAAAGGAGGCACAGGCTCCGGCACCGTCT
>CAYJCZ010000002.1:0-148655 GCA_964368835.1 uncultured Candidatus Saccharibacteria bacterium | reverse complement strand
CCTATTAAAAATACTTAAAAACTAAGCATCTCGTGCTATCACGATTTGGCGGAGGGTAAGAGATTCGAACTCTTGGTGGGTTGCCCCACGCACGCTTTCCAAGCGTGTGCACTAGACCACTATGCGAACCCTCCAGAAACCATATGTTACACTATATTTTATCTATGAGTGATAAAGTTCGTAACCTCTGTATAAGTTTATGTATTGGTATGGCACTGGTACTAAAGTTTTTTGATGCAATAAGTGATTCCACACCGAGCACAACTCACACTAACAAACTCGTCATTATACTATTGGTTAGCAGTTTTTTAATCTATATATTTTCAAAGTATCTTCCAAAATCAAGAGTAAATCCGGAGAAAACTGAAATCAGTTTCTCTTTGCTAATTGCTTGTACTTTGGGAATATTAATTAGTTGTTATGTACTAGGAGGTCTCTATCTTTATTTTTCAGCTAATTAATACTACCAACGATTTACCATCGTCCTGAAGATCCGCCACCTCCCGATGAACCTCCTCCAAAACCACCAAATCCCCCGCCACCAAAGCCTTTGCCGCCACCCATACCTCCAAACCATACTCCACCCGCACCTCCGCCGGGCCTTTTACCTCCAAATTTCTTTGAAAGAATATAATCAAGAATAAGACCTACGATTGCAACTGCTCCTGCGCCCAAAAGAGACGAAAACATAAAGAAACCTAGTCCAAATCCAATCACACCACCAAGCCACCACGACTTACTATAGATGATGACCGGCACGAGCTGAAACAGAAACAGAAACGCGATTCCGAAAAGTGAAGAAAAATCAGGTGAAGATGAATTCTCAGTGTTATCTGATATAAATCTCTGTGTTTCTGGATCTGCGTCAATAAGCCCCATTATTTTTGTGGTTGCTTCGTCTATGCCCGTAAAGTAATTTCCGTCTCTAAACGCAGGAATGATTATTGATTGAATGATTACTGATGATGCAATATCAGTTATTGTTGGCTCAAGCCCATATCCCACTTCAATGCGGACCTCGCGCTCGTTGGGTGCTATTAATAGTAAGAGCCCGTTATCATCAAGCTCATTTCCAATTCCCCATTCTTCAAAAAGTTTTACCGCGTAGTTTTCTATCGTATCCCCATCAAGTGTTGGGATTGTTACCACGGCGATTTCAACGCCAGCTGGTCGCTGATACTCTTTGATTTTAAGTTCAAGACTGCTTTTCTGATCGGCTGTGAGAATCTGAGCAAAGTCATTAACAAATCCAGTAGGTTTTCCCGGGCTTACATATGCCGAAGCGGCGTTCACGCCCACCGTGAACGCCGCCACAACAATGAGAGCTTTGAGAAAAACCCTCTTCATATATTTAGAAATCTATAGCTGGAGCAGTTTCTGTTCCCGCAGCAGCCTCAAAATATACTCGGCTATCAAAACCAGACATATTAGCGATCAAAGATGTAGGAAATCGATTTACTACAAGATTGTAGCTTCGAACCTCATCATTATATCGAGATCTTTCAACTGAAATACGATTTTCCGTTCCTTCTAGCTGTGACTGAAATCCTAAGACGTTTTGTGACGACTGGAGTTGCGGATAATTTTCCATAACAACAAGAAGTCGTGCGAAAGCTGACTCAACTTCGGTCGCAGCTGCCGCTTTTTCATTAGGAGTACCTGCGCCAGCATATCGAGTACGTGCTTCTGCGATAGCGCCGAACACTGCCTGCTCCTGTGTCATTACAGCTTTAGCTGCTTCAACCAAGCCTGGAATAAGGTCAAAACGTCTCTGATACTGAGTCTCTACATTAGCCCACTGAGCATCAGCGCTAGTGTTTGCGGTTACGAGCTTGTTATAGGTCGTTCCCCAATACGCAGCAATGATGACCAAAACTACTACAATTATTATGATTGTTTTCTTCATACCCCTATTATCTCTTATATAGAGCGGAATACAAGGAGTGACAGTAGTCCAAAGAACAAAGCCACATACAGGGTGTAGGCGGCAATTGTTATAAGAATTGGCGCTTCAAGAACAACGCCAAGCAAAAGAATGATAATTCCCACACACTGAAGTATCATTTTGAGCTTTCCCATCATCTTTGCAGGCACCACTCTTCCCTTATATCTGTGATAGGCGAGCGAAACGAGCAGTATTTCTATAATTACGATCCAGACTGCAAGGTATATGCTGATGTATTTTGAAACGATGATTACAGAAACAAGTCCGATAAGAAGTTTGTCGGCGATTGGGTCATAGAGCGTTCCCCATGTGGTTATTTTTCTTTTTGTTCGAGCCAAGGCGCCGTCGAGTGCATCAGAGAAGGCGGCAAACAAGAAAAGCACCGTTGCAATTGTATAAATATCCAGAATAAGAAAAAGTGCGATGAAAGGAATCAAAAGGAGTCTAAATTTTGTAATCTGGTTTGGAGTGACGCTTTCAGGCAGAAAACGAAGGAACAACACTCGTATAACGCGGTCAATAAAAGTAACTCGAGTAAGGTACGTAACCTTTGCTTCTGGAACATCGAGGAGACGGTCGAGAAATGTAAGTATTGTATTGTTCTGCTCTGGCATAGGTAAAAGTCAGTGAGGATTAAATGGTATCAAAGAAAAAAGCCCCGCGCGAATGCGCGGGGCCTGAGACTTTAGAACGGATCTGGATTTCGACTTTCCTCTGCGATGTCATCACAAGCGGGGTTCTTGTATCGAATTCCCCGCCACACAGTAACGATGAGGGCAACCGCCAAAAGAACGAAGATAGTTTCGGCTATGGTTGGCATGGGGTTGAAGTTTTAGGACCTACCTAATTTAAAAGTTACAGTATTTGACACTTTTTTGCAAATCTGGTGTTAAGAAAATGCCCTGCAGGGATCAATTTGCGCATGTAATTTATCCGTGCTAACCTGTCATGCATGAGTACGATTTCTAGCGTATTACCGTATATCCAGATAGTTATTTCGGCACTCCTTATACTCGCCGTCCTTCTTCAGCACACAGGTGCGCAGAATGGAGGTGCACTCGGAGGTTCCGACAATATGAGCTCGGTATTCCATACAAGACGCGGCCTTGAAAAAGGTCTCTTTATAGCAACCATCGTGCTTGGCGTACTTTTTGCGCTCACTTCTATTCTTTCGCTCTTGCGCTAAGGTACTTCGACTTAGATTCCTTAATCCTTACATTAATACTGCTTTACGGCAGCTTCATACATGGAACAGAATTCTCCCTTATGGCGATCTCTCGCCCGCGAGCGACACGTCTCTTTCCTCGCAAAAATCCAAGACGTAATCGCATCATTTTCTATCACTGAAAAGACTCTTTTTCTTATTTGCGCAGCGCTCCTTATTGGCGCAGTGCTTTCACTTACAGCTAAAGTAAGTTATAGCTTCGGCTCTGAAGTACCAAGCACTGGCGGAGAGCTTGTAGAAGGTATTGTTGGAACCCCTCGCTTTGTTAATCCCCTTCTTGCAGCATCAGATGCTGATCGAGATCTTACAACCCTTGTATATTCTGGATTACTTAAAGCAACAGCAAACGGCGCATATATTCCTGATTTGGCAGAAAAATACACAATCTCACCAGATGGACTTGTCTACACATTCACGATTCGCAAAGATGCAAAATTCCATGACGGAGTTGCAGTCACAGCGGATGATGTGAAATTTACCGTCGAAAAAGCTCAGGACAGCGCCCTAAAAAGTCCTCGTCGAGTGAACTGGGAAGGTGTTACTGTTGAAAAAACAGATGCGAACACGATTGTGTTTTCACTCAAGCAACCTTACGCTCCATTTATTGGAAGCCTTACCTCTGGTATTTTGCCAAAACACGTATGGCAGAATCTTGAAAGCGATCAAATTCCTTTTAGCGACAAAAACCTAAGTGCAATTGGATCAGGTCCATACAAAATCGATTCTATTGAGCGCTCAAAAGATGGAATTCCAACAGAATTCACACTCAAAGCAAATACAAGCTACGCGTTGGGCGAGCCTTACATTTCAAAAATTACTCTGCGGTTTTATTCAAATGAGAGCAATCTTGTAAACGCACTTGAAAGCGGCGATGTTGATAGCGCATCAAACCTCACACCAAACTCTGCAAAAATAGTTGAAAGCAGAACAAACCTCTTGTCAGCACCGCTTACACGAGTATTCGGAGTATTCTTTAATCAAAACGAGAATGAAATCCTCGCTCACAAGGAGGTTCGTAAGGCGCTTTCACTTTCTATTAATAAAGAAAACATCATTGAAAGTGTACTGTTTGGTTATGGAAGCCAAGCTGACGGACCTCTCCCTCCAACCGTATCAAGTACAATAATCGGTACATCTACTGCATCTTCTTCAAAAGCGCAGGCGCTCGATGTGCTTACAGCAGCAAAATGGAAGAAGAATCCAGCAACAGGTCTCGTCGAGCTCAAGGGAAAAACTTCTTCTTCGACTATTTCTATTACTCTATCAACAGCAAACATTCCTGAGCTTGTTGAGAGTGCAAAAAAGATTGAAGAAGATTGGAAAAGTCTTGGAGTCACAGTAGATGTTCAAGTATTTGAACCAGCTGATCTAAATCAGGGCGTAATTCGTCCCCGAAAGTATGAAGCTCTCCTTTTCGGCATTGTTACAGGTAAAAATGCAGACCTATACCCTTTCTGGCACTCATCTCAAAGAAATGATCCAGGACTTAACATCTCAATGTATACCAACACAACGGCTGATAAAGTGCTTGAACGAATGCGTATCGCTACCTCTACTGAAGCCATTGCGACTCAGTACACTCTTCTTAAGAAAGAAATCGACACGGATACTCCTGCAGCATTTCTCTGGAGCCCAGATTTCATTTATGCTGTACCTACAAAACTACAGGGAGTTAAACTTGGCGAAATCACGACACCTTCAGATCGATTCATTGGAGTAAACGATTGGTATGTAAAGACAGACCATGTCTGGAATATCTTTCTTGATGATGAAGATGAAATAATTAATAAATAATCAAAAAACCGGTGGTGTTTTTTGTCATTGAGTCTTGCACAGACCATCGATGTCAAAAACTACTACCGGAATTAATACATAAATATAATGGACGAACAGAATCAACCAAAGACGGAAAGCCAGCCTGCTGAAGCATCGAGTGCTCCACGAGGACCTATGAGGCAAGGAGGTGGTAATCGCCGACCTTTTAATCGAGGACATCGCAGTGGACCAGGTGGACACACAGGACATACACCAGGACATACGACAGGTCACACAGGCTCACGACCGCCAATGTCACGCGGCAATCTAAAGCGTATGATGCGAAACAAGCGTCCACCTCGCCGATTCGGCGCAGGAGGAACTCGCCCTAATGGCGCACCTGCTGATAAATCAGTATCAGTGCCTATTCCACCTATCGGTGACGCAGTACGAATCATCCCACTTGGAGGTGTAGAAGAAATCGGCAAGAACATGACAGCGATTGAAGTTGGAAACGACATCATCGTTATCGACGCTGGTTTCCAGTTCAAGGACGAAGCAACTCCAGGTATCGACTATATCTTGCCTAACACCAAGTACCTTGAAGAGCGAAAAGATCGTATCAAGGCTCTCTTTATTACTCACGGACACCTCGACCACATCGGTGGTATTCCATACGTTATTGATCGAATCGGATATCCTACGGTCTATACACGACAGTTCGGAGCAATCATGATCCAGAAGCGCCAGGAGGAATTTCCTCATCTTGAGCCTCTCGATATCAAAGTAATCACAGGTAACGAAACAATTAACTGTGGAACTATGAAAGTAAGGACGTTCCCTATCTCTCACACAATTCCTGACTCAATGGGACTTGTAATCACGACTCCTCTCGGAGACATTGTGTTTATCGAGGATGTGCGAGTAGACAATGTTAAAGGCGTTCCTACAGAAGAAGAAGTTGAACAGTACAAGCAGTTTGCCGGCAAAGAAGTTCTCCTTCTCACCATGGACTCAACCTCTATTGAGAAACCAGGATTTTCTCTTTCTGAAACTGTTGTTATTGAAAACATCGAAAAATTCATTAAGGCAACATCAGGACGTCTCATCATCGGAACCTTTGCCTCTCAGGTAGAGCGAATCATCGCGATTATTCGAGCCGCAGAAAAGTACGGCAAGAAAGTTGTTGTTGAAGGCCGAAGCATGAAGACTAACATCGAGATCATCAAACACTTGAAGCTTCTTGATGTAAAAAATATTATTTTGGCTGAAGAGATCGATAACTATCCGCCAGATCGAATCGTTATGCTTGTAACAGGTGCTCAAGGTGAAGAGTTTGCTGCGCTTATGCGTATGGCAACAAAGCAGCACAAGCACGTACAGCTCCGAAAGACTGATACCGTACTTCTTTCTTCATCTATCATCCCTACCAACTACAATGCGGTTATAAAGCTCAAGGATAACCTTTACCGATCAGAGGCGCGGGTTATCACATATCTTGACTCTGACATCCACGCATCGGGTCACGGAAACCGAGATGAGCTCAAGTGGATTCACGAGCAAATCAAGTATCGATTCTTTATGCCACTTCACGGCCAGCATTACATGCTCCGCCAGCACTCAGAGCTCGCTCAGTCTATTGGTGTGCCAAAGGAGAACGTTATTGTTCCAGACAACGGTTCTATCGTAGAAATTTACGATGGAGGAAAGTCTATCCGCGTACTTAAGGAAAAGGCTCCATCAAATCTCGTGCTTGTAGACGGATTTGCTGTGGGTGATGTCCAGGAGGTTGTTATCCGAGATCGACAGATGCTCGCACAAGACGGTATGTTTATTGTCTTTGCAATTCTTGATGCTCAGACAGGACGACTTCGAAAATCACCTGATATTATTTCTCGAGGATTCGTATATCTTCGTGAGTCGCAGGACCTTTTGAGAGACACTCGTAATATCATCAAGGATACAATCGAGGATTCTGCACGAGGTATGAACCCACTCAACGTTGAAATGATCAAGGCAAACGTCACGGACTCGGTATCACGACATCTCTTCCAGGAAACTGCGAAACGACCAGTCGTCATCCCAGTACTTCTCACAATATAAAGCAAAAGCCGCCTCCGGGCGGTTTTTGTTTGACTAAATAAGGGAATCCTATAGGCTATGTACTGTTGTTCTTCCCATGCTTACGTTTATCTCTGACTTCATTGCAGCCATCCTTAACTCATCAAAAAAGGCGGACACCTATGTTGCCGAAATCGATGCCGAAATCGTCCGATTGGAGCGATTGAAAGTAAATGCGCTTCCACAAGATCGACTTAAAATCGCTCAGGAGGTGCGAACTTTGAAAAAAAGAAGGAGTCACTATGTTTGAGCCAGGTGCCGCGAGTACGCGGCACTTTTTTATTTCTAAATTTGATATAATTCTTTGTATGTCTGAAGAAAAGTCCCTTTCAAGGAAACGCGTGCTTATGTACGTCATTGGGTGCGTATATAACCTTAGCTACGCAATTCCAACCTATGTTAATTCCACCTTCCTCGCTGAATTCACGAGCGAGAAGCTTGTAGGTATTATCTATACCGCAAGCTCAATCCTAGCAATTGCTATGTTTATAGAAATGCCTGGTTTCCTCAGGCGTTTTGGAAATTTTAAAACAACACTCGCCCTTCTTTTTCTCCAGCTCTTTTCACTTGCAGGACTCACTGTTGGCGGACAAACTCTCGCCATTATTTCGGCTTTCATGCTTAACTTCGTCTCGATTTCTCTCATAAACTTTACCCTTGATGTATTTCTCGAAGGTTTCTCGTCGAATACGAAAACAGGCAGCATCCGAGGCACGTATCTCACCATTCTCAACCTCGCGTGGCTTTCTTCACCAATTCTCGCCTCCCACATTCTTGGTGATAATGTTTTCAGTAACATTTATGCAACCAGCGGAATTCTCCTTTTACCGGTCATTGCCCTCGTATTTTTTGGTCTTGGCAACACAAAGGAACCCACATACAGCCGATTGCCGTTTTGGAAAAGTTTTGGGGAAGTTTGGGCTGATCGAAATATCAAAGCAATCCTTCTTATACAGTTCCTTCTGCAATTCTTCTATGCATGGATGATTATCTATACACCGATTTACCTCCACAATACCGCCGGTTTTGCTTGGTCTACAATCGGCGTCATATTTACCATAATGCTTCTTCCCTTTACCTTCCTGGAAGCTCCTCTTGGCAGATTGGCAGATAGAAACGGCGAAAAAAAGATCCTCTCAATGGGATTTATGATTATTGCTATAAGCACTATCTGTATGGCATTTATAAATGACCATAACCCTGTCATTTGGACTATTGTGCTCTTCTTTACCCGAGTTGGAGCTGCGGCAATCGAAGTCATGGCTGAAACATACTTCTTTAAGAAAGTAGATGTAACACGAACAAACATCATAAGCTTCTCGCGTATGATGAGGCCGTTTGCCTATATTCTTTCGCCTATCGTCGCAACACTTCTCTTTACAGTATTTGATATTAAAGGATTGTTCGTATTCCTCGGACTACTTATGTTCTACGGTCTTAGATACACAAGAGCTATCACAGATGTAGCGTAAAGTTATATCTTTATACACTCAAGACACATAAAGAGGGGAATTTCATTTCGCGCTTTGTCCTCTGCAGATTTTCGGGGACCCTTTTCGCTTTCCTTGTGTGACATCCATTCTTCGATTCGTCGTATGACAAAAGCTGAGTTGGCGAGCATTTTTGAATACGTCTGAAGTGGGTGATGGAACGAATACGTCGTCTCTTTAACCTCCTTGCCCGGATGCATGTCTATTTGTGTACGGGATTCTGCCATATAGCCGTCTACCCTACGATATTGAACATTCGCCTTCTCATCAAAGCCCCACGCTGTCCTACCAGGAATCCTAAATGCGGGATGATTGATAACCAAGACAAATTTTCCACCATTCTTTAGGATTCTACCAACCTCACGAAACGTCTCGTTCATACGCTCAATATTCTGAATCGCAAGGACACAGACAACAGAATCGAAACTCTTATCTTTAAATTTCGACAAGTTATCTGCTGATGAAACGAAAAATTCCTCGGTGTGACCCGCGTGTTTTTTCGCTATTGAGACAAGTTCCGGAGATATATCTATACCCGTCACCGTCGCCCCTTGTGCAGCCAAAGCGTGGGAAAAAAATCCCTGTCCGCAGGCAAGATCTAACACCCTGTCATCCTTCTTGGGTGCAGTGATACGTACAACGTTCGGCAGTATAACCTGAACCTGATATGAGTCAGGATCATTTACAACCTCGTCATACCAGCCCGCAACGTTTCCCCACGAAGTTTTCATATATGACTACTTCTTTGCCTTCTTAGGAGCTGCTTTCTTTGTTATTGGTGCCTTACCAAGGGTCTTCTGAATACCACTCCAGTGATCTTTCATTTCTGTCATAAATTCACCGAGCTCTCCTGGATCGATAGTCTTAAGCTCATTGTATTTCTTTACAACAGTGTCTACAGCGCCCATGTATGCTGATTCGGTTACATCCTTTGCCTTTTCAAGCTCTTCGAGGACTTCACCCTTAGCTTTTAGCATCCATCCTTTTATCTTCGCTCGGTTCTTTGCTGCATCCTTATGTCCGTACAAATAATACGCACCTACCGCTGCTGCCGTAAGTCCTGCGATGCTCATTACAACCGCTCCTGCCTTATTTGTTGTTTTCTTTTGCGTCATGGATTATTTATGGTTAGTTTTAAACGTATCGGTAACCTCCTTCACCTTTTTTGCCTTTCTTGAAAAGAAGAGGCGAATCAAATCTGAAACTGCTTTCCATTTTACACCTTCATCCCGTACAGCCCTCCGCAATCTCTGTATATCAGCAACAATTTCATCGCTTTCCTTATTTGCCTTATCAGATATATCGCGAATGTTGCGAAGTATCTTTATGATATAGAACAAAGAAATCGATAAACCTATTGATATAACTACCAGAGCAATAGTAGTGATAAAGAAGAAAATGTCTGCATGGATAAGTGTTTCGTTGGGCATATGTTTATGAATTCATAAGACAAGAACTAAGTTCCGCTGTTTGGGTCCAACCGCACTTTCCGTCAGCCTGCCGTTTGCATGTGGCGGTCTTGTAGCATGCATACTCTTCTCGATACTCGCACGTTGATGCCATATCTTCGTCCGAGCAAATCTGAGAGCTGCAACCAGTGATGACACATGCTTTGGTTGTGGTTGTACCAGTTGTTGTAGATCCAAACAACACGGGAATGTCTACAGACAAATCCCTCTCAGGATCGCCCGAAGGATTGTCTTTCTTGAACCTGATTATTCCTTCGGTATTTCCTTTTGCGTCAAACGTAATCGAAGTAGAGAAGGGGACAAATGATTCTGTCATCCACTCACCTTCTGCCTGAGCAAAACTTTCCTTGAGGATGGTTCCGTCTTTTGCAAGAATTGTAATAGGAAACGATGCCTCAAAAAACCAGGTTCCTCTTGCCTCTCCTTTTATCGAAACTGGAGAGGAAACAAGCGCTCCTGATAATGGACTTGTGACGCGGATTAAATCACTTGTTGTGGTGGTTGCGATTACCTCTACATACAAGTTCCCTTTTTTATCCCTACACTGTCGTGGATATGATTCCATCACAGGATTACCCATCGCTGCGCAGGTAACAAAATCGTCTACCTTGTCCCTATATGGAACATCAAAAGCCAAAGCCGCATACACAAGAAGCGCTAGAACAACGATACCTATTACGAGTCTTGGTTTGGTTAACATGAATTCAGTATAACATCTCCCTCTTTAGTACGATCGAAAACGCATTACGTATTCTAAAGAAAGATAAAGAGGCAGAAAAACCCAACGAATGCGATGGCAAGTATTACGTTTGCCACTACCCCAAACGCGGTTCCAAGAAGTGCTCCTCCGGCCGCTTTTAAAGCTTTATCATGTGGCTTTTTATAGTAAATTTCGGCAAAAAATATTGCCAAGAAAAGCCCTATAAATGTACCCAGTGGAGGGAACGTGAGTGTGCCTACTATTGAACCTGCAATTCCCCAAACAAGGGATTTTGTATGAGCACCGCCGTACTTTGCACCAAGAAGTCCTGCTCCATGATCAACGACAAATGATATTGCGACGAAACCGAAGAGTATAAGGAGATCATTGGATGAAAGGAGCGTAAAGCCATCCACAATAGCGAACACGAGCGCGATGACAAACATGTACGCCAGCGCCGGAAGCATAGGTATGATCGCCATAGCTACCCCAAGCACCATAAGCACCAAGGTTGTCGTAATTGTTACTGAGCTTACAAATAGTTCCATAAATTTTCTAATTAATATGTATCCTCCGCCGCTTTAGAATCTCGAAGCGAGAGCCACAGTGTCGTCGAAATAAGAAGAAAGGCAGAAAACGCCATAACAGGGATAGTGATATAACCAAATTCAAGTACGAAGTTTTTTGCGCATGAAGCAGAATAACCAATCGCAAGACACTCAAGTCCAAAAGGGTTAAATCCAAGCTGTCCTACGTAGTGAAACAGTGCGACTAAACCTCCGACGATCGAGAGTGTGAGAGCATATATGCGAATCTTTGAATCTTTTTTCCAGAGTGCAAGTGCTGAAAGTATTACTAAAGGATACATGAATATCCTTTGGAACCAGCACAATTTGCACGGCTCATATCCAATTACGTCTGAATATATAAGACTACCTAATGTTGCAAGAAGCGAGACAACAAAAACCACAAGCACGGCATTGTTTGAAATTTTTAAAACTATCGTGGAAAGAAACGCTGGAGTCTTCCGGGTAAGGATAATCCCAATAATCACAATCGAGATTATTTGCGCAACGATTGCGAGAACGCTCCACAAATTATTCATGCTCGTTGCGAGTGCTTGCATTGCTTTAGTCAGTTACAAGTTCACAGTTAGTCGAAGATGCGAGTTCAGTAAGTGAAAGGGTACCCGTCTGTCGTGTACCACCTTTAAATTCCCATGTTGGGTATGTTTCAACTTTTGCATCTTTACAGACTGGAAGCTGACCCTGGCCATCAACTGTTGAACATTCGACATATGGAAGATTGCTTGCTGATTTACCAAACAACTTCTTTTGCTCTTGGCAATGTGGGCACCAGAATGCGCCGTAAAATGTTGCACCACTATCCTTAATACAGCCTGCAAAGCCATCATACTTACCAGGCATCTGGGAATACCAGATCATACCTCCTATGATAAATACGACTGCAAGACCAATAACAATATTCGATGTATTCGTTTTCATGTGATTGAGTATACCAAATAGAAAGGCGGTCGCCTGTAGACAGGCGACCGCCTTTCTTGGCTTGTTTACTGATTCGAATCAGTGCTTCGGGTATAGAGATTAATGATACCTACAAGACAAACGACGATGAGGGCAGCAAGGTTAAATATATCGAGTCCAATAAGCCATGTAAGCGTAAGTCCAGTCTTCTGAGTAAACCACTGAGGGTTAAGTATAAAGGACAAGCTATTAAGGACATTAAGGACAGTTCCTATCGCGAGGACTGCAGCGCCCTTTATAAAGGTCGTGTATGTTTCGTCTATGAGACGGTCTTTTCTTATTATTGCCGAAATTATGAGGCCAGAACCCAGTATAATGAGCAGGATTATGAGGATCGCGTACCAATGTATTCCCTTTAACATGCCCAAAAGAGCTAGGTTTTCAAGGCTTGTAGTAGATGTAGCCTCCCCAATGAGGCCGTCCGTTGTAGTAGCCGAAGGATAAAGGACAGTGTCCTTTGGACCACCTTCGCACATGACCGTGTTGATATGACGTGTAGTAGTCAAATACACAATGCCGGTAGGTTCAGTAACTCCCCATGGTGCAAGAATCTCTTCCGAATACTTTGACTGAAGATTCTTTACCGCTGCTTCAGTAGCTGCATCAAATTCACCACTGACAATGAGTCCAGCTCCTTCTTCTGTATTAAGGAATATCTGAAGCTTTCGCACTTCAGCAGGAATGTTGTCAGCCCCGATCCTCATAAACACTGTTATATAGTTTCCAGCAGGGCATACATATTCCGGACCAGTTGTTGCTCCAGCAACAGAACCACCCCCCGTAGGGAATGTAATTACACCTCCAGGTCCTGTTGTAGTAGGGGTAGTGGTTGCAGGGCAGTTGAAGCCGTAACATGGGCCAGAGTTATTGCCTCCGCCTCCTCCACCGCCACCTCCGCCGCCTCCTGATGAACCTCCTCCACCACCGCTAGTTCCATCATTATCTGTATTTGTAACCGAAACCGTCTTAGAAGCAAGGTTATTCCACACAGAATCAGTGCTTGTAGAGTTTCCGATCACTACTGCATATGCAATATCCCCATCTTTATCAGAATCATCAATACCAGTCACAATTACTGTCTGCTCTGTACCCCAGTTTGAAGGTGTAAAGAGAATGGTTGAAGTCGATGTCGTACCTTCTGAAAAATCAGAGCTTGTTATAGGCAACATGACGTTTGCTCCCGGCGCTCGAGAGAGTCGGATAGTAAAGACAGCCGCTAGACCACCTTCACTTGTAACAAGGCCTGATATAGGTGCAAGTATAAAATCTGGCACTGGATCGCCGCCGCCACCACCCGTAGTAGGGTTCACCGTCAATGTCACTGAGCTCGTAGATGTACCCGTAGCATTGCCGCAGGCTAGGCTAAAAGTCTTGGTTATAGCCGAATCAGTCGTAAATGGACCGACTGACTCTGATCCAGAGGTATTTTTGCTACCGGTCCAAGAGTCTGAAGCCACGCAGAGGTTAGCGTTTGAAGATGTCCACGCAAGAGTCGCTGAGCCGCCGCTCGTTATTGTGTTTGGGTCTATGGTAAATGATGTGATTGCAGCCTGATTGTTGTTTCCGCCACCACCGTTAGGATTTACTGTTACCGTCACATCTTGTGTAGAGGTTCCGTACACGTTTCCACAGCTCAAGCTATAGGTAAGTACTGTTGTCGCGGTAGTTGTAAGCGGACCCACAGACTCAGAACCTGAAACCGACTTATATCCTGACCATGCGCCAGAAGCGAGGCAGGCAGTTGCATTTGATGAATTCCAGCTCAAAAGCGAGCTTTCACCACTTAGTACGGTGCTTGGATTAGCACTAAACGAAGACACTGAACCCGGTTGATTTGTACCGCCGCCGCCATTACCACCATCATTATCGATATTTACAAGCGAAACAGCCTTTGCACCTAGACCGCTCCAATTTATATCCTGGCTGACAACTGGTCCGATTTGGACACTATAAGTAACATCACCGTCATCTTGAGAGTCATCTACACCCGTAACAACCACAGTTTGGGTTACATTCCAGTTAGAAGGGCTAAATGTAAGCACCGATAGGGGCGCAGTAGTACCTTCAGTCAAATCATTGCTTTGCACCTTCAATTCAACAGGAGCGAGCGGTGCTGAGTCCAAAACGACAGTAAATGCGGCAGTTGCACCAGCTTCGCTTGTTGAGAGACCACTTGCTGGAGAGACGGTAAAGTTAATATTTTCAGATGTTGGACCTCCGGTTATGGCAATCTGAGCAGAAGCTGAAGACTGTGCGCCGAGTGAATCACGAGCAAAAACACGATATGTTTTGGTTCCAGATGTTGACCACGAATTAGATCGAGTGATTGAAGTTCCTGATGTGACCTCAGATGACCATTCTTCGCCAGAAACAGTTCCTATAGATCCATCATTATCCCAATCAAACGCATAGGATACTGGGTTATTTTCAGGGTCGGTAGCACGAGCGGTGAATGAATAAGAAGTATTAACTATTCCTTGAGCTGGGCTATCCAAAAGCTCAACGAGCGGTGCCTGATTCACGACTGTTGTTCGATTTGAGATTGAAATAGTGAACGTGCTTGGATTTGAAACCGCATCGCGATTATCCTGAGCAAACGCCTTGAATGTATATACTCCTTCTGCACTAAAACTATGAGAAAGTGAAGCTGAAGTGCCAGATGGTACAAAAGCAGAATATTCATCTACCGTGCCGTCATTGTTCCAATCAACACTGTACTTTACTTCATCATTTTGTGGATCAGTCGCTGTAAACACGAACGTGTATGTCTCGTTTACATAACCAGTTGTAGGTCCAGCTACTGTAGGTGCACTTGGGGCTGTATTTACGATCACCACAACTCCGTTTACTGTTACTTCAACCGTTGTTGCTCCAGAAAAATGACCGAAGGCATCTTTTGCATACACCTTTACAGTATAGGTTCCGCTGGTAGTCCACACATGAGATGCGGCAGCAGAAACACCAGAGCTTGTAAGGCCAGAATATTCATCAATAACACCATCGTTATCCCAATCAAAGCCGTATGAAATTTGATCACCTTCAGGATCAGTAGAAAGTGCTGTAAATGTGATTGGGCTGTTTATAGTAGAACCAGCAACCATAACCGAAGGATTGGTTGGAGGAAGATTAACAACAGGAGACGAGATGGTGATTGTAAAGACTGCTGGAGTTGATACTGCGCTCCACACATCTCGTGCATACACCTTAAATGAATACGTGCCTGGTTCATTCCATGTATGAGAGAGAGCCTGAGATATGCCCGAATGTACCGTTGCTGTGTACTCATCAACAACACCATTGTTATCCCAGTCAAAACCGTACACAAGATCATCACCCTGTGGATCTGAAGCTGTTACAGTAAAGCTTTCTGAAACACCAACCACACCAGCAGTGTTTCCGCCAACAACAGGTAGATTCGGTGCGGTGTTTACAGTCACTGGACCAGATGACGTAACCGTTATAACAAGTGAGGTTCCTTCTGAAAAATTACCCCAGATATCTCGAGCGTGCCCAGCAACAATGTAAGTTCCGGCTGATGGCCATGAATGTGAAAGCTGGGCAGATACACCTGATGGTACAAAGCCAGTATAGTCATCAATAACGCCATCATCGTCCCAATCAAAACCGTAATTAAGCTGATCTCCATCTGGATCAGTTGCAGAAGCAGTAAAGGTAATATTTGAATTTATAGCAGTTCCATTCGAGGTAACCGTCGGAGCGTTTGGAGCACGATTTTGCTGTACAGGGGGATTTGTTGTGCCTGTGACCGATATTGTAAATGAAGTGGCATTAGAAACTGCGCTCCATGTGTCTTTAGCGTATACCTTAAATGTATAGTTGCCAGCAGATGCCCATGAATGGCTCACACTTGCTGAGGTGCCTGATGGCATAAAATCAGTGTACTCATCAACAACACCATTGTTATCCCAGTCAAAACCATAGGTGACGCTATCGCCCTGAGGATCTGAAGCTGTTACCGTAAAACCTTCTGAAACATTTACCGTTGTATTCTGTGAACCACCAACAAATGGGGTATTCGGTGCTGTATTTACTACAACTGGACCAGTGCTTGTAACATTGACCTGTATCTGAGATGCGCTTGAAAAATTGCCCCAAATATCGCGAGCGTACGCTTTTACTGTATATGTACCAACCTCGCTCCATGAGTGCGAAAGCTGCGCTGAAACACCCGAAGCAACATAACCTGTGTAACCATCAATAACACCGTCATCATTCCAGTCGAAACCATAATTAATTTGATCTCCGTTGGTGTCGCTTGCTGTTGCGGTAAAAGTAATATCAGAATTAACAGCTGTGCCATTGAAAGAAAGTAGTGGAGCACCCGGAGCAACATTAACAGGTGCAGGAGGATTTACAGGAGGATTCGATGGTGTAGTTACTGTAATTGTAAATTGTGATGATCCAGAAGTAGCACCTGACATATCTCGAGCAACAACAGAAACTGTATATGTCCCCGCAGAAGACCACTCATGTGAAGCGCTTGCCGATGAACCAGAAGATACAGCGCCTGTGAATTGATCACTTGTACCATCATTGTTCCAATCAAAACCGTACACAATGCTGTCACCCTGCGCGTCAGATGCCGTTGCGGTAAAAGTTGCAGGTGTATTTGTTTGTACTGTTGATGGGGCAGTGAGAGATGGATTTGAAGGGGCAGTATTAGGAGTTGGATTAGGGTTCGGATTTGGATTAGGATTTGAAGAAGCAACAGAAATCATCAATGATGAGAAGCCAGAGTATTGTCCCCAAACATCGCGAGCGACTACTGAAATAGTGTAAGTGCCTGGTCCTGACCATGTATATGACGCCGAAGCTGAGCTGCCTGAATCAACATAGCCTGAATAGTTATCCACAGTTCCGTCATTGTCCCAATCGAAGCCGTATGAGACCTGATCGCCCTCAGGATCGTTTGCTGAAGCAGTGAACGTATAAGCCGTATTAGGCTGGCCTGTCGATGGTCCAGATACTGAGGGATTGCTTGGTGCGAAGTTAAAACCACCTTCGTCAGCGAATACAGAAAAAGGTTGCAGTACGTACGCCAAAAGGAGAGCCCCGGCAAAGGCTTTCTTAATTGAGATTCCGAAATTCAGTCGAATAGGGTTCATTTCGTACAGCTGGTTATATATCAACCTTATGCAAATACGTTCCGAAGTCAAAGAAAAGGTGAGACCTATCTGCGATTGGTTTATTAAATGCTATAAAGGACACATAAAGGACACGTACGACTGACGCGAGTGAAATTTTGTCCTTTATGAGAGTTCGATGTTTTTTGGAGTTTGACAAGGCCTAAAGGACAGAGTGCTTAAAAAGTTATCCACACCCCTCCCACACTCTAAAATTGGCTAAATTACTAGAATACAAACCTTAATAAACGTCAATAGTGATCATTTGAGAAAAATACTCAATTCCCCCGCCTAATCCCCCTTTTCCACAATTGACCAAATTTGTAAAAAAGATAAGAATAGAGCCTCCAGATTGTTCTTTGCAAACCCAGGTTTAACACATTATATGATCCAGACTTTTCCTTTTGCGTATAGTGTTGTATTTAAGTCTAAGCGCTTTAAGAAGGCCTTCAAGAAGCGTATCAAAGTGTTTAATTTTCAAGAGAAAGAATTTTGGCTTATCGCGCTCATTGGTAGTGACCATGGCACGATTCAAGACTCTAGTGGAAATACACTTAGAGTAAATATCGCACGGCGTCTCATCATTAGGAAAGATAGAAGATGTCCTATTAAGGATTTGATTTCGAAGCCTGCGGTTCGAATCGCAGTTTAATTTAAGGCCCCGGTGCGCTCTGCGCACCGGGGCCTTTTTTCTTTATCCCTTCCTCTCACTTCCCTTCTTTAACCCCCAAAACGCTCAGTTTTAATCAAATCGCGATCAAACAATTCCTCAATAAGAATTTTAGCTGCCGCTTCAACAAACTTTGTGGGACCACACACAAAAATCTCAGGATGTAGATTTTTCACACCTTCCAGCTCAGTCTCAAACATTTCATGGTCGATCCTTCTTGAATATCCCGTCCAACCATCTGGCACCGATTCCGTAAGCGTTACAGCTATCTTCACATTCGAATACTCCGCCTTAATCAATTCAAGTTCCTTTTCGTACAAAAGCCGATCGAGTGTTCGCAGGCTTATTATAAAAACAATTGTCCTCTCTTTATTTTCATTTCTCACCTCATGTCTCAGCATGCTCATGAGAGGAACCATACCAGCACCACCAGCAATGAGAACTAGAGGTGCAGAAGATTCACCTTTCCAAACAAAGTGCCCGCCAATAGGACCTCGGATCTCAATCGTATCTCCAGGCTTCTGAGTCCACAAATATGGCGAAACTTCTCCATCGTCCAAGAGCTCCACGCCAAGCTCAATGACATCACCTGATCCGGGCGGATTTGCAATTGAGTAGCTACGCTCAGCTATATAGCCGTCTGACGAGGTAAGTCTCACATCTACATGTTGACCTGCAAGGTGTCCCAGCCAGTTTGGCACATGGTACCGAAGCTTCATGACATTCGAAGCTGCTTTCTCAGAATCGACAAGAGTAGATTTCACCCAAGAACCAGCGCTGTTCGTTTTATTAATCATTTGTATATCGTTGTTCCTTCCAAGGATCTCCATAATTGTGATATCCGCGCACCTCCCAAAAACCAGGCTCGTCACCCTTTACGAACTCCAACCTATTTACCCACTTTGCACTCTTCCAAAAATAAAGATGCGGTACAAAAAGTCGTGCCGGACCACCATGTTCAGCCTCTAACTGTTTGCCGTCAAACATGTACATCACCCAAGCCTTGCCTGCTCGAATATCTTCAAGAGGAAGATTCGTTGTATATCCATCATATGAATGTGCAATAAGATGGGTGGCGTCAGGAGACACTTCTGCAAGCGCTAATATTTGATCAAGCGACACTCCCTGCCAAACGGTATCGAACTTTGACCACTTGGTGACGCAATGAATATCCTTTGTCACGACCTCATTAGGCAATGCCCTAAACTCCTGCCAATTGAAAGCAAGCTTATTCTTTACCAGTCCATCTACCGTAATCTTCCACTTTTCTGGCTCTACAGTGGGCGTAGGACCGAGTGAAAGCACAGGAAAGCCCTTTTCCTCGTACTGTCCCGGAGGAAGTCTTGTATCGGCCTTTCGTTTCGGTTTAAAGCCTTCGTTTATAATCATATTTAAGATTTAGGATCAAAGATTGATGCTAATACCTTTTCCCCGGCAATTATCTGAGAAATTCTCTTTGCTCCATAAATAGAAGGCAAAATCCCGACCCCATTACAGCCTAGGTTGTACATGAGAATCCTATTTTTAGGTTCTTCCCCCACAACTCTGACTCCTGATGGCGTATAGCCCATAAGTCCGTGCCACGTGAATTGGTAATCAATTTTTTTGTTTGGATCGGGATCGTACGTTGATTTCACAAATGCATCGATGCTCTGTTTTTCTTCCTCAGGATAATCAAGATCTGCGTCATACTTTGTTCTGTCTTCAAGAGAAAACTCCGGACCTCCTACTGAAATAAGGTTCGAATTTGGAGCCTGCTCTGAATCAAATTGTCTGCGGGTTAAATAAAAATACGGATCTTCTGCAAACGGATCGCTCGCACTTGTATTCGCAGCCTGAAAATAGCTAATCGCAGTTGGCGGCTTATTCATAGGCTCAATATACGCAGACATATACCCCACCATTCCTCGTATGAGGTGATGAAATTTGGTATCAATCTCAAGCCCTCCTTCATTTATAATTTTCATACCTTCAAAGCCATTTGTGCACAAAACTACTCTTGAAGCGGTAATCGTATGCCTATCTGCATCAAGTATCGCCTTTTTATCGTGCATTGATACTCTTTTTATTGGCGTGTGCTCATATAGTGAAAATCTCTTGCTATATGCTTTTGAAAGATATTCAACAATCTCCTGAGAAAAGAGAGCTGAGTTCAAACAGCCCTTTTGATATGAAAGTGCTGCAAAGTACCCGGTATTAGATGTTTGAAGAGCCTCAAGCACTTCTATGTGCGGCACAACCTCATAAAAATCCTTATATTCCGCTGGTATTGTCTCAATGAAGGGTGCAGTCTCTGCAATCTTAAATCCCTCTGTCCTCAATCCTGCCTTCTTTCGACATACATTATCTTTTAAATGTCGGACGACCTGATCGTACGTAGAGAAACCAGCCTGCCCAATAAATCGAGAAAGTGGCACGGTAAGTCCTGCCTCTGTATACATTAGATCCAAAAGCTCCCACGCACTTTCGATTGATCGCTGAGCATCTGCGGCCGCTTCAAGCCCAAACTCGTCGACAAGCTCGTAAAATGGCCGTTCGAAATAGCTCGCGATCTGTCCGGCGTTATGACCCGTTGCACCGTGAGCGAGTTTGCCACGCTCAACTACTACAACATTCTTATTGGTATTTTTAAGAATAAAGTATGCCGTAGAAATACCAGCAATACCTGCGCCTACAACCACGACATCCGTTACAATGTCTTCCTGCAAAGTTTGTATCTTTCTTTCTTGATTAAGTTGATGTATCCAGGGTGATCTGTTTCTCTCCATATAATCAAGTATATCAAATGAGATCCGATGAGCTCTACTTTTGCTTAAATATTATTGTATTACTAGCGTACGAACCATGTCTGCAAAATCTGTAAGAATCTTATCGCTTGGATCAAGCCATGTTACAGAGACTGTATATACAAATTGGCCACGAGACACTAAGTACGACTTACCTTCATACAATCCTGACCATGTTGATTCGTATGTTTCGAGTGCAGAAATGCTTGTAGTAGATACTTTTCTATCGGCAAATTGATAACTCAGATCTGCTGAATCCTTAATAAAGGCGTCTAACGGCTTACTGTCAGGGTTTGTATAGACACTGAGCATGATTGATGTAGGACCTTCTCTACCCGGACTATTGCCTTCACGTATGTCTTTGTTCTCTTCTGTATCCTCAGTAAGCACAACGATCTGGTGATTACCGCTTGTGCTTTCGACGTTTTTTTCTTCAAGAAAATAATTAGATGGGTAGTTAAACGAAACACCGTAATCTGATGATGTGTATTGCTGCACATCTACATCTCCGCCACTCGGCACAAGCACCTTTCTATCTAATGCAAAATATATAATTGCACTTACGACCAACAGAGCAAATAAAACTGAAGCTACTTTTTTCATGGGTACGTAAAGAATTATCGTATCTTAAAGGTTGTGGCGATCTTATTAAAGGTGGCGATAAGTCCTGTCCTATCAAACTCAAGCACAGTACCCGGATCATACACACCTATACTTGTTGAGTGTATAAAATATCTAAGCGCATAACAATATTCACCTTTTGAGGTGATGTACACCATGTCTTCGTAGTAATTACTTGCGCCTGCATCCGATGATTGTGCGAATACAAACGTATTCTCACCCAATTTTATTGTTTCAGTATTACGTGGATCAAGTAAAAAAGTCTCTGGTTTACATGTTGAATTTGAAAGTCTTTCTACTGCCATATGTGAATCTGAAGAAAGATTTGTGCCAGTCGAGAGCGATGCTGGAATACGGAACTCAACACCATGTATCTCTCGGCCCGGACCAAGAGTCTGGTTTATGTATGCTTCATTGTAGGTAAAGCCCTGAGGCAGTTCAATTTCGAATCCCAGGTCAGTATTTGTATAGCTAATACCATCCCGAACTTCTACAACATCAGGAATACTTGCCGCATCTTTGTCTGGCTGGTCACTAAAGGCAATCCACATGATACTCGTAACGAAGATAGCGAGAATAATGACGAGGGTAATTTTCTGTTTGTCCATAATGGTTAGGTAGTCACAGTATAGTACGAAATAAACTTTGATTTTGTTTATGTGACCCATCGTGATAGCCTGAATCACACATGAGACACCCAAGGAAGGAAACCTATGATGTAGCCGTTATTGGCGGCGGGCCAGCAGGTATGATGGCCGCAGGAAGAGCCGCAGAGCTTGGCGCTTCTGTCATACTCCTAGAAAAGAATGAAGGGTTGGGTAAAAAACTTCTTATCACCGGTGGAGGACGATGCAATGTGACAAATGATACGCCTGACGTACGACAATTTCTCTCAAAACTCAGTAAGGGTAAATTTCTTTTTTCTACATTTGCTCAACACGCAGTCAAAGAATCTTTGGATTTCTTCAATTCTCGAGGAATGGATACTAAAGTAGAAAACGAAGGGCGTGTATTCCCCGCTTCAAACACAGCACGTTCGGTTTATGATGTGCTCGTAAAGTACATGAAAGATAACAAAGTGGAAGTAATTACAGGTTTCCCCGCAAAAGGTTTCCACGCTCGAGACGGCGTCATTGTAGGCCTCAACACTGAAAAGGAAACAATTGTTGCAAAGTCATACATCCTCGCGACCGGAGGTACATCTCATCCGGAAACCGGTTCTACTGGTGAAGGATTCAGCTGGCTTTCAAAAATCGGCCATACCGTTGTTGCACCAGATGCAGCACTTGTTCCCGTAAAAATAAAAGAAAAGTGGGTACGAGACCTTTCAGGTGTTTCTCATCAGAACGCAAAAATCACAATTCTTGAGAACGACAAGCGAACACTTTCACGCGTTGGTCGAATGGTGTTTGCACACTTCGGCATCAGCGGCCCACTCGTTCTAAACTTTTCAAAAGAAATACGCGAAGCAATCGAATACGCACAGCCGGGAGACAAAATCGAACTTTCTCTCGATATCATGCCGGATTTTGATAATGCAAAACTTGATCTAAAGGTTCAAGAGGTATTTAAAGTAAATCAGAATAAGAAACTTAAGAATGCGCTCAAAGATCTCGTGACACCGGCGCTCTGTTCAACCATTTTTGATCTCACAAAACTCGATCCAGAAAAAGAGGTCAATATAGTTTCTCGAGAAGAACGACTTACCCTAGTAAAGCTTTTGAAAGACATGAGAATGACTCCAGTTGGATTCTTGGGCAAGGAAAAAGCAATTGTTGCATCAGGTGGTGTAAAGCTTGAAGAAGTTGATTTCAAGACTATGCAGTCACGTTTGTTTCCAAATCTCTATTTGATTGGCGATGTGCTTGATATTGATCGGCCGTCTGGTGGATATAGTCTTCAGCTCTGCTGGACTACGGGCTGGGTTGCAGGTACTGACTCTGGGAAAAAGAAATAAAAAAAGCCGCACTTTTCAGTGCGGCTTGAGAGTCTAGACGAATCGTCTACACTACAACTCCTCGGTTGTGGAAATTTTCGTGGATATCATCTACTCTCAACTCATTTCCGATGAGACAGGAATCGTATGTAGCAATGAAGCGCAGTTTTGCCATGAGAACCTCCTTTTTAAATGGTAGGCTCACTGTAAAATCTGTTTCCCAGATCTTACCTGCAAGAATTGCGTCCACAAGGTGAAGATTCCCAAATCCCCTTACCCTTAGACTTTGAATTAACGTAGCGAGCCCCATATGCTCAACAGTACTCAGACCGTCGAGTATATGATTGAGCTGCTTGATTACAGGGCAGTCGTTTACGATTAGATTGGCCATTGTTAAGTCTGGTTGAAAGCTAAGATCCGCATGGCATGGTGCCAGCAAGTCGATCGTTTCTCTCTTTCCAGACTCAACTTCAATGAACTTTTACTTATGTATTATAGCACAATATCAATACAAAAGTCAAGCGATTAAACGGCTCAACGTAGCCATTAAATACCATTATCCTAGAGTTTCCTCGAATCGTAGGCCCAGTGCAGGAGCGCCTGTCTTTGCCTGGTATTACACGAAAAATCACCTTTTCTGCATTTATGGGCAACTTGAGCGATATGCCTTCGCATTGCCTTCCAGCGCTTTATCTGGCGCGCATCTTCGTCAGGGATTCGTCGTCCCATAAAGTATCTGCAGTACCATTGAAACCAACCACGTGGATCATCTTTATAAATCCAACCCTTCTCTTTCCATACAGAAAGCGGTTGTGATGCATTCACTTTAAAAAAATTAAGTTTTGCGTCATGTTTCTCTGGACAGAGCTTTGCCTTTTCAAACCAATCAGCAGGAAATTCATGCGTGCAGTCCGTCATGTACTTACCGCCAAATGACCCGAGTTCAAGCATCTCTTTGGGAGTCAGGTCCGGCTTAAACTCTGGATCAAATTCTTTCCCCATGGGCGCCGTGAGCGTGTACTCATACCCATCCTGCATTTTATCTTTTACGTGTATAGTTTTCATACTAATTTCCAAATTCTTCTTTCTCTCGTCGTTCTACATCGGCCTCACTAAGACCAAAATGATGTGCGATTTCATGCCACAGTGTCTCAAACACCACTTCTTCTACAGTTTTTCCCGATACGAGTGATTCTTCAATAACAGGCATACGATAGATGGTAATTGTATCAGGATACGCAAAACCTGTGCCATGTTCCCTTTCTGTTTGTGGTACACCTTTATACAAACCCAAAAGATCCATATATGAATCAAGGTTCATATCGGCAACTGTTTCTGTATCAACAAAATCTTCTGTTGTTATAGCAACATTGGTAACTTTTGATTTTATCCAGTCAGGCAAGCGATCAAAAGCTTTTGCTACGGTTATTTCGAATTCTTTTCTTTGGATCTCTTCCATTCTATTTTATTACATCCTTCAAGACTTCATATACTTTATCTGCGACTCGAATATATCCCGCATCGTTTGGATGTATCGCATCGGACATATAGCGAGAGTCTGCAAAAAGTCCGCTAAGTACATTGGGCACGTATGCTGAACCCGTCTCCTTTGCAAGATCTTTAAACAAACCGTCTGCACTATCAGCCAGAAGTCCTCCTCGTACCCCCAAAAGCACCACGACCGATCCACTGGCCTGAATTTTATTGATAATCGCTCGAAGATTTGAAAATGTTTCTTCACGAGCAACTTTTCTTATGAAATCATTTCCACCCAAAAGAAGAATCACGACGCGAGGATTTTCATCAAACAGACTATCGATGCGAGCTAGTCCCCCGGCTGTTGTATCCCCAGGAATACCCAAATTAATGATAGGTTCGCCGATTTTAGTTGAAAGCAACGAAACAAAATCATTTCCCGGGGTCGAACCGTTACCTGCAACCAGACTATCTCCAAATGCAACAATTGGACCATCCTTTGGAGGATAGTTTTTTATTTTTTCATTCCTCGGTAAAAATATGACAAGTGAAATTACCACGAGGATCAAAGCGATAATGAGAAATATTTTATTCATGTGAAAATCTTACCATAGTTGACACTCATAATTTCGATGGCAGTATGTAGAGCGGAAACTTTATTGGCCTGCTATCGCAGTCCGGTTATCCATTGTTCCTCATGCAGTTGCCTTAAGGCAACAAGGAAAAACATGTCATCGATTACAGACGTAAGAACCGTGCTCCCGCAGATCGTCAAAGCCACCTTCAAGGGTTTTGGTGGATCTAATGATAGTGCAGCCTCGTCGTGGGGATGGACCCCGCTTCTTAAGGTAGCAGATATAGTCCGTGTACATTTTGCTCAGCACGGCGTGGGTGAATTACGGGATTTTGGACTAGGCGTTGATATGAAAGATGATATCTTTGGTCGCTATGGATTGCTCAATGGTCACAAGGATGGAAAACCATTGCATACCTGGGCAGCCATTACATCTATCGGTAACTCTCTCGTAATTAACGGAGAAAGACCTGTACACCCTCCTGCGGATCCTCACTTTATCCATGTCCCAATGGGATGGGCAAAGAATGTCATTGCCGCCTCTGAAGGTGGGATCAAGCGGGTTACATGCATACTCCACGATACAGGACTCAAATATGGCAGCAGCCATAACTCCTCTATCAAAAAATGCACCCTTATTGGCCATGAAAAAAGCGGTAAAAGCCTTGAGGCAATAATCGACGGAAGCGGAGGTTATCGCTACCTTCCACTCTCACAGTAGAGCAGCATCGTAAACCCGGACACAGGTCCGGGTTTTTTAATACTTTCTTATGACTCCTTTTACAACCGCAGCAATCTTTAAATCGTATTCAGGGTAGATTGGCTTATACTTTTTGTTAGCAGGCTCGAGATAAATTTGGCCGCTTTTAGTTTTTCTGTAAAACTTCATTGTCCAACCACCATCAACCTCGGCGATGACAATTTCACCTTCTTTTGCATGAGAGCGCTTTTCCGCAACCACGAGGTCACCTTCTCGAATTCCTTCTTCGATCATAGAGTCACCCTTGACCTCGAGCAGGTATGAACTCTCTCTGTCTTCTACTAGATACGCATTGATATTGAGCGTGTCGAGAACAGACTCTTCGGCGATCGTAGGGATGCCGGCTTCAACCAATCCAAGCATAGGAATTTCATCAGCATTGCGGACAAGCGTGATTCGTCCAGAAGAATCCTTGGAGAGGATCCCCATATCTACGAGTTTTGAAATCAGCTTAAAGACGGCATTTTTAGATTTGAAACCAGTAAGAGTCATAAGCTCTTTATAGCCAGGCATCCTTTTATGCTTTTCGTAGAACGCTATGATTTTTTGCTTGTAAGTATCTATCATCAAATTTAGAACATAAACGTCGCAAACGTATGTGAGAATCGATTAAACCAGCTAAAGCTTTCCTGAGCCTTAAGGTTGCGAAGCTGGGCTAGGAGTGACTTGTGACGAAGTGCATCCTTCTTGTATGCCCTGCCTGTAATTATCTTCATATCAATCTGCCTGTTAATTATATCAAGCTCGTATTCAAGTGCCTTTATTGTTGCGTGTTTTGTCATAATCGTTTGTTTAAGCCGTTAATCTTATGTAGTTAGTATAGGTGAACCAGAGTTCACCTGCAAGAGATTAGCTGTGAATAACTTAAATTACCCATCAAAATTATGACTGAGCGCAAGTCTACTTTCTGTGGAATTTTCTTGAGCGCCTGTCTAAAGCCATTTGGTTCCCTCTCTGTTTTTCTTTTGTACCGTGAAAGCGCACTTCTACTTTGTCGCTTTGATTTATTTTCGTACCCAAAACAGCAACTTTACCGTTTACAAGCACCTTTCCCTCTTCTACGAGTTTATCCATTTCACGCCGAGAACCCCTGCCCTGTATAGCAAGATACTTGTTTATTCTCATTGGAAAGCCCTCTTGTTCATCTGTATGTATTTCATTCATAAGCACAGCCTAACAGCTTGCATCCACGAGTGCTAGTTTTTCTGAACGAGGGAGCTTTTTCATGTGAGCTTCTGCGATCGATGCTTTTGACCTGTCTTTGAATTGTTTCGAATACACCAAAGCGACAGGTCTGCGTATTCGAGTGTATTTTGCACCAGTTTTGCCCATATTATGTTCTCGCACCCTCCTTTCAAGATCAGTTGTTATTCCTGTATACAACGTGCCGTCAGAACATTTGAGTATGTAAAGAAAATAAGGCACGAAATTATAAATTACAGATGCTTTTCAGTCATAAAGATGTAGAGCTTTGATGGCCTGTCAGAACCTCGAACAAGCGACAACTGTTTTGTTGCTACGCCTAGATGACGTGCGAGCAGAATAAGCACAGCATCGTTTGCCTCACCTTCTTTTGCTTTTGCGCGCGTCTCAACAATATATCGACCGTTCTTTTCTGATACAGCATCCTTCTTTGAACCTGCTTTTGCGGTTACTTTTATATACATGACATTGCAATGTGTTTTAACTCGTTCCTCATTTCTTTATACCCCGGCATTGTCTTTGCAACTAAATCCCAAAATTTTTGTGAATGATTAAACTCACCCAAATGGCATAGCTCATGGACAATCACATAATCAGCAAGATGAGACGGAATAATGGCAAGTTTATAGTTGAAATTTAAATTTCCTTTTGTAGAACAAGATCCCCAGCGAGATTTTTGATTTCTAATCGCCACCTTTCCTACCTTATACCCATAGAATTGATTGAAATACGAAAGTCTGCGCAGAACAAGTTCCCGCGCAGCTTCCTTGTGCTTTATGTATTCGGTCTTCGATCGCGTCGATCGTCTCCGTCGTATGAAGAACCGAAACGGCATACGTGATTTATTTTACTTCAACCTTGAGGAGTGTGACGGGCTCAAGAGGCCTGTCTGCTTCACCTGTTTTGACTGAGTTGATTGTCATCACAACTTCAAGACCCTTTGTTACCTTGCCGAATACGGTGTGCTTGGTATCAAGAAAACTATTATCACCTACGTTGATGAAGAACTGACTTCCGTTGGTATTTGGACCAGCATTCGCCATCGAAATAGTGCCTGGAAGATTATAATTATCTGCACCTATTTCATCAGCAAACTTATATCCAGGACCACCTGTGCCCCAGTAAGCTTTCTTTGAATCGTCCTTGGTCAAAGGATCGCCTCCTTGGTTCATAAAGTCTTTAATGATTCTGTGGAATTTGGTGCCGTCATAAAAACCTGCTTGTGCGAGTTTTACAAAGTTCTCAACGGTCTTTGGTGTGCTTGGATTAAATTCAATTACAATGTCACCGTAATTTGTCTTAAGTGTAGCTGTCATGATTTTATTGTTATCGTTTGTAGTATTTGGAAGCGCTGTACCTGCTGTTGGTGCCTTTGGCGTTTCAACCACCGGCTCTTCTCCGTCGAGCGCATAGTCGAGCATGTATTTGTCTGAAAGTTTTGACGTATCGCCTGATTCCTTCTTATCTGAACTTACCCAATAAAAAATTCCGACAACAAGCAACGCACACACTAATGGTAAAAATATTCGTTTCATCCAGAGATTTTATCACACAGGGGTTGTATTTTGATATATCCACACATCAGTAAATACGTGTCTTACTAGGGGGCATTATTTATTGAGGATACTAACTACTCTCTCTACATATTCCTTTGAAAACCTATCATTAATATCCCGACCCAGCTGCTCCAGAAGCTTATCCTTTTCTACGACATAGGTATGAGTTTTCCCAAAAATTTTAATCAAATGACCATGCGCTAAAACAATCAAAGTGCGAATATAGGGTTGATTAATGTTTTGCTCATTAAATACACGCACCAAATATCTTTTTTGCTGGTCTATCTGCCAAAACGGCTTACGGCCAATTCTTTTAAATTTATTTTTATCGACTCGATAAAAAACTCCATTTAATATTTCAAAACTCTTCGGGGAATAATACTTAACCTCAAGAATAGTTACACCTGAAGGACCTACCAAAATACCATCAATATCACCCCAAAAAGACATCTTGTAATTACGAATATATGTATAACGATCATCAAGACTCTCGGAAAGCACATTCGCAATCGAATCTTCCCCTCTTTTTCCTAAAATATTATTAATAATGAGGTCAATAAATCTATGTCTAATAAAATAGAAAAACATACCCAGCCCACCATATGCGATAAGTAATAAAAAGAGTTTGGTTTGATTGGAAAAATCTGGGTTCTTTTGTACAGCAGACCAGCAAGCATATCCAATTGCAACTGAATTAAAAATAATCAACGAAGTCCAAAATAGTTGCTTAAGTCTGTTCGAGCTATAAGAAACCCCTTTTTGTATTATTTTCATGTATTAAGTTTATTAATATCCATTTTACTACACATAGCTTTAATCAATAAAAAAACCGGATCCTTTGATCCGGCAGAGACACTGACTAAATGTGCCACTACGCCACGATTGCTACGGACGCACTGTCCTCGAAACGCGGGTCGACTTCTTGCCGCCATTTGTACCCGAGATCCTCATACGCGGTAAAAACTGGTTTCGGGATTTCAGGCTGGCGGTTTTTGATTTTTTCGATGTCATAGTCGTGGGGGACTTCATAGATGGAAACTCTGATGTAAATTGAATGCCGATCGATCATGCATGCGTGTGCGGCTAGATACGCAAGACGAGGATCATATTCCCTTGCGATGACCGGAATCGGCTCGTCGAAAGGCAGCATGTTTGGTACAGCTACCACTATAAAGATATTCATAAAGGGCTTCAGAATTGCAGGGTTATACATGCAAACTAACCCACCAACCTACTTTTGTCAACCAATCTAGAAAAGAGGCAAAAATCCAAATAAACGCAATAAAGAAGCCACTGGAAAGTCATACCACCTAAATTTCGCTTCGCCTTTTTCCACCACGCGCGAATCTTTTTTCCATTCATCCACAATTACCAAAAGATCCCGAATCATATCTGGTTCACTAAAAAATATTCCCGCCTCAATGTTCCAATTAAAAGAAAGTCGATCGAGATTGAGTGAGCCAATTACCGCTTCTCTATTATCTACAATCATCGCCTTTGCATGATTCATTCCTCGCATAAAATAACATCTCGCGCCAATTGAATTTAAAAAAGATGCAAAGGAACGATTAACTCCGTTTATCATTCGATAATCAGTGTACTCAGGCAAAATAACTTCCACACTTACCCCACGAATAATAGCCTGATGAAGCTCTGCAATAAACCATCTTGGCGGCAAAAGATACGGAGTTACAAGCACGATCGATGAGCGCGCTTGCCTTAACCTCTTTTCGTAGTATTCACGGAACAATCCGCTCCTTTTACCAATGCCGTGATCTATAAACCAGAGCTTTGCCTTCTTCATAGGACCCACGAGCGGTATAGTAGTATCAAATTCTTCCTTACCACCACACCTTTTATACATACGAACAAAAGACCGTAAAACAGTATGAACAACGCTCCCTTTCACTTCAACCTGAAGATCTTTCCAACGAGCATAACTTTTACCCACATTCACACCTCCAATAAACGCAACAGTTTCATCAATTATCAAAACTTTCCGATGCATGCGCTGAAAAAAGAAACTACTAAAGACAACTTCTACCCCAGCGGTTCTTAGTTGGGTAACAAAATCATTGTCGAGCGTAAAGCTTCCTACCGTATCAAGAAGCGCTATCACACGAACTCCTCGCTTTGCAGCGTTTTCAAGCTCCCCCAAGAACTCGCGTCCTTCTGGATCATCTCCCACAATATACATCTGTAAATAGACGCTTTTATTTGCCCCAGCAATAGCCACCTGCATTGCATCCCAGGCTCTTTCAGACGTCGTAAATATACGATGTTTCATTAGAGTTAGATTATCTCACAAAAGCCTACTTCTCGAGATCAAGAGTTTCGTCGATGCGAATCTGAGAGACGAATTCAGGAACGTGAGAAACAAGAATCATCGCACCCTCATATTCATCAAGAGCCTTTGCAATAATTGGGATATGGCGGAAGTTTATATGGTTTGTTGGCTCGTCGAGGATAAGTAGACCAGGCTTTTGAAGTACAAGTCGTGCAAATGCTACAAGACCCTTCTGCCCTTCTGACAAAGCGCCAATTTTTGTATCAAGCATGTCTGCATGAATGAGAAAGCCTGCAGCGGTTGCGCGAATATTTTGTTCAATATGAGTTGCAGATGCAGAAAGGAGTGATTCATACACGGTATCCTCAAAATTAAGTGTAGAAAAATCTTGTCGATAATAACCCACACGAATACCTTCTGAGATAACTGCACCTTCTGATTTACCTGAAGCAAGCTCTTCAAGAAGAGTTGATTTGCCGATACCGTTTGGACCACGAAGCAAGAGATGCTGCTTTCGCTTGAGCTTAACGCTTGCAGTTCGTCTAATTGCCTTATGATTTTTTATAACTTTATACGACGTAATGTTAAGTATCACACCTGTAAAATCTGGCTGAGAAGGAATTGTAAACGGTCGAATGGTCTTATCTTCCTTTCGAACCTCGACAATGTCCTCTTCGAGCTCTTCTGCTTTTTCTCGCATACGCTTTGCCACAAGTCGCATCTGCCCTCCTTTATTAGCAAACATGTTTGCCTGATCCTTCTTTGCCTGAATTTCCTTAGCCAAAAGCGCATTTGCTCGATTTTCTTTTTCTACTCGTGCTGTGATGTCTTTGAGCACATCAAGATAGTCGCCAACATACTGTTCAACTTTTCGAGTATGAACATCAAGGTACAAAACTCCGTCAGAGAATGAATTCAAAAATTCTGCGTCGTGCGAGATCACAATAACCGTCTTTTTATAGTTCTTGAGAAAGTGCGTAAGGTGCTCGATACCAGCTTTATCGAGATTGTTTGTCGGCTCATCCAAAAGTAGGATGTCTGGATCTTGAATAAGAGCGGACGCAAGCAGAAGTCGTGCCTGCTGTCCTCCTGAGAATGATTTTACGATTCTATCCTTAGGTGCGTGAAAGTTTACTGCTTCCAAAACAGCATCAATACGCGGATCAATATCGTAAATCTTTTCTTTAAAACATTTCTGAAAAAAATCTCGAACGTTGAGCTCGAGCTCTGGACGAGGAATAACCTGTCTTGAAATAGCGATTGTCTGACCATTGGTAATATTTATTGACCCAGACTCAGGCTTTAAATGCTTTGTTATGAGCTGAAATATTGTGGACTTACCTGCACCGTTTTGACCCATGATCGTAATTTTTGACCCTCGACGCACAGAAAAATCCACCTCATCAAGGATGGGCTTGTTGTGTCCATATTCAAATGACACATCATCGAATCTAAGCACTACGTCAGTAGAAGCCATAAGAACACTAGAGTACCTTAAAAAGCCTGATAATAAAAGGAATCGTTACTTGACTTCTGGCGATAGTAGTTGTAGTCTACTTCACAGATCAACCCTTGTTCCATACATGAATCCTCCAAAAAACTTCGCGACAGATGTATGCAGTTGTGCATTTGTTTTCGCCACGTTACGACACCCGGACGTTGTAAGTTCCGCAACAATCGAAATCAGAAAGACCGTACCGGGTCCTGTTGGAAGCTCTTTCCACACCAAACCCATTTTCTTTATTCACGATAATACCAAGCCGTCTTTGCGCAAAACGAGGCCCCTTGGTCCGTGTCACAGGATACCGATTCAATCCTTTGAATACGCGCTCACCGTGGCAAAGGAACGGAAGGCAAAGGCAGAAGCGAATGGTTGGACCGAAAAGTTTGTTGATCAGCCCATGAGGGTTGCATCATAATGCAAAAGCCCCCGTAATTCCGGGGGCTTTTTTTATCGTACTCCTTTTCTGAAAACTCTTCGGTAACCATCACCCAAAGTCTTTGACTTTGATGCGTCAGTCTTGAGTGGTCGAGCAAATTTGCTGCCTCGTGCTGCAAATGGCTTTCGTGGACCAAATCCACCGCCGCGTGATCCGCCGTATGATGGTCGATCGCTTTGTGGTGCTGATGTGCTTGATGATGATCGTGGTGCGCCGCCCTTGTATGGCTGATTAGTGTGAACCTTGAATGCGCCAGGTGGTCCAAATCGTCGTGGGCCTCGTGATGAAGCTCCGCCTCTATATCCACCCCTTGAACCGCCGTAAAACGGTCGTGGAGCTGAATATGAGCTCATAGCTGCACCTTCATGGCTCTTTGTTGGAATCGACTTCTTAATGAGTCGCTCAATGTCCATAATGTCTCGCTTCTGATCAGGTGTCGCAAATGATACCGCCTTACCTTCCTTTCCAGCACGACCAGTTCGGCCGATTCGGTGTACATAGTCTTCTGACTGCTCTGGGAGGTCGTAGTTAACAACAAGGCTAATGTCTTTCACATCAATACCTCGTGCTGCGATATCAGTCGCCACAAGAACCTGATACTTATGTTTCTTAAATCCATCGAGAGCTTCGCGTCTCTGGCCAAGCGATCGGTTAGAGTGAATCTCTGCTGCAGTCGTACCAATTCGTCTTAGATCTTCTGCAATTTCTTTTGCACCATGCTTTGTTCGAGTAAATACAAGAACCGGTGAAGCTGGATGTTCGCCAATAAGCTTTACGAGAAGATTAAATTTAGATTTTCGTTCAACAATGATAATTTCTTGTTCAACGTTTTTGTTAGCAGTTCCTGCTGGTGCAACTTCGATACGAAGTGGCAACTGCATGTGCTCTGTTGCGAGTCGAGCAATAGGCTCCGGCATAGTAGCTGAGAAAAGCATCGTCTGTCGGTCCTTTGGAACTTTCTTTACGATTTCTTTAATTTGAGGAGCAAATCCGATATCAAACATGTGGTCTGCTTCGTCGAGGACGAGAATTCCAACTCGATCGAATTTGATATTTCCCTGTTTAAGATGGTCGATAAGTCGGCCAGGAGTTGCAATTACGATGTCTGGACCGTAGCGAAGATCGCGAACCTGTCGTCCCATTGAGTCACCTCCAATAAGCACTGTTGTTTGTATGCCAAGTGGAGTACCGATTTTTCGAAGTGTTTCATCTACCTGTAGTGCGAGTTCTCGCGTAGGCAAAAGTACGAGACCTCGTTTCTCTTTGTTGGCGAGCAAGCGCTCTATCATAGGAATACCGAACCCGAGAGTCTTTCCTGTTCCTGTCTGAGCAATACCGATGATGTCTTTGCCTTCTATACCGATAGGTACCACCTTTGCTTGGATAGGTGTTGGCGTGACGAAACCGTTCTTTTCCAAAACTGCAAGAACTTTATCGCTTACGTGTAAACTTTTAAAAGAAACTGCTTCCGGAGAAGCTGCTTCAGCTATTTTTATTGATGTCATATATTGGTGTGACCCGAGTCTTTAGGTCACTTACATGACAAGATTCAGAGCACTTTTTCTCCTAATAATGAGGAGAATTAAGGTTGTAGGATGATAATAGCAGGTTTTGTATGGTCTGTCAATCACACCTTGCTCACAGCTGGTTTAATTTTTCTTTATCTTGGGTCTGATATCCTAGTGTCATGACAAATTTTGGTAAGACTCTCGTTTGGACTGGTGTGGTGTTGGTTGTGCTAGGTCTTTCATTTGTGCTTGATCCACTAGCGAAAAAGCCGACAATATTAAATCCTGGAGTGAAAATTACCCCAGCTCAGACAAATGTCGATGAAATTTCTGTCATACCAAAGGCGCAAGCGACCTCAACTCCATATGTTGTGACTGGGTATTATATGCAATATGAGAAAATTCGCGTTGCCGATGGATTCTATTACGGAACAACATCTTGCGACGCGTTTGTTGTGACCAAAAATGACAATCCGCTCATAGAGGACTTAATTAATACAGTCAGAATTGGAAACACTGTAAATTCAATACTGCCCGACGGAAATTTGAGAATACATCTAAATTTTAAAGATATACGTGCCGAACTCATAGAAAAAATTAAATCCTCCACACCACAGAACCAAACCACGGTAATCATGTCGCATAAAATACAGGAAGCTAAAGATGCTCCACCCTGTGCTTCATTTGTAGACATCTGGGATAAATAAAAAAGTCATTCTTTTGAGAATGACTTGTTAGATATCAAGGAGTGTTCGTCGATGTGTAATACGAATTTATATTCCTATTCCCCGTTCCATCCACTTCAGTTTGAAACTGCTTCATATGCCATCCTTCGAGCTTCACAAACGATAGTTCGTTAACTGAAGAAGCGCCTGAGCCGTTATATCTAATCCCGAAATGCAGATGCACGCCTCCATTAATTACATCACCAGTATTCCCCATATATCCAAGGAGCTGTCCCTGCGTCACATTCTGCCCAACATACACTGACGGCCAATTGCTGAAGTGAAGATACCTGCTTGTGAAACCGGTATCTTCTCTCCCATCATAATCATGATCAATCACGACGTGATTTCCGTTGAATTGGTTATACGTAGCTACAATTACTTTTCCAGCCGCAGATGCATAGATAGGAATAGGTCCTGAATATGCTGGAATACTTCCTGTGCCGAAATCGAGAGAAAAATAATTACTCCCAATATGTGAGTCGAGAACAGAACTCGGACTCTTCGCATCCCCACTTCCGATTTCTGTTGTCACAACCCACCTTCTTCCGCCTGGTAACGGCAGCTTAAAGTTAGGAGGTGTCACTGTCTCATCGTAAGTAATATGCAAGTATGGCCGGTAACCCTTTGTCTCATAATCGGAGCTCAAGTAATTATTCAGACGATTATTATTGGCTGTCGGCGCAAGCATAATCCCATGATTTATCGAAGGATCTGACTTCCACAGATTATATGTAGAAGTAATGATCATGCCTTGCCACATATGATTTGTCGGCGCTGGAATCGTCCCCAACTGATACCCAGTCCATTGAGTGTTACGCCAACCAGAATTTTCATCCCAGTTGTTCGTAAGCCGCCAAACATTTGATGAAACAGTTGTTGATCCATCATTTGCGGGAAATGGATAGAGCGCCAGCACAACTTGAGTAGGATTTTTGGGTAATCCTTCAAGATCAAACTTAAGTGCTGAATTGTACCAATCACCCCACCCACCAACACGCAGACGACCATCATTCACACCATAATCGTCGTTATAGCTGTAATAACTTGAGATCCAAATATCCTTACCCTTGTACGGACTTGGTTGATACACAAGTGTTGCAGCTGAAAGCCGCACCACTGACACTAAAAGGGCTGTGAAAAGCCCGAGAGATCCAATGTTCATTGGAGTACGAGGTAGTTTGTATTTTGTTTTGAAAGAACGAGGCGGAATTGCCTGTCCGCATCAACAATAGAAAATAGAGCTCAAGAAATATGAAAGAAATTCTGAAGAAAAAATAAAAAACACCGTTTGAGAACGGTGCTTTACATGAGTCAATTTCTATACTCCTTGTTCAAAAGGATTCTCTGTGCAAATTTTCTCAAGATAAGGAGTGTCAGCGTTTTCTGTAAGCACATAATACTCTCGCGGAAGCTTTGACCAGGTCGTCTCAATTTCGCTTTTGGTCATACCTCCCTCTAAAATCTTCGGAAAGTTTTCTGCGGGGTTTGTTATTAAAATCCTACTATTAGGATAATACTTGAGTCCCATTTCGGTTGTGATCCCAAATGAAATAACGTCACCGCTTTGAGCATCTACGACAGCGTGCTGCTGACATCCCGAACCACACCCCCAGGTTGCTACAGTATAGTGACCTGCAAAATTAGGCCCCTGCTGAGCCGCCTCACGGATTTTAGTCTGAAACATTTTAGCTTCTGGGAAATTCCCATCAAAACGCACCCCGGCAACTTGTCCTGTGTAAACTTCTTCATCTAAAACATCATATGATACACCCGAGGTCTTCATCCTTTCCAAAAGCATGTTTTCACAGCTACTTCCCTTTATCACCAAAGTATTCTCATCACCACTTGCTATCCAATAAAAAATACCAACAAGTATTAGAACCGGCACAAGTACTGCAAAAATTCGAGATAAGATATTATTTTTCACAAAGCGATTCTACTTTTCTTTCTTTCCTGGCGCAAATCCCATGATCGCCCTCGCCAACCTTATATGCAAAAACGAGACGTTTGCACCAACCTTACTCTTTATAGGCGAAAGCATCACCTCGTCAGTATCCTGAGTCAGTTCCTTAATTGCTTTATCGATTTTTTTCCAGTGTGCGACACTTATTTCATATTTTAAGTATGAAATATCAACCGGCACTTTCATTTCAAGCAACTTTTCAATATGAGCAACAACAGTTTCCTGGGTAATTCCCCTCTCTTTAGCTATTTCTTCAACGCTTTTCTTTTCTTCGAGTAGCTCCAAGGTCTCATCGAATGTCGATAACTTCTTTTCCTTTGGAAGCGGCCGGTTGAGATCAAGAAAGTCCTCTTGTTCCTTTTTGAGATCCTTTGGCTTTGTTTCTTCCAGATCCGATTCAGCTTCAGCTGAGAGCGCTTGAAGTTCCGCATCAAACTCGAGCACTTCGTTATGAACAGAAAGCGCCGTTTCATTCATTCCCAAAATCGTCAGCCCATCAAGTGTTCTTACCCGAGAAAGGGCGACATATCCCATTCCAGGCTCAAATGACTTTGAAAGATCAACCTCAACTGCATCAAGGGACATGCCCTGGCTTTTATGCACCGTAATAGCCCATGCGAGCCTAAGCGGATACTGTGAAAGTTCCGCCTTCACTTTTCCTTCCTCCTCAATCTTCCATGATGCACGCTCAATCTTGATAACCTTACCCAAAGCAGTACGAATAACTGGATCTTGATTTTCTTTACATGAAATTACGATACCAAGTGTTCCGTTCACATATCCTTCCTCAAAATTATTCTTTACACACATCACACGAGCACCCACTTTGAGTCGTAGCACTTCAGGAGCAAGACAAGATTTTTTAAGTGTGGCAACCAAAGGGTCTCTACCCTTCGTATCCATGTAGTACACAGTTCCCTCATCGCTCTGGAGACTGTTGAGCTCGCTTTCATTGAGAGTATCGACATCCGCATTATGCGTAAAAAGTCGCGTAGGTTCAAAATTAGTCGTTCGCACGTTAAATCTCGATTGCAAAAGCTCTCGTGAACCCTCCGACACATCCCCTTTACGAATTTCATGCAAAATAGAAAGCACCGAATCATCCTTCTGACGAAATTGTTCCGAAAGATAACAAATGGTAAATCTCGCTTCCTTCCATGACTCAGAGCTATATATGAAATGTGTTTCAGGCTCACCTTGTCTGGAAACAGGCGGCAGCTGGAAAAAATCTCCGCACAGTACGAGCTGAACTCCACCAAACGGTTTTGCATTACCCTTCATGTTTTGAAGAACTTTATTTACAAGATCAAACCGAAAGTGATGGAGCATCGACACCTCATCTATAATGAGCACCTTTACCCGACTAAATCTTTTTGTAAGGTACGTTTTTTCAAACATTGATTCGAGGTCTCCTTGTGTAAGTGAAGCGGCAATACCAATACCCGCCCATGAATGAATTGTCATTCCGCCCATATGAGTAGCTGCAATTCCCGTGGATGCTGTAATACCTGCATCAATGTCATGCTCCCTCAAATACGCGATGTATTTATTTATAAGATGCGTCTTACCTGAGCCTGCGGGCCCTGTTACAAAGACATTTCTTCCGGTTTTAAGTATTTCGAGCGCCTGATTCTGTGTCATACGTAGCAAGATTCTACCATGCCCAAATAAAGTAAAACCGATATATACTATTTAGGTTATTAAATAATATGTAACTTTTATGGAAGCGTCCGTAAATTATCTCGCTCTTATTATTTCACCCGTTTTATCAGTCGTACTTGGATTTATATGGTACGGCCCACTTTTTGGTAAGCAATGGATGAAGCTTGCCGGAATTCCAGTGCCCACAGAGAAACCATCATTTAAAATGATGCTAAAACCCATTCTTCTGTCATTTGCTGGCTCAATTCTCGCAAGCTACGTTCTCCTTCTTTCAATCACACACAGCAACACCTATCTTGGAACATCAGGCATCGCTTCTGAACTTTGGGTAGTGTTCTATATCTGGCTTGGATTTATTGTTCCGCCAGCACTTAACTTTGTTGGATGGGAAGGAAAATCTTGGAAACTTTTCTGTATAAATTCCGGATATTGGTTTGTGTATCTTGCTCTCGTTGGAACACTCCTCTCTTTCTAAAACTCAATATATAAAGGCTCGTCGGTAACATTCACAGAAAAAAGATTCCCTTTGGTATCATATGTCATTGCTGCACCTAGAAAATTCATCACGGATGAAGGTCTTTTGTTTAGCGGTAACGCGATTGAAATTGGAGCATTTGAGCTTTGCGGATTTCTCTCAAGCCAAGCAATAATTTTTACTTCAGCGCCTCGCTCAAGCTTAAGCAAGTGCATAATTCCCCATTGTGTCGAAATAAAGCCTGAAACTCTCCACCCAGCCGTTTGTTCATGAAGTAGCCTCATTGCTCTACCTGCAAGCTTCTCTTCTCCTGATCTGTTATAGAGACCAAAGTTATATTCTGACGCTGAAGTATCAGATGAGTCGTCGACTAAATCGTAATATGTATTAAAAGGAAAACCTGCCGCAAAGCTAGTTACTATTTGTCGCACCGCAAGCTTTGCCTGAACCCTTTGACCGGTGATACCGCCACCATTGCCATACCATGCCGATGAATACCCCCATTCTGTATTCCAAATTGGCACATTAGCACCGATATTAGAGCTAATAATCTGCTTCATTCGAACAAGGGGATATAAAACATCTTCAGGTGCGAATGATTGATATGGATGCCAACCGATTGCACTTGCACCACTGGCTCCTCCTGAAGCAAGCATACTTGAAAGCCATTCAATGTCCGCGCCAGAAATTCCACCAGTAGTAATTTGGGCCGATGGATTTCCTTCTTTAATTTTTTGTATTACTTCTTTAGAAAGCTCAGCGTATTGTGCAGGATTACTGCTCGGAGCCCAAAAATAGTCGAGATTAGGTTCATTCCATACTTCAAATATGACGTTACTATTCTTGTAATGCAGTGCAGCCTCTTTTGCAAAATTACCAAAAGACGTACGTTCATCGACAGTTGATGGACCGGTATTACCCAAGAGACCATAGACAGAATTACCGTAATCTAATATGAAAAGAATCCGCACGCCACTTCCATTGAGTTTTGAAACTAACTCGTCGTACTTTGAAAAATCGTATACCCCCTGCTCTTTTTCAACTTCACTCCATGCCAAGTCTGTACGCACTAATGAAGCGCCCAATTGGCGAAGTCGATCATATGCAACGTCATTAAAATCAGAAGCGTGAATAGAAAAACCAAATGTTTGTTGCAGATTCGATCCGGAAAGTGGATACACCAGTGAATTATTTGGGTCAACCGCAACATCTGGTGCATCAAAACTAATATCATCAAACTCAATCAAACCGGATGCTACAGAGTGACGAGGCGCCCCGTTTACTGTGAATCGAGAAGGCTCAACCCCTACCTCGATTGAAGTAATTGGATAATGAATGACGCCATCCGCAGCACCCGCCCATCGACTGACTGGTGAATCACGTTTTATTGTGTGATACGTCCAAACGGGTTGAGAAGAAAAAGCTTCGAGTGTTCGAGGTACCATGAATTGTAAATTCTGCCCTGTTGAATCTACGAGTTTAATAAACACATTGACTCCGAGAGGCGCTTTGAGCCACAAAGACACTGTCGATGCTTTCGCAGATACTGAAAGTGCTTTTGAGGCGAGGACATAGTGCGCTGAGCCACTCATGGAAAACGACAACCGACCAGCTTTTCCATTGCGACCAGATACAACTGAAAAATTACCGCTCGCGCCAGGGAATTCTGCTCCACCATAAAACTTCCAATCATTTGCACTCGAAGTCTCAAAATTCTCAATTACAACAGTAGGATCAACAACGGTGATGACTGGTGTGACAGGAGTGATAGGTGTCTCCGGTACAACCACTGTAGGATTTGTTACCGCGGGCACTTCTACTTCATTGGAAGGAGTAAATACATTTACATTACCGCCAGTTTGAGATTGATTACTGGGGGTTGTTGGTGCGGTTGCAGGAGCATCAAAAACAACCTCGTACGAAGTCTGCGATGGTGATTGATTAGGAACATTTGTTCTCACCCATGTCCTGGGAAGATTCTTTTTTTCAGCTGGTTCGTTCTGAAATCCAGTATCACTTTTCTCTCCCCACAAAAGCGCCAGAACAGCCTCTTTGTTGATCACAGCATACATACCAAAAACAAGTACAGCCAAAAAAAGGAAGAGTGCAAAATGACGACCAAAATGACTCGGTCCACCTCGAAACGCATCATCTATATCCGACGAAGACCATCCAGCATTAGTAGAAAGTATATCCTGACGTATTTGTCCTTTGGTCTTGCCTAGAGCGAGCTGATCCTTTGTATATTGAATGAGCTCTCGAGTAATCATTAGGTTAAGTGTACGAGAATTTTTTTTGATATACAACCGTTAGCATGTGTATGCTTTCAAAATTAAGGATGTGCCTTATTTGCCTCAAGCATTACACAAACATCACTCGCCCTCTTTTTGCGAGACTCTGACTTCGTGCCCGCATCTACCCAGGCAACATAATCGCGACGCTCGTCTGGTGAAAGTGTTTTCCAGAAAGCTTTAGCTTTTGCATTGCCTGAAAGCGCTTTATAAATATCCATTGGTACTACCGCGTAGCAACACGGTCGCCGCTTTCCTTTAACAAGCATCGAACATGTTCTTTCAATTCGACGAGTATGAGTCTCGGCTTGTTTAGCGCTCTCTATCCACGTTATAAAATCTCTACGAGCAATAGATGTAAGGCCCGTCCATGCTGCCTGTGCCTTGGGCGATGCCATTAAAGCTTTACGCAAATCAACGGGCTCTCGTGTTGTGATAGTAGTTTTGGAGATATCCATAGGAATACATTCTATCAAATTGTACGATGCATATATAAATGAATGTCTTAAATATAAAAGGTCCCATCAACGCTCTCGGGTATCTAATCCGGGAGTTGCGCGTGTTGATGGGACCATGGTGTATACATTATTGCTGACCTCGGCCGATCCAATGAATCGGCTACCCGTCATTGCCTTGGTGGGCATTTACCCCGCCAACTAGCTGATGGGACACGAACCATCTTGAAACAACCATATGTTCAAGAGATGTTGTCCGTGTATTACTCGCACTGAGCCGTAGCTCATTCAGCACGTGACACCAAATACAGCTTAGCGAGTTTTATAAATGTCGCAAGTGATTATGCTTACAATTGACTTTTACTTTCTAAAGCGTAAAGTCATCCCAGATAACGTAGAAACAAATTGGTGTAATGGCACGCTCCCATCGTATCGGAGAAGTTTGGGCTCGTCACCCTTATTTGGCTGCGTTCTTTGTTCGTCGAACAAGGTAGTTGTTTCCTAATCTGTAGAGTGAAGATAGTAAATCATGTCTGCAGGAAGCACTGGATTGGATCTTGGTTTCTATAGAATAAGTGGGAGTCTATGATGCTTTGGTACCGAAGTTGAGACACAATATGTAATACCACTGTCCCAAGATATCTGATCAGCGGTCCTACGTTATCTCCTATTTACTGCCTCTTTTGGGGCAGTTTTTTATTTCATCGACTAAGACAAACTACTCTGTTCCTCTATAGCTCGGTCAACTTCATCCAAATCCACTTCAATTGCTTCCTTAATATCTTTTTCTTCCTTTGAGAGAACTCTGCTATGTCGTGTCTGCTGCAGTATCTCGAGATGCTTTTCAAGACGCTTCTTTAATAACAGAAGCACCTTTAGATTATCGCCCTGTACGAGAGCAGTGCGTGTTTTCAATTTGCCACGAAGCCTGCTGTAATGATTCCCGAGCCTAAACGCTCCAATAAATATAATAAAGATTCCACAGAGAATTATTATTCCTAGATACAGAGCTGGAATAGCAAACGAGCCAATAGAAATTAATAATTCGCTTTTAGCTGGTGCCTTTGATGCTTCAGATACCTGGTTTAACATTGGAGATGCCTTGAAAGCACCAGTTGCTTCGTCGCTGTTGCCAGCACGATCCACTGCAACCAATTTTACGGTATTGTCACCCGGTCGATTGAAAGCAAGACCGTAATTACCGTTAGTAAATTCTGCAGCAAGAACCTTCTTAACCAAGAGATCGTTTACATAGACATTATAGTAATCTAGCCCAGAGGTTTCATCTATGACGTCTGCTTTGATGTTGAGTATCTTTTTGTCGTCATCATATGAGAAAGCGACATTATTAATCTTTGGGATAGTGTTATCGATCCTAGTAACATACGTAGCGATTGGTCCCCACTCTTCACCACGGCTAGCACGCACCTTGAAATACCAGATTCCATCCTCCAAATCTTTCACAGATTTCTCCTTGATTGTAGGAATATAAGTGACGTGCGGTACGCCCTTGGTATTACTATCTATAGTTGTCTGAATAGCATCAGCGCCGGCTGGAACATTCCATCGAAATATTGGATCTGTATCCTTATACCAGAAATCTTGATTTCCGTGAGTTGGAGACGTTATTTGCAACGCCAGATTAGTTGAATTCACCGGCACAACAGTTGGAGTAACAGGCTGCTCGCTTTGAATCACACTGAGGCTCCTACCCTGCTTGCTCGTCAACACATCAGTTCCTGAGCCATCATTGGCACGAACAGCTGCATCAGCAAAAATAAGGTCTGCCTTGCCTGCTGCTTTAGCCTTAACCACGATAGTCACTACAGAGCCAAATGAACCAGTGTAGCCAGGTGTTGGAATGCCTCCGTTAAAGTTAATTACACCCGTAGAGTTTGAGTATGTTGGTTCTTCTACCCACAATGAAAATATCGAACCGTTTTTATTTATCGAAACTACCTCCAACAAGTCTCTCGGAAATATAATTTTTGCTTCGGCGTTATTTATAGCAACACCTTCGGAGTTTAGGATCACAGATAGCATCGTGATGCTTCCTGGCGATAGTGTTGTCGAATCGGAATTGATCTGCAACGTTGCTGCGCTAGCGCCACGAGATGCTAGAAAGAAAATGACGACTGCGAATAGGAATATTCGCCGTACTGCCCTGCTACTTGTCATTTTTTTTAAAGCCATATTTGAAAATAACTATAAGAACGACCAAAATTGATAGAAGAATTATAACATATGTACCATAACCAGATGAAGGCTTGGTTTTAGCATTTTCTAACGTCTTATCAACATGTACTGTGATCGGCTTAGAGTCCACAGCCTCCGTCGTTCCCTTTCCGTCATTTAGGTACGCATTCCCATCACTATACGAAACAGTCACATCGCCAGAAACAGCCGAAGAAATACGCACTCTAAAAAGTAAGCCGGGAGAATCAAAACCATTAGGAATTCCACCGGTAAAACTTATAGATTTCTTGTCTTTATTGTACTGCGGTGGAGTTGGCCAGATGGGCAAAATCGATTGACCATTCTCTACCTCGACAAATAAATCATCTGATGGCTCGCCGGAAAATCGTATTACACCCTCAACAACATTTAATCTCTTTGCCTGGGGATCAATTCGAACCTCAATTACCGTAGGTGTACTACTACCCGCACTCAAAATTGGCTCAAAAGACAATTCGGCTGCAAACAAGCCCTTTGGAAGGCCTGGGATGAATAGGAGTAACATCGCTGCCGCAAAATAGGATACTGTTGTTTTAGTCATAATTATTCTCTTTTAAATAATGCAGGATTCTTGCCCCACTGGTAGAGCAAGATTGAGAAGTCTACTGAGTTTACCTGCTTGTCTTTATTTGCATCCACGCACCCATTTTTTGCAGGCGCGTATGACTTCCAGAATGCAAGCATGATTGAGAAGTCTACTGAGTTCACTTTTCCGTCATGGTTGAAGTCAGCTCCAACACACTCATTATTTGTTACCACAGGCGCTGGAGATCCGCCTCCTCCACCCCCGCCTCCGCCCCCACCTCCGCCTCCTCCAGATGTCACTGATGCGGTTGGTGTTACTGAATTCGTCGCGCTAGATACCGTACTCGTACCGATCGCGTTAGTTGCGGTCACTGTGAATGTATATGCCTGGCCGTTTGTTAGTCCGGTGATTGTGATTGGAGAAGAAGCTCCGTATGCTATGAATCCTCCTGTATTTGATGAAACCGTGTAGTACGTAATTACTGATCCGCCATCAGATACCGGTGCGGTGAATGTAATTGTTGCCTCACCATTACCTGCAGTTGCAGTTCCAATTGTTGGTGCGTCAGGTTCAGTTGCTCCACTTGAAACAGCGGTAAATGACTGATTTGCACTTGATGAATCTGAACCGAAGAGCGCGTTAATGTGGAAATAATAATTTCCTGCAAGCGCAACAGTAGAATTGAGTGTGGTGTCAAAATCTTCACCAGACTGAATCAATTTTGCAGCTGTTGAACTAAACACATCGTCGCCACCACCGCAAAGATTTATTGCTGAGTCAGTGATACACCATGTGTACTGATATTCGTAAGCAGTAGAACCTTCGTTTGTTATTCGAACATTAGTTGCAATTGTTGGAGTGAGCAAATTAGAGAAGCTCTGGATCAAGACCTGAGCCGGTGCTCCAGGAGTTGCACTAACCTCAGTAGAAGCTGTGCTTGTTCCAATTATATTTTTTGCATAAATTCTGAAGTCATACGAATTGTCATTCGACAAACTTGTGACAGTTGTTGCTGGCGTTGTGCTGATACCATCAGAGAATACTGACCATGTACCACCGCTCGTTAGCTTGTATTCAATAACATAATCTGTAAGCGCTGAACCTCCGTTTGATACTGGTGCTGACCACGACAAATCAATACTGCTGTCTCCCACAGTAGCAGCAAGGTTAAGAGGAACTCCTGGGACAGTTGCCGGGGTTATGCCGTTGCTTGTACCAGACGCAGTACTTGTACCGATAGCATTTGTTGCGGTAACAGTGAATGTGTACGTAACACCGTTAGTGAGTCCGGTCATCGTTGCGGACGTTGAATAGGTTGTTGTTGAGTGACCGCCCGTATTTGAAGTCACAGTGTAGTACGTAATCGCAGAACCGTTATTTGCAGGAGCAGAGAATGTGATACCTGCAGTTGTGTCTCCAATAGAAGCCGCGACGTTAGTTGGTGCATCTGGAACAGTTGCAGGAGTTACAGAGTTTGTTGCAACTGAAGCAGTGCTTGTACCAATAGCATTTGTCGCTGTGACAGTGAATGTATATGCAACACCGTTGGTAAGTCCCGTGACTGTGATTGGTGATGTTCCGCCGTATGCAGTTATACCTGTGTTAGATGTGACCGCATAGTACGTAATTGCTGATCCGCCGTTTGATACTGGAGCACTGAATGTAATTGTTGCTTGTCCATTACCAGCAGTGGCTGTACCAATAGTAGGCGCATCAGGAGTTGTCGCAGGTGTTATAGAGTTCGTTGCGACAGACGCAGTGCTTGTACCAACATCATTTGTTGCGGTGACAGTGAATGTGTATGCCTGGCCATTTGTAAGACCGGTAATTGTGATTGGTGATGAGCCGCCGTACGCAACGAATCCTCCAGTGTTTGATGAAACTGTGTAGTACGTAATTGCTGAACCTCCGTTTGATACTGGTGCAGTGAATGTAATTGTTGCCTGACCATTACCTCCTGTTGCTGTGCCAATAGTTGGCGCATCAGGAGTTGTTGCAGGTGTAATAGAGTTTGTAGTAGCTGACGGAGTACTTGTACCAACGGCATTCACTGCAGCAACAGTAAACGTATATGTTGTGCCATTTGTAAGGCCTGTGAGTGTAATCGGTGATGAACCACCTGTTGCTGTAAGACCAGTATTTGATGTCACAACGTAGTTAGTAATAGTTGAACCACCATTTGATACTGGTGCGGTGAATGTAATTGTCGCCTCGCCGTTTCCTCGCACAGCAGAGACACTTGTTGGAGCATCAGGAACTGTAGCAGGAGTTACAGAGTTAGTGGCGCTTGAAGCTGTGCTTGTTCCAGCTGCGTTTGTTGCAGTGACAGTAAATGTGTATGCCTGGCCGTTTGTAAGGCCCGTGAGTGTAATCGGAGATGAACCGCCGTATGCAACGAATCCTCCTGTGTTTGAACTTACGGTGTAGTACGTAATTGCTGAACCTCCGTTTGATACTGGTGCGCTGAATGTAATTGTTGCCTGACCATTACCTCCTGTTGCTGTTCCAATAGTTGGTGCATTAGGTACCGTCGCAGGAACAACGGAATTACTTGTAGCCGAAGCAGTACTTGTCCCAAAGGCATTTGTTGCAGTGACAGTAAACGTATACGTCGTGCCATTAGTGAGACCTGTAAGTGTAATCGGAGATGAACCGCCGTACGCAACGAATCCTCCAACGTTTGAACTTACGGTGTAGTACGTAATTGCTGATCCACCATTTGATACTGGTGCTGTAAATGTAATTGTTGCTTCACCGTTTCCACTAACTGCAGAAACGCCAGTCGGTGCACCTGGGTTTGTAACAGGAGTTACAGAATTTGTTGCGACTGATGCGCTGCTTGTTCCAACTGCGTTTGTGGCGGTAACGGTGAAATTATATGTACTACCATTTGTAAGACCTGTAACTATGATTGGTGAAGCTCCACCGTACACAACAAACCCGCCAACATTCGAACTTACGGTGTAATACAACACTGATGAATATCCATCACTCGCTCCCGGAGTAAATGTAATTGTTGCCTCCCCATTTCCTGCTGTAGCAGTACCGATGGTTGGTGCATCTGGAACTGTTGCTGGAGAAATTGAGTTACTTGCTACTGATGCTGTACTTGTTCCAACTGCGTTTGTTGCGGTGACTGTAAATGTGTATGCCTGTCCGTTTGTAAGACCTGTTACAACAAGCGGAGATGAAGCACCATATGTAGTTAATCCACCAACATTAGATGTGACCGTGTAGTATGTGATCGCTGATCCTCCGTTCGAAGATGGAGCGCTGAATGTAATTGTCGCCTCTCCATTTCCCCGTACAGCAGAAACAGTTGTAGGTGCATCTGGGACTGTTGCTGGAGTCACAGAGTTTGTTGCAACAGATGCAGTACTTGTTCCAGCTGCGTTTGTTGCAGTGACGGTGAAAGTATATGCCTGACCATTGGTGAGACCTGTTACGACGAGTGGAGATGAAGCACCGTATGTGGTGAATCCTCCGGTGTTTGATGAAACTGTATAGTACGTGATTACTGATCCGCCGTTTGATACTGGTGCACTGAATGTAATTGTTGCCTGACCATTACCTCCTGTTGCAGTACCAATAGTTGGCGCATCAGGAACAGTTGCTGGTGTTATAGAATTCGTTGCACTAGATACAGTGCTTGTTCCAACATCATTTGTTGCGGTGACCGTAAACGTGTATGCCTGACCATTTGTAAGGCCTGTCACAATAAGTGGAGATGAAGCACCATATGTGGTGAATCCTCCCGTGTTTGATGTGACAGTGTAATAGGTTATAGCTGAACCTCCGTTTGATACTGGTGCAGTAAATGTAATTGTCGCCTGACCATTACCTCCTGTTGCTGTTCCAATAGTTGGAGCATCAGGGACAGTAGCTGGTGTCACAGAGTTTGTAGTAGCAGAAAGTGTGCTCGTTCCAACAGCGTTTGTCGCAGTAACTGTAAATGTATACGCCTGGCCGTTTGTTAATCCGGTGATTGTAATTGGAGATGAACCGCCGTACGCGACAAATCCTCCAGTGTTTGATGAAACTGTGTAGTACGTAATTGCTGATCCACCATTAGATACAGGTGGAGTAAATGTAATTGTCGCCTCGCCGTTTCCTCGGGTTGCAGTGCCAATAGTTGGCGCATCAGGAACAGTTGCAGGAGTTACAGAATTACTTGTTCCAGACGAAATGCTTGTCCCGTAAGCATTTGTAGCTGTAACAGTGAATGTGTATGTAACACCGTTAGTGAGTCCGGTGATTGTGATTGGAGATGAACCTCCAATTGCCGTAAATCCTCCAGGACTTGATGTAACGGTATAAGACAAAATCGGTCCTCCACCAGTACTAGCTGGTGGAATAAATGTAATTGTTGCTTCACCGTTTCCAGCAACAGCAACTACGCTTGTAGGAGCGTCTGGGGCAACTTGATAATTAAAATATGGATATGTAGATGCTTCTGCAATTTTCCAAATAGGAAGAGTGGTAAAATCCCAGCTCGTAAATGTCGCCTGCTCTTTCATCTCTGATGTTAGTTTGCCTGTCGTATTAGTTGGTGTAGTTGCGTTTCCAGCACCATCAGTTTTTCCTGATGTTGTCCTATCCCAATAGCTAGATGCCCAGGTACCGCTCACTGGATTTCCCACTATACCTCCGGCACGCTCTAAAGCAGATGAAGCTCCGGCAGCACCACTGCTACCAGCACTTCCTCCCGTGCCACCTGTACCAGCTGCACCTGCAGCACCTCCAGCCGCACCAGATGTTCTGGTTGCTACAGGTACACCAACTGAATATGTATTTGAAACTAGAGAAGTAGCATGGCTTCCTAGAAGACCTCCAGAAAACGCGTTCGCACCAGCGCCTCCAGCGCCTCCGTTTGCTCCGTTACCATTTGCACCTGCACTCGCTCCGCCTGCTGCACCACCATTTCCTCCAGCGCCACCAGTACCACCAGTACCTGAAGTACCCGCAGTTGCAGTTACGTTACCAAGTGAATACGCATTTGTGATTATTCCCGTGTTGTCTCCTACCAAACCACCTCCTGTGACAGCACCACCGACACCTCCAACTCCACCAACCAATCCAACGCTACCAGCTCCGCCGTTTCCAGCAGATCCACCGACACCTCCATTACCTCCTTTGCCTCCAACGCCACCATTTCCACCAACACCACCAGTCATGGTCACCGTCGTCGATGCGTAACTATTACTAAATGAACCGCTCGTGATATTTGATCCAACCAAACCTCCGGCATTACTTGCACCTCCAGCGCCTCCAGCACCACCAGCAATACCTGCTCCACCTGCGCCGCCAGCTCCGGTTCCACCATTTCCTCCTGTTCCGGATGTACCTCGCACACCACCATTACCACCAGCTCCACCAACAGTTACCACCGTGCCTGCAGTCCATGAATTTGAAAAAATTCCAGCTGTGAAGTTGTAGCCGACAAGTCCTCCTGCATGAAGCGCACCTCCAGCTCCACCAGCCGCTGTTGCACCCTGCGCTCCTCCAGCACCTCCGGCACCAGTTGGACCGCCATTGCCACCATCACCACCATTTCCTCCATTACCTCCCACACCACCAGAAGCTCCTGTTACAGAAACTGATCCCAATGAGTACGCTGTATTTATAGTGCCCAAGTTGTAGCCAGCAAATCCTCCGCCATACTTCACACCTCCAACGGTACCTGCGCCGCTTGCACCCGCTGCTCCTCCTATGCCTCCTGTTCCCGCTGATGCTCCAGCTCCACCGTTTCCACCGTTTCCGCCAACACCACCAGCGCCTCCCGCTCCACCTAAAAGAGTAAGACTTCCCGTCGCAAATGAATCACTAATTGTTCGTGAGGTATTGTGCCAACCCACAAAACCGCCACCATATCCAATACCCCCAGCACCTCCGGCTGTTCCTGCTCCACCAACACCTCCGTTTGCACCAGCACCAGAAGTTCCCGCCGCTCCATTTGCACCATTACCACCAATACCTCCAGCACCTCCGGCACCCGCAGTACCAGTCACATTAGCCCGTGTGTATGAGAAAGTTTGTACCGTACCGTTATTAAAACCAATAAGTCCACCTGTATATAAAACTCCGCCGGCACCCGCGGCACCTCCAGCTCCAGCAGCACCTCCAGCTACAGCTGTACCAGGTGTTCCACCATCACCACCCGTGCCACCCACACCACCATTACCGCTTGTACCTGTTACAGTAGGGCTCGTAGAATAGCTCGTTGTGATTGTGTTGAGAACGTTAACGTTGTTCGCAACAAGTCCACCTGAATAACTTGCGCCACCTGCACCCGCAGCACCTCCAGCGCCACCCGTACCGCCAATACCCGTGCTAGCAGATGCGTCTCCGCCGTTACCACCGAGTCCACCCACACCACCATTTCTTGCAAGAGATGTAACCGCACCAGTTGCGTATGAATTTAAAACAACTCCTGTTGCTCCGTTATTGGCAATCAAACCACCAGCAAAGCTTGCACCGCCTGCACCCGCAGCACCTCCAACGCCGCCAGTTGCAGCAGTGGTACCAGTACCACTATTGCTTGCACCTGCAGCAGCACCAGTTCCAGCTGTTCCAACATTTCCACTTGTTGAATTTACAATTCCAGATGCATATGAGTTATCTTCAATAGTACCTCCACCGGCACCAGCCGCTGTTCCATTTGATCCGATGAGTCCTCCAGCATATGCAGCACCGCCCGCACCCGTAGCTCCTCCTGCACCTCCGACACCACCAATTGAAGAGGTTCCACCAGCACCTCCGACAACACCGTTTGCACCATTACCCGATGCGCCACCAACTGCATTTACCTCACGTGTAGAATAACTTGTTGTGATTAATAAGTTGTTGCTTGCAGTTGCACTTGTTTGTGCGATCAAACCTCCAGCATATGCGGCACCACCTGCAGAGCTTGCACCCGAAGCACCAGTTGCACCACCAGCACCAGTTCCACCTGCAGTTGATGCGCCTGCGTTACCACCATTACCCGATGCACCACCAGTCGCGGTTACGCTTCCTGTTGTTGAATAGCTATTTAGGTAATGAATAAATCCAGTTGTGACGCTTGTAAGACCTACGAGTCCTCCAGCATCTGCTTCACCTCCAATACCCGATGCTCCACCCGCACCTCCGGCACCACCAATAGTTCCAGCGACTCCAGCAGCACCACCTGTATTTCCTGTTGATCCTATACCACCTGTTGCACTTACCGCTCCGGTTGCATAAGAATTTATAATACCGCTTCCTGCTGGAGTGATAGTAACTCTATGAATTCCCATAAGTCCACCAGCGTAAGCAGCACCACCCGCTGCAGATGCTACGGCACCGCCTCCAGCACCACCCGCTGCACCTGTTGCTGATGCTCCACCAACACCACCTGTACCTGCAGTTCCCGCATTACCACCCGTCGCGCTCACAGTTCCTGTTGTAAATACAGAAAGGTAATCAATCGAACCAGAAGTTAAGTTGCTTAGACCGACAAGTCCTCCAGCATCTGCTTCACCGCCAACTCCCGCAACACCACCAAGTCCTCCGGCAGCTCCAGTATGAGTAGCACTTCCTGTCGAACCATTTCCACCTACACCTCCTGCTCCACCATTACCGCCATTTCCACCGACGACCGACACGTCACCAGTTGCACTTGAATTTGAAACTCGCATGATCTGTGTAGTTCCTGTGATGCGTCCTATCAACCCGCCACCATACGTTGGAGCACCGGCGCCGCCCACACCTCCAACACCAGCTGCAGCCGCGGTACCCGATGATTGACTTGCTCCTGATGTTCCACCAACTCCTCCTTGTCCGCCGTTTCCACCATTACCACCAGTAACAGAAATATTTACTGTTGAATATGAAAATCCCTGAATAGTACCGATTGTTGATATGAAATCTCCAATGAGTCCACCGTAAGCGCGAATACCTCCAGCACCACCAGCGCCACCCACTGAACCAACTCCACCGTTGAATGCACCAATACCAGTACCGCCACTTCCACCCACACCACCAGTACCACCAGTACCACCAGCATGCTCGTTTCCTGAAATACTTAGAGTTGTCGAATATGATGAAGTAATAACTCCTGAACCAAATCCAAGAAGTCCTCCAACATAAGCACCCGATGCCGCTCCACCTATACCAAGTGTACCAACTCCTCCTGCACCACCCGCGCCTCCAGCGGCCAAACCAGAACCGCCATTTCCAGCATTACCACCATTTCCCGGAGTTCCACCTGTTACGGTGATATTACCTTTTCCTGAGCCAGCATCGTAACTAGCGTAGGAAGAAATAACATCAGCCGTTGCATAACCCGCAAGACCTCCAGCGTACACAATTCCCGAAGCACCACCGGCACCAGGAACACTTCCCGCAGCACCACTATTTGCTGCTGCAGTTAATCCATCCGAGCCGTTTGCACCATTACCACCAGTCACATCAAGTGTTGTCTTTGAATACGATACATCTTCAACAACGCCAGTTGTATAACCAACCAGTCCTCCTGCATACACCGCACCACCTGCACCACCAGCTGCACCTGCACCGCCAACTCCATAAATTGCAGTACCTGTTCCTGCTCCACCAGTACCACCTGATGCAGCGGCTCCTCCTGTTCCGCCGGTAGCGGTTACAGTTCCAGTTTCCGCATAGCTTGCAGAAATAGTTCCCAAAACATTTTGACCAACAAGTCCTCCGGCTTGGACTGCTGCAGCAAGAGTAATTGCCGCTGCACCTCCCGCACCCGCAGCACCTCCAGCTCCGCCAATATGATTTGTACCTGCAGCACCATTTCCCGCATTACCTCCGGCGCCACCATCACCTCCATTTCCACCAATAGCTGTAACACTTGTCGTTGCATACGAACTTGTGATTGAGGCAGAAAGTGCAGTCACACCATTTCTTCCCACCAACCCTCCGACAGAAAGTGCACCACCGACACCGCCGGCAGCACCCGCAGCTCCCGCAACGGCTGTACCGTTTGTAATAGTTCCAGATGCACCACCAGCACCACCAGCGCCTCCAATTCCACCATTACCACTTGTCGCAGTTACTGCACCAACAATGTGATATGAATTTAAAACATGTGATGTGTTGTCGCCAACAAGTCCACCGGTATAATTTACTCCGCCTGAAGCACCCACAGTTCCGACTGTTCCTATCGTTCCCACTACACCAGATCCTCCAGCACCTCCAGCACCACCCGCACCAGAATTTCCTCCGTTACCAGAAGTTCCTGCAATTACACCTGTTGAATATGCATGTGAAATATTTCCTGAATTCACTAAGCCTACGAGACCTCCGGCATATGATGCACCTCCAAGTCCAGCTGCACCGCCCGCGCCACCGGCACCACCCACTTGAGCTGCTCCACCGGTTGCGCCCGCGCCACCATTTCCGGCATTACCTCCGTTTCCTGCTGTAACAGTTACATTTCCATTAGCATGAGAACCGCTAATTAAAACAGTGGTGTTGGTAAATCCAGCAAGACCTCCACCATATGCAAACCCACCAGCGCCACCAGCGCCTCCGGTTGCTCCTGCACCGCCAGCAACTGCACTTATTGCATTCGCTCCTGCGCCACCAACCTGACCAACTCCACCATTACCGCCTGTGACCGTAATATTTCCTGTTGCGTAAGAATCTTTAATCGTATGACCTGCTCCAGAATTGTAACCTTCAAGTCCTCCAGCATACACGGCAAGACCAACCGCTCCTCCGGCGCCTCCAGCACCACCAATGCTTCCCGCAGCACCATTAGCACCTACAACACCCGCACCTCCATTACCTGCTGTACCCGCTGTAACAGTTACATTATTTGTTGAATACACAGTATCAATAAGAACAGAGGCGACGGAATTAAAACCAATTGCACCTCCTGCATAGACTGGACCTATAGCGCCTCCTGTTCCGCCTGCACCTCCAACACCATTTTTACCACTTCCAGATCCACCTGCACCTCCGGCAGATCCCGCGCCACCAACCGCACCATTTGCTCCTGTGACTGTGATAGTACCGCCCGTTGCACGAGAGTTTGAAATATTTCCGTTACCTTGACCAACAAGTCCTCCTACATACATCGCACCACCAGCACCGCCAGTTGCACCAGCACCGCCAATTCCACCAGCGTGGCCTCCAGTGCCTAGCGAACCACTTCCACCAACACCACCAACATTACCGACACCACCATTGCTTCCAGTTGCACTTAAGCTACCAGTCACAATGACATTTTCAATAACACCGGTGTTGTCACCCACAAGTCCACCCAAATAAACTGCACCTCCAGCACCGCCGTTACCTCCAGCTCCGGCAGTTGCACCCGCACTTCCAGAAATATTTCCAGATGCGCCCGCATCACCTCCAACTCCACCTACTCCTGCAGCACCACCAGTTGCAGTTACCGTCGTAATCGCATAGGTAAGATCACGAATAACTCCGGCGCTACTTAGTCCAGCAACTCCACCACTTGCAGCCAATCCTCCAGCGCCTCCCGCACCCGCAGCACCTCCGGCACCTCCAATTGCTCCAGTTGTACTTCCTCCAGCACCACCATTACCTCCGGTTCCACCGTTACCTCCGGCACCGCCAGTTGAAGCGACTGTTCCTGTTGTATTTGGAATTGTAATAGTTACACCAATAGCAGTGTTGCTACCATTAACTCCTCCCGCATAAGAAGCACCGCCAGCACCACCCGTACCTCCGGTAACACCTGCAACACCAACAATGCCGGCACCAGAAGCACCGCCATTTCCACCATTAGCACCGAGTCCTCCAGCTCCACCAACAGCAGAAACATTTCCGCTTGCATATGAATCAGAAGCTATGGCACCAATGTTGAAACCAATGAGACCGCCCGCTGATGCAACACCACCAGCTGTTCCTACACCTCCGGCAATACCAGTACCTCCAGTAAACGCTCCAGTTGAAGTTCCACCGTTTGCTCCTGCTGCACCATTTGTACCAGCACCACCAGTAGCAGACACATCTCCTACTGCATAAGAATTCTGAACGTTTCCGTTAGTAGAATTAAATCCAACAAGTCCTCCAGCATAACCAACACCTCCGATGTTTGTTGCAGTTGCACCCGCAGCACCTCCAGCACCTCCGGCAGAAGTTGCTCTGTTACCTCCAGTACCACCTCCGCCGTTTGCACCTGCAGCACCACCTATAGCGGTAGTATCACCAGATGCATACGAATCATGAATAGAACCCGTGTTCATACCAATGAGTCCACCCGCATATCCCGCAGCACCAACTACACCCGCTCCACCAACTCCACCAGCTGCTCCCGCTCCACCCGCACCTCCAGCTCCAGCAGCACCAGAAGATCCTCCAGTTGCTGAAACTGCAATATCCGCATGTGAATCATTTACGTTTCCAGCAGAGTTTAACGCAACGATACCACCGGCATATCCGATAGCACCCACACCACTGGCTCCTCCTGTTCCACCAGCTGCTCCGAGAGCTCCCGTGCCCGCAACACCTGCAGCTCCTCCAATAATTCCTGCCCCTCCATTACCACCAACAGAAGTAACTGATCCTGTCTCAATATATGTATTAGTTAGTGAGGCTGTATTTAAGCCCGCGATACCAGCAGCATAAGCAACGGCACCCGCACCTCCAGCTCCACCAGTTGCGCCCGCAGCACCTGTGCTCGAAGCTCCACCTGATGCATTGCTACCACCAAGTCCAGCAGCGCCACCAGCAGCACCAGCAGATGCCGTCGCCAAAATAGTTCCACTCGCATAGGAATTTATTATTGAGTTCGTATTGTTACCAACAATACCTGCCGCATATGCAATAGCACCAGCTCCTCCGGTACCTCCAGCTCCACCGACCGCAGCAGCTCCAACAAATGTGCCAACGGATGCTCCGCCGGTTCCACCTATACCTCCAACTTGCGCAGTACCAGCTGTCGCTGTAACGTCACCTGTTGAATATGATGTCGACTGAATTACACCGGCGCTTTGTCCTGCAACACCACCTGCAGTCGCAACACCACCTGCACCTCCTGCACCCGCAGTCGCACCTACACCACCAGCAAAGTTAGTTCCGCCAACTCCACCGGTTCCACCATTTCCAGCAGCTCCACCTGCACCAGCGGTAACAATAATATCTCCAGTGTTGTAGCTCCCTGTTACTGTTCCTAAAATAATCTGCCCCGCAACTCCTCCTCCAAACGCGGCACCACCTGCACCTCCGGCTGCACCAGCTGCACCGGCACCTCCAGTGTTTGAAGTTCCAGCTCCGCCATTTCCTCCATTACCTCCTGCACCTCCAACACCACCGTTTGCTGTTACAGCACCGGTTGAATATGAGTTTGAAATTTCTCCGTTGTTTACATATCCGACAACTCCACCGACATATGCGATACCTCCAGTTGCTCCAACACTTCCCACAACACCAGCAACACCTGTAGTAAATGTGTATCCGTTTCCACCGTTTGCACCAGCGCCTCCTGCACCTGACGTTCCCGTTACATCTACTGTCGAGTACACATTAAGAAGTGATGTACCTGTGTTGTTACCGACAACACCACCAGCATAAATAATGCCTCCAGTGTTCGCTGTTCCCGCAGCACCTTGAGTACCTCCAGTCCACGCACCGCCCGCGCCACCAGCACCTGCTGCACCGCCAACACCAGCAGTACCAGTTATATTTCCAGTTGTGTGATAGCTATCAACAATAGCAAGAGTGTTATTACCAGCGACACCTCCTATATATAGAATACCCGCCGCACCTCCAGTTCCGCCGGCGAGACCAGCAAGACCAGTTTGAGCAGCAACACCAGCACCTCCAGCTCCACCAGCGCCAGCTGTACCTGTGACTGCATTTGTTGATGAAGCATATCGAACTGTTCCGGCGTTACTTCCTATAAGTCCTCCGGCGTATGAAGCAACAACAGCAGCTGATCCACCTGCACCAGATGCACCACCCGCACCAGATGTTCCGGCAGAACCCTTTGTACCTCCTGATCCACCAGTACCACCAACTCCAGCATCACCCCCGACAACTGTCACAAGTCCGACTGTAGAGTTTGCTGTGATAATTGATCCTAAATTTATTCCCACCAATCCTCCGCTGTAAGCAGCTCCACCTGCACCTCCAGCACCCGCTGCACCTCCAACACCACCAGTACCAGTCGTTGTAAGTGACGCGCTACCTCCCGCACCTCCAGCTGCTCCATTTTTTCCAGCAGAACCGGTAGCAGTTACAGCACCAGTTGAGTAAACGTTTGCTATTGAACCGTCGATGAATCCAGGAGTGTTATTTTGACCCACCAATCCTCCAGCGTATGCAATCGCACCTGCTCCACCCGCGCCACCAGTTGCCGTTGCACCCGATGCAGCAGTCGCAACAGAAGCAGCAGCAGAAGCACCACCTGCACTTCCGGCAGAAGCATTGCCCGCAACACCTCCTGCTGATTGCACTATTCCGGTTGCGTAACTTCCATTTTCAATAGTTCCTGAATTGTTTCCAACAAGACCTCCAGCATAAGCTGTACCTGCCGCACCACCCGCAGCACCAGCACCACCAATACCACCGATGTTTGCACCTCCTCCTCCAACACCTGCATTACCGCCCGTACCAGATGTTCCTGCATTACCTCCCGCACCACCTCTTGCAGTTACATTTCCAGTTGCATAAGAGACATCGATTGTTCCCGCGTTAAGCCATCCCACAACACCACCAACGTATGCAATGTTACCTGCGCCTGGAAGTCCAGCTGCTCCACCCGCTCCTCCAATACCCGTACCAACTCCTGCGGTAGATCCATTTCCTCCATTTCCAGCATTACCACTTGCACCACCAGCACCTCCAACACCAGTAACCGTAGCTGAACTTGTTGCAGTTGTTATGCTTCCTTGCTGAGAATATCCAACGACTCCACCAACATACGCGAGACCTCCAGTTGCTGCTGCGTTGCTTGCTGCCGCACCACCGGCACCACCAGTGTTTGTACCTGTTGTTATGTTTCCACCATTTCCTCCGTTACCACCCGCTCCACCAGCACCACCCGTACCAAGAATATTTCCCGTGACCGCTACATTTGTAATTGTTCCCGTGTTGTATCCAACCAAGCCTCCTAAATATAGAGCGCTACCTGCTGTACCTGCACCGCCGGCAACACCGTTAGAAGTTGCAGCACCGTCGGTTCCATTAGCACCTGTGCTACCCACCGTACCAGCCGTGCTTGTTGCAGTAATCGAGACACCAGAAAGAGTCACGTTCTTTACAAGGTTTGTAGAATATCCAAAGAGTCCGACATAGCTTGAGGTTGTCGTACTTATATATAGATTGCTGATCGAAAAATTATTACCGTCGAAAATACCAGAGAAAGTAGTTGTTACGTTTCCAACTGGATCAAATCCTGCACCCGAGCTCCAACCCGACGTGACCGAAGCATCAATATCATTATTGAGTTTGTATGAGCTCGACAGGTTTGTCTTCATTCCCTGTAAACCGTATACATCGAAAACCAAAAAAGGATCTGCGCTGTTACCTATACCTGTATAGCGACGAAATGTTCCTGCTGTAACAGCAAAACTTCCTGTCACTGTGAGTGTGTTTGTTCCAGGATCTATTGCAGTAAATGTAGCTGCAGATGTTTGAGAATAATTTCCAGTCTGACCTCCCGAATTTGTAATAGTAAGATCATCGTTCTGGGAGATTGTTCCTGTGTAGCCGCTTATAGTGAAAGAACCAACGGTTGCGGCTGTATCAATAGTGACAATTGTTGAAGCGGCTCCTGAAGACGAATCAAAAAATACGTTTGTTGTAGCATCTGGCAAGTTACCTGCGCCCGGAGCACCGTTTGATGTAATTGCCCAGTGGTTTGCAGCATCAGACCAATTTCCTGTACCGCCAACCCAATATGCATTTGCTGGCGGGTCAGTTACATAATCAACATCCACATTACCAATTATTTTCAAATCGAAAACATCTGTTGTGGTTGCGAGACCTGAAAGCAAAATACGATACCTACCGTCGTGATCTATGGAAGAAAAAGTTGCAACGAGTGTACCATCCTGGGTATAAACCTCTATTGTTGCAGGAGTATTACTATCTGTTGGTCGCGCATATATAGTAATGTCATTAGCACTCGTGAGGCTTCTTTCAAAAGTTGCTCGAATATACTGACCGTTAAGCAGGCTTACATATGTCTGATCGAGAGTACCTACACCAGAAAAAATATCCTCGAGTACATTTTTATTCTCATCAAGACGCAGTGCATTCGATATTAAAATAATTTCAAACGTCTGTGTGGAAAGGTGTGGAACTATCCATGCGACATGATCTATGTACCCGTTACCGTCTTCATCTGTTGCAACAAAAGACATCTCTTCGTATCCATTGTTCTGCCATTTAATTTTTATTTGATCCTCCTGACCAACTTTAAATATTTCAGAAATTTTTGTTTTGACGGGAACATTGACCATCGGCGCAATTAAATCTTGCTCTGGTGTTGAAGATACTGTGACAGTCTTGATGTTGTTTGCAAACTCTTCAGTAATTGTCGGAGCAGTTGATGTTGAGGTTTGTGGAACAACCTCAACAACTTCAGGAGTCGATGTGGGTGTTGAAGTTGCAACGATTTCTGAAACCGGTTCGATGACTATGTCAGAGACGGATGGAGTAGGTAAATTTGAAACATCACCTGTTGGCGTTGTCGTTGTAGCTGGAAGCTGTTGAGACTCTGAGCTTGTTGCGTTTGATTCCTGTGTACTCAAAACCTCTTCAACAGGGATTTGATTTGCCTCATTCTCAGATTCAGGTGACGCGTTTGATTCTTCTTCAGTCACTACTGGAACGTCTGGAGTTGTGGTCTCAGGTGTAACTTCTTCTGGTTGTACTTCTTCAGTCGTAACTTCTGCGGAAACAATTTCATCGGTAGTTGGTTCTGTAATATTTTCAAGGACAGGTGCTGGATCAGCTTCGATAACAGGTGCTGTATCTGTACTAGGCACAGTCACTTCTGAGACAGAAGGTGCAGCTTCAGTAGCAGCAGGTGTAATTTCCTCGGCAGAAACTGTAGAAAAAAAACCGCACAAAATAATTATTGTGCCCAGAAAGAAAATTATTCTTTTAAGGTGTCTCGAAAAGTGCATGATTAGTTCTAATTATACCAATAAAAATAACGGTTTTTTAGATAAAACTGGGGATAGAATATGCCAATTTTCTGGTACAATCATTATCAAATGCCAAAGAATGCCAAAAAAATTACATATAAAGAAAAAGAGTTCGAAACGTATGTTTTGTGGAAATCTTTACCCGCACATTTTCGAGGAATGAAAAAAGAGATGCTTCAGTCGTACGGTTTTACTGATCCCCTTGTCATAAAAATTGCAATGCTAAAAAACCAGACCGCATTTGCAAAGAAGTTTGGCATCAAAGATCTGGGAACACTCACCGATTGGAATGAAAAAATTGAAAAGAATAAATTAAACACTCACACGCCTCAAACCGCTTTTCAAAAACAAATAGAAACTATCGACAATCTAGTATCTACTGATCCTGATAAATTATTAGAAAAAAAATTACAAGCACAACGTAAATTGGTTACAGCACTCAAAAAAGAAAATCTTGAATTAAAAAAACAGTTACGAGTAAAAACTACAAAGAAACCTGCACCTGTTGTTGTTCCAGAAATATCCGTTGAAAAAATAGTAGTCACTCCCCCACCAGAACCAAAGCAAACTCTTTTCCAAAAAGCGATTTCTTTCTTTCGAAATAAATAGTAACCGTTTAGGCCGACTGTACTAAATTGAGTTTATAGTCCTAAGACTTCTCCAAGCTTAGTATCAAGATCCTTCAAATCTTTTTTTGTTAATTCAATCAGCCTTAGCCCGTTCTCTGCATATATCTTTAGCTTTTCTGCTTTGTTTTTTAAATACGCGTCACTTTCCAGACCCCAATACTCTATATAGATTCCATTACCGTTTTTTTCAGGAATATAAAAATCACATCGCTTCATCCCAGGAATAGGATATTCATAGGCGTGCGCGATTTTATTCTCAAAAAGCCAATCATCAATCCTTCGCTCAGGCTCACTTCGTACCTTGTGTCCGTCTACGGTTACTAGCGAAGCGCTGTCATCATAATGTGTATGTCTTTTTTTTGACTGAAAAGCATTCTGCAGAGCTGCCATCTGATCCTCACTTACCTTAGCTAAAGGAAGACCCTTCTTACTGAATTTTAGAATGCTATTAAAATGATCTCGCGATATAGGTAAGTATTTGCGAGGTCTTGAAAAAGTAACTTGCCATGGATAATCGCCTCCCCAGGCAGAAGAAACGATGTCCTTTGTAGCAACTGAGCTCGCAACAAAAGGACCGTGCAGTCTTTTGCTGTTGTAATTATATAGATATACCGAGTCGCCAATTTTAAGGTCTTTTATATGCTTAAAATACGACTTACCTCCACCCAAGAGTTTTCGTTTAAGACACTCATTTTCAGTACCATCAGAGCAAAGGAATATGTAGCCTGTCTGACCTATTATCTCCATGTTGCCGGACTTGGAATCGAACCAAAATTTTCGCTTTCAGAGAGCGACGTCCTACCTTTAGACGATCCGGCAATGTGTTAGCAAATTATCATATTTTTACGAAAAATCAAAGGGTACCGATCCGGATATAAAGAAAAAAATCCGCCACATGGTTTGTGACGGATCTTGTAGAGCCTACTTTAGCTTGCTCCGAGGGTGAGCTCGATAGCGGCCCTTTGGGCATTAATGTGGCCAAAAGCTTGAAAAAGCTTTTTAAAGTCTGTACTCGTGGGGTACCGACCTATTTCAACTTCCATCACATGTCTGTTCCTCTGGACTTGGGTCATTCGAAATTCCCAGTCAGCCATGTCGTCCTGATCCTCCTTGCACTTCTCCTTCCAAAGTGAAGCGAGTCGGGCAAACGCAACCGGATGTTCGGTTAGGAATCGCTTTGCGAGATTCATCCTCTCGTCAGCATCCTGAAAAAGCAGTAACAGGCTTTGAGCCAGCGTATCACCTGCTTGTGAGATACGGATGGGATCATCCGAAGGTACTCGTTTCAATGTAGCCATAGTGTATTTTTGTTGAGGGTTCTATACTGGAATTTATCACATTTATTACATAATGTCAAATACCGCACCTCATCCTTGACCCCCATATATATAGAGGTACGATTAAGAATAAACCGCTCCTTTTGCCGCTTATCATTCGTGATCAACTTGTCACTCCCCCGACATGGTTCTCTTCATTTCGTGACCTCACGCTTTACTGCAGCTGTTTTCTCCACGCAGAAATTCTCATCGAATCCACTGATCCTGATCCCTATTGGAAATGGATGAAAGCGAGAGGTGGTATGGATTTTGTTGAAGACTTCATTTGGCCAGGAACCGAAGATGGCGTCCGTCTTGATATCGAGCCGAATTTTCCGCGCACAATTATCACCGACAGGATTGTTCCAGAAAATGTTCATGCTCTGATTGCCCGACTTCAATACTGCAACAGACTCCCCTAACCAAATCGCATGCATACCCTGCATGCGATTTTTGAATATAAAAAAGCCGCGACAGAGTCGCAGCTTGCTAGCGAGAAGTTTACCTTCAGACGAAGGTGAGCCGATCGCGCAATAAAACCAAGCCCAGGAGAGCGGCACCGAGCATCGCAACGGTCGTTCCGTTATCGGGAACATTTCCACCAACAGTTGTGGCAGAAAACGAAAATTCCCCGTCAGCCGCTTGGCCTTGTGAGGAAAAAAACCATTCTCCGTAGGTACTGTCGAATGAATTTCCGGAAAGATAGCCGAATCCCTTTACGCTCAGAAATGAGCCGCTCTGGAATTCGACTGCCGACGTGGTCAGATCTAGGGTGAAACCTCCAACCGTCCACATTCCCAGTTGCCCGGAATTGAACATCCATGGCGCAGCCATGGCGACACTGTCGTTGACGTTGATGGTCGTGTCGAGAGCGGAGCCCGAAGTGACACTCGTCACCTTGACGTTACTCCAACTCGTGACACCCGTCGCCGAGCCGAGCGTGCCATTGAGGGCCGCACCGCCCGACATATTGACTACACCCGTGATGGGAACAGCCTGTACTAACAGCGGCATTGCGCAAAGCGCGAACACCGCGATGATACGATACAGTTTTTTCATGATTACCTTTTCTGCGTTTCAGTCATTCACGTGAACGGACATACACACCTTTTGCAAAGGCTTACAAAGAGCATTTCTGTCCTTGGCGAATACTACTCGCAACAACACAAAAGTCAACCAACAACAAGGGTTACGCAATAAAAAGCCCGTAGATTAGTCATCTACGGGCTTTTTACCTTAAAAGTTTCTAAAACTAGATCTTAAAGTGTGAAGCATACTTACCAACAAGAGGAAGTTCCTTTTCTTTGCCGCCAACTACATTGACGATACCAACAACTGACAAGATAACTACTGCGAGCTGAGCGAGATTGATGAGTGGCCAGAGAATCCATAGAACCATGCCGAGCGCCCAGAGCGCTATTTCAATAGTAAGAAGGACAAATCCCTGCTTTACATGGTACTTAACGAAAGGATCATCTTTTGCGACAAGAAAAGCAACAATCGAGAGGGGCCCTATATATGAAAGGATCGCCATCAACGTGTTTTTCTCAGGGCCCGAAGTAGGCTGGCTGTTTGAAGCATTGTTTGATGCCTCCGGTGTCGAGCCAGTGTTATTTGTAGTATTCATAATGTATTACTTATTAATGTATGGCATTATCTTCATACTAAAAACGAAAAAGTGCAAGCTCATCGTTGTCCCCTCTTACGTAACATCTTTAATATTGTTTCGTTATATACTTATACACAAGCACTATTAGCAATTTTTGTTTGGACATGTCAAAAAATAAATATTTCCTGCTCGGTTTGACGGCGGCGGTCGCCCTCATAGTTGTTGGTGTAGGTGTTTCGTTAAACAGTCTGCATTTACCAACCTTTAACGGTACCAACACTGCAGCTGTTGGCCGTTCAGGAGACAATGGCTCGAAAAGAGACTATCCTGAGATGAATTTCTCGAGAGAAGGTAGAGGCGAGGAAGTGGTTTCTTTGCTTGGCGACAAGCTCCCCGAAGTCGCTAACTGGTACAAGGTATCTGAAAATGATCTCAGAAAGCACTCAAAGGACAAAGGTTTCCGATCAAACAAAAAAGGCCGCATCTACTACGTCGATGAGGAAATCGTAATCGCGGCAAATATTGCGTCTATAAATACAGGCACTCTTTCAGGAGGAGGTGTTGTCCCTGTAGAAGACACGTTTAAGCTTCACAGCAAACCCGGCTCTACAAAAACGCTCTATCTCGACTTTACTGGCCATAGCTTCCAGGCAGGAAAATCAGTGTGGATCTCAACTGCATTTGAGGCTCCCCCATTTGATATGGACGGAAATTCAACAGGCTTTAGTGATAGTGAGCGTCAGTTTATTCAAAGTGTCTGGCTTCGCGTTGCAGAAGATTACATTCCATTTGATGTTGACGTAACCACAGAAGAGCCAACCGCAGACAAACTTGAGAGAACATCAACCTCAGACAACGTATATGGAAACCGTGTGCTCTTTTCACCTTCTGGTGGAACACTCGTACCTGGAGCTGGTGGATCTTCTTATGTAGGTGTGTTTGATGACGTTGGAGAATTCTATAAAATCGCCCTCGTATTTCCTGAAGCTCTCGCATATGTAGACAAGTACGTTGCAGAAGCGGGCTCACACGAATCAGGACACTCACTTGGCCTTTGGCATGATGGAGTTACAAATGTTACTGACTATTATTATGGACAAGGTGACTGGGCTCCAACCATGGGAGTCGGCTACTATCGAAACATTACCCAGTGGTCAAAGGGTGACTATGCAAATCCAAGCAACACACAAGACGACCTCCAAGTAATGCTCTCGTATGGTCTTGCCTATCGAACCGATGATTACGGAAACAACACAGGAAATGCTTCCAATATAACTGTCTCTGGAAATTCTATTTCTACTGCAGGAATCATTGAGCGCACCGGTGATGTCGACTTCTTCAAGTTCAACAGCGGTGCAGGTGATCTAAGTATTAATGTTGATGTTGCGTATGTAGGAGCAAGTCTTGATGCAGAAGCAACTCTCTATGATGGTAACGGTCAAATACTTGTAACGCAAAACGGACCAGGTCTCGCGACAAGCCTCACTGCAAGCGTTCCTGGTGGCACATATTATCTTTCAGTTCGTGGTGTTGGTGCAGGAAATCCTATGACAGACGGTTACTCTAATTATGGCAGCCTCGGACAGTATTATGTTTCAGGCACAATTACTGGTACAACAAACAATCCGCCTGTTATAAGCGCTTCCGCAAACCCTGCTTCTGGTGGAGTTCCTCTTACCGTGCAATTCTCAAGCGAAGGTTCTTCTGACCCAGACGGCGGTCCACTTACCTATCTATGGAATTTTGGAGACGGATCATCATCAACAGATACAAATCCAGCCAAAACGTACACTAACGGCGGATCATACACAGCAACCTTAACTGTTACAGACAACAACAACCTCTCTGCTTCAAAAACAATCCAGATTTCTGCAGTAAATCAGGCACCAGTAGCATCATTTACTACTGCATACGCAGCAAACACCATTCCTATGGATGTTACATTTGACGCCTCATCGTCATCTGATGCAGATGGATCAATTGCTTCATACGTATGGAGTTTCGGTGATGGTACTACAGGAACCGGTGTTACCACTTCTCACACATACACCACCGCTGGAACCTTTGCGGCAAAACTCACTGTGACGGACAACGGAGGTCTCACCTCAACGAAGACCATTTCACTTGTTACAACGGATCCTAATATTGTTGCAGCTCCCTCAAAACTTACCGCATCAGTAAGCACGAGAACGAGAGGTCAAGTAATCCTCAAGTGGTCTGACATGTCTAAGAATGAAACAGGATTTATGATTGAGAGAGCTGCTTCAGTTCGCTCAGGAACTCCTGTGTATCAGAAAATTGGCGAAGTAGGCGTAAACAGCACGACATACACCAACAGCTCCCTTTCTTCTGGAACCTATTACTATCGAATCCGAGCATTTAACGGTTCATCAAATACTTATTCCAAGTATTCAAATTCCGCTCAAATAAGGGTTAGATAGGGCAAAAATAAAACCGCCTCGAGGCGGTTTTATTTTTGCCCGTCTTTTCAGAAATGCCCTATTAATTCCCTGTCGTAATAGAGAATGAGTTTGAGAGCGTTTTATTGCCCTGCGCATTCTTTGATTCGATCACAAAATTATATTGAGTACTTGTTGCAAGACCGGAAACCGTCAAAGCATGATTTGTCGTAAACGCACTGTCGATGACAAACGCGGTGCTTGTTGCACCAGTGTCTATTGTCGAAGTCGCGTAGTAGATCTTGCTTGTCGCTGGCTCATTGGTCTTCCATCCAATCTGTACTGTTGAGGTTCCTGCAAGTGTAGCAACTTGAGAAATAACAGGATATGTTACTTTCACTTCAGGAGTCTTTGTTGTAAATGACATCGTATCTGAGTAAGACATGTTACCCGCCTTATCCTTTGCAGCTACTTTGAAGTAATACACGGTAGATGTAGCGAGCCCAGAGATTTTAAGCGAATGACTCTTATCGAACGAACGATCAGTCACGCGAGGTGTTGAAGATGAGTTTACATCAAGAGCCGCGCTCGTTGTTGCATAGTAGACAGCGCTCTGTGATTTCTCGTTTGTTGTCCAAGTGATTACAGCTCCTCTTAATACTGGCTTAGATACTATCGAAGAAATTACTGGCGCCACAGTGTCCACAGTAGTTGTAGATGAAGTAGTGGTTGGTCGTGTTGTTGTTCCGTGGAATTTCTTTGCTATACCAAACGGAAGCCAGCAATCAACGCCAATCGTTGTCGTAGCATTTTTCTTGTTCCAGCCTGATGAGATCGCATGACCAAATGCTTTGAAGCATTTTTTGTCAGATCGATCGTCAGAATCGTCAGAGCCGCGTGATTTACGTGAGCTATCTGAATCATCGTCGGAATCGTCAGAATCATCAGAATCGTCTGAATCATCGTGCATTCGAACAGAAGCCCTGAGCTCCTTTTTGTTATCGTCCTTTCCCTTACCCCTGCTTTCATTTTCCTTAGCAAAGCCAGTCAAAGGTGAAGTTATCATAAGAAGCGCCAAAAGGCCTGCGGCGATTCGTATGGTTTTAGTTGTAGTGTTCATAGTGATTATTACTGCTATCTAATTGAAATACGGCTTAAAATATAGTATTTGAGGGGTGTCCCCCTACATGATGACGGTTGAAGTTGCCCATTCTTACGTGACTAAACCACCATTTCATTGCTCAATACGGATGCGGTTTTAGTAAGAAAATAGTGTATGATACGTCATATATCTATGGATGCAGTATCCCTCAAAAATGCCTTCACCAAAGCCCATACAGCGCACTCTGACGCAATATTTCGCTTTTGCCTCTGGAAGACTTCTGACCGAGACATTGCGATTGATATCACGCAAGATACTTTTATGCGTTTCTGGGATGAAATTTCCAAAGGAAATGTAATTGATAATGAACGCGCCCTTCTCTACACCATCGCTCGAAGGCTCGTAATTGATCAGTATCGAAAAAAGAAAACTGAATCTCTCGATACCGCAAATGGATCAGATGATCCGTTTGATATACCCGATGAAGGTGCACTCGGTTCAATCGAGATCGGTACAGAGGCACGAATGATTGTTGAAAAGATGCATGTACTTGATCCCGTATACAGACAGCCGGTTTATTTGCGCTTTGTCGAGGGACTTTCACCAAAAGACATCGCGGAAATACTTTCAATAACACCAAATTTGGCCTCGGTTCGGATCGATCGCGGCTTAAAGGAACTCCGCAAGCTTATAGATCCACAAAACGTATGAACGACTCACAATTTAAAAAAGGAATAGAGAATCTCAAGAACATCTCGCTCTCACAAAGTGAAAAGGAAAAGATGCTCTCAAATCTCACCACGTACGCAGACTTCCATGCGCCGGCAAAGCTTCAGAAAAAATCTGTGGAATTTTGGTCATGGTCATTCTTTCAAACACATAGTGCATACGCGTTCCGAGCCGTAACTCTACTTATAATCGTTACCGGTACATCGTATGCTGCTGAGAATGCTCTCCCCGGCGAACTTCTCTACCCTTTCAAAGTAAATATTAATGAGCCTGTGCGTGGCGCTCTTTTGACAAGTACAGAAGAAAAAGCGCAGTGGGAATCAGATAAATTTATTCGACGCGTCGAAGAGGCAGAGGCACTCGCAAATGAGGGCAAGCTCGATGACGCTTCATTGAGAGAAGTTGAAAAACGTATCGATGGTCATTTTGAAAAATATGAACGTTTTTCTGGATCAAGCAATAATGCGCCTGCTGCATTTACCGCGTCTGAAGTAAGCATAGAAAGCAGCGACAGCTCTGCCGACAATGCTCGAATGGCGCCCGCTCAAGCAAAAGTTGCTGCCCCAGCACAAGAATCTGTCATGATGTTTATGCAAGTTAGCCCAGAGGCAGCCAACATGATTTTCGAAGACGATAAGGATGAATTCGAAAGGAAAATTGATAGTCACAGATCTATTCTTGAGAAAATTCGCTCTGAGGATACAAAAAATCAAAGCGACCGAATTCGCAGACTCGAAATCAAGCTCGATGAGAAAACACTTATAAGATCTCAAAATAAGAAAAACTCTCAGTTCTTAAACTCTACAAGTACTGACGATTCAAGAAAGGACAAAAAAGACGAGAAGGACGAAGACAAACAAGATGATGATTAAGAAAAGGCGCCCCTACCGGGGCGCCTTTTGCATTATTTAGTTAATTACTTTTCTCGATGTCACCGGATAATAATGTGTCTTGGTTGCATATGTCGGAGTCCCGTTATTTACAATCGATCTTGAAGGCTGGTAGCCGCGAGTATAACTTGTGTAATACACAGGTCGGTTGTATGAACCATTGTTTGATTCATTAACTACTCCTCGGTATGCAGATGCGGAAAAAGGCACCGTAAAGGCTACCATAACGACAACCCCGCCAATCAGTAGATATTTATTCATAAGGTTTTGATTATTACTTCCATAATTATAGCCCTCCATAGATATGACGATTTAAACAGCGATTTTGTGTCATACCATCATTTTTGCTATAGTTACTATTCCAAAGAATGGAACTGAAATTATACATAGGAATTATAGCGGGTCTCTGCTCGCTGGGTGGTTATATTCCGTTTGCCTTAGAAATACTTCGTGGCGAACAAAAACCCCAAAGAGCAGCATGGCTTATATGGACTCTCTCAAGCAGCCTCATTGTTTTAAGCTATTTCCAGCTTGGTGCCGTTGCCACCATTTGGGTTCCTCTTGCGTATGTTATCGGAACAGCAGGAATTACACTTCTTTCATTTACAAGAGGAAGCGAAGGTTGGGGATTTCTTGAGCGTGTTAGCCTCCTGGTTGCTGCGGTGAGTGCAATCCGATGGGTATTTTTCAATAACGTTCTCTTTACCCTTCTTATCAATCTCTCAGTTTCGCTTGCTGGATATACCAATCGTATAAAGAAACTAGCGGCACATGTTACAAAAGAAGAACAGGATTTGCCTGGGTGGACTCTCTACTTTATTGGTGCGCTCCTTAACATGTTTGCACTAGAAAGCTGGAGAATAGAAATCAGTGCCCTGCCTATCACATATTTTATAATGAACGGAATTACGTTTGCGCTCATTATTCGAAATCACATGCGGAATAAAAAAGAAGCTCTCCAAACAAACATATGAAAACAATCGCTATTTATCACAAGGACTGTACAGACGGAACAGGAGCGGCAGCAGTTGTATTAAAAAAATATCCCGAAGCATTACTGTATCCTTTGGGTCACGGTTTTGAAGCGCACGAACTTGAACCTGTACTATCGCAGGCAAAGCCAGGTGATCAAATATTTACCGTAGACTGCGTGATTGGCGCATCTGAGTTTCTTAAGGCTGGATTTGCAGTAACATCGATTGATCACCACATAGGGATTAAAGATCAAATGGATGCTCTTGCAAAAGAGTACAGCAAGTTTACTTTCATATTCGATAATACTAAATCCGGCGCAACGCTTTCTTGGTCATACTTTTTTCCAAACGAGAAAATGCCCGACATATTAAAGTACATTGAAGACGCAGATATCTGGACATGGAAGTATGGAAACGATACACGGAACGTAGGAAGTCTTATCTTTCCACTAGCAAATAAGCCACAAGAAATTCTTAAGCTTTTTACCGCACCTATAGAACCTATCATCCGGGATGGTGGAATCATAACCAACTACGCGAACAATCTTATTGATCACGCTGTTGAAAAAACAGAGCCTATATATCTTAAAATCGGTCAGTATCGAGTCCCCTTCTACAATATTACTGTTCTTAAATCAGAGAGCGGTAATAAATTGTCCCAGTTAAGAAAAGAAGCTGTTGCACTATTCTCTATAGACGGAAACAAAGTAAAAATAAGTTTCAGGAGCATCGACGGTCAAAAACCTCAGGCGCTCGAACTCGCGCAGGAGCTTCAAGGAAACGGTCATAAAAACGCAGCTGGTGCCGGCATGTCACTTCAGACATTCATCGATTCAATCGTCTCCTAGTTTTCCAAAACAAAAGCTGTATCGAAGACCATCTTCGATACAGCTTTTGTTTTAAGCAATTGGATTTCTACCCTGAATCACTCTTATGAGGAACATGATAATTGCTATCACAAGAAGGACATGAATAAAACCTCCTACTGTGTATGACGTTACCAATCCGAACACCCAGAGGACAAGTAGGACTGTGGCAATAGTTAAAAGCATGTGTTTGGTTAATTAAATAATATGAAGGCTAGCAGTTTGTTACAAAGCCCCTATCTTCTCCAATGCACATGCCCCCAGAGAGGGGGCATGGCGTCGCTTTTTCCGGACGAGTCCGGCAAGTTGCGGTGAGAGAATCACCACACTCAAAGCGTAAATTCCCTTGCAGCACTATTTTTTGATCTTTTGAGATTGTGTTATGTACAAAGAGCTTCTATCAGTAATACGACCTTCATGTCAAAAAGTAGTCTGTACATTTACATTTTCTTGTATCGTACTCAAAGATTTCTTATCTTAGTACGTACTTGCTTCAGTTGTTGTGTCAGCCTCCACATTCGCAACATAGTGTGCCTTCATACTCGCATGAAGAGCATTTACGAGTCGTGCTTGTGCAGAAGATGAGAACGTTGACATCGCAGCACCTTCTGAGCGCACTATTGCCTCAGCTGTTGTAGATACGCTTGTTTCAAGATTATCTGCTTCTGAATCTCGAACAAAAAGACTGTACCACCACGGTCGATCAACAGTTACGTTACCATCAACAGTTACTTTCGCCTCTGTATTAACCATAACTGGAACTATACCCATAAACTTTGCAGGTTCCTTGTACCAGATAGATACAGAATCACCACTAGATTCAATCTTTGTAAGATTCTCATCACTCGCCATTACAGACTGTGCATATGCTGAGAAATTCGCAGATGAAGAAACCTCTGATGGACTAAGAACCACCACCGCTTCTCCCGATAGATCAGATCGATCAAGTGTGAACACCTCTAGATTTCCACCCATACTACCAGAGCCTGATGCTGTTGGTGATGTGTTTGTTGAAGTGTTAGAAGTTGAACCTCCTAAACCTGTAGTTGTCGCAGTTACCTGTAGCCCTGCGTTGCCAGTGCTCGTCGTCCCCGCACCGCCAACATTTGCATCAAGGTAAAGTGAAGTATTTGAGTTTATTTGAGCGTGCGCAACAGTTCCTGTAGCAAAGAGCGAGAGTGCAACCGCCACGTAACCTACTCTTTGTATTGTTTTCATAGGATAGATATTAATTGTAAACAGGGTGCCGAAAGCACCCCTATAAATACTACGACCTGGAGACTGAAAAGTTTCGTAAATAGCGCCTATTTACTAACTAAAACACATGTTCTGCCATCTCTTCCTATATCAAAATAACGCTCTGCGATAGATATATCGTTACCCTTAAATGTGACCTCAAGTCCCTGCCCGATTTTAACTTCCGATGTCCAGTACTGATCAAAAATAAAATTTCCTAAGGAATAATAAATATGTTTCCCTTCATACACCTCATGAGACTGGATTACGTGAGGATGTGATCCCACCACCATATCAGCACCTGCATCTATAAATCTATGTGCGAGTGACTTCATATATTCTGTAGGTTCAACATACTCATCTCCCCAATGTGTGTACACAACAGTAACATCAGCCTCGCGTTTCGCTTTCCAGATTGCATCAATAGTTTTTTGCGGATCATTCTGCCCAAGAAATTGATTAAAGGAGACGAATGCAATTTTCGTCCCACCGATTTTTTTAACTATTGAAATCTCTTCATTTGGTGCGCCAAAATAACCTATCGATTCTGCTTCCAAAAATGCTTTTGTTGTAGACACTCCTTCTCTCCCGAAATCACGAATATGATTGTTGCCCAAGTGAACTAAAGTAAAGTTAAACCGCGCCAAGACTCCTGCCACGGCCTGATCAAACGTAAATGTTGTATTCCCTTCTTCTCCAGGAATCGTTCCAGAGCTCTTTGACGCATACGGAGTTATCGGCCCCTCAAGGTTACCAACCACTGCATCAAAGCCAGTAACATAGTCCGATAGACAGGAAAAAATATGTTCATAACCCTTCTTTTCTGCAATGGACCTGATTGTTCGATCAAACATCATATCGCCAACAAAGAGAATTTTTGTAGCAAATAAATTACCACCCGTTTCCTTTTTAAGTAAAAAGGCAGAGGAAATCAGCACTACAACCGCAAGTGCAATGATGATACTTTGCTTTGATAGCAAATGTTTAAAGCGTGCCGAAGACATAATGTTCTAAAAACTATATACGGAGATATTTTCGAACCGCGAGGTAGCTTGAGATTGCACCGAGTACAATTCCTGTTCCAGAGATAAGTACAAATATCTGAAGAAAATTAGCGATGTAATATGCCAATACATTAAAGCCACTAAAGAATGTTTCTGTAATTGAAGAAAGCCAAAATGTTGCTGGATAAAAGAGAGCAAGAGTAAGGAGGGCTGAAACGAACCCGTACATGATACCCGCCATAATAAATGGTCCTCGAATATACCTGTTAGATGCCCCTACAAGCCTCATGACAGAGATTTCCTCTCGTGCAATGTAGATAGCGAGTCTAATTGTATTGAAAGCAATGAGGATCGATACAAGGACAAGCACAAGGGTTATGCCGAGGGCAATTTTTGTACCTCCATCGATTATTCGAGTAAGTGTATCTATCGCGGTCTTATTCTGATAATAGTTAACTTTATCTATAAAAGCACCGTCGCTTCCCGCCTCAGAGTCTAGAAACTTTGCGATACCTTCATACTGAGAAGTTTCTTTTGCTTTAATGTTAAGAATTGCCCCAAGTGGGTTTTCACCGAGCTCTTCGAGCGCTTGAAGTGTAATCTGATCATTAACGTGACGCTCCTTAAAATTCTGCAGAGCCTCATCCTTTGAAATATATTGCACCGTCGCAACCTCAGCCAGGCTTTCTATTTTATTTTTAAGTGCCAAAACATCTTCCTCTTTTGCTGATGGCACAAAATACACGTTTACATCAACCTTTGATTTTATTTCCTGAAGTGATGAGTTGAGAAGTGCTCCGGCAAACACAATTCCACCGAGTGCAAAAAGTGTAAGCGTAATAATAAGAACAGATGAAAGCGAAACAAATCCGTTTCGCCAAAATGATACAAATCCTGATTTTATTATGCGCCGTGTATTAAGCCAAAACATGTTCTTTATGAAAATTAAATTGCGTATTTACCGTCCTTGTCGTCACGAACCACTCGTCCCTTCTCCATAGTAATCACTCGCCTGCCAATAGACTCGATTACACCTTTGTTATGGGTCGTAAGAATAACCGTCGTACCGAAATCATTAATTTTCTTTAGAATCTGAACAATTTCATAGGTGTTAACAGGATCGAGGTTTCCTGTTGGTTCATCGGCAATAATCACATCTGGCTGATTTACGATTGCGCGAGCAATAGCCACACGCTGTTTTTCACCACCAGAGAGCTCTCGAGGAAAACTCCAGATTTTCTTGCCCAAATCAACAAGCTCAAGCACGTGCGGTACATCCGATGCAATCTCTTCGTCGGACCTTCCTGCCGCCTCCATAGCAAACGCAATATTTTCAAATACTGTCTTATTTGGAATGAGCCTAAAATCCTGAAATACTGTCCCAAAGCGGCGACGATACTCAGGCATTCTCTGTCGTTTGATTTTATGAATGTTCGTGGACTCAAAAAGCACAACACCTCTTGTTGGATTCTCCTCTGCCAATATCATTTTAATAAGCGTAGTTTTACCTGCGCCTGAATGGCCTACAATAGAGACAAATTCTTTCGGCTCAATCTTTAAGGTTACTTCCTCAAGAGCGATAGAATCGTCAGCGTATATTTTTGTTACTTTATCGAAATGAATCATAGGTTGGGTCGTCTAGAAAACAGATTTACCGCGCATGCCGTATGCAACTATTCTACCATACCCGCACAGCTTTAATTAAAGCCCTTTTTCAGCCTCAATAAACATATCCAAATCTCCCTCAAAAACCCCATCCACATTTGAAGTTTCCGCATCAGTTCTATGATCTTTGACCATTTTGTAAGGGTGCGTAACGTATGAACGAATCTGATTTCCCCATTCGATGTCAGTTGTTTTTGAAATATACATACCCCGCTCTTTTGCTTTGCGTTCATCATCACGTAGCTTGTAAAGCTTTGCGCGCAGAATATCCATAGCAATTTCTCGATTCTGTGCCTGTGAGCGCTCTGTATCAACATGCACTGCAATTTTTGTTGGTATATGCACCAGACGCACAGCTGTCTCACGTTTGTTAACATTTTGCCCACCTGGCCCGGATGATCGTGCAAAATCAATCTTTATCTCATCTTGAGGAATAGGAATATTTTCTGCTTTATCGAATTTCGGAATCACTTCGACTAAACTAAATGAAGTATGTCGAAGTTTTTTTGCATTAAAGGGTGAAATTCGAACCAATCTATGTACGCCTGATTCATTCTTAAGCTTTCCATATGCGCCTTTGCCGATAACCTCGAATGTCACATTTCTATAGCCCCCATGGTCATTCTGGTTTTGATGCAAAAAATGCACCGACCAACCCAGCCGATCAAAATACTTCATATACATCTCAAGTAAGATGCGTGAAAAGTCTTCCGCATCATCGCCTCCCGCACCCGAAAAAATAGTTATGATTGCATTTCCCCTTTCAAACTTTTCTACCTCTGCTGCTTCTGATTTGAGTGAATTGAGTTCCTTCAAAGCTGCTTGCGCCTTATCTTTGTTATCCCAAAAGGTAGCCTCAGCCATGAGTGCCTCAATCTCCAGGATTCTTTTCTGTGGATCTGCCATAAATTTGAGTATACCCCACTCTTATAAATAAAAAAGCCGCGCATTTTAAGTGCGACGGCTGGATGAGAAAATCTCATCGTAAGAAAGAACAAGGGGTCCCCGCAGGAAAACATTTATTGGGCGCGCTAACCTCGGGGACCCCGGCAATCAGACAGGCCGGTGATCGAAGAACGGCCGTCTAGTACTATAATAACGCAAAATAACCGATTGTCAAATTTTTGCAAAAAAGCCCAAAATAATCTATAGTAGGCCTTGTCTTTTCGACTTTCCTTGAAAGCCAACGTAGCTCAGTCGGTAGAGCACGTCATTGGTAATGACGAGGTCTCCGGTTCGATCCCGGACGTTGGCTCCCGGCATGTTTACTGCCACCTTAGCTCAGTTGGTAGAGCAATACTTTCGTAAAGTAGAGGTCCCCGGTTCGATCCTGGGAGGTGGCTCAAAGAAAACTTACTCACTCTGAGGCACTTCTCCCCTTCTAAACTTATTCACAAGCTCATGAGCGAGTCTTGTGGGCTCTGGCAATTTATAATCACGAATCGTTGCCATTACAATCTCAAGCGACCCTTTTTGATCAATCAAGTGTCCAGGAGAAATAATGAGTGGGTTCGAACGTTTGTTTGATTTATACGCGAAACCCAAAAAATCACCTGTACTCGAATCGGTAATTGGAGATGACTCACCTGGTATCGTCGGTGCCTTAAAGGCTCCAAAAAGTCGTGACTTAGCACAACCAATCGTAGGAATTCCTGATATAAGTCCGAGATGAGATGCGATGCCCATCCTTCGAGGGTGCGCAATCCCCTGTCCATCGACAATAATAAGATGCGGTTTAACCGGTAACTTTTCTAAGCACTCCAAAAGTCCCGGCATTTCTCGAAACGACAAAAGTCCTGGAACATACGGAAACGTGATCTCAACTTTTGTAAGTGCATGACAGATTGGCTTAAGTTCTGGATATGACAAAACCACAATCCCCGCATATAGCTCATTACCAAATTTTTTAACTGATGCATCAGCCCCCGCAATCATTCTAGGCATTTTTTCCATAGGCACAATGCTCAGCAAAGACTTTAATTCTTTTTGTATTTCGACGGCTTTTTTTGGATCAAGTGTATTTAATTGCATATCCTTGTTGTAAGACTTACAGTGCTACTACGTCTCTATATAGTGCTAAGGGGTGCATTGAAACAAATAGAAACTCTGAAGCGTAATATTAAGTACATGAACATTCCTGCCGAAACAATTGAACGAGCAAAAAACGGCGACTTGGTCGCGTTTGAGCAAATCATTTTCGAGTTTGAAAAGCCACTTTGGAATTACCTTGTCCGCCTCTCAGGCAGCAAAGACGACGCTGAAGACCTTATTCAGGACACTTTTGTAAAAGTATACAAACACATAAAGACGATCGACGGTTCCCGAAATATCAAGTCCTGGATCTATACAATTGCCACAAATACCGCCTACGATTACCTTCGGAAAAAGAAGCGTGAATCTCTCGTAGAACTCGACGAAGAACACGAAACAAGCATAGATACGAAATCGTATTACAGTGTGTCAGTGGAGGAGAACATTGAGTCTAAAGACGTGTCAGCGGCCATCGACCGTCTTGATACGCTTTATAAGGGTCCCATCCTGCTATATTACAAGGATGGCTTTAGTTATGAGGAAATAGCAGATATGCTGGCTATACCTATAAATACCTTGAAGACTCGACTTTCACGGGCAAAGAAGCAGCTTGCGACATTACTTGTTAATTATCAATAAATCAATATACATGACGAATCTTTCTTTCGAGTTCCAAGGTAAGAAGGACCTACTCGATGACGTGCCCATGCCGCGTGATCTGCACTCTAAAATAATGAAACGGGTTTTTGTAGCAAGCTATGGCAAGTATCTCTTTGCCGCAACCGCCATCCTCTTCGTAAACTTTATGGTTCTATCGGTCGAACTCTATCGCCGAATTAAAGAAGTCCATGTCGAAGAAATGATTCAAGCGCTTTCTCAGAATCTCGCTTTCTCTCCTTCATATGTCAGTCACGCCGCTCAGACCCTCTATGCGGCTTTGCCGGTTCAATCAATAGTAGCAACATTAGTGACGGCGTCTCTCTGTGCGTACATGACACTCGTAATTATAAAATTTAATAAGAATCCTCGGTCAATGGGACTTATCGGTAACTTGGTGCGTTAAAATCGATCTCGATAGAAAGAATACAAAAAACCGGTTTGAAACCGGTTTTTTGCTTGCCTACTTAGGCCTTATGGAAGTTGAACCTCTACAACAGGGTTATTATTACCCGTGTCTTCTGGCACTTCTTTTCTCTGATCAACCATATACCAAACCACAAAACCAACTATAACCACGAGCAAAATAACTAGAATAGTATTCGTCGTTGAATTTGTGTCATTCATGTGTTTATTTTTTAAGTGACCACTAATAGTACGTTTCAGCAATAGGTTTAGGTGCATGATCGTGCAAGTAAAAACCGAGACGTTATCTCGGTTTTTACCTTCTGCGCGAGTGAAGGGACTCGAACCCTCGGCCTCTTCCGTGACAGGGAAGCGCTCTAACCAGCTGAGCTACACCCGCATTGTGCGACTATTTAAGCATATATTCTAATAAAAATCGAGGTCTTGGCGGTATGTCGCTTCCCCGCCAAAACCTTCCCTGTGTCAGGAGTGGGGATCGAACCCACGACCCCAGGCTTATGAGTCCTGTGCTCTACCGACTGAGCTATCCTGACATGCGCTATCCAAGCGTTTTCCTACGATATCACGGCAGAGCCTGTTTTCCAAGATTTATTTGACTTACTTACCTGTTTGTTATTTAAAAATAAATTTGAAAGAAAGGTTTTAGGGTCTCCGTAATATCTATGTGTCCTTCTAATAGTGATTGATAAAAACACCCTCTCCCGGGTGTTTTTATCTGCAGAAGATTAAGATGTCTTGAAATTCGTCCTTTAGAGTGTCGCAATACTTGCAATTCCCTGAAACAAAGGCAATGTATAGATGTGTAGTATTATCGTAGCGTTAACAAAATTATTATGGAACAAGAACAAAACAGTAAGGCTTGGATTTGGATAGTAGTAGCGATCATTGTCATCGTTGCACTCTTCTTTATCTTTAGACCAAAGACTCCAGCAGTTGAAGTAACAGGAAACGAAACCAGCACTTCAACCTCACCTACCAGCTCTCTCGCAATCCGACCGTACGGTGAAGTTGAGCTTAAGCTTGGTGAGACAGCAAACTTTAACGGTATTTCAATTACCCCACTTTCTATCGTTGAAGATAGCCGATGCCCATCAGACGTGCAGTGTATCCAGGCTGGAACAGTGCGTGTAAACGTTAAGTCTCTCCAGAACGGTGGTATCACCAAAGAAAGCATTGTAGGTCTCAATGTACCTGCAAAGATCGACACATTCACAGTCGCTCTTGTGACAGTAACACCTGGAACAAAGGCAGGATCAAAGATCTCAGATTCAGACTATCGCTTGAGGTTTAGGGTAAATCAGGCAGCAGTAGTAGACACAGGACTTATCGGTAAATAAGTTACTTCTCAAAACAAAAGACCCCGTTATGGGGTCTTTTGTTTTACTTGTTGCGGGGGTTGGATTTGAACCAACGACCTTCAGGTTATGAGCCTGACGAGCTACCAGGCTGCTCTACCCCGCTATATTCCAGCTCAAATAGTATACAACGCCAAAACTTTGCTTGCAAGCCTCTCATGTGGCCCTCTCATGTGGCCCTCTCCTGTAGACACCTATATAAGGTGAGATTCTTCAAAAACCTTCTTATAAAGCCCTATAACGCGCTTAGCTTCTCGCTCATCGAGATCAAACTCACCACCCTTGTGAGCAATGTGGTTACGGACCTTGTGAGCGTCCCAGGCGAGGTCTAGGGTGAGCATATCCTCCTTCTTGATACCTTTGAGCTTCTCACCAATTGAGTCGCCCTGGTAGCCCATTTTCTCGAGCACATCATTAAGTATGATGTCTGCCTCGATGATAGCCAAACGCCAGTCAGAAGGTGTATGTGAGTTGATGTGACTCTCAACCTTTAGCCATCTCTCATGAAGCACTGGATCTGTTGCGCCTTCGATCTGCGCCTGTTTGAGGGCGACTGCCTTGTAGTGCCTATCTTCATCTTCATAGAGCTTCACAAGCTTCTTGTGACTGTACACGATGACATAGATAAAGAACGCCGTAAGGAGAATCGATAACGGAAGCAAAAGTCTAATAAAGTCTATAATCGCGTTGAGAATCGCGATAATGTCGAAGTTTTTGAAAAAATCAAAAATTCGCAGGAATAGATATTCGAGATTTAAGAAATTTACGCTGTCCACCCTTCTATTCTACCTCACCTAAGAATTTTTTTCCGAGCGAAAAGAGGATATCTTCGGTTCCAGCAGCAGAAACAAGCTGAATACCTATAGGAAGTTTCTTTCCTTCAACCGCCTTTTCACCTGCAGGAATTGATATTGCCGGAGCACCAACAAGGTTTGCCGTGACCGTAAAAATATCTTCGAGGTACATCGCAACCGGGTCAGAGGTCTTCTCACCTATCTTAAATGCTGGAGCTGGAGCTGTTGGAGTAAGAATTGCATCTACAGATTTGAAAGCCTGGGCGAAATCAGCCTTAAGGAGTTCTCGTACTGCGTTTGCTTTGTTGTAATAGGCGTCGTAATAGCCAGACGAAAGCACATACGCTCCAAGCATGATACGGCGACGAGCTTCGGGACCAAACCCTTCACCACGCGAAAGGAAATAATCTTCGAGGAGATTTTTGCCTTCTTTGTGAAGACCGTATTTTATACCGTCGAAGCGCGAAAGATTGGTCGAAACTTCTGCAGGCATTAGGACATAGTACACAGCAAGTGAGTATTCGATATTCGGAAGTTCAATGTCTTTGATTTCATAGCCAAGTTTTTTGAATTTCTCTACAGATTCTTCGAAAACTCGCATTACTTCTTTATCGATTCCGTCACCTTTGAGGAAATGTCGTGGAATGCCAATAACTTTTGGCGTCTTTGCGGCACCCTCTATATCTATAGACGTAGAATCATACCGATCCTTACCTTTCATAACATTAAAAAGAATTTCAGCGTCGGTAACAGTTTTAGTTGTAGGACCAATGACATCAAGCGATGATCCCATTGCCATAAGTCCGTGTCGTGAGATAGAGCCGTACGTCGGCTTAAAACCTACCACCCCGCAAAATGATGCTGGCTGACGCACAGATCCACCCGTGTCAGAACCAAGTGCTGCAAGTGCCATATTCCCCGCCACGGCTGCAATCGATCCTCCCGATGAACCACCTGCTACTCGAGAAGTATCATGAGGATTTTTTGTCGGACCATATGCTGAATTCTCTGTTGATCCACCCATGGCAAATTCATCCATGTTTGTTCGTCCCAAAAATACCGCACCGGCATCTTTAAGCTTTTTGATAGCTGTTGCATCATACGGAGCAACATAATTTTCGAGAATTTTTGATGCAGATGAAGCCTTTCTACCTTCGATCAAAATATTGTCTTTGATGGCAATTGGAATTCCCGCCATGAGATTTCCCTTTGCGACTTTCTTTTGAGCGAGATCGGCCTGCTTCATTACGTCATCGTAAACTTCGAGGTATGCGTGTACGTCGCCGTCGGTTTTCTTTATTTGATCCAAATAGGCCTGGCAAAGTTCACGAACGGTATAGTCACCTTTTACAAGGGCGTTATGTGCTTTCTGTATCGTAAGTGTTGTTAGATCAATCATATTATTGTGATCCTCCGAGGATTTTCTTTACCTTCAAAAACAAGCCGTCCTTGTTCTTCTCATGCTTAGGTGCAAGACTGATGAGCTTTTCTGTATAAAGACCTCCTTCTAGTGGGCTTACGTCTTCGCGAAGAACATTTTTGTTAACTGACATGACGGGGCCGTGATCAACACCCTTTGCTTCTTTGAGTTTATCGACGTATGCCAAAATATTGCCCATATCCTTTTGCATACGGGTTATTTCGTCCTCAGAAAGCTTGAGGCGAGAGAGATTAGCGAGTTTTATTACTTCTTCGCGGGAAATCATTGGTTTAGGTTTTCACTATAGCAAATAAGCTTCGTTTCGAGAAACTAGCCGACCATTTTCCTGAATTCTGTCTCATCTATTACTTTTACACCTAATGACTGAGCTTTATCAAGTTTTGAGCCAGCAGATTCACCAGCAACAACATACGATGTGTTTTTTGAGACGGATGAAGAAACATTACCACCTGCTTTTCTTATCACTTCCTCTGCATCAACGCGCTCAAGGGTTGGCATCGTGCCAGTAAGTACAAACGTAAGCCCTTTAAGCTTTCCGCTCGCCTCTTTTACTTTCTCTAATCGAAGTTCTTTCAAAAGTTTCGAAAGCATTTTTTCATTCGTCTTTTCTTTGAACCATTCTGAAATCGACAATGCGACGACAGGACCAACTCCTTCTATTGCCTCGAGTTCCTCCTTTGTGGCCTGCGAAAGCTTTTCCATTGATTTGAAATGCTCTGCAAGTAGATGTGCGGTTTCTTCGCCCACATGATTAATCGAAAGACCTGTTAAAAGGCGCGGCAATGTCGTATGCCTTCCCTTTTCAATAGACTCCAAGAGATTGTCGGCAGATTTTTCAGCAAATCGCGGCAAAGCCAAAACATCTCCTTTTTTAAGGGTAAAGAGGTCAGGAAAAGATGCTATGAGTCCCGCATCCAAAAGCGCATCTAGAATTTTTGGCCCACACCCCTCGATATCAAGCGCTCCACGTGAGACAAAGTAATGAAATTTTCGGCGAATAAGCGTCTGAGAGTCTTTTACAACACACCTGTGCGCTGCCTGGCCGGGAATTCGTTCAATACGTCCGTCACCACCACATTCAGGAATGTGTGTAGGAAAGACAAAAGGTTTTTGCTTGCTTGTTCGAAGCTCAAGTACAACTTGAACAATATCTGGGATGACATCACCTGCCTTTTGAAGAATTACCGTATCACCAATTCTTACATCAAGGCGCTTTATTTCATCTTCGTTGTGAAGCGTAGCTCGAGAAACAGTAGAACCAGCAACCAGCACAGGTTTTAAAACTGCTACAGGAGTAATTACACCCGTACGACCTACTTGAAAAACAATATCTTCGAGAATAGTTGTGACTTGTTCTGCTGGGAATTTAAACGCAATACCCCAGCGTGGCGCTTTGCCTGTGTATCCGATTGCCTCCTGATAGTTTCTCTCATCAACTTTTATTACCACACCGTCGACAAGATAATCTTCTTTGGGAGCCTTCGCCGTCCACTCCTTCCAAAACTTTATGGCATCGTCGACGCTTTTTACATGCTTCCAGTACTTATTAACTTTAAACCCAAGATCGTGAAGCAGCTCAAGCTCATCATGCTGATTCTTTGGCATTTCACCATCAATCTTTGCGATGTCATACACAAAGTTATCGAGTTTTCGCGACGCTGCGATTTTTGGATCAAGCTGGCGAATAGAACCAGCAGCAACATTACGCGGATTTGCAAATAACGGCTCGCCCGCTTTCTCTCGTGCATCGTTTAATTTCTTGAGACTAGATTTAGCCATCCACACTTCACCTTCAACAATAATATTGATGGGTTTTGTAAGCTTGAGTGGAACCGCCGAAATCGTTCGAACATTGTGAGTAACATCTTCACCAACAAGGCCATCACCTCGTGTTGCCGCACGAACCAGGATTCCTTTCTCGTATTCCAAAACGACTTTGAGACCGTCAATTTTAAGTTCACAGGTGTAAGTTGGCGAACCATCAGCACCCATTTCTGCCTTTATGAATTTTTTTACACGCTCATCAAATGCTCGCAAATCTTCTTCTTTAAAAGCATCATTAAAAGACCATTGAGTGACTTTGTGGCTTACTTTTACAAATTCAGGCAAAGGATCACCGCCCACCCGCTGAGTTGGTGAATCGGGTGTTTGAAGCTCCGGATACTGACCCTCTAGAGCCTCCAACTCCTTTATGAGGGTGTCATACGCCGTATCTGATATTTCGGGCTTATCAAGCGTGTGGTAGAGCCTTCTGTGGTGGTTTATGAGGTCGCGAAGCTTCTCTGCGCGCACTTCTATGTCTTTAGGTGGTTTCGCCATGAATCTAAGCTTACGGTCTTTGGCTCAAAAGTAAAAGGGGGTGTAGTACTAAACCCTAGTAGTGGACCTGAAGTCCTCGTTCAACTCGATTTGGGTCTGTGCTCGCGCAATCTGTGTTGTATCCTCGAGAGTCGATATCTGTTTCAATAATGCCTCCAACATCAGTCTTTGAAATAGTTACAATCGCACAGTACGGTGCTGGATTACCTAGATAATCAAGATTAGGAATAACCACATTGAAACGCGTGGTTGCTGATGTAGGTGTACGTGCGCCCACAAAGTTATCTATTGTTATCGCTTGGCCCACACAGTCTGGACTAGCTGGATTTGGTGTTCGCGGATTTGAATTTACAGCAAAGATGTCTGTCCCTTTTGAATCCCAATAAAGTGCGCATTCCGCTCCTGTATCTGCGGCATAAAAGGCAAACTGTGACTCTCGTCCTGAAGATGAAAGAATAAGTTCTTTGAGTGTGAGGTTGAAAATTGAAAGACCAATTGAAAGGAGTACGCTTGAGATGAGCACAGCGAAAAGAAGAGCGAATCCTTTATTTTCTTTGTTGTGGATTTTTTTCTTCATATTAGTAATTGAATATGTGCTCACGAATAGTAAATGTTCGTACAGGCAAGAAAAGCTTTGTCGTCCAAGATATTGTTACCGCAATTTCAGCTTCCTTTGGCGAAGCTAGGTTTGATACGGATATACTGCGGGTGAATATTGTTGGCTGCCATCCAGAACCATATCCATAAATTCCTTCAGCAGGATCAAAAAGAAGTGTAGGGCAATTTCCTGACGGACACGAAAGGATTGCACCGGGACTTGTAAAAGGGTCGGAGTAGCGGGCATCAATGATACACTTCTCACCTGCTCCAGTAGACATACACGGAGTAAGAGTATCGAGCCATGAAGGAGCACCCGTAATTCGGTTCGTGTCTCTGATGTTTCTGATATATTCAACAGCTTCTTGTGCAAGGTAAAAAGCTGTAACTTGATCCCGAGCATACATCGCAGACGATACTCCCTTTTGAGCAATAAGAAGTGGTGCGGTTACAGAAACGGAAAGAATAGAAATGGCGACCAAGCCCTCGATAAGAGTAAACCCCTTGTCCCCTTTCATGTTTTTTATGTAAGTAAATAGTTTCATGGGTTTATAAATCAAGTGATCTTTGAGAAACCGTGGTTTGAATATTAAATTCTGATCTCGTTCTACCTTCTCCTGAAAAACCACTGATCGTAAATACGACCTTAGGCTGTTTCTGATCAAGACTACCAGAGCCAATCACATAAAACTTCAAAGATGTGATTGTTATTTCTTCTGCTGTAATTGAATATGTAGCGGGTAGTGTTCCGTAAATTCTTTTCTCGATTCTTCCTGCTACAAGCGAATATTCAATTTGATCATTGTTGTCTAGGGGATCATAGAAGCTATCGCCGTCAACGTCTCGGTTTGCTTTATACGTGAATCGAGAGCCGGGAGAGATAGGACAGTCTCCAGACCCATTACATGCATATCGAGTGCCCACTCGAATGTCCCTCATCATGCTTTCAAGTGCAAAATTGAGGTTTGTCATCACGGATTTCAGACTGTGGCTTTTTTTATTTGCATCAACGACCGAAAATACTGCCCCCGTAGCTACAAGCATCACAATCGCAAAAAGTGACACTGATACAAGCACCTCTATCAAAGTGAATCCAGAATTTTTGTTATGTGATGTATTTTTTTGCATCCGGTTATATCTTAATTGCATATGGCGCCAGCTGCTGATGCGACAGAAATCTGCCCAGTTGATTCAACAATTACTTTTCGTTTTGTTCCTTTCCCTGGCGAAAGCACACATATCTCTGCCTTTCCATAGCTTGTTCCAGAGACTCGTATATATGCATCTGGATTTGGTCGCACGAAGGAAATATCTACGACTGTTGGACTGCAATCCCCGTCCACGCAGATCTTTGAAATTCTGTTACCTCTCTGGATATAAAAGGTTTCGATTACATTGTCGTAGATTGCTCCACACTCTGTTGAATCACAGAAATGATCTGGCGGTGTTTTATCTTCGAAGAGGTAGTAACGGTTCGGTGTGGCTAGATCAAATCGCATACCATAACCTGAATCAAACTTGGTTGCATCAACTGCAGTACCTTTTACCGTAATACCGTAAATCTGAGCCTGACGCACAGAAAGTCCAATCTCATAGGCAAGATTTGTTAGGAGAACACTGCCGTTAAAATCAGACTGGTTAACGACAGCAATGGTTGTTATGGCTGTAAATATTCCAATAGAAACAAGAAGTTCTACAAGAGTAAAACCAGCCTTCGCCGTTTTGTTCGTCTTCCCTTGTTTTGACCACATGCTAAAGAAAAAACTCATACCTGTTTATTATACAGCCAAAACCGAAAGTATTGACCCCATGTCCACATTGAACATGTAGACAATAAGAAAGCCTATTAGAATGTATGGGCCAAAGGGTATTTCCGACTTTAGACCAAACTCCCCCTTCTTTTGAAATAACTTCTGCCCACCAATAACAACAAGCGAGACAATCGACCCGATCCAAAACGCAAGCAAAACTGCTGCGATTCCACCTGATAAACCCAGAAGCCAGCCAACTGAAAGCGCTAGCTTTGCATCGCCCAAACCCATCCACCTCCCTTTTGATACAAACCAAAAGAAGAAAAAGAAAATAAACAAAACAGGGCCGGCAATTATTTTGTAGAAATCAAGGGTGCCCAAATTTAGGTATTCGATAGCAATAAGTAGCAAAGCTACAAGTGCAGCACTATAAGAAAAAACGTCCGGAATCACCTTATGACGTATATCGTAGACACACATAAGTACATAGAGAGAAAAAACAACAAGGGTGACACAAAAAGCAATCACACCATAAGCACTGAATGAGCTTATAGGATTAAGTGCATACGCAGACACAAAAAGAAGTCCTGTTGCAAATTCCACCAATGGATATTGCCAAGAAATCTTAGCCTCGCATTCCTTGCATTTACCTCTTTGGATTATAAAGCTAAAAAGAGGAATGAGTTCTTTCCAGGTGAGCACCTTACCGCACGTGAAGCATACTGATCGTCCCTTGGCGATAGATCTTCCCGTATCAAATCGCAAAATAACAACATTAAGAAAACTGCCAATGATGAGGCCAAAGAGAAAAAGGCAGGCGTATATGTACCAAACCATCATTATCGTTGGACTTTATAATTCGCCGTTGATCCGCTAGGTGCGCTTGTACAAACTGCCGACCCTTCTGGCGGAGTTCGTTCCACTGTTGCACCAAGACAGTACCTTGAGCCAGTGAGCATATACTCGTATGGAGCGCCCGAAGGGTCTGTTGGAATAGCTGGTAGGTATTTCTCAGTGAGCAATACATTAAGTGCAGAGATGTCTGTTCCAGCAGGATATCCCCTGTTTACGTCATGATACAAAGCAAGGCCGAGCTGAATTGACCTGAGATCGCCCAATCTTGCTTCATCACGTGCCTTTTGCCTTGCTGCGCTTGTAGATGCGAGAACTATAACCGAAAACACTCCAATAATTGCGATGACTATAAGTATCTCAATTAAAGTAAATCCTTTTTGAGCAAGAGGTTTTGTTTTCATACGTTCTGATTATAATTTACCCTCCAAAACCACCTAAACACCACACACCCCACCAGCAAGATCAGCATTGAGAGTTGCCTGATCATATGCACCAGCACCACTTGAAATAGTTTTTACAGCACCTGTGCTATCTGAGCAGAAAGCCTGAGCAAGGTTTGACTTAAGCTGTACGGCAACAGCCCATGTGAGAGCCGCGGGACTTCCTACAGAATGGCAAGATGAAAGTCCGGGACTTGAAAGCAAAGCGTTTGCAATCTGGCCCGCTACCACAGCATTCCCAAAGAGGCTTCCACCTCCAGCACCCGGACACGGAGCCGCAGGAGTGAACTGGGTACCATAGTTACCAGTGTTGTCATACTGAATCTCTGCTTGAGCACGAATATTTGAAAGATTTGCCTTAATCGCAGCATCAGCACCCTTAGCTCGAGCCGTGTTGAGTGATGCCAAGACAACTGATGACAATATCCCAATAATGGCAATTACAACCAGAAGTTCAATAAGTGTAAAGCCACGATTAAAAGATTTCATAGAGTCTTAGTATTTTATGTTGATATGCACATAATTATATCAAACAAACATTCTTAGAGATAGTTGGTTTGTACAGTAAATAAAAAAACCACCCATTACAGGTGGTTTTTTTATTAGAATCAACTAAGGATAGGTACAATCCACTTCGTTTGCTGGTAGAACAGCTGTCTGTGATACTGATGCTCCTGAAGAGTCAACGCACCAATAGTTTCCACCTCGTAGTGGAGAAACAACCGCATAACCTGCAGCGCTAGAGTGGCAAGTAACCGCAGTCGCTGTACCAACAGTAGCTAGCGCAACGATGGTAGCATCTGCTGCTCCGCTACTATTTTTTGCTCCAGCGAGAGCCTGTGTTACAACTGGATCAGCACAAACGGTAGTGTAAGCATTTGGTGAAGCTCCGTCATAGACAATTTCTGCCTGAGAACGGATCTGTGACAACTGAGACTTAACAGCTGCATCTGCACCCTTAGCTCGAGCTGTGTTGAGCGATGCCAAAACAACAGATGAAAGGATACCGATGATCGCGATAACGACGAGGAGTTCGATGAGTGTGAAACCCTTTGTCTTATTCATAGAAAGTAATTTTTTATAAAACCTAATAATACCGATTCCCGCTCCGCTCAAAAGCTCGAATCTTGATGTCTTGTTAGCAAGCACTTGGGCGGGCCGGGAAACGACCGAAACAATATAAATCGGCCCTTACATTATACAGAACGGAATTTTTCATGGCTAATTTAAATATGTGGACAAGTGAAAAGCCGGTTTCGCTCCGCGAAACCGGCTTTTCCCAAAAATCTCCAGAATTATGAGATATTTGCTGAAATATTGTAGATAGGAATGAGCACTGAAGCGAGGAGAAATCCCACGCCTAGACCCAATAGAACGATCATAGCAGGCTCAATAAGGTCTACGAGCGTATCTACAGCGTTTACCACCTCACGACTATAGAATATAGACAATGTCTTCAAGATCTTTCCAAGTTCACCAGACTCCTCTCCCACCTTAATCATTTGAACCATGATGCCTGGAATCACTTTCTTGCCAGAAAGCGCCTCTGACACTGATTTACCTCCCTTTACATCCTCTATAGCCTCATCGAGCACTTGTTTATATACCGCATTACCCACCACGTTTGACGTAAGCTCAAGCGAACGAATCATAGGAATACCAGAGATAAGTAGCGTATTCATGTTATCTGAGATTCGAGAAAGATAGAGCTTCTGATAGAGATGTTTTACAAAAGGCGCAGTGATTTTTAGATCATCAAAAGCAAGTGCCCCTGATTCCGTTTTTGAGTAACGATACAAGAGGAAGCCCATAATAATTACCACGACAAGCAATAGAAGTCCGTACGAAGTGAAAAACTGAGAAAAACCTATGACGAATTTGGTATATAACGGAATATCCTGCCCTGACTCAATCAAAATACCGCTGATTTTAGGAATAACAATCGTAAGCATGAGAATCATCACCACTACGAATGTAAAGATAACGAACGCAGGATAAATCAAAGCGTTACGTGCCTTTGAGTTAACCTCGTATGCACGATCAAGGTGTTCTGCGAGGAAAAGGAATACTTCATCAAGCTTTCCTGACTCTTCACCTGAGCGCACCATGTTTACATAGAAGTCGGAGAAAACTTTTGGATGCTTTGCAAGCGCCTTTGAAATAGAGCTACCCGCCTGAAGCTCATCTGATATTTGAGTAAGCGCTTTTCGAAGGATGATATTCTCAGTTTCACCAGCAAGAAGTCTGAAAACTCGAAGCGCAGAAACCTGTGCTTCGAAAAGTGTTGCAAGCTGTCGTGACAAAACCACAACGTCTTTATTTGAAACGCGTGCAAACAACGTAAAATCTCGCTTGAAGAAAGATTTTTCTTCAGCTGGTGCGATTTCCTTGATGATAAGTCCCCTACGTTGAAGTGAAGCAATCGCAACTTCAAGAGTGATAGCATCGATTGAGCCCTTCGATTCACCCTGATTTTGATCTATTGCGCTGTAATTAAATAACATAAAATAAATCTAAGGCTTATATAAGTCGTTCGAGAATCTTTGGATTCGGTGAATAAAGATATGCATTCTCGGCAGTGATCTCTCCTCGGCGAACCAAGTCCGCAAGCGACCTGTTCATATCAATCATACCGTGCTCGAGACCGGTCTCGATAACAGTATTGATTTCATGCACTCGCTTCTCTCGAATAAGGTTTGAAACAGCGGTGTTTGAGATAAGAAGTTCATACGCTGGAACAAGTCCACCTGATACTCGTGGAATAAGTCTCTGAGAAAAGATTCCCGTGAGAGTTGCAGCAAGCTGGATACGAATCTGATCCTGCTGTGCTCCTGGGAATGAGTCGATAATTCGGTTGATAGTCTGCGCTGCGTTATTAGTGTGAAGTGTTGATAGTACAAGATGACCCGTTTCAGCGGCTGTAACTGCAGTTGCCATAGTATCGATACCTCGCATTTCTCCAATCAAAATAACATCAACGTCTTGTCGAAAGACTGATCGTAGAGCTGTAGAGAAATCGATAGTGTCGAGTCGAACCTCACGTTGGTCGATAACTGATTTCTTTTGCTCGTATAGATATTCGATAGGATCTTCGATTGTAATGATGTGCTCTGCCCTTTTCTCATTAATCGATTCAATCATGGCAGCAAGCGTTGTTGTCTTGCCGTGTCCAACAGGACCCACAACGAGAAAGAATCCCTGCTGCTTTTCTGCAAAGCTTTCAAGGATTGGTGGAAGATTAAGTTCATCAAACGAACGAATCTTCTTTGGGATGAGTCGAAATGCAAATGATACGGTTGCCCTCTGGAAATATCCGTTTCCTCGGAAGCGAGCTTTATCTTTGTAATTGTATGAAAAGTCTATTTCTTTGTTACGAAGGAAGAGATCCCTGTCGTCAGGCGTAAGAATCACGCTCATGAAACCAGTCGTATCCTCTTTTGTAAGGATCTTTCGATTCATAAGCGGCACAAGGAAGCCCGAGACACGAATGGTCGGGTATCTTCCCTCAGAGAGATGGAGGTCAGAAGCTGATTCCTTCATCATTGTCTCTATGAGATCCTCAAATTCTTTTTTGTAGTCGAGTGCCATGTTATTTTAAATTTCAATTACGCCTTTTATTTCTTCTTCGCTCCTCCCTTCTTTGTCGTATAAATCTTTTCAACCTGATTTAATACTTCCGAAGGAATTGTCTCCGCTTTGATAATATATCCATCAACATTAAGCTCCTTTGCCTTCTCAATATCAGATGACTGGCTCTGATTGGTAAGCATGATAACTACTGCTTCTTGGGCAAGATTCTCGTCACGAATGGTCTTTAGAAGTTCAAGACCGTCCATATAGGGCATGACAATATCAAGCAAGAGTACGTCAGGCTTTGCACCACTACGGAGCTTTTCAAGTGCAGCGGGAGAACCGACGGTCGTATCGACGTCGTAACCATTATTAGCAAACTTTAATGAATACATTCCTAGTAGGAACTTATCATCGTCTACAATGAACACTTTTACGTTTTTCTTTTCCATGACACAGTGCGGCTTGTTTAGTATATCACGCCTCCTTTAGAGCTTATTCACTTCGCTCCACGGCACCTCACCATTGAAAGCTTTCAAAATTGCATCCTCTTTCATAGTGAGCATTCCTTTGCTTCGGGCAAGCTTATAAATCGTCTCTTCAGTGGCATTCGTAAGTATCGCTCGCTCGAATTCTCGATCCATCTCAATAACCTCAGCAACCGCCATTCGACCTCGTACTCCATTAGGACATGCCGCCGATGCTTCTGCTTCGAGGACACTTTTTGGAACTTTAATATTCTTTTTAAAATCTGGAGGAAGATCTGCAAACTGTTTGGTGATCATAGCGTCGATTGAACCCTCGATAACCACTTCTCTACCGCCCTCGCAGATTTTTGATACGAGTCTCTGTGCCATTGAAAGTGCCAAAGTTGGTGCAATCAGGTACGGATCTACTCCCATGTCTATAAGTCGAGGAATGACACCGATTGCGGTGTTGGTGTGGATAGTTGAAAGCACAAGATGACCCGTCAACGCGGCCTGAATAGCAAGCTGTGCGGTCTCTTTGTCTCGAATTTCTCCCACCATGATGATGTCTGGGTCCTGACGCAATGTCGTTCGAAGTCCCGATGCAAAGGTATATCCGATTTCTGGCTTTACCTGCGACTGGCTCACACCTTCCATGTTGTATTCAACCGGATCTTCGAGTGAAAGAACGTTTTTTGACTCATCATTAATCTCTTTGAGCATCGAGTAGAGTGTCGTCGACTTACCAGATCCTGTCGGACCAGAGACGAGAATAAGTCCATACGGTCGAGCCATCGCACGCCTGATAGCCTGAAGGTTCTGGGGTGAGAAACCAATTTCTTCAAGCGTTTTCACGCCTTTTTCCTGATCAAGAATTCGCATCACCACCTTTTCACCGTAATAGGCTGGGAATGTAGACACACGGAAGTCTATCTTGCGGGTTTCAATACGAGCAGAAAAGCGGCCGTCTTGTGGCTTTCGCTTTTCATCAAGCTTCATGTTCGACAAAATTTTAATACGAGCAACGACAGCGTCGTGCACTTTAATTGGCAGAATAAGTGACGTGTGAAGATCACCGTCAACACGGAAACGCACACGAACCTTATCAACCATACGTTCGACGTGAATGTCAGACGCATTCCCTTCTACGGCATAGCGCAAGATTGTCGCCACGATTTTTGTAACCGGTGCATCTTCAATGATTGTTGTCTCGCCATCTTTACTTACCTGACTTTCATCAATCTCACTTTCAATATCATCAATATCAGTTTCAAGTTCATCCAAGGCTTTTGTAACTTCTCCAGAAAGTCCTCGATAAAGAGATATCGCAGCTTTAAAATCTTCTTCTGTGATAAGAAAAAGTTTAAAAGGCATATTTACCTTTGAAGCGATAAAGTTGAGAGCGTCACGTGCCTCAATATCATCAGGGTCAACCATTCCAACTTCAAGAGCATTATCGGCAACAGCGACAGGGACAAATTTGTAATGCATCGCTGATTCCTCAGGAATGTATTTCAAAACATCAAAAGGAATATCAATATCCTTAAGCGACAGTGCTGGCACTCCAAGGTATTCTCCTTTTGCTTCGAGAATATCAAAATCCTTCACTCCTTTTTTACTCAGGATTGATTCAATAGATTCGCCAGTAAGCCGCACCTCTTCAGTTGCAGCCGCAGCGTCTTTCTTGTCTAGCAGTTTTTTCTGTACAAGGATATCGACTATGCTCATAGTATGGCGCTTTCGCGCAGATTATTCGGCAGCTTCGCTTGCACCAATCGGTGCAAAAGGATTAGTTCGTCCCTTTGGTTGTGGAGCAAGAGTGCGTCCAAAATCAGTAAATGATGTCCATGCAGCACTCCTGAAAACAGAGTCGTCGAGCTTTAGCCTCTTGAGAGAGTTAAGAGCGGCAATAAAGTTACCTTCCATGGTCGCTGAGCTTGGATTGTTGGTAACTGAAGTAAGTAGAGCCTCGTCCACATACGGTGTACGGTTCACATAGAAATACGCGCCAAGTACCATGAAAACAAACAGTACTCCCCCGATCACCAAATTCTTTATATTTTCGTTATTAATCATATGTGTGGGTGATTACTTAAGCCAATACGTCTTAATGGTCACATTATAGTCGTAGAGCGGATTTGTCTCTACGGCAGCAAAGCTAATCGATGACACATCTATAATACGAAGGCTTCGCTCGAGATCTCGCATGAATGCAAGGAATGTTGTATATGAAGCAGATGTAGAGAAGTTTAGAGTAAGTGTGCCGTATGTGCTGTTATCTCTACCAATAGTATCTTTCTTCTCTGCAACATCTGTCTTAAAGTTCCTGATCCTCATATTGTAGGCCTTTGCCATTTCATCGATATCGATGATAAGACGCACATTATCAATGTCGTTAGGCAAAAGCTTTGTGAGGGCCTGGAGATCAGCGTCCGGCATACCATCAAGCTTTGCAATAAGTCTGTCTCTCTCCTCCTGAAGGCTCTTTGAGTTGTTGAGCGCCTCGTCATAGCTTTCTCGTTCAGCCTTAAGAGTCTTGATCTCCATGTACTGAGGATCAACATAGCCAAAGAAGAGGCCGAGGGATGCAACTATTACAACGACTGAGATTAGATGATTCATACTCGGTTTATTCTAATGGTGTATTATCCGGCTCTGTTGGTGCGGTCTCTGTTGTATCTGCTGGTACGAAAAGCGCAGAATACGAAACAACACTAGGATCTACGACTGTCACTACATTAAATGAAATGGTTCCCGTTGGCTCGAGTGTCATATCGCTGAGCACAGTATCCCTCAAGCTTGCTTGCTCACTAAAGAGATCCGCTTGGAGTGCAACTGAAGCATAATTCTGTGCTTGACCCTTCATCTCCACCTGAATTCTGTCAGAAGCAAGATATTCAAAAGTAAAATCCTTGAATCGAACTGATTTAAGGGTTACAGATGAGAGAAAATCGAAAAGAGGTGTTACCGCAACGTGGTTTTCGATAAGAGACTTACCTGCTTCGAGTCTTGAATCGAGACGAATGAGATCTTTTATGACCTCAGGCTCAAAAGCACCCTTTGCGTCTTCAAGTGCCTGCTTGCTTGATTCAATTTGCTTTATGACTAGCTGTTTGTAGAAAAATGCACCACCCGTAAGAACAAGAGCAAATACAAAAAAGATTGTTGCTATGAGTGAAAAAAGATTAATCGGCGCAGCAACTTTGCCAGTTGCAGCGATGATTGGTTTCTTTGGTATGAACGATGTTTGAAATCGAGGATCCATGGTGCTTAGTACTCAACCATTATACATCTACTTGGCATAACCGCTATCCACAGGAGCCAAGAATTCCTAATAATTATTCTGATTCCTGAAGTTTTCGGAGGGCAACACCTATCGCTACTGAAAATTCTGGACCTGCTGTTTTAAGAACTGGCTCGAGAAATGCTGGCGCTTCAGTTTTCGAGAATGGATCACCTAAAACAACCTCAGTCTGGAAACGCTGACGAGCGATGTCAAGAAATCCATGAAGAAGCGAACCTCCTCCGGTAAGAACTACCTTTGAAATGCTCTTATTATACTTTCGCTCAAAGCTTGCGATGACGCGGTTTGTTTCTGTGAAAATATAATCCAGATTAAGCGCGATAACATCATCAATATTTTTGTTATCTGGCTCTTTTGAAATACCAATTGTGCGCTTGATGTGTTCTGCGTCACCAACACTAACGCCAAGTGATCTTGATAGAGCAAGAGTGATCTCTTGTGATCCTCGGTTAACTGTATGTGATGCGCGCAATGTTCCCCTCTCGATAACATAGAGTTTTGTTGAACCCGCTCCCATATCAAAAATCATGACAGTCTCGAGATTTTGATCAACAACTGACCTCATCGAGCTAAAGATCTCGATTTCAAAAAACGATGATTCAAGTCCAGAGTTTGTTGATATCTGGTTGAGATGGCTTAACACATCGTTATGAATAACCACCAAAAGCACATCGACGGTCTTTTCCTTTGGCACTTCCCCTGGTGCAGGAGCCTTTTCAAACTCTGAAAATGAATTCTCCTGCCTTGGAATAATTGACCAATCAAGGGCGACCTCTGTGATAGGCACAGGAATATACTTGCGCGCTTCCATTGGAATCATAGTCGCGAGCTGCTTTGGATCGGTATCAGGCATTCGAATAAATGAAAGCAGACTCGATGATGAAGCAATCGAGATACCAGAAGCTTTTGTTGTCACATTTGCTTCCTTGAGAAGATCCTTGAGAGCTTCGGCAATCTTTTCCATCGGAAGATTTGTTGCTCGACCGATTTCAATACCAGCATAAGGACCGAGTGCGAGTTCTCCATACGTTTCAAGCACAGCCTTTCCGCCTTTCTTACGCAGCTGGACTACTTTTATAGATGAAGAGCCAATGTCTATACCGACAACGCTTTGGCCCTTTTTACCGAAGAGATTTGTGAGGAAGTTCATAGGCATACCAGAGTAGTATATCACGCGATAATGGCTTGCTCTATACCTTTATTTTTATTTTATCGTGCTGTTCTAGACTGCTTACATGTCACTTTATCAACACGTGCGAGTCGTTTGCGCAAAAATGGGAGGCTTTTTAGTAGACACTATTGCCCCGCCCGACCCTTTTATACGAGAAATTGAGTCTCTGAGTCCGGCAGATTTCCTAAACAGGGCCCAAAGACAAAAAGTGGCACTTACTGACGGCGTACTTTCATTTTTTGTATACAAAGATCCTCTTGTGAAAGCGGCGATTCTCGAAGTGAAGTCATATGCCAACAGGAAAATTGCAAAACTGCTCGGATGCGTTCTGTATGAGCTTCTTGTTGCAGAGCTCGAGGACCTAGATACATTTGAAAATTTTAAAAATCCCCTCCTCTTACCTATACCCATGACGCGAAAATCTATTCGTGAGCGTGGATGGAACCAGTGCGAGCTGTTTGTGGATGCAATTGAAGTCGCATCGCGCGGCAAAACCTTTGAAACATCATCGAATACTCTCGTGAAAATAAAAAAGACTGGTGATCAAGTTGGAAAAGGTCGAAAAGAACGGTTTCAAAACCTTGCTCAATGCTTTTCAGTATCAAATCCCGGAGCAGTCCATGGTCGAAATATCATTGTCCTCGATGACATCACAACAACAGGCGCAACACTACAAGAGGCAAAACGTGCCCTCCTAGAAGCAGGCGCAAGAAGAGTTCTTCTTGTCGCCATCGCTCACTAAACTACTTCATGCGGCAAACCTTCTTTATGTCTCGAATATCTTCGGCAGATGCTGTAAGTCCTGTTCCCTCATTCAAGTAATACAGGATTGAATCCGGATTATCGTTGTGATCTGCACCTAACGCGTGACCAAACTCATGCGCGAGAATACGCACAAGTTCATCTTTTGTATAAAACTCATAAATATTTATCTGCTCATTGATGCCCGAAGACACGTATTCTCCCTGCTCGAATTCTTTATCTGCTGTTTGGTTTATCTTTTCGATATCAGAATTAGCCTGATTTACAAGATAATTATATTTTGAGACAAGATTATTTACTTCTGTCGCGAGCGAATTAACCTTAATTCTCTTTGCTTCGAGAGTACCCTGTGCAATTTGGAGCGCACTCTTCTGTCTCTGAAGATCTTCATACTCTTTCTTTGGCGCCCCACCTTGGTCATTCCAATAATCCACATTATTAGAATATGCTTCTTGCTGCATTTTGTACTCATCAGCCATTACCGAATACGACGCGCTTTCAGACTCATAACGATTCCTGAGATCTTCGAATTGTGCGCGTATAGATTTTGCAGAATTCTCTGTAGCATCCACTTTTGACTCAAGACTTTTATTCTTGAGCGCAGTCTCCTGTCTTTCATCAAAAATAAGATTAATAGCCAGATCACCTGATTCACTGTATGAAAACAGATCCTTGCCTATCGCATCTTCCCAGATTTTTTCGGCAGCTTGAGCGGCAGCAATAAATTCCGCCTCCGTCACAGAAAATCGCTCGTCGTACACACCCATCGAGTACTCTTTTGGCGCATAACAAGGACCCGCAACCAGAAGGAAAATAGAATATGAAAAAGTACCGATTATGACAAGAAAGAGAATTGTCTTCCAAAGAGTTTTCATGACGTGTACCATACGACCTATTTTGACACTCGTGTTCGGAAAAGATATGTCGCGAGTGGAACAGCTATAAGTATAATCGCAACGCACCAAATCACAGCGGCGATGCCGTGATTACCCATCGGTGTGCCCACCATAAGGGATCGCATAGCTTCAATCACATGCGTAATCGGCTGGTTTTCAGCAAATATGCGCAAAAACTTTGGCATTGAATCTGTTGGTACGAACGCTGCGCTCGCGAACGTCAAAGGAAACACGAGCATAAAGGTAAGCCACTGAACCGCTTCGATGCTTTTTGCAAGCAATCCCAAAATTGCAGAAACCCATGAGAATGCGAGTGTAAAGAGTAGAAGTATTCCTAAAATAAGGAGCCATTCTGTAAATGAAGCTGTTGGTCTGAAGCCTACGAGGAATGCGACTGCAATCATAACCGCTGACGAAATAACGTTTCGCACGAGATCAGCAAACACATGTCCCGTGAGCACTGCTGAGCTTACGATCGGCAATGATTTGAGTCTGTCGACGATTCCTCGGGTAAGGTCAGTAGCAACAGAAAGTGCCGTCGTTGTCGCTCCGAATGCTGCTGTTTGGATCAAAATTCCAGCTACGAGGAAGTTTACGTATGTTGTTCCTTCAGTTGCGATTGCCCCACCGAATACATAGCGGAACAAAAGCATAAACATTATTGGCTGAATCGCCAAAGACAAAAGCTGGTCCATATTTCGGAAAATATGTCGCAAGCTGCGCTGTATAAGAATGCGCGAATCATTAAGCGCCCACAAAATGCCGCTTCGCTCTGGTATTCCTTCTGTCTTTTGAATTGTAAGAGGTGTGTCGTTCATAGATTTATTTTTTAGCCTTCTTATCCTCGCTTGCATCATGGAGTGCGCCGTGACCGGTAAGTTTGAGGAATACATCGTCGAGAGTTGGCTTTAGGACCGCCATAGAATCAATTTCAATTCCTGCACGCTCGAGTTTGTCGAGGATCATTTTTACATCCTTAACACCATGCGCTAGAGGCACAGATATAATACGTTCAACAGCATCAGACTTTGCTTCGCCGCCTACTTCACGCAAAGCGTTTTCAAGATTGCTCTTGCCTGAAATCACAAGCTCAAGATGATCACTTCCCACTTGCGCCTTCAACTCGTCAGCGGTTCCTTCGGCAATCACGCGTCCATGATCAATCACCGCAATTTTGTCAGCGAGTTTATCTGCCTCTTCCAAATACTGCGTTGTAAGAAGAATTGTCGCGCCGTCTTTCATGAGTCGCTCAATCACATTCCACATTGCGATTCGAGAACGAGGATCAAGTCCCGTCGTAGGCTCATCGAGAAATATTACCGGCGGAGTCGCAACGAGCGATAGCGCAAGGTCGAGTCGTCGCTTCATACCTCCTGAATAAGTTTTTGCTTTCCTGTTTCCAGCTTCAACAAGATCAAACTGCTTTAAGAGTTCCTGTGCGCGCTTTTTGCTTTCAGCCTTTCCGAGATGATAAAGCTCACCCATCATGATGATGTTTTCTTCGCCCGTGAGATATTCGTCAACAGCCGCGTACTGACCTGTAAGGCCAATGAGGTGTCGGATTCTGTTTGGATTTTTGAAAAGGTCTACGCCCTCGATAGTGACTTCCCCTCCGTCTGGTTTGAGAAGCGTAGAGAGAATACGAACGGTCGTTGTCTTGCCGGCGCCGTTTGGACCCAAAAGAGCAAGCATTTTGCCCTTTGGTACAACAAGATTAATACCCTTCAAGACCTGAAGATCCTTGAACGATTTGGTAAGATTTTTAATAACTATCGAATTTTCTTGTGATTTTGACATAAGTTAACAGAGACACATTCTAGCAGAATGCGTTAAAACTAGCCCGACTACACTACTACGTTCTAGATGATACACCCGCGCTCGTAACACATTAAAAAAGTAACAAAATAAAGCGCAATCTGGAATGCAATAACCATCATGGCAACACCAACGTACTCCCTTGCTCCCAAACCCTTAATCTTCCTCCAAATACTCACGACAAATAAGCCAACAACATGAAGTGCCCATCCAAAGAGAAGGATTGGAGAAGCTACTCCTTTAATTCCCAGAAATCCAAACAAAACAGCAACTGATACGTACAAGACCATTAAAAGGAGATTTGATTTTTGAACACTTAGATTTTTCATATTTGATTTATTTTTACTTATAAATCAGCCTCGCGCTATCGATTACGGGCCAATAAATATGTAATTTACAATACAATGAAAACCACTGTTGCGCCATATAAATGACCTGGCATACTCGGGTCACCCCGAAAGAAAGTTTTTGTAGCGGGCTACTCGGGTATGGTACCTAGAGTTCGTTACCCAGTAAGGATATTCTAGCAGATTTTTGAGGTCGCTTCCGAAGTACATGGGACGGGGTCTTTTTATCGTTTAAATACGCAAAGGTCTAGGACGATTGGGCTGACAACCTGATAGATTCCGTAGATAAATACGAAAGCGTAAAAGAGGAAGATTAGGACTACAATCACCTTCTCTTTCGGCCATCCTTTCTGAGGAAGGCTCTCGAGTTTTTTCTTAAGCGCTTCTTTAAGCTCGACATAGAATCGATATGATATGTATGCAATTCCAAGACCTACAAGAGTTCGGAGAGCGTTATCCCCTGCTGATGCAACTGACGTTGCATCGCAATATGATTGTGCAAGAAGGAAAAGCAAGGAGAGCTCTGCACTCAACAGAAACAAAGATTTCAAAATAGTAAAACCTGCTTGTATGGCGATTATCGAAACGACAGTAGCAAGCGCGAGAAGTGCGAGTATCGCAAGGACATAAAGTGCCCGATTATTGAAATAAGTCGAGTCGAGAAAAAATACAATAGTTAGACTAACAGCAAAGAGAAACGGGAGAATTCGATCTTTCCTGATATGAAGCCTATTAGCCAGCTTATCTATACACTCTTTAAATTTAATCACTGCGAATTAAATACTACACCTTTGTCAATTTTTGGCTAATCGTAGCTAACTTTCGTTAAGAAAACTGACATAAAGAATTACGCCAAATACATCCTCAAGGAAGGTCAGACTAACGAAAAAAGAGAATTGCTGGGTAGTTTACGCTCACGGATAATTTATAAACATAAAAACTATCACTAGAAAATATCTAATACACCTCTGATGCGGGCTTACCTAAATAGACTATTTCATACCGCTCATCATTTTTAGGACCATTTTCTCCAAACGTTGATGAAATATATTTAAGATCTAGATTCAAATCCTTTGACTTTTTATTCAAAAATACAAAACCACCTGTTTTGTTACCAAAAAAATGTCTTTGGGGATGAACTATATCAAGAGTTATCAGATTTTCCTTAATGATCTCATCATTAAAATAAGATATTACTTTTTTATGCACTAGCTCTAAATAATTCTTTCCTGTATCCGTCTTATCGAAATACTCTCCGTGCACCAGCCTATTTCTTAACCCGAGATGAGTCTCTCCTTTGGTACCAAATAAGTCAGCAGCCAAATCCTCTCCGAGAATCTTTTTAATTTTATCCCAATCCTTTTTGCCATTATCCTTTTTAACTAAAGATTCAATGGCTGAAAACATCAAAAGTAATTTGGGGCAATATCCAATGGAATTCACCGCGTCATTCCAATAATAATAAAAAGCTTCGGGAATCTTTTTGTTTTCAAGAAGTTTTTGTAATGCTTTTCTATCTTCTTCTTGAAACATTAGACCCACTCCCGATCCATCATTAATGTGACGATAAAGGAATGTGTCACTACCCTCTTTTCTTACCAACCAAGGTTCTAAATCATATTCAATATAGCTCTGTCCTATTAAGGCAACACGAACTACAACCCGTTCTAACGATTTTCTAAATTGATTTATTGCATCTGCAGCATTAGATGCATCAATCTCCCCTTCAGCAAGCCAAAAATCATATTTCCAGCCCTCAATATAGTTAAAATCCCAATGAGAAAAGGTAATTCCTTCTGCTACAAAACCCGGAGGGGTTCCCTGCTGATTCATAACCGCATTTTGAGAGAGGGTTAGGATTTTATGTTCAATCTTATAAATCATAGGAAATATGTTTCCTTAGGATCTTCTCTTCAGGAATCTCTTTAACGTCCGATTTTATATAATCTATAACCGTGAGCTTCGACTCGGGATTAAGTATAATCTCTTTCAGTTTTGGAAACATCGCAATTTTCAACCCATCACGATTCCGACCACGGTCAACATAATGCGCCAACCAAATAAAAACGTGCTTTAGATTTCTCCTCATCTCTATCACAGTCACCGTTACGCTTTTAACCCCCAAAATAACTATGTATTCGAACTCAGCAGATTTATATAACTTTTTTCCCTTCTCAACCGCTTTCTTCGCCTGTCCTAATAAGAACGCCTGCGTCTGTGAAGGTAAAAAACTTACAAGACATCGACTCTGACCGATTACAGGTGAACTAACAACCAGACAATCATGCCTAAAACAAGTACTCACAAGCTTTTCAGCATCTCCACCATATTCAATAAATAGAATATCTGGCTGCCACCTGCCTCCCGATTTATCAATATAAAGACCACAAAATGCCCCACCTATTCCCCTCTCCATTTGCGGGCTAAACAAATTATAACTTTGGAAAACACCAAGAAAGGCCGTGAGATTTAAAGACGGTCTTCCGTTTATTTTTGAATTTATATCTTTAAACCAATCTTCCGATAACTTCCTATGAATTGGTAATGGGTTACCAATTTGGATCCGTTCCTCTTCTTTAATTTGAAAGTCATGATTGGCATTAAAGGATAAAATCTTGGGCCCTTGATCATAATAGGCAATTGCCAATTGAACTGTCTTTCCTGATGGAATAACATTCTTGAACAAGGCTTCATTTAAAGAATCAGTAGGATTTTTTCCTCGATCTATCTCCTCGTAGAATGATCCTATAATTTCTAGTGCCGTAGAATAATTACCAGCAAACACAACTCCTATGTTTTTCTTCAAAAACAACTTAACCACTCTTTCCTCTACTTTCTTGCCTTCTTCATTTACAACATGATCCTGCCCAAAACTTGATTGCGTGATATTTTGAGTTTTAGGATCCGGCGCACTAGTTAGAGCGGTATCTGCCGCCAAAAACGCCTCTGACTCTGATTTCCAAGCTAGTGCATAAGTCATGACAAATCCGTTGTAAGTGAGTTAAGTCCGATACTTTCTTACTTTAATATAGGTGTATGAGTTGATACCGATAAAAAAGTATGTTGGCGGAGACGGAGGGATTCGAACCCTCGGTGCCTTATAAGGGGCACACCTCTTTAGCAAAGAGGCACGTTAGACCACTCTGACACGTCTCCGTTTGTGAAAAGACAATATCATATTAGCGCCCTTTTTTCTATCTGGTTTGGTATCATACAGGCGCGATGACGCCCACAAAATTCAGAAAACTCATCTACGACTACTACCGAAAATCAGGTAGGCATGATCTGCCGTGGCGAAAGACGCATGATCCATACAAAATTCTCGTCTCTGAAATAATGCTTCAACAGACCCAGGTGCCCCGCGTCTTGAAAAAGTATGAGGAATTTTTGAACACATTCCCTACTGCCGCAACTCTAGCCAAAGCATCCGTCGCCGAAGTTCTCAAAATCTGGCAAGGACTTGGCTACAATCGCCGGGCACTGCACCTCAAACGCGCCTGCGAAACAATTATTCATGAACACAGTGGAAAATTCCCCCAGACGGCCCAAGAACTAGAATCCCTCCCCGGAATCGGGCAATCAACTCGCGGAGCTATCATGGCTTTTGCGTTTGGCATTCCAACTGTATTTATAGAGACAAATATTCGTGCAATTTATATTCATCATTTCTTTCCGCACAAAAAGAAAGTTTCCGACAAAGAACTTCTGCCCCTCATAGAAAAAACTCTCGATATAAAAAATCCTCGAGACTGGTATTACGCCCTCATGGATTACGGAGTCCATCTCAAGCAAACTCTTCCCAACCCTTCTCGCAAAAGCGCGCACCACACAAAGCAATCAACGTTTAAAGGCTCAAACCGAGAAATCAGATCGAAAATTCTTAAACTTATACTTGCTCAGGAACGGACCACACAAGAAATTATCGACCACATCGGCCCCACACAACACGACGTCTTAAAAAATATAAAAAATCTGACTGTAGAGGGATTTGTCACTCTGAGAAACAAAAAGCTTTCTGCAAGAACCCAAGAAACCCTTTAAGGTGTGCTATCGTAGTAGTAATACATATTCTTAATATAAATATATGAAAAATATAGTAATTATTCTTGTCATTCTTCTTGTGATAGCTGGAATTGTCTATGCTTTCACTGAATCAAACGACCCAATGTCTGATGGCGATCAGATAGCATGTACCATGGACGCACGAGCCTGCCCCGATGGATCATATGTTGGCCGCACGGGACCTAATTGCGAATTCGCAGCGTGTCCTACAACAGGCACCTCGACCATAAACGGTACGACGAGCCTCGAAGTAAATCTTCAATAAAAAAATGCCTAGCGAGTTACCGCTAGGCATTTGTGTTTGAGTTGCTTATGTTTTCGGCAACTCAACCTTGATCATCACCCTGTGTGAGAACTCAGGAAGCTGAGTATTCACATACTGAAGCGCCGTAAGAAGCTTTCCTCCCCGGACAGAAAACCGTCCGTAGTAGTGCCCTTGTTCCTGCTCGTCATTTCGGTAACCCGGAATCGACGGACAGCTCGGCAAATCACAGAGTGTCGAGAACTTCATGTTCGGCATCGTCTTCTTGCGACGATGATGCTCGATAATGAAGAGGAGATGCTCGAGGCACCCCTGGGTCACAAGCTTGCGCTTGCGAACCTTCTCTCCCGAAAGGCCGATGAGGGCCTTATCGGGCTCAGATGAGTCCTTCGTCCAGTAACCATAACTTGTGGTCACTGGTTGATCTGCCTGCGAGAGCACCATGGTCATAAAGGCCTTTGGTGCACTCCGAGAAAGTTCTCGGATCGAAACGCCTTGCTTTCGAGCGACCTCGAAAAGTGTCACCGGAGAGATACCCTCTCCAGGACCAAGCACATCGTCGCCGAGACACATCGCGAAGTAGTTCATGCCGCGTTTGTACGTGGCCATAGCAACTTCAGTGATGCGCTTTTTGAACTCTTGATACTCCGGATTTTTCCGAAGCTTCTTGAGTCCAAAGCAGATGCGATACATTCGCTCTTGCCGACGCAGATTTCTTTCGACAATCTTGCGAATCCGCGGATCTTCGATCCTGGGTTGTGCCGCCGGTACTGCATCAAACGGGAGTACCGTGCCGACGATTTCGAGATTGGTGATTCCTAACAAGCCAGCGAGCTTACTGAGCTCACCGTGCTGATACACGTCATGAAAGGCTCTCACGAGAGCCGCAAGACGCGACCGAGTGCCTTCGCTCTCGATCAGGGTTGTCTGAGCTACCTCGGGCATACTCATATTGATATGGTGGGTTGTGGGTTGTATTTCAATTTCTACTTACCCTTATACCTTATTTTAGCAATTTGTCAAGTACTTTCTTGCCCCATGGCCATATACAATTACCTCGTGAATTTAAGCCATATTTTGGAAGAACATATCCGCATTCTGGGACCTCAGAAAAGCGCCCTCGCTAAGCTTGGCATAAAGACCGTCGAGGACCTTCTTTATCATTTCCCTGTGCGCTATGGCGACACCGTCGAATCAAAATCTATCGCAAGTCTCCACAAGGGCGATGAGGCAGTTATTTTCGGTACAGTGAGCAAACTCAAAACGGGAAAAGGTTTCCGCACCAAAGTCGCGATGGCCGACGGCGTGATAAGTGACGAGTCTGGAACAATCAAAGCAGTGTGGTTTAATCAGCCCTACCTCGCAAAAATGATTCCTGATGGCGCTTTTGTACGAGTCGAAGGCAAAGTTACCGAACGAAAGAAAAATCAGGAGCTCTACCTTTCAAATCCAAAAATAGAGAAAGTGGATCACTTGCCCACTGCTGTTGGCGACTCACTTTTTGGTGAATCGGGTGCAATACATACTCTCTACCCTGTGTATCCTGAATCTCGAGGCATTACCTCAAACTGGATATATCACGCAGTCCAGAAAATTTTTAAAAGCGGAATCCTCGACACTATTCAGGATCCGATTCCCGAAGAAATTCTTTCAAAATACAATCTCCCTTCCCTCACATCTGCCCTCGTCTGGATTCATGCCCCACAAAAAGAATCTGACGCAGTGGCCGCACGAAAACGTTTTGCATTCGAAGAAGTATTTTTGATTCAGCTTGAGCGACAAAAAGAAAAGAAGGAATGGAAGAAAAATCCGGCATTTGTGATCGAGCCAAAGCCAGAGCTTATTGCCAATTTTGTTTCGCGATTTTCTTTTCCTTTTACAAATGCGCAGACAAAAGCAATAAACGAGGTGCTCGCTGATTTCAAACGAGGTCACGCGATGGCACGACTCCTCGAAGGTGACGTGGGTTCAGGAAAAACCGCCGTTGCAGCAACCACTGCTTTTGCAACAATCATGACTCGCCCTCGCGGCCAAGACTACGGCTCACTTCAAGTTGCATACATGGCACCGACTGAAATCTTGGCGTCACAGCATTTTGAATCTTTCATTCAGTACTTTGAACACACCGGAATTTCTATCGGTCTTATCACGGGCTCCGGCTGCCGTAAGTTTCCTTCAAAAGTAAATCCAAGGGGGTGGACAGATATATCTCGCACACAGCTTTTAAAGTGGGTAGCAAACGGTGAAATTCCGATTCTCATAGGCACACACGCCCTCATTCAGAAATCTGTTAAGTTTAAAAACCTGGCGTACGCGATCGTTGATGAACAACACAGGTTCGGTACCGCTCAGAGACAGAAGCTTGTTCGAAAAGACAAAATACATCCTCACCTTTTGTCTATGACCGCGACTCCTATTCCCCGCACACTTGCCCTCACTATATATGGAGACCTCGACATCACACTCCTTGATGAAATGCCGCATGGTCGAAAACCTATCGTCACCGAAGTTGTGCTCCCTACAAAACGCGACGAGATGTATGAGAAAGTCCGCCGTGAACTGAAACTTGGTCGACAAGCATATATCATCTGTCCACGTATTGATGAACCAGATCCAACAAAAGAATTCGCCGTCATCGCAAAGTCGGTCAAAGAAGAGGCAAAGAGACTTCAGGAATATGTGTTTAAAGAATATGAAATTGGAATTTTGCATTCCAAGATGAAAGACAAAGAAAAGGAGCACGTGATGAATGAATTTAAAAAAGGAAACATTCATATCCTTGTGGCGACTTCCGTCGTCGAAGTCGGCGTGAATGTGCCAAATGCTACCGTGATATTAATCGAAGGTGCAGAACGATTCGGACTTTCTCAACTACATCAGCTCCGAGGGCGCGTCGTGAGGTCCAATCATCAGGCGTACTGTTATCTCTATGCAGAAAGCCAAGGTGACAAAACCATTGAACGGCTCAAAGCACTTACAACTGCAAAAAACGGGTTCGAACTCGCTGAGTTTGATTTAAAATTCCGAGGTGCAGGAGAACTGTACGGCAAAAAACAATGGGGCATCTCTGATGTCGCTATGGAGGCAATTAAAAATATAAAAATGGTAGAAGCCGCACGGACGGAGGCTTTGCATTTGGTAGACACCGACGACACATTTTCCCAGTATCCCCTTCTCAAAGAAGAATTAATCAAACGAGAGAAAGCTCGAATTCATTTTGAATAATAAAAACCTACAATTCTCACGAATTGTAGGTTTGTGTTTTATCAGTGGAAAACTTAGTGCGGGTTGTTCAAACCATTCCCCTTGCCGAGGTAAGTCACTTCGTATTTCACATACGCCCAATCAACTGGCGTCGGTCCGGCATTGATCGCATGCTTATAGCGCGGATCGGTTTTATGCACCAACAGTGTTTTGTACATGACCGGCCTTTTAAAACCGTATCCTGATCCGATTCTGGTGGTTTCGATCCACCCATCCAGGAGCTGGTTGGGATGTGCACCGGGCCGTCCTTTTCCTTTGACGGAAATATTCCACTGATACTTGGTGGCCTTGTTGAGGCCCTCGTATCCCACATTTGTGTAGACGTCACCATTATCCGCCTCCACATAGTAGCCGCCAAAGCCATCGTAGGCTTGGACCAGGTCATAGTCCAGGTGGACGTCCTTTTCAGGGGCGGCCACGGCGACCTGCAAGGCGCCGAAAAACAACACGATCAAACCAAGTATCTTGCTCATTTTTTGAGGAACACTGTTTTCTGACACTGTACAAAACGTACAGTTTTTCGTTTCGAACCATATACTATATATAAGGATTTGTCAATAGCACCTACCTCGGTATCAAAAAAGTCGTGCGTTTGAAAAAATTAAGTAGATTTTGTGCGCCTACTTGGACTCGAACCAAGGACCCTCGAGGTATAAGCTCGATGCTCTAACCAACTGAGCTATAGGCGCAAAGCATGCAGCAAAATCTATACTAAACCACCCAGAGACTATATACAAATGTGTGTATATCTTTCGTGCCTAAAAACATACGAGGCGTATAATAACGATAAATCCCGCGTCGCAACCCCAGCACACTGACAGTCATGAAGAGAAGACTTGCTCTATTCCTCTTGGCTAGCAACCAAGGAATCTACGAAGTTCAACGGGGCTCGTTCCGTTGCTATCCCTGCAAAGTGCTCAATGAAGGTGAAAGTGCCGCCAAAGCCGCCTATGACACATTCGACAGAGGCAGATTCTATCTCCACGGGTTGTTTCCTTCTCCAATTGTTTCGAGAGAAGACTACACCTCACCAAACGGAGTTCAGGTTAATTTTGAATTCAATGGAGAACCCGTGGTTGTCGAATACTACATTCTGACAAACTACGTCGACTTCGTTCACCGCGCTCAGGACTTGAGCTTTTTGCCCCCAGACATCTTCGTCTCCTACTTCGAAACACATCACGTCTCACATCACACCTGTGCTGCGTGACTTAGCAAAAGACCGCCCTTTCGGACGGTCTTTCTTTTATACCTGATGTTCGATATCTTTCTTTTTCTTTGGAACGACGCCGTGCGCAACCAAGAGCTTTTCAAAATCATCTCGCTCAATTGTTTCGACTTCGATGAGTCGCTTTGCGATAGCATCAAGAAGTTTCTTGTGTGTCGTCACTGTATGTTCTGCCCTTGTCATAGCAGTCGTCATGATGAGTCGTACTTCAGAATCGATCTGTGCGGCGACTTCGTCAGAGTATTCTCCCTCTTCAACACCTCGACCAAACAACACCCTTCCACCGGCACTTTCAAGCGCCACAGGGCCCATTTTGTCTGACATACCGTACTTGGTAACCATATCTCGAGCAAGAGCTGTAGAAACCTGAAGGTCATTAGAAGGACCAGTTGTAAGGTCGGAGAACATCATCTTTTCTGTAACATATCCTCCAAGTGAAACTGCAATATCATCAAGGAATTCTTTCTTTGACTGAAGCTTCCTATCTTCGAGTGGCAAATGAAGCACATATCCTGCTGCTCGTCCTCGAGAAATAATAGAAATTTTGTGAACAGGATCAGCGTAATCAAGAACCGATGACACAACCGCATGTCCCGCTTCGTGATATGCAGTAATTTTCTTTTCTTCGTTTGAGAGGATATGGCTCTTTCGTTCAGGGCCGAGCATTACCTTTTCGATCGCACGAATAAGGTCATACTGAGAAACCTTTGTTCGATTTTCTCGCGCTGCCAAAATCGCACCTTCGTTCATAAGTGAATAAAGATCTGCACCAGAAAATCCTGGAGTTCTCTCTGCAATAACTTTCAAATTCACATCTTCTGCAAAAGGCTTCTTGCGTGCGTGAATTGTAAGTATTTCTTCTCGATCGCTTCGGTCTGGTAGATCAATCGTCACTCGCCTATCAAATCGTCCTGGTCGCAAAAGAGCAGGATCAAGAACGTCTGGCCTGTTGGTTGCCGCCATAACAATCACCTTTTCATTTGGTTCGAATCCATCCATTTCAACGAGAATCTGGTTGAGTGTTTGCTCCCGCTCATCGTTTCCGCCTCCCATACCAACGCCTCTTGATCGTCCTACAGCGTCAATTTCATCGACGAATATAATCGCAGGAGCAGCAGCCTTTGCCATTTTAAAGAGATCTCGTACTCGTGATGCACCGACACCCACAAACATTTCCACAAACTCTGAACCAGAGATTGAAAAGAACGCCACGTTTGCTTCACCCGCTACGGCTCGTGCCAAAAGTGTCTTTCCTGTTCCTGGAGCTCCCATAAGAAGGATTCCCTTTGGAATTACCGCGCCAACATCAAGAAACTTCTTTGGATTTTTGAGGAAGTCCACAATTTCCATAAGTTCCTGCTTTGCTTCCTTTGCACCAGCGACATCTTTGAAAGTAACTTTTGATTTTTTGTCGTCAGGATGAGTGATTCGCGCTTTTGACTGCCCGAATGAAAACGCCTGCATTCCTGCGCCTTTTACCTGTCGAGACAAAAGCCATACCAAAAATCCAATAAATATTACTGGAATAATAAATGGAGCGAGGTTAAGGAGCCAGAAGCCAAGACCTGATGGCTCGTCTACTTCTATTTTTACGGCAGAAATTTCCTCTGACGTCACACCATAATTAACGAGAGTTGTAGTGAGCGCGTTATCAGACTCCTTCTTTGAAGTCTTTTGAACACCGTCTTGGTATGTTGCGCGCAACGTATCGCCTTCAATGAGAATTGAAGTGACTGTTCCCTTGCTAATGTCCTGAGAAAGTTCAGAAAGCGAGATTGTAATAGTCTCTTCCTTGCCGCTTGTGACGAATGAATAAAATGCTATGAGAAGGAGAAATATGAGGATTCCCGTACCAAAACTGCCGAAAAACCGCGTGATGTTCTGGGAAGCACCATCTTTCTTGTTCTTTTGTCCGGGTTGTTTATTAAATGACATAAATCGAATTATAGCAGTAGAAAGGCGTAATATGATAGCATGAACATATGGCTAAGAATATAGAGAGTAACATTCTCGCGGACAATGGAAAAGCTTTTTTCGACTACGAAATACTCGAAACCTTTCAAGCAGGGATCGAGCTTTTGGGTATTGAAGTCAAAGCTCTCAAGTCCCGCAAGGCTACTCTTGAGGGTGCCTATGTAACAATACGTGGCGGAGAGGCGTATTTGATGCAGGCGTCTGTCCCACCCTATCAAGCTTCTAACACTCCAGAGGACTATGATCCACTCAGAATGCGACGACTTCTCCTTACAAAAGAAGAGATCGTAAAACTAGGCGATATCGAGGCAACCAAGGGCTTGACAATCGTGCCAATTCGGGTTTATACTAAGAATCGTCGAATCAAGGTTGATATCGCAGTTGTGCGTGGAAAGAAGAAATTCGATAAACGCCAGACAATCAAAAAACGCGAAACCGACATCGAGATTCGAAGAACGTTGAAATACGAAGAATAGCAATTTATTGCTTGATTTACATACGGGGATGATCGGCCTAGACATATAATCCGCTTCCCTTTGTGCGCGATAGAGCTCAAGTACCTCTTCAAACTGCTTGAAAAACCAAATGCAAAATCTGTAAAGTCACCTTTCGTGGCTAACAATTTTTCATTCGCTTTCGCTAACGCCTAAGTGACATCGCCTTATTGCACTCCTGATGCGGTAAGCCACGATGATATAAATTCGGGATAGGACTTGGTTTGTCAAAACTTTGTCCGAAGAGCTTCGGCTCACATGACTCGGCGGGAGTGCGTTCTGGAAGTCCTATAGTACGCTCGCTTAAAGCCTTCACGGCAAAGACTTTCTACATCGCGTAGATTCAAAAGGAGCCTTATGTGCACGGCGGTTCGATTCCGCCCATCTCCACCAACTATTGACAAACACCATAACTTATTGTTATGGTGTTTTCAGTCGCACAATCCCACAAAGAATTTTTACAATGCATAGCTACATGGAAAAGGTCATCCCTGTTGGAAATGGCCTCTGGTTAGTAAGCTCAGATGGTTACAATTCACTTAGCCACAGCAGGAGCATGCTCGAGTCTATGATTCGAGGCAAAGCAACGTTTGGTCACCTCAAAGAGTTGTTTGATTTGAAGAACGTACCCGTTCCGGCAGAAATCGTAGCCCTCGGAACCCAAGTAAACGTAAACGGCAAGATTAACTATCTTTGCTACGAACCATCGGATGGAGAAATACATTCGATTTACGAAAGTGCAAGGAAAATTTTCTATCGAAATCAATTCGTGCTTCTTAGGGAGCTCCACCCCGGATCAATTGAAGAGGTAAAGTGATCACTTCCCGTCCTGCAGCAATGCAGGACTTTTTCTTGTTCCACTCCCTCCTTGTGTTCCTCCTTTCTGTCTCATCCTTTGAATCTACTATTTGACAATACCTCTATTATGTGCTAATTTTGAATCGGATACTCTACACTACCTTCTAAAAATGATAGACAATCAAAAGCAAATGGACAGTGACGCTCCTCATCAGCGTGTTTCCCTCAAGGAAGCACGCCAATACCTGGAAGATCACAAAATCGACACAACCCCAATTGTTGACAGAGTGCACCTAACTCTCGCTCTTGCAAGAGGAAAGAAAATTCCTGCAAAGCAGGAAAAAAATTCGAACAACTAACCGCCACAGGAAGCTGCCCAGCTCTCCCTCAGGGCGGTTTTCTTTTTCTCCAAAATCGCCTCAGAGCTCTCAAATATCCAAGAATGTAGTTGGTTCCAACTTTCTTCGACTAAGTCCACAATAATTGACTATATAGCTAAACTATGATATAATTAAATTAGAATAAATTCCTTGTTGTATGACAAGGTCGTTTCACCCCATTTTATGGGACGGGAATATGGGCATAGTTGCTTCTGCCATCTGAAGCAAACTCAGGGAAAGTAGTACAATGCAATACAACATAGTTGGTGGTCCGTCCAAGTTCGACTTAATTATCGCCTTCGCTGACCGAGTGAACGGCCATCGGCGTTCAGTCGAGTTCCGATACAACGACGGAGCAATGAATGGTAGTGCCCAGATAGTCATCAATACCCTTTCATGGGAGGACGGCTCTGGTGAAAATTGGCTCTTCAAGGGTTATCTCGTTAATGACGGCAATCGTGCCAAAATGCATGGTTACTTTGATTCTGAACGCCGTCGCGGTTGGTATAAATTAGGTGAGGCCACCTGGTAACAATCATTCCGCCCATACAGAAACCGCCCAACGGTTCATCTGTTGGGCGGTTTTCTTTTTCTCCAAAATCCCCTCTGAGCTCTCAAATATCCAGAAATGTTATACTAGTCTCGAAACCCTTCCTCTTCCAACTCAACAACAGAAGGTCTGAACATGCCTCATACACATATTCAAGACGAACCTGAAGAGCGATTTTCAGTTTTGTTCTTTGCCATCGTCATCATATCGTCCCTCCTTCTTTCCTTTACGTGCGTCGCATATTTTGCGCCACACGTTTTGATCGATGAGGTTCGTTCGGGATTGCTTCCTCTAACGGTCGCTTTCCTTTCTGCACACATGCTCTCGGCATTTGTGGAATTTTTCTTTCATCGCTATGTGCTCCATGCACCTGTGATTCCTTTGTTTGCCTACTTTTACAAGCAGCATACTTTGCATCACAGTCTCACCTACATCAGACAACCTCGCACGGGTACCGGTGTTGAAAATAAATTCCCGATTCTCGAGGCCAAACAGCACGAAGCATCGTTTTTCCCAGCGTATTCGTTTATTGTGTTTTCTCTCATCGCGACGCCCTTGTTTTTGCTCGTCAAATGGATTTGGCCACAAGTGCCAGTCTTTCTGCCGGGATACACAGCGATCGCCTGGGGACTTACTCTCTACGAACTGTTACACGCTCTCGAGCATAAGCCTGTTGAAAAGTGGCAACCCTATCTTGAACATCCAACATTCGGATCGTTCTGGAGAAAAGTCTACTCTTTTCATCTCCGGCATCATGCGGACACGCTCTCGAACGAATCGATCTCAGGATTCTTTGGAATTCCTATCCCGGATTTTATTTTCCGGACATGGATCAATCCACAGACGCTCTACGAAAACAACACGTTCGTCGAACGCAAAGAATTCCAACCACCGACTCCTGTTTTCTTTATCAGGTGGCTTGATGAGTGGGCGAAACTGACGGTCAAAATGCACAGACAAAAGGCCGCAGTCTGACAAAGTTTGTGCCAAAACAAAATCGCGAGGATGGCCTCGCGATTTTTTATTTTCCTATGCCTGTCTTATTTCTTTACCGCTGGGCTGGGCTTTCAATAAAATTAATGTTTGCTGGGATAGCAAATGTCGTCTCATCAAACTTTGCCCCTGCACATTGCCAATTACCCTGCGCACCAAAAGCTGAGAAATCCATCGTGCCTGACATTGCACCTGAACCTGATCCAGTACTTATCACAGGAACCTTGAAGCCTGTATTAGTATTCTCTGTCCATGTGTATGAATATGCGCCGTCACTAAGGCTATGTGTAGAAACCGTCTGGTTAATTGCCTTTACGGTGCTTGTGAAATCACCACGGAACTTCTTTCCATCTATATATACAGTGCCTGAAGAATCGGCATTAGGATCAACAATGCTAAATGTACACTTGTACTGACCACCCTTTGCTGCGAGTTCGCTTACTGAACCAACACTCATAACTTCTTCTTTTGTAGAAGATGAATCCTCCATACCGTTTTCTGTGCCTCCATTTTTTGAACTATTCGACATATACCAAATACCTGACACCAGTGCTATCGCTACAACAAATCCAATGACAACTTTCATGACGAAATGTAATTACAATATTAATCTAGACCTATAGTTTATCTTGCCGCGGTTGTTCTGGCGAGGATGTTGGCGGAGCGGGCTTCTGTATAAACTCCACTGGTTTTGCATTCAAAACTCGAGGGGTCTCTGCTTCATGTTCCTGCATCTCAACAATCTTAAACGTCCTTACTGCCCTATTTAGGATGTGGTGACCGAATAGATAATGTACGAGAATTTCGATAATTACGAACAAGAGGAGAAGTCCGAGCACGATGGTGATCAAATTATCGAAAAACCATTTTGTAAGTGTCGGCTCGAGATTTATGTCGATTGATTCATCGCGAACGTTTCCAGCGGTATCAAATACTCGAACGATTGCACGAATATCTCCCGAAGACTGTGTCGGAAGCTGATACGGGCTCTGAGTTTGAACAAAGAGCGGTGACACATCGTTTGCGTCGCTTTTATCTATAACAGCAACTTCATAATGATCTACCCCTGAAAGCGAGTCGGTTGTAAAGAAAGACAACATGGCGTTATTTTTCTTGAATGCCTCGGTATAGATTTCAACTTTTGGCGTAAACTTTGCCGGCGGCTGTGTATCAATGCGTACGAGGAAATGAGAAGTTCCTCCCCAAACTCCCTTCTTAACAGCTCTGACATGGAAATACGTGAGACCTTCTTTTACCTTTGGTAAAGAAATCGTTGTGTCCTCGGTGTCTACGGTAGTGTCAGGGACAGTAAATGGTTTGTCGTCTACTTCATAACTAAAACCAGAGACGTCTAATGGTTTCTCCCATGAAATAATCGGATTGTTGTTCTTGTAATATGCGTCTTGGAATGGATGTGTCTCAGAGAACACTCGTACACCCTCCGGAGCCTTTGCCATCACAGAATACTGAGCCACATCGTAATTGATTTCTACGCGCGTACCATACCCATCATTTGCGAGCACTTCAGAAGTTTCTGATACGGACACACGTGCCTCACCTAGTCCGATTGCTTTGAATGTAATCGTTGTAATAAGTCCGCTCTGAGTACTAATACCACCTGGAATTACTCCGGTGAGTTTGAGTATTCCTTCTGTATTTGAATAGCTTGGTGGTTCAACCCAAATACCGATGATTGAGCGACTGCCTGACGGTTGGAGAATTGCGAGCTTCTTTGGGTCGTACTTTATAACAAGATCGAATGTGTTTACGCTGCGACCCTTTGTATCTACATATAAAGGCACCTCAAACGTAGTTCCCTCAGAAAAAGTTCCAGAACGTGGCGAGAAAAAGATAGTCGCCTTTTGGAGAAGCGATTGTGCGTCGACTCGTATTGTTTGTTGCCCATGTACAAGAGAAGCCCCAGTAAAAGAGAGCAGAAGAGCACAAAAGGTTATAAATAAAACACGGCGCATTGCTTGGTAAATTATAGCACCTTGATCTATTCATTGTAGCATTCCCTAACCCTGCTAGAATATAGCTATGATACAACCATACGCAGAGCGCACACACGAGAAAATGAAGGAAGTTCTCAAGGATCCCAATGCTTCTGGGCCCCAAATTCACTATCATATGATCCGTGGAGGCAGTAACAAGACAAATGTAACAGTCTGGGAGACCGGCACTGTTGGCGACGAATACATAAAGACATACGGCCATTACCACGTAGGTAAGCTTGATGAGACCTACTCGGTCCTTTCCGGCGAAGGCATTATCATCATGCAGGTACGCAAGACCGATGCGGCAGGTAAACCTATTGATGACGAAATTGAGTCTTTTAAAGCAATCAAAGTGAAAGCTGGCGACTCTGTCTTTATTCCAAGCGGCTCTGGGCACCTTGCGGTAAACATCGGCAAAACATGGTTCGTCACATCTGATGACAGCCCTGTTAATTTTGAAGAAAAAGACGCGGTAAGCCTCCCTGGACATGCTGATTACGAACCTTTCCGAAAACTTCACGGCGCAGCGTACTATGTCGTAGAGAAAAGCGGCAAAGTTGAGTTTGTAAAAAACCCTAACTATAAATCTGTACCGAAGGTAGATTTCAAAAAGCCCGGCCTACTTTCCTCTTGGTTTTAGAACCACTCGTATATCGTGAGTCTTTCCATCCTTTGAAAGAAGGATTTTCTTGTCTGGCATAATCACACCGTTTTCTGACACTTCAGACACATCAGCGAGAGTATCCGCTGGCTTTTCATACGTAATCTTATAAATCGTACCCGCTCGGTTATAACTTACCGTTGCTGTTGTCCAATCGCTTGGCAATGATGGATTGAGCACGAGGTATCCTTCTTCAACTCGAACACCGAAAAGATATTCAAGAATCGTTCGATACATAACACCTGCTGATCCTGTGTACCATGTCCATCCTCCTCTACCCTTATATGATGGTTCAGCATAAATATCTGACGCAACAACATATGGCTCAACACGATATTCTTTTGATTTTTCTGGAGAATCTGTGCGCTTGAATGGATTTATAAGATTAAGAACCTTCATCGCATTGTCTGCGTTGCCTGATTTAAAGAATGCCTGAACTGCCCATAGCGCAGCATGGTTGTATTGTGATCCATTTTCTCGAACGCCTGGTGGATAATCTTTCAAATAGCCTGGATCAAAAGGCGCATTTTTAAGAGCCGGTGTAAGAAGCTTCATATTTGATCCGTCAAAAAGTTCGGCAAACGTAGAGTCCATCGCCTTTTCAACATGATCCTTTGGAGCAAGACCAGAGAGCACCGCCCATGATTGTGCGATTGAGTCGATTTTAAATTCACTGAGTTTCCTTGAACCAAGAACTGTTCCTGAATCAAGAAACGCTCGTCTATACCACCTGCCATCCCACGCGTGCTTCTCGAGAGCTTTTGCGAGGCCTTGTGAATAAGACGCATAGTATTCTGCCTTATCTACCTCACCACGCTTGCGAGCGATTGCAGAGAATCTGTGTGTGAGCATTCCCAAAAACCATCCGTTCCACACGCTTTCACCTCGACCCAAGATTCCAGCACGGCTCAAGCTGTCATTCCAATCGCTTTGACCTATAAGTGGCAATTCGTGCTCGCCCAGAACCGAGCTTTTTGCGAGAGCTCTTACGCAGTGTTCATACAGCGTTCCCTTTTCATTTGAGACCTTTGGTATGCCGGCCCACTCTCTTTGATATGCAAAGTTAAGTGCAGGACCTTCGAGGAATGGAATCTCAACATCAAGTATCGATTCATCGCCGGTGATTGCGACGTAATCGAGGGTCACATATACAAGCCAGAGCTGGTGATCAGAAAGTACCGATCGTGCGCCGAAATTATTGTGATCATGCCACCAGTTGAGTGCGTCTCCCTCTTTAAACTGATGTGCGGCAGCTTTCAGTATAAATTCCCTTACATCATGTGGCTTTGACCAAATGAATGCAGACATGTCCTGGAGCTGGTCTCGGAATCCAAACGCTCCTGATGGCTGATAGTAGCCGGTCTTTCCCCAAATACGTGATGAAAGTGCCTGATACAAAAGCTGTGAATTAAAGAGTACATCAAGACTCTTATCAGGTGATGAAATAGTGATATGAGAATTCGTATTCTTCCAGAAATCAGTAACTGCTTTTCTTGTGTCCTTTGCTATAAATTTATTTCGCAAAGATTCAACTATTTCTTGAGCGTGCACCTTGCCCTGAATTTCACCGAGGAAAAAGACAATTTCTTTTTCTTCTCCTGGTTCAACAGTAAAGGTGGTCTGAAGAACCGCACAGTTGGTTGTTCCCGACATAATTTCGTTTGAAAGTCCCTCGCGCTTCAAAGCTGCAGGATACTCGAATGATCCATGGCGACCCAAAAATTCTGCTTTATCAGTAGTTATGGTAAATGTTCCACCTGACAAATCAGCAAACGCAGTAGAATCTGGAAGTTGATTTCTGAATGATTGTTTAAAGAAAAGTGCGCCAGTCTTTTCGTCTCGCTCATAGGTAATGAAGTCTCGTACATGATCACGGAACATATTCATCGCTGGCTCAAGATATACCGTTTCAGAGAGAGTGCGCGCCTTTGCTCCACCGTTTTTAACCTTTAATGTAAGAATTTTTACAGGCTTTTCATGAGAAACCGTTACCTCAAGTGAACATACGAGTGGTCCACGAGCGTGCTCGAATACTGTATATCCTTTTCCGTGACGAACCGTGAAAGGATTTTTGGTTCGAATCGGCATCGGTGTTGGATTCCAAACTTCGCCAGTTGCTTCATCACGCAGATAAATAATTTCAGAGCTCTTGAATACGAGAGGATCGTTATTCCATGATGTGATTCTGTTGTCATAGCTGTCCTTGCTCCACGTAAACATTGAACCTGATTCAGTCACCACTGTTCCAAAGTGTGGAGATGTAATGATGTTTGACCACGGCGCATACGGCAAGTTGTTTGAACTTACGTTCATAACATACTCAGATTTCTCCGCATCAAATCCACCCCACGCATTTTTAAACTGAAGACTATCTGGAAGCGCAGGAATCTGTTTCTGTACATGATGAACCGCGCGCAGCGTCGGCATGTGCTTACCAGGATATTTCGGAAGCTTGGCAAATTTTGAAAACGCACGAATCTGCTGCTTGAACGTTCCGTCTTTGCTATCGAGAATCACACGTGCGATATGAAGGAGCACCCTCTTGTCGCTTTCCTCAGTAAGGTCGGACTTCACGTGATGAATCGCGCTGCCGGCAACATCGCTTTTAACTCCCTTGCTCTGTCGCAGGAGGAAATCAATTTCATCATCAAGCACCTTGATATAGCTTGCAGGCTCCTGGTTTAGTATAACCAAATCAATTTCAAGACCTTTATGCTTCCAATAGGTGTGACAAAGGAGCGCGTGCTTTATAGTTTGAATATCTTCGATATCTTTAATCTTTACGACCAAAATAGGATAGTCACCAGAAATGCCGAGCTTCCAAAGTGAGTGAATGTAAGGGAGCGGAGACTCTGGCACTTCGAGTCGTTCGAAATTCTTACCACCAAGCACCCTCGATGCAAGATCCTGGAACAACACCGCCATGCTCTGCGTGATACCAATATCACGTGTTCTTTCTGCGCTTGCCTTGAGCGCTCCAGAAATGACATTTACTCCCACGCCTCCCCTCTTATATTTATGTACAAGATCCATAAGAGACTCATAATCCTCGTGAGCAATGTTTACGTACACGAATTTTGCAGACTCTTTTGATTTGAGTTCAACGGTTCTTGAAAGTGAGAAAATCGGATCAAGTGTGTATTCCTTTATCGGCGCATCTTCTATTCTGTCGAAATACATTGGGTCTTTTATATTTCGTGAGCGTCCAATAAAGAATTCCCTGTCAGCACACGCATACACTTTGTCTTTGCCAAATCCGTCTCGGGCAAGCATGTGCGCAAAATAAATTTTTCTTGTTCTGTCGCCTGGGTACGGTCTTGAATAAATGAGAGCATTAAACTCTTCAGAGAAAACTGAACGCACAAGAAGCTTTTGATATTGAGGGTGATGGCTTTCTTCTGATTCAAGCGCCAAAGAAACTTCGCCGTAACTTGCGATCGAAAGACGCTCTGCAGTTTCGCCTGTATTGGTAAGTGTAAGTGAACGAACTTCAACTGGATCACGAGGATCTACAGCAATCTCAAATTTACTTGAGACATTCCCAGAGATCGTGTCGAACTCCGCCTTGTTCTCGTGATACACAACTTTATGTCGTTTTGTCTCACCGCCGAGTGGTCGCAGAGTTGGAGACCAGATCGCCTTGGTCTTTTCGTTCCGTACATAGACAAAGGTGCCGCTTTCTTCAAGCATGGTGTCATCCTTGAACCGTGTAAGTGAAACTTTCTTGTAGCGAGACTTCCCTGCACCAGCGTTACTTACCATTGTTGAATACACGCCGTTTCCAATGAGCGCAAATTGTGGATGAGGTGTTTTGACCGGAATATACTGCTTGCTCTCTGTTCCATCATCCGACACTCCTGTTGCAGCAGTGAATGGAAGTCGAGTTGGAAGTGACAAGGTTGTCGCAGCTGGAGTTGCAGGCATTTTTTCTTCAAGCAGTATCTCAAGTGACGCGACAGATGGATCTGAATGGAAAAGATTCCTGATTCGATCTGTATCAAGGAAGTTATGAATACCTAAAAGCGTAAAGCCCTGGTGGTGCGCATAGTAAACTCGAGTTGGAAGAGGCTTTGGCACAAGCGCACGGGATTCGTCCATATAATCAAGCGCATCGTAGAAGCCAAAATTTCCGGTAGCACCGAGAGTTGCCATTTTCTGAAGATTTTTTGTCGCTGCCTCTGGAACATACGAAAGTGAAAGCGCTGACACATACGGAGCAATCACTTGATAATCCGCTAGACCTCGCTTGAGACCGAGTGCAGGACTACCGAATACTTGATACTGATAATGCTTGCTTGCATCAAACAAATAATACGCAGACTCGCCCATTCCCCACGGAATCCTCCTTTTAAATCCATGTTTACGGTGAATTGAAATAGCAGCTCGAGCTGTTGAACCAAGCAAGCTTTCCTTGTGAGCCTTGAAATAAATAAGTGACGTCAGGTATTCAAAGAGTGATCCTCCCCATGACACCAGTGCAACTTGCCCACCAGAACGAACAAGTTTTCTACCAAGATAAAACCAATGCTTCTGCGGTACCTGATTTTTAAGAATTGCGATAAAGCTTACGAGGTTTGATTCAGATGCGAGGAAGTTATAGCACGCACTGTCCACTCGCTCGTATGTTGCGTTGTATCCGATATGAAAGAGTCCTCTCTCTTTGTTGTAAAGGAATCCAAAATCAGGCTCATCAATAAACCTTGTCGCATCTCGTTCAATTGCTTCAAGATCAGTCAAAAACTCGCGCGCTCGTGCCTGTGATCGATTTATATCTTTAAGTAGCTCGTCATACCACGTAATCACATATTCCTTTGTTTGAGGAATAAGACTCGACTCGACGGCGATCTTTCTAAAGTCAAAAACTTTTACCTGATCCATCATCTTGTATCCAACGTCATAGAGTGACGGAACTGTTTCAAGAAGATCTATGAGCTGCTTGTACACTTTAGAAAGATGTTCGTCTCTTGAAACATGGGTATCAATTGAATGATCTCTTGAATGAAGATGTGGCAAAAGATATCTTTCAAAACCGAGCTCCTCCTCGACAAGCTTTGCCAAGTGTTCAACAAAGAAGAAAAGTTGATCTGCGCCAACAATCGCATGATCTGCACGGAGACTCGCCACCGCCTTTTCTATATGAACAATATCTGCGTGAATGAGGCCAAATAACGTATAGAAATCTGAGAAGAGTTTAGGCTGCTTTGCATGCTTCACCTTCTCATAAGCCTTTTCTGCCAAAGCACAAAGCTCTTTTACAAGATTTTTTTCCGCTCTGCTTTTTATGCTCTTCTTTAATACATATGCCTCTGCTTTGATTGAATACAATCCATCCTCAATGCCCCGAATCGAATGGTCGCTTATTATCGGTCGTAGTGATATGCCGCGAAGTCCCTGACGGAATGTAATCAGAGCTGTAACAAAATTGGCACTGTCCACACTCGATAGATATGCAGGCGACAAAGGCTCGAGCTTCTCGATGTCATACCAATTAAAGAGATGCCCGCGATATCGTTCAAGTTTCAAAAGACTCGTAAATGCTCGACGCGACCTCTGCAAGAATTGATCAAGAGGCAAATAGCCAAGTTCATATGATGAAAAGAGTGACGTGAAAAGCATACCAAGGTTCGTAGGTGACGTGGTAAGCCTGTCGACTTGAGAAATCTTTGGTGACTCTTGGTAGTGATCTTGAATAAGCCAATTGTTTTCACGACGAGACAGATCAAGGAAATAGCGCGCGGTTTTGTACGCAATCGAACGAAGCATTCGCTCATTGTCCTTGCTAACTTCATGTACCCTCTCGAGCGGACGGCTCACCACATAACCCACAACCGGTGAGGCAAACCACGCGACCGCAAAAAGAAGTGATTCAATATCAAAAGTCTTTGTATAAAAAACGTGTGCAAAATACACTATCGGGACGAGCTGAGTAATGTACATCGAACGATAGAACTCATAGAGTCGTCCTTTGAACTTTCTACCTACATCAGCAAAGTTTTGCCATTCAAGAAGATTTTTTCTAGTTACAAAGAGTCTCCAAATGGTCGTCGCGATAGCTGAAAGCGATACAGCTGCATGATGAACAAGAAAGACTGCTCGTAGAATCGTGTGGATCATCGCATACCCAAACTGCTTGCATACATCCAAGATTCGTATTCGGAAAGGAATTTTCTTTAGTGAGAACAGATCGTTTAGAAAGGCAAAAAATGACGGCGCTGCTAGGACAATACATGCATGTAAAGCAATGACGAACGAGGACGTACGATCAAAAAATACAAACGCAACCAAAGCGAGCGTAAACACTGGCACAAGACTGCGACGAAGATTATCAAAAATCTTGAATCGATCGACGAGGGTAAATGTTCTTTCCGTACCCGAAATATGCCACCTCTTTTTCTTAAGCCATCCAATAATCTGCCAGTCTCCTCTGATCCAGCGATGAAGCCTGGTAGAAAACTCGTGATAATAATTCGGGAATCCATCAAAGAGCACTACATCAGATGCGTAACCAGTTCGAGCATACACACCTTCGAGTAAGTCATGCGAGAGAACAGTGTTATCTGGAATCTGACCCTCCATAGTTTTCTCAATCGCATCAACATCGTAGATTCCCTTTCCAAAAAACAGTGCGTTACCAAAAAGATCCTGGTACACGTCGGAAATCGCATTCGAATATGAATCAATTCCTGAGCCAATAGAATAGAGCCTTGAGTAAATTGATTTTGCGGCAGTTACAAGACGAACACCGGCTCGAGGTTGAATGATTCCAAACCCTCGCTCAAGCATATGCCCCTCTTTCGAAAAGACCGGCGTGTTAAGCGGATGACTTATCGCACCAATCAGTTTTCGCGCGCTATCTTTTGGCAACTCAGTATCTTCATCAAGTGTAATTACATACTGAACGCGAGAAATCGAATCCATCTCAGATTCGTTTATAAACGTCGTGCCCCGCACTCCTCTCAAAAGCATATTAAACTCACGCAGCTTTCCTCGCTTCCTCTCCCACTCCATAAACGTAGCCTCTTTATCATTCCACCTGCGCTTACGATAAAAGACGTGAAATTTCTTTTCAATCGAAGGATATTTTTTGTTAAGCGCTGCAATTTCTTCTTTTGCAGTTTCAATCAAAAGATCATCTCCAGGCAATACTTCTTTATCTGCATCTTTAAAACCAAAAAGAATCGCGTACAAAATGTTGTCGCCCTTGTTACCCAAGTAGCGGACCTCAAGTTTTCGCATCGTTTCCTTGATGGACTCAGGGCTTCTCATCATTGTTGGGATGACCACAAACGTCCTCTGCTTTTCGCTTATGCCAGGTGACAAATCAAGACTCGCGAGCTTTCGGACCGGCAAAAACCTAGAAAGGAGAACATTAATGAGACTTAACGCGATCTCAAGGTTTAGAAAAAGTGAGAGAATTGTGGCCGCCGCAACCAAACCAGGATGTGCGCCCGACTTGATAATCATCGCCGAAAAAACTCCTGTTACTAACAAATCCAATGTAATAGCGCCTCCAAAATAAACTCCGGATGGATTATTTGTTATGAATCGATAAAGTTTTTCTTTAAACGTCGGAACGTAATCAATCCTACTCTCAAGTAACAGTCGTCCATCATCGATAAGGTAATACCCAACATGTCCTTCAGCGATATTAGCTGCCTTATCTTTTATTCTCCCCTTTTCAGTTGTAGCTCCCGCCTGAATAGCAAGACGCACTGCCGTACGCGCCACTTCTGCTTCGTGAATACTTGATGTCTCTGCAATACGCACAATCACCTGACGATAGTGGTTCTTGCTTTCCATGCTCATCAAAGGGAAAGCTCCCGATGGATCCTTCGCCAAAATGCTATCTACAACGTTTATACCTTCAACAATATTTTCCCAACGAGCCTGTGTGAGCCAATGCAAAGACTCGATAATATTCGACGCGGTGACGGAATTCTTGCCTCGCTCCCTGCTTTCAAGATCAGCAAGATCTTTCACATTAATGCCCTGCTTTTCAAAGTTAAGCTTAAGCCATCGCAAAATCGGCCTCATCGATGAACCTTCTGGCGAAAGTCTCTGAAGAAGATAAAATCCCAAAGAAAGCGGCACGATGCTGTAATCTGACGCGAGCTCAGAAATAATCTTTGTAAAGTTGTGAAGATTTTTCTTTCCTACCTCCTTTTTTATCTTTTTAACAATCTTTCCCGCTTCTTCATATTCTTTGAGCGAGTCGATTGCCTTTTCAATAAGTTTTCCAAAATGTTCAACGAACACAATCTGAAGTATCCCCGGAATTGCATATAGTTCTCGAATAGAAAGCGGGCTGTATTCCTGATACGTAGCGAGGAATTGGTTAATAACATCTTTATCAACCGTACGATTCGTTTCCTCAATGAGTTTTGAGAGGATGTAATAAAGACGAGGTAGCGATCGATTCTTTGCAGTCTTTATAAGGGGCAACTTTCGAATATCTTCCTTCTTGAGATTATTCCGTATATCAAAAATCGCGGTCTCAACAACGAAAAAGTTATCGAAAATCGATTCAATCTCGTGAGTGACATGTTTCTGCTTACCCACCTCTTCGACAAGCTTTCTATAGAGAGAATCAACCCGATGAGCTGACTGCTTGAATTCATTAAAATATACAAGCGATGCATCACCTCCTGAAATAAGAGATGTGTTTTTGCCAAGGGCATGAGCGAGCACTCGTGCCTTCTCGGTCAGTTCGTTGGTGTCGATCTGCAACATGCCTTTATTATAGCCTTTCTAGGGCTTTTTTTAAAGACTAATTTGGGCTATAAAAGCTCCAAAACAATGCTTTCTGTAGATTTAGGGTTCCTTGTTCTTCGTATATCCACCCCTGTTGTAAGTGCCGGCGCATCATTTCCCCCTTCATCAAACGAATCACCCACAAAAACCGCATCTTTTGGTGCAATTTTAAGGTGCGTAAGGAGCTTATTGATGCCAAACGCCTTATCAACTCCCATTTCGGTAAAGTTAATCGTCGTTGAACCTGCAATTTTCATAGAAATTCCTTTCATATGAGGCTCAAGATGCTTAATAATCGCACGGCGCCTCTCGTGAGTTGGATCCCATTCATACTTTTCCTCAAGTGAAGAGTCCTTGTCGATACCGTGTAATGCAATTACTCCACCTCGATCTTCAATATACTGTCCGATCTGTGTAGGTTTTGCTCGTGCAATCTTTGCGAGACGCTCTATGATAATGCGTCTGTTGTGATCTGATATTGGATATGAATACACGGTGTGCCAAGAACCGCTTTTATAGACCTGAAGTTCAGCCCCTTCTGTTGGCAGAACATACAGATTCTCCTTTTTCTTAAATGTGAGGTGTGATATCACCTGTTTTTCAAAATCTTGTCGCGAGCCACCAGAAATAATCGCAACAGGCATCTCGTCTATGAGTTTGGAGAGTAGTCGTCCAAGATTTTTAGAAATAGGCGCACGGCTTTCGGTAAGCGTGTTATCAATATCAAAAATCGCGACTTTGTAAGGAGACGTCATACAATAATTCTACCACCTTCTTCTCAAAGAACTATCCACCATGTAAATGCGAATCATTTGCATTTAAATAAGGAACACGCTACGATATTTTTCATAGTAACTTAATGAATTTTCATGGCACCGATTGTATATTCACTTATTGCAGCAGTTTGTATCATGCTCGTCTCCCTATCAGGAATCCTGTTTACCGCAAAGCGAATGGGTGGCTGGATGGAAAAGAATCTTCCTTTACTTGCAACATTTTCGATCGGAATCTTTGCGGTAATCACCTGGGGACTTTTTAGCGAAGCGCTCGAACATGGCGCAGGACTTGTAGTCGTAATCTCAGTCGTAGCGGGTGCAGCTCTTGTAAAACTTCTCTCTACTCTCATACCTGAAGCTCATCACCATCACGACCCACATACAGATCACGGCCATTCTCGAATAGACGCACGGCACATCATCATGGGTGATGCGGTACACAATATCGGAGATGGTCTTTTGCTTGTACCTGCGTTTATTGCAGATACACAGCTCGGTATAGCTACTGCCGTCGGTATATTGCTTCATGAGCTCGTTCAAGAAATTTCTGAGTATTTTATTCTTCGAGAATCTGGATATACAAAAAAGGAGGCTCTCATAAGAAACTTTTTTGCATCGACATCAATTCTTATTGGTATTTTCCTCTCGGCAGCACTTTCTTCTGTCGCGGCGCTTGAAGCACCACTCATAGGACTTTCTGCAGGTGGCTTCCTCTACATTCTCTTGAAAGACCTCGTTCCCCATACTCTTTCATCTATTACGAAAAAAGGTAAAGGTGAAAAGCACATCCAAGCGCTCGTACTCGGTATTCTTATTATGCTTGGCGTAAACGCGATACTTCCCCATTCACACGAGGAAGCTCACGACGACGCATTACTCTCTACTCCACATGAAGAAACTCTATAATTTTGAAAGCATTCTTCACTCAGTAGGCGAAAAAGTAACTCAAGCTCGAATTGATGTTTTGTCGACACTTGTACAGGAACGATATCCGCTTTCTATAAAGGAGCTCGCGCTAAAAGTTAAGGCGCCGAACCAAAGCACGCTGTACCGAACACTTGCCACGCTTGTTCAGAAAAGGCTTGTTCGAGAAATAATGCTTGATAAAACTACAGCCCGCTATGAAATCGGGTTTGGGCGCGAACATCATCACCATATTGTGTGTACTTCGTGCGGATTCATGGAAGATATCCATGCATGTACCAAAGATGAGAATGCGCACGCACAAAAGAATTCCAAGAAATTCCATGAAGTGACCGGTCACTCGCTTGAGTTCTTTGGCACGTGTAAATCATGCGTGAAAAGATAAGCGTGATAAGAGATAATATGCAGATGAAATATCCGATCGCCATTCTCCTCTTTATATCTCTATTTCTTCCCTTCCATGCTGGCGCGCAGGAGGTTGTTGAAGATGTTCAAGAAACACTCAAAGCAAAAGTAGTGGAGATTACGAATGAGAAGTCAGAGAAAATCCCCGGCACCGATACGCTTCACACAGTACAAATGCTGCGAGTAGAAATTCTTGAGAGTGCATCAAAGGGAGAAATTATCGAAGTAGAAAATGATTACGCGGCATTTGAACCTGGCGATGTTTTCTATCTTAAAAAAATTATTCCTTGGGATGGAGGCAGAGCATTGTACTCAGTTTCTGAGCCTTACAGAATTCCTTCATTACTTATACTCACGGCGCTCTTTATAATCCTTACGATTGTCTTTGGAGGTAAGCAAGGCGTCCGAGGACTACTTTCACTTTTTGGAAGCTTCGCCCTCATTGGATTTGTGCTTTTGCCAGCGATTACAAAAGGCTACTCACCCGTTATGGTTTCGATCGGTGTATCTTCTCTAATTGTCATCTTGGGCTCATACGTCACCCACGGATTCAACAAAACTACGAGCGCTGCAGTAATCGGGATGATCATCACCATTTCTTTTATCGGAATATTTGCACACATATCAATCGACGGAGCACAGCTTTCTGGTTTTGAAACAGAAGAGGCTACATACCTTCATTTCAATACACGAGGTGCGATTGATTTGCCCGGACTTTTGCTCGGTGGAATTCTTATCGGACTTCTGGGTGTTATGTATGACGCAGCTATAGGCCAAGCAATCTCTGTCGAAGAGCTTCATCGTGTTGCACCGCATATGTCTCGCAGAGCAATATACAAACGCGCGATTCGTATCGGCCGGGAACATATCGGCGCACTCGTAAACACATTGGCAATCGCATATGTAGGTGCCTCGCTTCCCCTCCTTCTTCTCTTCTATTCGGCAACCTCCGAATCAGCCACCGTTATCGCAAACAGAGAAATATTCTCAACTGAAATCGTACGATCGCTCGTCGGCTCAATTGGTCTTATCCTTGCCGTGCCAATAACAAGCCTTGTTGCGACATGGATGCTCATAAAAAAGTCAGACGATGCTGACGAAAAGACGATCTTGGCAGAACGCGAAGCACTCGAGCACGCAGGCCATCATCACTCATAAAACTTTGCCGACAGGACAAAAATATGCTTTAATCTCCTCTACCAATGAGCATAGACAGAACTCGAGTAAATCATCAAATCAAATCACCGCAAGTCCGCGTAATCGGACCCGAGGGTGAAAACTATGGCGTGCTTACTATTAGTGAAGCCCTTTCAAAGGCGCACGAAGCAGGTCTTGATTTGATCGAGATTTCACCTAATGCCGTTCCCCCTGTCGCTAAAATCAGCGATTTCGGTAAGTTTCAATACGAAGAAAACAAAAAACAAAAGGCTACAAAAGCTAAGGCTCATACTATTGAGCTTAAGTCTCTTCAGATCAAGATTGGTACCGGCGAACATGATCTCGAGCTTAAGGCAAAAAAAGCATCTGAATGGCTCAAAGAAGGTCAGCGAATCAAAATCGACCTTTTCCTCCCCGGCCGCTCAAAATACATGGATCCAAAGTTTCTTGAAGAACGACTTCAACGAGTACTCGCATTCATCACTGAAAACTATAAAATCGCCGAAAAACCTCAAAAAAGCCCTAAAGGACTGACCACTATTATCGAGAAGGCTTAGATTTGACAAATTTTTAGTATAGTGTATAGTTAATTCGAATCTGTATGAGCGGTTACGTCGACGTAATTTGGCTCGCATTGTTGCCCTGCGGACTAGTGCCCAGTGGTTGTAAAACAGATTAGGTGGCTTAGAGCAACCAGACGCCATCTAGCAAGCAAGGCTCTCCTCATGGGGTGCTGTGCTGCAAAGGCCGCCCATCTTATATAGATTGGCGGCCTAAATTTTAATACCTAGCTTCCCTACTAGACAAAAAGACGAAATCTGTTAGACTGTGCCCTACAACTATGAAAACCAACAAGTCATTCGCAAAACGACTCAAAGTGACGAGAAACGGCAAAGTTCTCGTGCGCCGACCTGGCCAGAACCACTTTAATGCAAAAGAATCAGGCCGTTCACAGATCAAGAAAGGAACGACTATGGAATTTCATATGACTAATAAAGAGAAGTCTCGCTTCCTTTCTGGTCTTAACTAACCTGTAACTATAATCATATGGCACGAGTAAAAAAAGGAGTAAATGCGCTTAAGACCCGACGAAATATCCTCAAGCAGGTAAAAGGATATCGATTCCGACGATCTACAAACGAGCGAGCAGCATATGAGGCTATCTCACACGCTGGAGCATACGCTTTCGTTCACCGCCGAGACAAGAAAAGCGACAAACGAAGCGAGTTTATCATCAAGATCAACGCCGCTCTCGATGCAAAAGGTCTCTCATACTCAAAGTTCATGGGCGCTATGAAGAAAAAGAATATCCTCGTAGATCGAAAGATCCTCGCCGATATTGCTCACAACAACCCAGAGACTTTCGACCGAATCCTCAGCCAGGTAAAGTAAAGAAAAACCACCGCACTCGCGGTGGTTTTAGTTATCATATACACCTTTTAAAACCCTATTCAGGAACTCCTCTCTATACTCTGCCATGTAGTTAATGGTCCCTTTTTCCAAAAAATGGTCCACTTTGTGATTCCCTACCAGGTAATGTTCGCTTTCTACCCATGTGCTATGAATAAGCATTTGGTAATAAATGTTAAATCCTGCAACAAGTGCATCCTTGCTTATTGGATTTAAAGCATTATACGTACGCAAATAAAGAATAACCTTACGAACGTTCTCATCAGAAAATACTCCATTAATGAACATAAATTCCGCTGATCTCCACAACTCCTGGGCTCGTGGCGCCATTTTCACTTCCCCAAAATCAAATACATATTTTATCATTCCACGTTCATCAAAAAATAAATTTTGCTCGTGAAAATCACCGTGTATTAATATATGGGGTTCGTTGTCACACTCCGCGACAGTTTTCTTATCTCTGAAAATTAGTTTTCTTTTGAGCTCAAGCATATTCTGAGAAGCTACATCAAATGCATTTTTATCTGAGATACTCGAGATTATTCCTATAAGTTCTTCAATTTTCTTTAACGAATCCTCATCATTCCAAAATTTAATAACAGCGGGGATGGATAGATGAGTATCCATAGAAATCCTGTGCATCTTTGCTAAAACTCTCGCAATTTCAATATTAATTTCATCTGATATGAATTGTCGATTGTGATGTATACCATCAACGAATGAAAAAAGTGCATACACTTTCTCGTGCACAATAAACAATGTATCTTGATTGCTGGTTTCAATGGGTAGGATAACAGGAACTCCGTGACTAGCAAAAAACTTTTTTACCTTATGTATATCCCTATTCCTTTCGATTCCTTTCCTATAGCCTTTTAGAAAGAATACCCCCTTGTCACTTATAACTTTGTAATTATCGCTCAAGAATCCTGCATTTACTCGTTCAATAGAAATAATATTTCCAATACCATAGTGGGTGCTTAGCGTTTTTTTTATTTCCTCCATAATTAAAGCTTATATTCCTTCCCCTTCTCCATCACAATTGCATTCGTACCGACTTCACTTCGAATGCGCTGAGCCAAATATGCGGCAGATTTGTTCTCGCCCATGGCTATGAAAATCTGCTTAAGTTTGCCCGTTGATTGAGATACAAATTCAACAAGACCATTGGAATCTTTGTGAGATGAATACCCTGCAATCTTTTCTATGTGGGCAGAAACGGTAACCGGCACCCCATTTACCGTTACTTTTGCTGCCTTCTCTTCAATGTGCCTACCCAAGCTTCCTGGTACCTGATATCCCACAAGCAAAATGGTCGCATTCGGATCGGAGAGATAGAACGCTTCGTGACTAAGCACTCGCCCGCCAACTGACATACCTGAACCAGCAATAATAATTTTTGCACCTGCGATTGAATGAATACCATTTGATTCATCTGGATTACGAACAATTCGAAGTCCTGGAAAATCAAAGATGTCATCTCCTCCTGCTATTTGCTGCTTTATTTTTTCATTAAATTCGTCTGAGTGCCTGCGATACACCTCCGTCACCCTAATCGCAAGTGGAGAATCCAAAAACACAGGCACGCTTTTAATAGCCTTTGCTTCAATAAGCTCGTTTATCTCATACAAAATCACCTGAGTTCGCTCGAGTGAAAATGCAGGTATAACAACCGTACCGTTTCTTTTGAGCGCCTCATTTAAAATCCACTTAAGCCTTTCATCACGAATATTTTTGGGCTCATGGTTTCTATCTCCATACACCGATTCCATAACCATATAGTCAACATCGGTAACATATTCAGTATCCCTCAAAAGCGGTGTTGGTGAATTACCAAGGTCTCCTGTAAATGCGATCTTCTTGTTTATATCCTTAAGCGTCATCTCAACAATAGATGAGCCCAAAACATGCCCAGCATCCTTGAGGTATATAGAAATATTTTTTGTAAGCTCAACCGATGAGTGATACGGAATAGTCTTCCAAAGATTAATTGCCTGCATCACATCCGCCTTTTCATACAAAGGTTCATGGCCCGACTCCCGCGCTTCCCTCGTTATAAGACCGTACGCATCATCGAGCATGAGCGCAGCTAATTCTTTTGTCTCAACCGTAGAATAGATCACACCCGCAAATCCTTCACGGACAAGCTTTGGTATACGACCAATATGATCCATGTGTGCATGAGTAATCAAAAGAAACGAGACGTCTTTTGGAGAATACGGAAAAGAATCTCTGTTTTCCTGCATCGCAAAATGTGAACCTTGAACCAATCCACAATCAACAAGCAATTGACCTTCAGGTGAAGTCAAAAGAAAATTTGCACCCGTAGGTCCATCAACACCTCCGCATCCTTTTAGAGTATACAAGCTCATTACCTCCTAATTATTCTTTAAATCCTTTCGATACACAAGAACCGCACAGATTGCACCGAGCATATCCATCACAAGATCAAGCCTGGTATCAAACCAATACCCATAATCTGAAAAGTCAGTGAACCCCAAAACAATTTCATGTACTTCCCATAAAACCCCAACTATAAATACAAAGGATAGTGTACCGATAATAGATTTAAGCCTTTTAAATTTTGTGCCGTACTGAGTCGAAACAGCCCACAACATAAAGAGTGCAGTCCAAAGACCACCCAAAAAATGCATCAGTATGTCGTACCAATCAATCGACCAATACAAACCTTCCAAAGAAGCGACCCAGTGGAGTCCCACCACCAAAAGCATGACAATAATTGAGGGCTTAAAATATTTATTCCAAAACATGGGCTCCAGTATATCATCCATACCATCCGTACAACGCAAAACCCGATCGGGCATATATGCACGATCGGGTTCTCCGGGGGTCATTCAAAATATTGTCCCTAGTATAAACTAGGTGGGTGACCGCAGCGGGTGGCCAAGGCCAACGGCTATAGAGGTCTCCCTAAAAAAATGTTATAGAGTTAATATTTCGAATAACCCTACCAACATTATAGACCTCTCATTTTTTGCGGCAATCCCCATCCCCAGTTCCGAAACAAAAAAAATAATCGGTAAATAATTACGCTTTTATACTCGAATAGTTTCAAAGTTAATGTTCATAACCTCATATGGACAAAAAGACTCCGTCTGATAGCATTGCGTAGGAACTGCGTCTCTTTGGCTCTAAGCTCGAGAGCGCAGCTTCTCCACATATGCACAAACTGATCCTGGGTCTGCTTCAGAAAGGTCTGAAGTACCTCGCGTGGTTGCTTGCCGCAGCCATTGCCGTCATAGTGCCTGTCGCCTACGCGACCGACATCACGACCACCGACGGTTATACGTATTCGACCATCGCACCCGCAGCGACGGACGTCGCGACGGCTGCATCAACCTCGATCACCGACACCACTGCCCCGCCCAATCCGTCGTGGCACGTAGTCGTTTCAGCGCACGAAAAAATCGGGAACGTGTCCATCACGTCCTCAGTCGCCACCCCGGCAACCTGCTCAGCCTCGCTCTTGGCCCAGGTTAGCCGTTTTGACAAGATCGGCAACAACGTGAGTCTTATGTCGAACTCCGGCGTTTCTGCGGCGAGCCAAGGAGGTCTCGCCTGCGAACTTGTGTGAACGGTCAGCAAAAGCTGACCACAGCTTCCAGATTTTCTGGAAGCTTTTTTATACATACATTATGGGGATAGAAATATTTTGACTTCTAAACACATCCTGCTATCATTTTATGGTTGCTCTTTCATAAATAGCCCTCCGCCGTTTGCGTAAGAGCTTTTTCGTATAACCGACATACCATCATGAAAAAGTGCCCGCCCATCCGCATTCGCTCATCCTCCACTGACCCCGCCGGCCGCGATTGCAGCTCCGTCGTCATCGTCAAACAGATCACCGACAACAGCTCACCCGGCCAGCGCAACGAGACCTCCTAGATCATCTTCAACGGCGTTCAACACCCCACCACTCGTGGGGTGTTTTTATACAAAATTTAGCTCGGGGAAACATTGACAACTCGAGTTTCGTATGTAATATCAGAGACAGATGATCCTCGTAAACTAGCGATGATCAAGCGTTTTCAATCCCAACAACTCAGACACTATGAAAATCAGACTGATCGGCCTATTGGCAGTTCTCACGCTCCCCTTGGGAGTGTTTGCACAGGTGCGCTCACCCGCACAAGTCATCAATCAATCCACACGTGGCAAAATCGGCACTGCTGCCGAACCGTTTGCGTCTGGATTGGTAGTTACTCCAGGCGAAGGCGTCTCCCGGGAAACTGCGAACAACAATTCGCAACGTTTCCTCATTCGTGCTGTGAGTCAAAAACTCATTGCATTCGGAGTACAGAACACCGCATTAGATCCCAAACTCACCGTACTTGATTCCTCAGGACGAGTAGTCGCGGAGAATGACAATTGGACATCCGACCTTATGTCATTTGCCGCACAGGTCGGCGCATTCCCTCTCGACATCGGGAGCAAAGATGCAGCGATCTTGGTTGGACTTCGGCCGGGCGATTACACGATTCAAGTTTCCGACCCGACAAGTGTTGGTCGTGAAGTGCTTTTGGAAGTGTATACCGTCACCCGCGACACCGGTTTCTTGCGTCTCGGCAATATCTCGGTGCTTACAAGCAATACGCCTGTAATCATCGGGTTTGTGACTGATGGTGTCGGCTCGAAGAGGTTCCTCGTTCGTGCGGTTGGTCCCGGACTCTCGCAGTTCGGCGTCCAATCGGTCATGGCCAATCCCCGGATTACCGTGTACAACGCTCAGGGTACTATCATTGGCAGCAATGACAACTGGACCAACGATTTGGCGGTTGCGTTTTCCCAGGCGGGGGCATTCTCTCTTGCATCGGGATCACTAGATGCTGCGGTCGTATTCACTCAAACGGTGAATGGGCCCGTGAGTATCAGTGTTGCCGGACAAGATTCGGCAACCGCAGGAAACACTCCTGTCACTGGTCGCAGGGTTCTGATCGAGGTTTACGAAGTTCGGTAGTTCATTGGTAGTTCATTTCAGACATATACAAGCCGCGCACATCCTGTGCGCGGCTTTTTTCTGTGTATAAATCCGGGGATAACCTGTTAGAAACCCTAGGATAAGCTGTGGGATTGTCGTGGAAAACCCGCTATTTCTGTGGATTACTCCTTCCTTCCATCAATATTCACATCATAGAGAATCGCTTCTTGTATGTGTCGATATTCAGTAATCTCATCTTTCCTAAACCAGAACGCGATCTCTTTGTTTGCCTCATCAACTGTGCCTGATGCATGAGCGAGATTTCGAACCGAACGACTATCAGTATTACTCATGGTGTATGAATCGAGCACAAAGTCACCACGTATAGTTCCAACATCTGACGACAAAGGTTCAGTCGAACCAATAAGCTTACGTACAATCGCAACGGCATGAGCGCCTTCCAAAACCATAGCGATCACCGGGCCGCTCGTCATATAGTTTTTAAGTTTGCGCAAAATATCCTCAGAGACTTTTACAGGATCATCACTTACAGGGTGCTTGAGACCCTTGTCCATATAAGACTTTATTGTTTTAGCACCAGTAATCTTAAACCAATCAGGATCTAGAGTGTAATGCTTTTCAATATGCTCTGCAGACGGCACGAGCATTTTCATTGCGACAATTTTAAGTCCAATTCTCTCAAAACGACCAATTATTTCTCCCGTAAGCGACCGCTGTACCCCATCCGGCTTTATGACCACCAGTGTTCGTTCATTTTTTGGATGCTGCATACTTTTTTTATTAGATTCAGCATCATTGTACCGCGTCGCCGCTTTTTTTAAAGTAACGTCAGCACTTCACAACCTTTTTCAGTAATCACAATCGTAAATTCAAAATGCGCGCTTCTTTTTCCGTCCTCAGTTCGATATGTATATCCGTCTTTATCCAAAAATATTTTTTCAGTACCTTCGTTGATGATAGGCTCAATCGCAATTACCATTCCAGGCACCAAGTCATCACCTTCGCCCGCTTTACCGTAGTTTGGCACATAAGGGTCCTCGTGTACTTTGTAGCCAACCCCATGTCCTGCCAGTTCCTCGACTATGCCGTATCCAAGGGGTGTTATATAGCTTTCCACCGCTTCGCCTATGTGACCCGTGGTGTTGCCCGGTTTTGCGGCTTTGAGGGCCAAATTAAGGGCTTTTTGGGTCGCATCCATGAGCTTTTTAGCCTCTTTATCAACCTTTCCCACTGGTACCGTAATAGCCATGTCTGTAATGAGGCCTTTGTGAACAAGACCGACGTCGAGAGTGACAATATCGCCCTCTTTGAGAATATAAGGATGTTCGTTTGGAATACCGTGAACAACTGCGTCATTTACAGATACACAGATTGATGCAGGAAAAGGTCGCTTTGCTCCGTACGGTTTGTAATCAAGAAAAGCTGATGTATCGCCTCCTTTAGCAATAAGCTCTGCCGCATAATCATCAAGCTCCTTTGTAGAAACTCCTGGTGCAACCTTCTTTGCGACTTCATGCACGATAAAAGCGTGGCGTTTTCCGCCTTCACGAAGTATTTCTATTTCCTCTGCTGACTTGAGTCGTATAGCCATTGCTATAGACTACCTTTTTAAGAGAATTTTGCCAGTTTTAAACAAAGCCTAGATTCCGAGCGCCTTTAGAATATCCTTATGCACATCCTCGATAGTCTGGTGACCGTTTATATGTAGATATGTGCTATTTCCACTTTTTTTGAAGTAGTTTACGGAAGGCATAACGTCGCTATCAAACCACTTAAGTCGTTCAGCAATTTTTTCATGTTTGTCATCATGTCGTCCGCGCTTGATAAGTCTTGTTGTAACTTCATCATGAGGTACATCAAGCAAAATCACTGCAAAATTCTTTCGTCCATAAAAGTGAAGAGCCTGATCGAGAATAGGCGCCTCATCTGCACGTCGAGCAACACCATCAAACACCATATGCTCGTTACCCGTTTTAACTCCATCAATCAAAATCGAAGACCATGCCCAAATAGGAATCGAGGCAGGCATAAGGAGACCTTTACTCATAACATCCTTTGTCATAAGCGCTGTATGAGAAGTGCTTTCCTTGGTAAAGCTTCGAAGCTTGTCCCCTGTTTCTACATACACAACCTTATTTGAAGGGTCATGCTTTGAAAGATACTGTATAAGTAAGTCTGCTTGGGTTCCTTTTCCTGATCCTGACTTTCCGAAAAATATACACGTGGTTTGTTTCATGAAATGATTCTATCCTAAAAATACAGAAAATAAAAAAGCCGGGTACAGATACCCCGGCTTTGCTCATTACCATGGCGTCTCCATGACGACTATAGTTGAAGGGCTCAAAGGGTTGAACGCCTTCATAAACCTGCTCTGGAGCCTATCGAGCTCCTTTGTCACCTCTTCACCCTTATTCTTAAAACCCTGAGAACGAAGGAGTGATGTAAGTTCAGAGACCTTCTTCTTGTCTGTGATAAAGATTTCAAGCTCCCTGACCTGGCCACCTACTTCATACCGAACGAAAACACCCGTCCTTGCTTCGCGTCTGACTTTTTCCGAATCCTTCCTTAAGCCGGTAAATCTTGTTACCTCGGCTGATGACCCTGACATGCAAAACAGTGGCAGGACGCTGAGACATAAAAGAATACTTTTCATGTTTCTTGGGAATTTTTCGGGGTTTGAATTGTCTTGGCTTTCTCGTGCTTGTGAGAATAAAGGCGTGAGCCTCTGCAGCATAGCCTCTTGCAAAAGCATATTCGAGAAGCGAAAGATTCGTATCACAGGCTTTTGTCTTAAGCGGCTCAAGCGCCTTTCTCAAAAGCTGTGGGGAAACTCCAAGTGTGTGTGCAAATGAAGTGAATGAAAGTCCTGAATCCTTCCAAAGGAAGATAATCAGTTGTGATTTATTCATGTTGAAAGAGTCGTTTCTGTGCTTAATTTTCCACAACTAAGAGACGATGTCAAAGCCCCGTTTGGCCGAGGGCCAAACGGGGCTTTATACAACCGACAAACTAAATTAGTATTCCCTCATCGAAACCTGAGCATCAAGTTTCTTTACGATATCGAGCACAACAGAAACTACGATAAGAAGTCCTGTACCTCCAATCGCCAATGTTGTAATACCTGAGACTGATCGAAGAATAAGTGGCAATACTGCAATTGTTCCGAGGAAGAGTGCTCCTACAAGTGTAATTCGAGTAACAATCCTTGAAAGGTGTTCTGCTGTTGGAAGTCCTGGTCGAACTCCTGGAATGAATGCACCTGATTTCTGGAGGTTCTCTGAGATCATTGTTGGATCAAAGGTAACCGCTGTGTAGAAATAAGTGAACACAAACACAAGGAGGAAGTAACCAATGTTGTAGATCAAGTGATTATTCAAGATCGATGTACCAACCTGTGAGATGTGAAGAAGTGTCGCGTTGGTAGACGTAGAAAGGAAGTTAAAAATCATCTGAGGGAAAAGAAGGATCGAAAGCGCAAAGATGATCGGAATCACTCCAGCCTGATTAAGTCTTAGTGGAAGATATGTTGAAACACCACCGTAGACTTTCATACCACGAACCTGCTTTGCATACGTGACTGGAATTGGACGTTCTGCCTCAGTAACGAGAACAACAGAATAAATAACTATAAGCGCGAGAACAAAGATGCCGAGGTAGATTGGAAGCTGGCTTGGATCATAAGCGGCAATCGCACCAGAAACAGCCTTTGGAAGGCTTGCAACGATACCAGCAAAGATAATGATAGATGTACCATTACCCATACCAAACTCAGTGATAAGCTCACCAATCCACATAAGAAGCATTGAGCCTGCAGTGATTATGAGTACGTTAAGAAGAAGTCCGACAGTATCAAGTTCAGGTAGAATTCCCTGTCGCTGGAAAATAACGATAAAGCTGAAAGCTTGGATCAAAGAAAGAGGAAGAGCGAGTCGTCGTGAGTACTGTGCGAACTTTGCTCGACCAGCCTCGCCTTCTTCCTGATACATTGCCTTCATCTTTGGAGACATGATCGTAAGAAGCTGCATGATAATCGATGCAGTGATGTAAGGCCCGATACCGAGCATTACGATTGAAAGATTTGAAAGTCCACCTCCAGAGAAGATGTTGAGAAGTCCAAGAAATTGGCTGCTCTCAAACAATGTTGCGAGTTGAGCAGTATCAATACCTGGAATTGGAATTGTTGTAAGGAGTCGAAATACTACGAGAGCGAGTACAACAAACAGTATTCGCTTGCGAAGGCCCTTATCTCGGAAAACGTGGGAGAATTTGCTTAGGAATGCGTTCATAGTATTTGGAATTGTAACCTATTATGCGTGCACTGTGCCACCTGCCTTTTCGATCGCTGTCTTTGCGTTTGCTGAAACTTCACAACCAGAAACAATGAATTTCTTTGTAACCTCTCCTGTTGAAAGGATTTTGATTCGTGGGAAATTACCTTCTGTTCGCTCAACAACCTTCTTTGCGATAAGTGTTGCTGGCTCTACTCGATCACCTGCCTTGAAAGCCTTCTCAATCATAGAAAGAGAAACAGGAACTGCACGTGGTGCAAATGATTTGAATGCGTATCCTCGGAGCTTTGGCATTCGCTTAATAAAATCTCGGATTTCTGGGCGCTTCTTTCGTCCCGCTCGAGCATTCTGTCCCTTTGTGCCTCGACCTGAGGTCTTGCCACGCTTTCCACCGCGACCAATTGATCGTCGCTTGTAGTTAGGGTTCTTTCGTTTTAGTTCGTTAATCTTCATAAATATAGGTATTACTTAGATGCCTTAGAAGACGTTGGTCGAGTAAGGTTAAGATTTCCAAGCGCCATAATAGTTGCTCGTGCAATGTTGAGCTTGTTCTTTGATGGAGAGATAATCTTTGCTGCGACGTTTGTAAGTCCTGCGAGCTCAAGTACGTTTCGGCAAGCTGAACCTGCAACGAGACCTCGATCCTTTACAGGTCTAATAGAAATTCGAGCTGAAGCATACTTTGCGAATACTTCGTGAGGGATAGAGTTATCCTTGGTTGCATTCACCTTGATCATGTTCTTCTTTGCGTTTCGAGTAGCCTTGTCGATAGCCAAAGCTGTATCGCCCGCCTTTCCGAGACCTACTCCTACAAGTCCCTTTCGGTTTCCTGCAACGAGCGCTACAGAGAATGAGAATCGTCGTCCTCCTGAAACAGTTCGTGACACTCGTCGAATATTGAGCATAACTGAGTCATACTCAGGCTTAGTTCGTGGAGCTCGATCACCACCTTTTCGTGGGCCGCCTCGTCCACCACCTCGCGCGCCTCCTCGTGGAGATCGATCGTTTCGTGCCTCAGCAGGAACAGCCGCTGCTACTGGAGCTGCTGCCGCTACTTCAACATTATTTATTTCGTTTGCTTCTGGATTCATACTCTTTGCTATTAAAATTTAAGACCTGCTTCGCGTGCGCCCTCTGCCAAAGACTTCACTCGACCCTTGAAACCGAAACCTCCTCGATCAAACACAATTGACTTGATCTTCATTGCAACTGCTTTTTCTGCGATTGCCTTTCCTACTGCGAATGCTGCATCAACTTTCTTTGATCCCTTCTTTGCTTCCATAGATGAAGCTGAAGCCAAGGTCTTTGACGTTGTGTCATCGATAAGCTGGGCATACATGAACTTGTTTGATCGGAATACTGCGAGTCGTGGCACAGTAGAAGTACCAGATACTCGAGTTCGTATCTTTACATGTCGTCGTATTCTCTTTTCTTTCTTGATGTTTTTCATATGTGAAAATTAGAAATGAGATTAAGCGGCCTTCTTACCCTGCTTTCGTCTAATAACTTCGCCGTCATATCGGATACCCTTACCCTTATATGGTTCTGGCTTCTTGAGAGCTCGAATCTTTGAAGCGAATCCTCCTACCATTTCGTTTGAAACGCCAGAGATAGTGATGATGTTCTTTTCTGCAGTTACCTTAAGACCTGCTGGAATTTCGATAGAGATTGGGTGTGAGAAACCAAGAGCGAGATCAAGCTTTGCGCCTTTAACATCTGATTTGAATCCGATGCCTTCAACAATAAGCTTCTTCTGGAAACCTACGGTTACACCCTTGATCATGTTTTTGATGTGAGAAGCGTATGTACCTGTGAGCATGTAGTCTTCAGGTCGCTTGAGAGAAACGATAACAGTTCCGTTCTCTACCTTGATATCGACACCTGTTTTGAAATCTCGTGTCATCTCGCCCAAAGGTCCTTTTATGACAACAGTATTTCCGTTAAGGGTAACGGTTGTTTTCTCTGGGATTATGATTGGCTTTTTTGCTACGCGTGACATTGTAGTGTGTTTATATAAAGAGTATTACCAGATTTGGAAGAGGATCTCGCCGCCGACCTTTTCTTTTCGAACCTCGTCATCCGAAAGGATACCCTTTGGAGTAGAGACGAATGTTGAACCGTAACCCTGCTTTACCTGATGGATCTCATCATGGCCCTTGTAGAGTCGCTTTGAAGGCTTTGAGAGGCGCTTCACATCAGTGATTCGAGGATTCTTACCTGTGTAGATAATTCCAATTTGAAGAGTTTTCTGAACAGCACTACCCTTCTTTACTGGTGGCTTAACATATCCCTTTCGAGCGAGTGCTTCGGCAACCTTCTCCGCAAAGTTTGAGTGCGGCATTGAAACCACATCCTTGCCTGCGCGGGATGCGTTCTTAAGTTGAATTATGAGATGTGAGATTGAATCTTGCATGATCTTTAGCGTCTAGGTTCGGGTCGTAACTTATGTATTCACCCCTTGCCTACTGCCTAAATTAATAATTGTGGACTACCAAGAAGACTTTTTGATACCTGGAATGAGTCCGTCATTCGCAAGCTCCCTGAAGCAGATTCGGCACATGCCGAAGTCTCGCATAAAACCATTCTTTCGTCCGCATCGGAAACAACGTCGAACAATTCTCGATGAGAACTTCGGTTTCTTGTTTGCTCGTGCGACTACTGATGTTTTAGCCATATACTGCTTAAGGTAAAATAAAAAGCCTTGGAAAAAAGCTGTTCGGCCATACTAGCAAAGGGTTTCCCGTCTGTCAAATATGGGGGTTTAGGGCCTCAAAACCAGCCTCCTCCTCTCGAACCTGTCCTCGGTTCAAACCCGTCAAAAAGGGGCCTTGACGGGTTTTTCACCTGCGGGGGTTCTCGATGAGAAGGCAGATTTTTATGTATAAAAAAGCCCCGCACTTTGTGCGGGACTGAAAGATTATAGGATTATTCTTCACCAACTAAACCCGGAGAAATTCGGCTGCTTAGTCGGCGTCTTGGAAGAGATTTCCCCCATCGTTCAAATGAAAGAGGAAAATACACTTTGCACCAGAGCTGCGTTCCATCAGGTAAAAAAACCTTTGCCATTTCATCTATACGAAGAAGGATTGCCTTTTGTCCGGCATGGCGTCGTGCAACCTTATATAATGGAGAATTATCATACTCTCCAGGATCTTCCCCTCTTGCCGCCTTGGCCAGAGCACCCTCCAATCGAGCTAGGTCGGAATACCCCAAATGACCACTTTTTGAAATCAACTCAGACGTTTCTTCGCTCACATGGGTGATTTGCGATGGTTTCAACCGAGAGATAACTCTCCCTCTTTTGACCACACCGACATGCCCTTCAACATTTTTGAGCACACACCCTTGCTCTGCGTAAGCGATCAAATCGGGATGAAAGCCAACCGTGTACATTTGAATTGAAGGAAAATCATAGCGAGCCCTCACCCAACCGTTGAAACGGAAACAACCCCAAGGAGCAATCTTTCCACCTGCGTGAATGATACTTTTCCAATTGAAATACCTATCTATTGTTTTTGTCATAAATGAGCTTTTTGCTAAATACCATATTGCAATTATTTTAAGTTTTGTCAATTACTTCAGTTTAGGCATAAAAAAGTCCCGCACTTTGTGCGGGGCTGAAAAAAATCCTTTGGTTACTCATAACTCACTGGATTATTCGCAACAATAAACTTGATGCCCCAGGAATAGCACCACAACCAACATGCTCCCGGTGACTTACGATCATGAACAAGAATGTAATCAGGTGTATTGTCACCAGTACACTCAATTGAGTACACATCCAATGTCATTTGCTTAAGCATTCGATGCATACGCAACATGGGTTCGTTTTGATCGAGCAAAACAGTCCACGCCCCAGCAACACCGACAGGAGCGCCGTCTTGAAAGTAATACCCGATAAACCTAGGTGGAATGAACTCACCCGCCACCCTCATACAACGCAGCTGCTCGTTAACCCACATTACCAATCCCGAGCGCCACGGCAAATCGATGGGCAAAACAAATCCCTCCATCGCGATCAAAGTATTTTCAGACATGAAATCAAAGAGCTATTCACTATAATGCCAAGATTGACTGACATGTCAATCAAAACAAAAACCACCCGTAGGTGGTCTTGTTTTACTTTGCTGCTCCGTCTTTCTTGATTGGAAATCCGAGGAGTTCGAGGAAAGCTTTGGTTTGATCCTTTGCTTTGAGGTTTGTAACAACTGTTACTCCGAGACCGAACACATCCTTGAGCTCTTCTTCTGAGGTTTCAGGGAAGATTGAGTGTTCCTTGATTCCGATTGAGTATCCGCCCATTCCGTCTGCTGAAGTTGAAGGAAGACCACGGAAGTCTTTTGTTCGAGGGAGTGCAATGTGCACAAGCTTCTCGAGGAAGTGCCACATCTTTGCTCCGCGGAGAGTTACCTGGTATCCCATAGGATCTCCTTCTCGTGATTTAAATGATGCAATTGATTTCTTTGCGCTTCGAAGAATTGATTTCTGGCCAGTGATCTTCATAAGTCGGTCGCCTGCGAGCTCTACCTTCTTCTTGTCTTTGAAAGATCCGATACCTGCTGATACAACAACCTTCAAAACCTTTGGTGCCTGCATCGCATTAGTAAAGCCATACGATTTCTTCATCGTTTCGAATGCGTGTGCCTGCTTTTCTTTAAGAGTATGAGTTTTCATAAAAGTATTCTAGAGAGATTATTTCTTTGCCTTAGCCAAAGCAACATTTGATACGTGAAGTGGCATTTCCTTATCGATAATCTGTCCCTTCTGGCCAGATTTCGTTGGGCGTGAGTGTCGCTTTACCTTATTCACACCTGAAACAACAACTTTGTTTTCCTTTGGGAAAGCGTGAACAACTTCGCCAGTTGCGCCTCGATCCTTACCTGCTAGAACCACTACCTTGTCTCCTTTTTTGATATGCATAGAAGTATTGTTAGTGGTTATTAAACGATTTCAGCTGCTCGAGAAGAGATAGTCTGGAAACCCTTTTCAGAAATTTCTCGTGGAATAGGACCGAACACTCGACCTGCAAGTGGCTCCTTCTTACCCTTTTCAAGAACTACGACTGCGTTCTCGTCGAATCGAATGTATGAACCGTCCTTTCGCTTGGTTGCATTTACTGATCGCACAACGACAGCGTGGAGAACATCCTTCTTCTTTACTGACTTTCGAGGCTCTGCCTTCTGAACTGAGAGCACAACAATGTCGCCTACCATTGCGTAGCGCTTTGCTGCTGATCCGAGCACTTTGAAGATTCGTCCGACTTTTGCACCGGAGTTATCAGCTATATTTACGATTGATCGTGGTTGAAGCATGGTAGTTGTTGTTAATAATTAGATGACCTTAAAATGCTTATCTCGAGAGATAGGAGCACATTCAACGATCTCGACTTTCTCGCCTTCCTTCTTGGTATTGCCAGCGTCATGAGCCTTGTACTTCTTTGAGATCTTAACGAATCGCTCGTACTTTGAGTGCTTTATGAATCGGTCAATCTTAACAACGATGGTGTCTTTCATCTTTGTTGAAGTTACGATGCCAGAAAGTACCTTTGGTCGGGTGTTAGAAACCACAGCCTTTGTATCCTTCGTTGTTTCAGTTTTTTTGCTAAATAGAGACATAAATTTGAAGATTAGAGGAGTTCTCGAGAAATTACAACTGTCTTAACAGGAAGCTTGGTGCCGCCCTTTCGGAGAGCCTCTCGAGCCATCTTCTCGTCAATACCGTCAACTTCGAAGAGAACACGACCTGGTTTTACTGGTGCGCAGTATCCCTGGAGGTCTCCCTTACCCTTTCCGAGTTTAACTTCGGCAGGCTTCTGAGTGTACGGCATATCTGGGAAGATTCGAATCCAAATCTTTCCGTTCTTTCCTACTTCTCGAGAGATAACTTTTCGAGCAGATTCAATCTGTTCTGAACGAATTCGTTCAGCGGTGATAGCCTTGAGGCCAAAAGATCCAAAAGCGAGAGTTGTGCCGCGAGTTTCAAATCCAACCTTGCTTGGATTCTTTCGCATCACGTGCCACTTGCGGTATTTAACTTTTTTAGGGACTAGCATGGGAGTTTAATTATTTCTTATCTTTATTGAAAACCTCGCCCTTGTAGATCCAGACCTTTATACCAATATCACCGTAGGTCATGTGAGCCTTTTCTCGAGCAAAGTCGATGTCAGCGCGGAATGTCTGAAGAGGAACCTGACCCTTCTTCATGTCTTCAACACGTGCCATTTCTGCGCCACCAAGTCGACCACCAAGGAAGATTCGCACTCCCTTAACGTCTCGGTTTGCAAGAACCTTTTCGATCATCTGCTTCATAACTCGTCGGAATGGAAGTCGCTTCTCGAGTCCTTCAGCAATCATGTATGCAACGATAGCTGCGTTTGATTCTGGAGATCGAATTTCTTCGATATCAATTTTAAGGTCCTGGCCCTTAGCGAGCTTTGAACCATTCTTCTGCATGAATGAGAGAATATCCTGCTTGAGTTTTACTGCACCCTCACCCTGTCGGCCGATGATAACGCCCGGTCGAGATGTAGCGAGAATAACTCGAATAGCTTTTTCGTTTCGCTCGATGTTTACGTCAGCGACATACATACCTCGGAACTTCTTTGAGAGATATTCTCGCAAAAGAACGTCAGACTTGAGATATTCCTGGTACTTTCCTTTTGCTGCAAACCACCTGGACTTCCAGTCCCTGATGATGCCCAAACGATGAGAATATGGATGTACTGTGTGTGACATATGATTACTTAGTTTTAGCAGGAATTACCTTTGCTTTCTTCTGTGCCCTCACTTCAAGCACAAGCTTTACGTGGCTTGTCTTCTTGAGAATCGGGAAACCTGTTCCTCGAGCACCTGGCATGAATCGCTTCATGGTAAGGCCCTGGTTTACAGTACATTCCTTTACATAAAGACCTTCAGTTGAAATGCCCTTATTCTTTGCATTTGCGAGCGCAGAGTTAAGAAGCTTCACCATTGGGTCAGAAGCTCGCTTGGTTGTAACCATAAGCACGTTAAGAGCTGCAGGTACGGTCTTTCCCTTGATCAAATCTGCAACGAGGCGGACTTTACGAGGTGACTGTCGATAATTTGTAAGGGATGCGGTAACCATATATTTTATTTATCTTTCTTTTCAGCGACAGCGCCCTTAGCAGCCTGTGCAGCAGCAATTTCACCTTCCTTCTTCTTCTGTTCAAGCTCCTTCTGCATCTTTCCGCCGTGCTTGGTGAATTTTCGAGTCAAAGAAAATTCGCCGAGTCTGTGTCCTACCATATCCTCTGACACAAGTACCTCGACGAAGTCTTTACCGTTATGAACGCCAAATTTAAAGCCGACCATTTCAGGTGAAATGTGGCATGCCCGGAGCCAAGTCTTAATAACCCCAGTTGTCTGTGGTTTCTTGCCTTCGATCTTCTTTAGAAGTCGTGGGTCTACGTAAGGTCCTTTTGATAGCGATCGGGTCATGTAAATACAATGAATTACAGCTCGGGCGTCTGGGCTATAGTTGCTAGAACAACTTTAATGAATCAAAAATCTAGGATTAAACCCACATTTCCAATCTAGTGCCCATTCCGAAGCTAGTGGGGATATCCTAGCAGATGGCTAAATAAAGTCAAATATTCCCCGTTTTCTTTCCTATTTAATCTGAATTATATAGTCCAATTATCCTTTGCGATGCCGCGAAGTTTGTATTTTCCACCCTCTAAATCAAAGACAAGATAGAGAGTTGTCCAATCCATTCCTTCGTACGTTGGATTAAATCCAGCAAAGTGAAAAGCGACAAAATTACGACCAGTTGAATCTGTGACAATCGTATTCATCGAGTTCCCTCTTCCCAATGTTTCGTTGACCGCTATGACTGGAGCGTTGAGATAGTCGTGATTAAACAAATATTTTTCAAAATATTCTTTACGAGTGAGCTCTATTTCATCTCCCTTTCCATCGGTATAGCCCCACATAAATGTTTCTGTGTCTGTTGGGATTTGTTGAATCTGAGATTGAGGTAGATTGCTTACACTGAAATCCAAGTTTGGAATTTCATTAAGTGAAAGCCCTTCAGTACTTGAAAGTTTCGCGAGCATTACAAAATCCTTGGCGGCTATAGCCTTTAGGACTTCTTTCCCAGCGGCCACAAGCTGCTCTTCCTTTGGAGTTTCGGCCACCGTTGGGGTTTCATCAGGTTTGGTCACTTCATCGGTCGTAGCAGGCTTCTGTGAAGCTTTGTGGGCATAATATCCACCTCCGACAAGCGCCAAAACAATAATTAGTAAGATAATTTTCTTCATAACAGAATGATATCACAAGACAAAACCCGCTTTCGCGGGTTTTGTTTAAAGTTACTGAATCGAGTTTCGGTCCTTTCCAACCTTTCGGCGAGAAACGATGAATACGTTTGAGTATTTCTTTGGAGTTCGTGTCTTCTGTCCCTTTCCTGCTGGCTTACCCCATCGAGTTTTAAGTCGTCGGAGACCTCGTCCCTGTCGTCCTTCACCTCCACCGTATGGATGGTCTACTGGGTTCTGAGCAGTACCTCGAACGGTTGGTCGAATACCGAGCCATCGTGATCGTCCCGCTTTACCAGAATTAACGAGCCAATGCTCATCGTTTGAAACAGTACCGATAGTTGCAAAACACTCTTCATGAACTCGTCGCACTTCTGTTGAAGGCATCTTGATCATAGTGTAGCTTGCATCATTACCGATAACCTGAGCAAAGATACCTGCTGCTCGAGCTGCTTTTGCGCCTGAGT
>CAYJCZ010000001.1:0-174033 GCA_964368835.1 uncultured Candidatus Saccharibacteria bacterium | reverse complement strand
TTACCGATAACCTGAGCAAAGATACCTGCTGCTCGAGCTGCTTTTGCGCCTGAGTTAGGCTTGAGCTCAATGTTGTACACAAAGGTTCCTACAGGAATCTTCTTGAGTGGTAGAGCGTTACCTGGCAAAAGTGGAGCTGCAATACCAGCAACAATCGTTGTGCCTACCTTAACGGTCTTTGGCAAAAGAACGTATCGTCGTTCACCATCTCGATATGCTGCAAGTCCGATGAAACCAGATCGGTTTGGATCGTACTCAACTGATTTGATAGTTGCAGGAATATCTCGCTTGTCATAGGTAAATGACACCTCTCGATAGAGTCGCTTGTGTCCACCTCCCTTATGGCGAACAGTTACTCGTCCGAATGCATTTCGTCCCACATCGCGCTTTCGTCCGCGTGTAAGTGACTTCTCAGGATCCTTTTTAGTGATGTACTGCTTGAAGTCGATGGTCTGCATCTGACGTCGTCCTGGGCTTGTTGGTCTATATGTTTTCATATATGTGATTGATAAAAATTAGATGAATTCTATGGTCTCGCCCTTTTTAAGGTAGACATACGCCTTCTTGCCTGCAACTGTCTTGCCTGACTTACCTCGAGCAAACATTGCCTTAGACTTTATAGGTGCAAGAGACACTTTTACAGGAGTTACCTTGTATGCAGCCTTGATTGCATCAGCAATCTGTCGAGAGTTTGCATCAACTCGAACATCGAATGTGTAAACTCCGTTTTGTGAGAGAAGTCCTGCCTTTTCAGTAACTCGAGGCTTGATAACAGCAGATCCCTTTGGAAATACAACACCTGCTGCTGCAGCTGCTCGCTTATCATCCTGAGACTTAGACTTTTTTTCCTCAACTTTTTTTGGCTCAACTGCCTTTACAGCTTTAACAGGCTTCGCAAGCTTTGTTTCACCTGCTGTTGTGCTACCCGCTTTCTTTCTTTGTGTGTTAAATAGCGACATATTAGTTAAGTTTAGCTTCTAGGAGTTTAACTGATTCGACCGGGTTTTCGATAACAACGTACGTGTACTTCAAAAGATCCAAAAGGTTTATGTTTCGAACCTCATCTACTGTAACAGAACCAATGTTTCGGAAGCTTTTTTCAGTATTTGCATCTTTCTTTGTAAGGCAGATGAATGCTGAGTTCTTTCGTTTGTTTGAAAGCTTTTCAAAGCCCTTTGCCTTTGAAAGACCGTCAAGAGCAGCCTTTGCGTCTGCTGTCTTTGGTGCTTTGAAAGAAAAAGCATCTACAAAGAGAACTTCGCCATCTCGGTACTTCTTTGAAAGAAGAGTGAGGAAAGCCTTAGCCTTCATGGTCTTATTAACCTTTCGATCGTAATTCTTGTCGTTTCGAGGACCGTGAGCGACACCTCCACCTACCCATAGAGGAGATCGAGTTGATCCGTGTCGAGCTCGACCGGTTCCCTTCTGTCTCCATGGCTTCTTACCTCCTCCGCGAACTTCTCCGCGAGTTTTGGTATGAGCAATGTTCTGTCGAGCAGTCGACATCATCGAGTGCATAACCTGATGAACAAGGTCAGCATTCCATGCAAGTCCAAAAGCTTTCTCTGAGAGAGTTACTGTTCCTGCTGATGTGCCTTTTGTATTAAAGATTGATGCTTCCATAGGTGCGTCTGTTTTCTTTGCTGTCTTTGTCGTCTTCTTTATTGTTTGAGTTTTCATATGGGTTTTGTTACGCAACTATAGAAACAAGCACTCCCTTTCGACCAGGAAGGGATCCGTGCACTACGATTTCATTAGATTCTGGCTTTACCTGAAGAACCTTAAGATTCTTAACGGTGACCATGTCGCCACCCATTCTTCCTGGCATTCGCTTACCTTTGTTAACACGACCTGAACCTACGCGGCCTCGGCCGTTGATAGAACCAACTTCTCGTTCAGAGTGCTTCTGACCGTGAGTTCGTGAACCTCCTTTGAAGTGGTATCGCTTAACCGCACCCTGGAAGCCCTTACCCTTTGATTCTGATCGGACAGTAACGTTATCACCTGCAGCAAATGTTGAAAGGTCGATCTTGTCGCCTACTTTAAACTTTGAAGCTTCTTCCGTTCGGAATTCGCTTACGTGTCGGAAGTTTCCGCCAGATTTCTTGAAGTGTCCCGCGAGCGCCTTTCCTAGTCGCTGTTCTTTCTGCTCACCAAAACCAACCTGAAGTCCGATGTAACCGTCCTTCTCTACCGTCCTAACCTGAGTGACCGTGACTGGGCCCGCCGAAAGAACCGTCGCAGGATATGCGCGGCCGTTTTCGTCGAAGACCTGAGTCATGGCCTTTTTCGTTCCAAGGATGAATTTCTTCATAATATGCACGAGCGCGGAGCTTGAGGCTCCGTAGGCTCTCGAATTAACCTTATAAATTTAAAAAGAAGCACTTGCTTCCTAGTGGGAGACATAGTACCTCATGAACCAAAAATATGCAAATTCTGGTTACGGGAAGAAAAAGGCGCGCACGAATGTGCGCGCCTGAGGCTTAAAAAGACAGGAAAATCAGCTTATTTGAAGCAATCAACGTATAGAGCGAGTGGGCTCCAGAAATACCTTCGGGAACCTCAACCATTTCTATGTGATAGTACATTCCCGGCTTAAGACCTGGCTGAGTTCTCAGTTTTGCTTCAATCTCGGGAACCCTTACTGAAAAAGCTACCTTTAAATCTGAGATCGCCTTCTCGAGATCAAGTGCGAAAATGACGACAGGCATGTCTTCTCTCCATAAGACAACCTGGTCCTGCGTAAGATATGGTGTAAATACTTTTGCGACGAACATAGATTTTTCTCCCTTTTGACACCCTACCCTTTCCTCATGCAAAAGAAAAGACGCACGAGTGTTCGTGCGTCCGAAATCATAGGGACTCTCCCCTCCCAAAATGCTTCATCTGCTCCGTCATCCATTTCCTATTTTGAGAAGTTATCTTCATTCGACTCTCTTCAAAAATTCTTCTAGTTCTATTTTTCTTGACGGTTACGTTACGTTGTTTTGAGAATTTTTTCATGTGACATTTTCTATTTTGGAGTATATAGATAAATGACGATCACGCAAGAAAAAAACCGCCCAGGTTTTACTCTGGGCGGTTTTTTCTTTTTGTTTTAAGTTAAGAAACATAACAAAAATATAAGAAAATCGCGTCCTGAGGGACGCGATTTTCTTTATTTTTCTAAATCATCTTTACGTCGATGTTTACTCCTGAAGGGAGTGACATATTCGTAAGAGCTTCGATTATCTTTGCATTAGGGTTCAAGATATCGATGAGGCGCTTGTGCACTCGCATCTCAAACTGCTCTCGCGCATTTTTATACACGAACGACGAGCGGTTCACCGTATATTTCTTGATTTCCGTCGGAAGAGGTACTGGACCGAGGACCTGAACGTCATAGCGGAGTGCAGTATCAATGATCTGCTTTACCGATGCGTCAAGAATCTTGTTCTCGTATGCTCGAACGCGGATGCGTAGTCGAGGAGACGCGTCTGCCTTAGCTGCCGCTTTCTTTGCTGCTGCTTTTGGCTTACCCGCTGATTTTTTAATTGCTTCTGCCATGTGTTTGTCCTAGTCTACGGATTTCTCCTTAATTTGCAAGCTAATTACTTAACAATCTTAGTTACGACTCCTGCACCGACAGTCTTGCCACCTTCTCGGATAGCGAAGCGCTGCTTGTCTTCAAGTGCGATTGGAGCGTGGAGCTTTACCTTAAAGGTAACTGTATCTCCTGGCATAACCATTTCAACTCCTGGGTTGAGAGTTACTTCACCAGTAACGTCCGTTGTTCGAACGTAGAACTGAGGCTTGTAACCGTTGAAGAATGGAGTATGTCGTCCACCTTCCTCTTTCTTGAGGATGAGAACTTCAGCCTCGAATTCTGTATGAGGAGTAGTTGTACCTGGCTTAGCAAGAACCTGTCCTCGTGTAACTGCATCCTTTGCAGTACCTCGGAGGAGTACGCCGGCGTTGTCGCCTGCCATACCTGACTGGAGCTGCTTGTTGAACATTTCGATACCAGTGATGGTAGTCGTTGTTGTGTCCTTAAGACCAACGATTTCAACAGTGTCTCCAACCTTTACCTGACCTCGTTCGATTCGTCCGGTAACTACAGTTCCTCGACCTTCGATTGAGAAGATGTCTTCGATAGGCATAAGGAAAGGCTTGTCAGTAGCTCGCTCTGGCATTGGGATGTATGAGTCAAGAGTATTCATGAGCTCCTTGATCTTCATTGCCCACTCGTCAGTGTTGTTAGCCGCTTCAAGAGCCTTGAGAGCTGATCCACGGATAACTGGAGTTGCTGCACCGTCATAACCGTACTTCGTGAGAAGATCTCGAACTTCACCTTCAACGAGGTCGATGAGGTCTTTGTCTTCTACTGCGTCGCACTTGTTAAGGAAAACTACGATTCGTGGCACACCAACCTGCTTTGCAAGAAGGATGTGTTCTCGAGTCTGAGGCATCGGGCCGTCGATTGCTGATACTACGAGGATAGCACCGTCCATTTGAGCGGCACCGGTGATCATGTTCTTAATGTAGTCAGCGTGACCTGGGGCGTCGATATGAGCGTAGTGTCGAGTGTTTGACTCGTATTCTACGTGAGCGAGAGAAATAGTAACGACCTTAGATGCATCTCGAACAGTACCGCCTTTTGCGATATCTGCGTATGCCTTTCCAACTGCCAAACCATCACGAGCTTGTGTCGCGAGGATCGCGGTCGTCAAAGTCGTCTTGCCGTGGTCAACGTGTCCGATAGTACCCACGTTAACGTGCGGCTTTGTTCGTGCGAATTCTGCCATAACGTTTTTGGTAAGTTTACTCGGATCTGCGCGCGAGATGGTTGCAGGTCCCAGTTACTTACAAATTAATGTTCTAAGTTTGATAATCTTTTTCCAAAAATCCTTGCTTTTAAGGGCTTGGTCAATCGAAAAAAGCGCGCAAATTGCGTGAATCACATAATAGCAGACAGGTTTGCAAAGTCAATTGATTATGCATAAAAAAGCCGCTGTATTTCTACAGCGGCCTTGAACTAACATAAAGAACGTTTAACCCTTGGCACCCAGTGCGCTTACTGAAGGCGGTGTGACGATGACTGGATTCACACTCGCCGCGGACATCTGGTACGTTTCGATGAGATACGTGCCGACTTGCGCAGTATCCACACTTCGAACTTCAACCGTATACATTCCCGGTGAAAGCTCGAGCTCGAGCGCAGCATCCTTCGACCCTTGGATAAAGGCGAAGGCGCCGACTTCGGCAAACCTCGATGTAAGTGACGCCGACCAATCGTTTGAATCGGCGACCACCTTCCCTACTTCATCAATGACACGAAGCATGGGATCAGTGACCGTATCCCGCACACCAAGCCGTGCAAGCGCGGGCCCTGCAACTCTGATCATTACACGACTTTGCATGAACCGGTCGCCTGTGATGACGAACCCGTATGCCTTCATGCTTTCAAGGCGTTGAAGACCGGAGGAGTTTTTGATCTGGGGCACCGCCGACTGCTCGACAATGACCGCGTGATGGTGTAGCAGATCATTGAGATACGAAAACGACATCCCGTTGTACTCACTCTTGATTTCGAGGCCATGATACCTAATAAAGGTCATGGCGACTTCATCGGAGAACGGTTTCTCAATAATCGTCCCTCTCACAAACACCGTATGTGTCCCCTTTGCCGGAATCGTGATATCTACAGCAACACCAAGGTCGCCTGTATAGTTATCACGATGCGTGGCTTTGATGAGTTTCTCGCCATCCTCAATGAAGATGTCGCTCACCGTCCACGACCTCTCGAACCACAGACGACTGATGGTGACTGCCGAACCACTCAGGTTGGTAATGTCGTATGCCACATGCGAGGCATATTTCGTGCCCCACGCATACGCCGTGGTCTTCTGGGATCTCGGCGAAACCGAAATCTCGAAGGAGTACTGTTGCGCATAGCCAACCGTGACAGCGGCGATCCAGAGGATCATCGCGATAACCTTGCAGGTGATGTTTTTCATGACAAAGAATTACCCATTGCAGAAACCGCCTCTGAACAGTCGTGTTCAGAAATAAAGCGTCCTTTCAAAGAGCGGGTATAATACCCTACTTACATATTATATCATATAATACACAAATGTCAATACAAACAAAAGCGGCATTTCTGCCGCTTTGGAGTTATTTTTTTGGGTGTCCTGGATGAAACCCCTTCTCATCTTGGTATCCCTCGTTCGCATCTCTGAATGCACGTAGTGCAACGAACGTACCAGCGAGAATGAGTCCCCCAACAATTAAACCGATAATAAGGAGCGGATTCATACTTAACAATAATAGCATATTATAAGCGAATAGTCAAATAGGCCGCAAAGACGAAAAAAGCCGCACTCTGCAGCGGCTTTGTCTTAATCTCTTACGAGATTTTGGGCGGGCGACCGTGATGGAAGCCCCCTTTGTCCTCGTAGCCTTCGTTGGCAGTGAGAAGCGCATACACTACCGCAGCAACGGCCGCAAGGATGAGGAATGCGAATACGTAGTACATGGCAAAAGATCTTTGTCTTTATAAGTCTACACCTTTGCCGAAAAAAGACACTTAATCTATACACACCCAAAACAAAACACCGAAGGCTTTTGCCTCCGGTGTTTTGTTTTTATTATTTTCTTGCTTCGACGATAGTCTTTTCAACGTTTGGAGGAACCACTTCATAGTGATCGAATTCCATAGTTGAGCTACCCTGCCCTGATGTCATTGATCTGAGCGCTGTTGTATATCCGAAGAGTTCTGCGAGAGGAACCTTTGCTGTAATAACCTGTGCCTGTCCTCGCATTGAAGTACCTTCGATCATACCTCGCTTTGACATGATTGAGCCGGTGATATCACCCATGAACTTTTCTGGAGCAACTACTTCAAGCTTCATGATAGGTTCGAGGATAACTGGCTTTGCTCGCTTTGCACCTTCCTGGAATGCCATAGAAGCAGCGATCTTGTATGCAATTTCAGATGAGTCCACGTCGTGGTATGAACCGTATGTAAGTTCACAAGAAACATTCACCATCTTGTATCCCGCTACAATACCTCGATCCATTGCCTCATGAACACCCTTCTCTACCGCAGGAATGAATTCGTTTGGAATAACACCTCCTTTAATAGAGTTGATGAATTCGAAGTCATCATATCGAGACACGTTCTTTGGAATCTTCTCACCTTCAACAAGCGGTGGAAGAGGCTTGAGAGTAATCTTTACGTGACCGTACTGACCCTTACCTCCAGACTGCTTCACATACTTATGTTCAGCTTCTGCAGAGTTAAGAATTGTTTCTCGGTACGCAACCTGAGGCTTACCTACGTTTGCATTCACGCCGAATTCTCGCTTCATTCGATCAACCATGATTTCAAGGTGAAGCTCACCCATTCCAGCGATGAGAGTCTCCCCTGTTTCAGGGTTTGATGAAATGCGGAATGTTGGATCTTCGTTTCCAAGCTTTCGAAGTGCGGTACCCATCTTTTCCTGATCAGCTTTTGTAGCTGGCTCAATTCGAAGAGAGATAACAGGTTCCATGAACTTGATAACTTCAAGAATGATCGGATTGTTCTCGTCACAAAGCGTATGAGATGTGAGAGCATCCTTAAGACCTACTGCCGCAGCGATTTCTCCTGAGAATACTTTCTGCACTTCTTCTCGCTTGTTTGCCTGGAGGCGCACAATTCGAGAGAGTCGCTCCTTCTTGCCTGTCGTTGCGTTATAAATATATGAACCAGCTTCGAGAGTTCCAGAGTACACTCGGAAGAATGTAAGCTGTCCTACGAATGGATCGTTCTGAAGTTTGAATGCAAGTGCTGAGAAAGGCTCCTTGTCATCAGCATGTCGGAAGATTTCACCGCCAGTGTTTGGATCAATTCCTCGAATTGCAGGAATATCAAGTGGAGATGGAAGATAATCAACAACAGCGTCGAGTACGAGCTGAACTCCTTTGTTCTTTAAAGCTGTACCTGTAAGCACTGGGAAGATTTTGCAAGCAAGAGTCGCCTTTCGGAGAACAGTCTTGATGGTTGCAACATCGAATTCCTTGCCTTCAAGGTATTCAGTCATCATTGTGTCGTCTGTTTCAGCAACCTTTTCAATGAGTTCTGCACGATACTTCTTTGCTTCTTCGAGCATGTCAGCAGGAATTTCATTTTCGATGACGTTGATACCCATTTCTCCGTCCTGGGTATAGAACTTCATTTTAATGAGGTCGATAACTCCCTTGAAATTTTCTTCAGATCCAACAGGAATCTGGATTCGAACTGCATTTTTGTTGAGTCGCTCTCGAATAGAAGCAAAAGACTTCTCAAAAGATGCGCCCATTCGGTCGAGCTTGTTGATAAAGCAGATTCGAGGAACGTTTGATTCGTCAGCGTATCGCCAGTTAGTTTCTGACTGAGGTTCCACTCCCGCTACTCCGTCGAACACCACAACAGCACCGTCGAGCACGCGAAGAGATCGCTTTACTTCTACGGTAAAGTCGATGTGCCCTGGTGTGTCGATAACGTTAAATCGATGAGTCATCGATTTGTCACCCTTTGGCATGTAGGTTGGGTTCCAGAAACATGTGATAGCAGCCGCGGTAATAGTGATACCTCGTTCTCGCTCCTGTTCCATCCAGTCAGTGGTGGTCTCTCCCTCGTGCACCTCTCCGATCTTGTGGATCATACCGGTGTAATAGAGGATTCGTTCTGAAGTTGTCGTCTTTCCCGCGTCGATGTGGGCAATAACTCCGAAGTTACGTACTTTGTCTAATGGATAATCTCGATTCATAAATAAATGGGTGGAACCCTTAATAATGCCGTTAAATAAAAAGCGAAGAGTGGCTCTTCCTTGGTGGACTATAGATTATAGGAAAAAGGGTGGAAAATCAAGAAAATCGCGGCGGTTCTTTGTTAGCGCGTAACCTCTACTCGGTTTTTCTTAAAGAATCTAGTCGAAAGCCAATCACCAACCTTAAAACCGACCAGTGTCCCAGTGAGAGGCCCGAAAAGAAATACCACCCCAACCTTACTAGCAGTACCTATAAATAATCCAATAACAGTACCTATAAACATGCTCAAAGGTACTGTAATTAGACTGCTGTAATTCACTCTTTTCTTTAAAAAGACCTGATGCGCCAGCTGTCGTAAAAAGAAAAAGAGAATCATACTCCCAGAAAATCCATAAAAAGCAAAAGCCCACATCCACTTTTCATTACCTGAAAAAAAAGCCAAAAGAAGTAAAATAGTCGATATTAAAGTAAACAATCCCATATCTGTCAAAAATTCATTCCTTATATTTACTCTCGCTGCTCGTCGATATGCAGTCTGAACATCTTCCTGAGACCAATTCCCTTCAGACATAAGGCTGCTTTTTATAAATTCCTTATCCTTACCCAACACAATCTCCCTCCTAATAAAATCTACTAATGGTTTATTAATCATTTCAATTAATTATACACCCCCCTTCGAGATGCAATAAAGCAAATGCAACCCTTCCTTTTTGCCACTATTAGGTACCGAAACCAATCCTTCCAGATTCCTTAACAGGTTCCGCAATGAGCTGCTTTACAACTTCATATACCGATCGTAATTGGTCGCCGTGTTCATTTTGCTTCTTCTCGAGTTCGTCGAGTTTTGCAGCCAGATCCTTGTGCAAAGAAAGTACCTCCCGTAATTTCACGAAAGCGCGGATTATAAAGATATTCATTTGGACCGCCCTATCACTTCGAAGTACTGAAGAAAGCATAGCGACACCATGTTCGGTGAAAACATATGAAGGTTTTCTTTTTCCACCATGCCCCAAACTTGAAGTCGCAATTTGCGACTTCAAGTTTTCGGTCTCTTCCCGAGTTAATTTAAAGCAAAAATCCTCTGGAAATCTATTCTTATTACGTTGCACTTGTTCATTCAAACGTTTAACCTCTACTTGATACAATTCTGCCAAATGAGAATCGAGCATTACTTTTTGTCCTCTGACAATAAAAATTCTTTGAGCTATCACGCCAGGATCAATAATTGAAATTTCCTCTTTTTCCATTACACAAAGCTAACAAATACTTATAAAGAAAAGTTAAAACTGTTGTGAACCGGTCGCAAATAGCGACCGGTTCACAGAACTTAAACTTGAGGTCACAATTTGTGACCTCAACACAAAACCGCCATTGGGCGGTTTTGTGTTTCAGTATGTGAGAGCAATCGACTACCAAGCAAAGTGCGCGAATGCCTTGTTTGCTTCTGCCATCTTGTGAGTGTTTTCTCGCTTCTTAACTGCTTCACCTTCGTTCTTTGAAGCTGCGATAATTTCATCAGCAAGTTTTGCTGAAATAGGAGCACCCTTCTTTGCTCGAGCCGCTGTAACGATCCACTTCATAGAAAGTGCATCTCGTCGCTTTGGTCGAACTTCTACTGGAACCTGGTAGTTTGCACCACCGACTCGTCGTGATCGAACCTCAACGTTAGGAGCAGTATTCTTGAGAGCCGCCTCGAAAACTTCGAGTGGATCAAGCTTTGCCTTTTCCTTAATAATATCGAAGCACTTGTATACGTTTGATCGAGCAGAGTTTTTCTTGCCGTCGAACATGATGTAATTGATGAGCTTTGAAACCTTTTCTGAGCTGTATTTGAAGTCAGCTGGAAGATCTCGCTTTATATTTATTTTTCGTCTCATGGGATTTTAAGTTAGATGTTCTTCTTATTTAGCTGCCTTCGGTTTCTTTGTACCGTATTGGCTTCGACCTTTTCCTCGCTTCTCTACTCCTGCTGCGTCGAGTACTCCTCGCACAACTGAATAACGGAGACCTACGTCCTTAACTCGTCCACCTCGGAGCAAAACCACTGAGTGTTCCTGAAGGTTGTGACCCATACCTGGGATGTATGCAGTAACTTCCATTCCGTTTGAAAGTCGAACTCGGGCAATCTTTCGGATAGCTGAGTTAGGCTTCTTTGGAGTCTTGGTCGTAACTTTAATACACACACCTCGTTTAAATGGTGAGTCGAAATAACGTGGCTTGTTCTTAAGCACGTTGAAGCTCTTTGTAAGAGCAACAGACTTTGACTTTCGCTTAAGCGATGATCGCTTTCGCTTTATGAGCTGATGAATTGTTGGCATGTAATCTCTAAATAATCGGCTAAATAACGCTTGTGGCGCTATCTTTGTATAAATATTTGATTTTGAGCGACGTGTTTTCCTTCGCGAATGGAGGCTTGAGTTGTATCCCCTATCCGTTACTCACGTTTCTCTGAATAAATAGCGTCGATGACGCAAAGGAGAGATTACTATAAAAGTGGGTTTTGGGCAAGAAGAAACTCCTGTTAAAAACAGGAGTTTATAATATGGCGAGTTGGGATCAGGCAAGTGGGCAAAAGCGCGCCGCCTTGTTATTCCAAATCCAGAATCTCACCGGAGTGCTTTTGTGCTAACTTCCCAATTGGGGGAAGGGTCAAAACGTAATCGCTTTGACTTAGAAAGTGTATCATACTTATACAATAAGTCAAGTACCTTTCTCTATTCTTTACTTATTCCCCAAAAGGCCTAGTATTGAAGCCATGGTCAAAGAAAACCTCCCTTTAGAGCTTCTGAATAAGCACCTCCCGGAGCTCGGACTCAGCAATCCCCTCTATATAGAGAGTGAAAAGGAGCTTTTTGCTGAAGCTGGCTCCCCTCGACAATCCGCAGTCGTCTTTTTGCCGAAATCAAAGGCACTCATCAATATGACACTGGCGCTTGTTTCTGGAATGGTTGCTAAAGACGGAAAGATTGTGCTCGTTGGATCAAACGATGCGGGCATCAGATCTGCAAAAGAGCTTTACGAAAATAATGTTGGTCCTGTCGATGAAAAGATTGTCGGCAAGCATTCAGCGCTCTATGTTGGAAAAAACCAGAAACTTGGCGCGAACAAAAAAATCGAGGATTACATCTCCCATGCCCCACTTTCATACAACGACCTAAAAATTAAGGTTGCCAATGTTCCTGGCGTTTTTTCTGCAGGCAAACTCGATGAAGGAACCAAACTCCTCCTTGATCATGTGCCTTATGACAAAAAAGCAGTTCTCGACATCGGCTGCGGTGCAGGAATCATCGGTGCAATCTATAAAACCAAAAATCCAGAAAGCGATATCACAATGACTGATGTGAGCCGCTTGGCAATCCTTGCGACCCAAAAGACTATTGAAATCAACGGTTTTAAGGCAGCGGTCATAGAATCCGATGTCTTTTCAAAAATCAACGGTACATTTGATCTCATCATCTCTAATCCCCCTTTTCATACGGGCGTAGAAACTGACTACTCATTCATCGAATCTTTTGCACGAGATGCAAAGAAGCACCTGAATCCTCATGGCGAGATTTATATTGTTGCCAATTCATTCCTCCCCTACGAAAGAATGCTCGAAAAGCAGATTGGCCCAACAATAGCCGTTGCCGATAACAAAAAATTTAAAGTCCTTAAATCGCGAGTCCTGTAATCACACCAAATAGCCACGGAATCAGTGGCTCAAAAAACTGCCAGAGAAATATAAGAAAGATAATAACGCCGAGAAATCCGAATCGTTCGACATTGGCACGTACCTTCATCCAAATATCAGGTAGAAGCGCTGTAATGATCTTTGAACCGTCGAGTGGCGGCATAGGGATGAGATTAAAAATCATAAGCGTGATGTTCACCAAAACTATCACCATACAAATAACTCCTATCCCGTCGTTTAACATACCGTTAGGTACGACATAGAAACGGATGAAGAGTCCGAAAATCAACGCCAAAAGAAAATTTGAAAGAGGGCCAGCGAGCGCGATTATCGCCTCGTCTCTACGGGGATTTTTAAGGTTATATGGATTGTACGGAACAGGCTTTGCCCAGCCAAACAAAAGACTGCCCGGAAGCATAAGTGAAAGCGCAGGCAAAATTATTGTTCCCACAAGATCGATATGTGGAATCGGGTTGAGAGTCAGCCTTCCTTCGTACTCCGCCGTCCTGTCCCCCAGAAAAAGCGCGGCATAGCCATGAGAAACTTCATGGATGATAACTGAGAACAAAAGGACTCCAAGTGAAAATATGAATTGAAATTCCATAGGCATAATTATAACGCATGAAAAAGCCGGGGTGTTTCCCGGCTAGAAAATTATGCTGCGGTAGAGATTGAAAATGCTGGCCTCTTGAGACGGTTATCAAGTTCTGCAAGAGCAGAATCTGCCTCAAAAATAATCTCATCGTAGATCTGCAGTGCCTGGCGTACCCGCTCAGGCGAAAGGCATGACGACACGTGGTCTATCTCCTCCTGATCTCTCTCAAGAAGCTTCAAGGCTATAATCCTTGCCTCGTTAGCACAGAGAGGCAGTACCGCTCTTTCGAATGTCTCCTTCATATCTTGCAGGTGCCTGCGATTGAGGGCGATGATTCTCAACCAATTTAGGACTGTTGGTGTAAGGGATCTCATGAGATAGCTTTCTGTAGGGTGAACAACGCTTTCACTAGTGTACTCCTCCCCTCTAAAAGCGCGAATTTGCTTTGGGGAAAAGCTTGTGATAGCATGACTTTCCAATAGCTTATAAGGAATTTTATGGCAAAAATCTGCCCAGTCACAAAAAGAGGTTCAATAATGGGAGGAGGTTACTCAAACGCAACTCGTGCGACGCAGTTTAACCCTACCGGAAAAGTACGCCGATACGTTAACCTTCAGGCAAAGAAAATTTACATTCCTGAGCTCAAGAAATCTATCCGACTCACCCTCTCTACCCGAGCAATCAAGACCATCAACAAAAACGGCGCATTCGCGACACTCCGAAAAGCAGGAATCATATAAAACTAAAAACCCCCGCAGATCGCGGGGTTTTTGTTTGACAGTAGAGCTTGTAGGCGTAAAGTGTTGGAAGATATGAACCTACCCAAATCAACAATTTGTTATTTTATACGAGGTGAGCCTGGAGGCGAAGAAATTTTCCTCGGCCGCAAAGTGGATTCACCAAAGGCAATCAAAAGAAAGATTGCGGGCAAACTCATGTCCTACGGCGGCGATATCGAGGACAGCGATGCATCTATCAAGGCTGGAACCAGGCGAGAACTCCTCGAAGAATCAAAATTTATTGTAGAGGAGCCTGACATGGAGGTCATGGCGGAAATCCTTGTGATCGATGAAAAGGGTCCACGACTTACTCTCTACTATGTCCTTACCCGGGCGTGGCGTGGTGAGCCGGGTCATTACCAAGATATCCTTGATCCAACGTGGTATCAGGCTCGGCCATTACCAGACGATGTTTTAGAGGCAGATAAGAAAGTCCTCCCTCTTATCCTCGACGGTATGAAAATTCGCGGTCATGTGCGATACGATGCAGACATGCATTTGATTGATTTTAAATTCAATCCCGTCGAAGACATTGATTGAGTGCAACGTGAGCAAGAAATTGCTCACTTTTTTTTATTTACGTTCAATTGTTTTTCCATCAGATGTAAACACGAGCGTGCCTCGTACCGCAGTTGAGAGTGTAGGGATATTTAGACTCGCAAAGAGTGCCATGACTTCTTCACTTGGATGTTTGTAGCGATTATTTTTGCCCGCGGAAATGATGATCTTCTCCGGATTAACCATTTTTATAAACTCCTCACCAGAAGATGTTTTTGATCCATGATGTCCTGCTTTAAGAATCTGACTTTCAAGTTTTTCTGCGTCTAGTCGCACAAGATAACTCTCAACTGACTTTGGAGCATCACCTGTAAGCATCACAGATGTCGAGCCGTACTTTATTTGCCCTACAATCGACGCGTCGTTGGTTTCTTTGAGCGATGATACATCCTTGTCGGGATACAAAATATCAAAACTGGATCCATCGCCAAAGTTTATACGAGTACCGCGACGCCCTATCTGTGATTCGATTCCTTTCTCCTTGAGGATTCTGCGTATTTCATCATCAATCGCATTTTTCGATTCTATGCCCGGCTCGATAAATAGTCCTACACGGTATCGTTCGAACACATGCGGTAATCCCCCAATATGATCTGCATCCGGATGCGTTTCAATAACGACATCAATTGATTTGTCATACCACGGCATTACTTCTGCAAGTCTACGCAAAACCATGTTTGACGGTCCACCATCAATCAACATGTCATGCCCGGACGGGGTGCGTACATAGATTGCATCACCTTGGCCAATATCCAAAAAATATACTTTTAATTTACCTTCACTTTCTACGGAGTAAGCAACTCCAAGCAAAAGTGTAATGACAAAGATGGTAGCGACAAAAATTCTTGAACCAATTTTTTTCACAGGATTATATAAGGCCCTTTGCTTTTAGCCCCATTCTAAAGAGTTTCTTGAACTGATTTCTGGCATCGAAGCTTATAAATCCATCGAATCTCGGCCTCGTATTTACCTCGAGTAAATACACATCTCCAGTTCCGTCTTCAATAAAATCGAGTGCTCCCCACGACAAATCAACGTGCTCAAGAATCGTTTTTGACATACCCTCAAGCCTTTCTACTAAAGGACCCTCAATCATCTCCTTTGATTCACGATCATAGGCAAAAACAAATTCACCACCAGCTATTGCTGCCCGTAGTTCCCTCTTTGGTTCCATGTATTCTTGTACCAGTGCCATGTAATCGTAATGTTGTGATTCTTTGTTAAAAATATTTTCAAGGGCAAGCAGGCTCTCTTCGTCACTTTTTACAATAAATACATTACTACCCTGCTCACCTGAATTCATTTTAATAATTCGGGGATAAAGAAAATCTGAACATGCTGTGAGTATGTCTTTAAAAGATTTCTCTTTTGCGTATTCTGGATACCTACCGTGGGGATCTAGAAAAGCTTTTGTTCGCGGCATAGGTATCGTGGAGCCCAACATGGTATGGATTGCGAACTTATCACAGCAAAGAGTCGAAGTAGCCTCAGTATTAAAAGGCGTAACTGAACGAATGAACGGCTCCTTACCCACAACAAGAGCGTCAAAAAAGCCCGGTATCTCTGTATACGAAACTCCCTCTTCTGCGAGCACCTCCTTAAGGATTTCTAGATTCTGATGCATTGGCACCCATTGTACCAAGTTAGGGTCTTTTTCGTAGTATCCAGTGATATACTTATAAACAATTAACACGATACATATGAAAAAATTCGAAGAAAAGAAATTCAACATCCCCGTCCTCAAAGGTATCTCTGCAAAGACAATCGAAGAGCACCTAAAGCTTTATTCAGGCTATGTGAAGCACGCGAATCTCATCCTTGAGAAAATTGAGGAAATGGGAAAAGATTCAGAGAAAAATGCCTACGCACTCGGAGAAATTCAGCGACGCTTTGGATTTGAATGGGGTGGCATGAGAAATCATGAATTTTATTTTGGACACCTCGAAGGTGGTACAAAGCCGCTCGATGAGAAAAGTTCACTCAAAGCAGCTATTGAAGCAGAATGGGGTTCTTTTGACGGGTGGCTCGCACGATTTAAGGCAATCGCCCTCACGCGCGGAATCGGCTGGGCAATACTTTATTACGATAAGAAAACCCAAAGGCTTGTAAACGCATGGATAGATGAACAGCATCTAGGCCAGCTTATTGATGCATCCCCTATCCTTACCCTAGACATGTGGGAGCATTCATTCGTTGCTGACTATCAGCCATCAGGCAAAAAGAATTACGTTGAAGATTTTTTCGCCAATCTCAATTGGGAAACTGTGCAGTCACATTTCGTAGGCGCGTCACGCGGATAAGATAATAACAAAAGACAGTATACGTACACATAAGCACAGTGCTGCTTATGTGTATTTGTAATGCGGCAAAAGGCAGACTCGCGGTGAATTCTGCAACATACATCACATATGAAAGAATTGCTTGTGTTGCCCAACCCAGCGGGATAGCAAGTGTGTCTGATATAAATCCAACCACGATAGACAGAAATCCTAAGAGCATCGAATACGGAATGAATGGCAAAATAAGAATATTTGATAGAAGCGACACTACCGAAAGCTGTCCCATCGTGTAAAGAATAAACGGCGTCACAAAAATCTGAGTCCCGATTGTTGTTGCACACATTTCACGTAGATTGAATTTCTCTGTGACAAACCCAAGCCTCTGCGAAACCAAAGGTGTCACATACACTATTCCTATCGTTGCCAGAAATGAAAGTTGAAATGAAATATCAAACGCAAGGATATAAGGATTCTCTAACACCATAAGAAAGGCCGCAGCAGTAAGTGCACGAAGGACATTATATCTACGACCAATGAGCCGTGAGGAAAGAACGATAAAAGCCATAATGGACGCTCTAATTGTTGTCTCGCTTGCACCCGTCATGAGTGCAAACAAAATAATAGACACTCCCCCAAGAATCGACCCATACAGTCTCGGTAAGAATGAAAGTGTTTTCATCAGACTGTTTACGATAATGTTCACGTTGTACCCAGAGAGCACCAAAATATGCATGAGCCCAGCAATCCTGAAGTGCTCCGTTACATCCTTTGGCAAAGATGATTTATCTCCCAAAAGAATCCCGCCCAAAAGTGATGATGCCGGTTCCGCAATCAAATGCTCAGATTTCGTAATAAAACTCTGCTTGAAAGAATAGAGATTAGAAAGTAGCCACGAACCTTTGTCTTCTCCCAACTTTTCTATGCGTGGTAAGGGCGCAATATAACGAATCCGATCCTTTGCCAGATACGCCACGTAATTGAATACCGGACCTCCATCATATGACTCAAAGTTTTCAGGAAATTCCAAAACACCCTTCAGAGATAGTTTGTCGCCGTAACTATATTCCGGATATCTCGCTGCCCGCACAAGTATCCTGTCCCTACCCTCTTCGGGTTCAAAACAAAACTGTAGAGATAACTCTTTGGCGACAGGCTCGTCACAAATCACCCCAACAAAAGTCATCTCCTTCCCCACATGCCCGTCCAAGTCATGAGAGGTTGTTTTCGTAAACTCAATTCGTAAAGCACCCATCAAAAACGAAAAAGTTGCGCAGGTAACAATAAAGAGCAGCGAGAAATGTCCCCTAAAACACAGAATGGCAATAAAACCGATCAAAATTATAAGCGCAACACCAATACCACTCGTACCAGGCGACACATAAGAACAAACAAAAACGCCAACAAGAAATGCGGCTGTAACCGAGTAAAATACAGAATCTTTCACTGCCGCATTTTGAACTCCCCAGATAAAGAAATTATAAAACTGGGCATTTTTTGATGCTGTGCTATGGTAAACGCAGAAACATCGCACATCATGCTCACTCCTCTAAGCAAGATAATGCTTTCAATAATCGCTCTTTTCGTAATCTACAATATTATGATTGAGCTCAGAAGGACATTGATTAGCAAGCTAAAGCAAAGACGCAGGTGCAAAGTAATGAGAATTTGCCAAAGGCGAGCTTATGAAAAATGGCAGCAGGCTTTTCGAGAGTTTGCTGACTGGCAGGAACTTCATCCCATCAGGTCTTCAATAGATCCTGAGTTCATACACCTCGTAGAAAACCTGCTCGCAGCTTTCAAGAGAACGCTCCGCTACAAAACAGCAGTTTCTGACTACGATAGACAGGAAATCGAGAGACTTGAAGATCTTCTACCATTTCGAACGAGAGAGTTCATCGACTAAGCAAAACGCAGACCTTACGGTCTGCGTTTTTTACATTCCCCACTCGCTTATGATCCTTTTCTCATCTTCAGCACTGATGGATTTCTTAAACTTGGCGTTTTTCTTGCCCTTTACTCTGCCTTCACATTCTGGCCATGTTGCATGGATCAGCAATTCCCCGTCGACAAGTGACAAGTAGGAATACGCCTTGGCAGAATTTTTTGATTTTGACTTCTTTGGCTGTGCAACAGGTGCAGCATCAAGATCAACCGGATACTTCTCCCGTAGACCATTAAAAAGATTTGCTTCGACATTGTCCGCAAAACTGGTTGCAATCTCATCGCATCGCTCGTTACCTGGATGTCCCGCATGCCCTTGAACATACTTCCATTCAATAGAGAGATTTGATGCAACGGCACTGAGAGCCTCCCACAAATCCCTATTCTCTACATCCTTTTTACCTGCCGTCTTCCAGCCATTTCTCTGCCAGCCTAAAACCCAAGAAGTGATTCCCTGGATCACATACTTTGAATCTGTTTGAAGTACAATCTCACCTTCGAGATTTTTTTCATCTACAAAAGTTAAAGCATTAATCGCGGCAGAAAGTTCCATTCTGTTATTTGTAGTATGGTCCTCTCTCCCACCAAGCTCACGCACATGACTGTCGCTTCGAATAATTGCACCCCAGCCACCAGGACCTGGATTTCCACGGGATGAACCGTCAGTAAATATCGTTATAGACATGGATTAAAGTATATCAACAATTCTAAGCCTTAGTTCTGGATAATTCTTGAAGGTGGATTTTTCAAGATGAGCAACCATATCAATGCGAGATTGAGGTTTTGCATGTGCAGGTAAAGCAGAGACTGGTGCAAAAAACTGTATCGCAGAAATTTTACGATTACTTCCGTCAAGAAACCCAATCTCAGTATGGTTTTTTTCCTTTCCAAAAGCCTTCACTGCATCAATATAAGCGTTCCGAATAAGAAAAAGGGGTTTCGGGTTCCCTGTTCCATACGGAGCAAGCTTTTCTACTTCCTTATATAAATTCCACGAAACATCATCGAGCGATATTTCAGCATCAAAAAATTCTTTCTTTTCTGTGGATTCATGTCCAAGCTCACGGGCCGCCTGTTCAAGCTCATCTGCGAGCATATGTATTTTTTCGTTTGATACTTCAAAACCTCCAGACGCACTATGTCCGCCGTAGGCCAAAAACGCATCAGGTCTCAACTGCATAATAGAGAGCACGCTCGCGTTTCCTCCTGACCTGCATGATCCCTTTATTACACCTTCTCCATCCCTACCCCACAAAAACGCAGGTCGATTATATTCATCGGCGAGCGAGTTCGCGACAAGACCCAAAAGCGATGGTCTCCACGAAGGATTTCCAATAACAATGACTTTCTTGTCGCTTATATCCCTTTCTGCAAGTGCCTTTTTTATTTCTTTTACCAAAGCTGCAACCGTCCCCTTTCTCTCGTTGTTAACGTCCTCTAGCGCGTCTGCATAAGCCCCCGCCAGCGCCTCGTCATGTGTTGAAAGTAGATTAAACGCAGCGACCGGCTCCCCCATTCTCGATGCAGCATTGATTCGAGGAGTGATAGTAAATCCAATGTCGTCCTCAGAAAGGTGCTCGCGTTTTACACGAAGCTTTGAAAAAAGTTGAGAAAGCCCGGGACGAGATGTTTTCTTAAGAACCTTTAGGCCGTAATAAGCGAACGTTCTGTTCTCACCTGTAAGCGGCACCATATCTGAGAGCGTAGCTATGCCCACCATATCCAAAAACCATTTTTCCCATCCGGGTTTTATGCCAAACTCTTCTCCATACTTTTTAAAGAAAGCCTGAACAAATTTAAATATGACACCCGATCCACATAACATTTTTTCAGGATAACTACACTCGGATACTTTTGGATTAAGGATTGCATATGCAGGAGGCAACTTTTCATGAGGCATATGATGATCGGTTACTATCACATCTATCCCATTGTCAGTAGCGAATGCAACTTCATCAATATCGGCAATTCCGCAATCAATTGTGAGCATGACCTTGGTCCCGCTTTCAATAAAACCTTTGATCGCCTCCATATTAAGTCCAAACCCTTCATCGTGACGATGCGGAATATATATTTCAAAATTTTTGTAACCAATCTTCTCGAGCGCATCTGAAAAAACTACAGCTCCTGGAATACCATCTGCATCATAATCACTAAAGGCGACTATTTTTTCATTATTTTTTATCGCCCTGTATACCCTTTCAACAGCACGATCCATATGTCGCATTAAAAATGGATCATGTGTATGTAAATCATAGTCAGGATCGAGAAAAATCTGAGCATCCTTGAGTGTTGCTACTCCTCGAGACAGCAAAAGATGCGAAACAGTATCAGAGAACACAGAAAATTCTGGCGGTTTTTCTACAACAGCCTCTCGGAGAAAATATTTCATAGAGGCATTTTAACACGGAGGGTACGCTTGTTATGTTTGACATAATCTGTTTTATATGGATAAATAACGACAGAATCCCCTAAAACACATGGTTGCACAACATCAAAGTCACCTCGATAGCTACCTCCAAAACCTGCGCAAAATGCGCCAAACAAAGGAAGAATGGGAAAATCGCAAGAATGAAAATCCCGCCCAATGGAAGGTTGAACTTGAGGAGCAGACCTCTCAGCACTTGGTAAATATAAACAGCGCTTTTGTTGAGCTTCTGAGCGAGCCCGACTTCAGGGATTACCTCCTCAGAAAACTTCACGAGCAGACGGAAATACGCGGCAACAACATGATGATCATCCCATTGATCAATCAAGCCGAGCCGGTCCTCGCAGGACCAAAACTGGCGCTTGTTGCTTCGAACTCGGACACGCTCATGATCCAGGTCTGTCATATTGACCCAGCAGGTGCTGTCACCCTCATCGATTATTTCGATGATGATGCATTCCTGAGAACCTTACATGCTGCACAAGAATGCGATAACCTTATTACGCACATCGTCGATACGCTCGGCGAGCCTTAAGCGAAAGGCTCAATGCCACACCCTCAAAAGTGTGGTATTTTTATTTTATGGAAACCAATTGCGTGTTTTGTAAGATTGTTAAAGGTGAAATCCCTTCAACCAAGGTATATGAGGATAAAGAGTTTTTGGCGTTCTTGAGCATCAACCCAGAATCTGCTGGCCACACCCTCATCATTCCAAAGACCCATTACCGCTGGGTGTGGGATGTTCCGAATGCGGGCGCATACTTTGAAATCGCTCAAAAAATCGCGCTCGCTCAAAAGAAAGCATTTAATACTGACTTTGTACTTTCAAAAATTGTAGGAGAAGAAGTTCACCACGCCCACATATGGGTCTTTCCTGATAGAAACGTTTCTGCTGACAAAAAAGACTTCGCAGGAAATGCAGAAAAAATTAAGAAGTGCCTCGAGACTAATTAGCGAGAGCCTCAATACCCGGTAGAGTGCCTTTTGCTAGGAACTCAAGCATAGCGCCACCGCCCGTTGAGATGAAGGAAAATTTATCGAGAAGTCCTGCTTTGGCAATAACAGCAATGGTGTCCCCTCCTCCAATGATTGATTTAGCATTGCTTGCGACAATCGCTTTTGCCAATCCTTCCGTACCTTCCGAATATCCATGTTCGTAATCTCCAAGCGGTCCATTCCAAAGCACAAAAGATACTTCACTTAAAAGATCAGACATACTGCTGATGGTCTGAGGACCTGCATCGAGTATGCTTTCATCAATACCAAGGCTTTCCGGAGTCCTTACATCCTTAGTCACCCCACTTGCAACAACAACGTCTGTCGGCACAATAAGTTTTGGATTACGTTCAATGTGACGGAGGTTGATTCTCTGCTTTGCCACAAGCGAGCGCCCCATTTCATAACCTTTTTCCTTAAAGATATCGTTTGAGAGAGCACCTCCGACAAAAACATAGTCAGCAATTGCTAGAAATTTTTCAATCAAAGGAAGCTTTGTATCGAATTTTGCACCCCCGAGTACAAATAGAAACGGTCGAGACGGATTAAATGATTTTGAAAGCTCCTCTACTTCCTTGGCCAAAAGTGGGCCGGCGTATGAAGGAAGAAACTTTGGAATCGACACGATTGAAGCATGCGACCTATGAGAAACCGAAAAAGCATCGTTTACATATATATCAGCAAGCTCTGCAAGTTCTTTTGCAAAAGCTAGATCGTTTGTCTTTTCACCAGCATTTTTGCGCAAATTCTCAAGCATAATTACCTCTCCATTCTGCATAGAATCAACCACAGTTGGCGCTGCCTTTATATCTGTGACGAATGCTTTCAGTGGAATTGATTTTGAAATATATGTTGCCACTCGGCCCAATGAATCCGTGAGATCACTCTCTAGATGAGCTATGACAATTACTTTTGCACCCGCATCACTTAACATCTGAATTGTTGGCAGAGTTCTCTGAATCCTAAAATCATCGCGTACCTCTTCCCCGACAATAGGCACATTGAAGTCCACCCGAAGCAGGATTCTTTTTCCTTTTAGATCTTTGACGTCTGAAATTTTTTTAAAGGTTGTTTGCATATTCAATCATGTTCCCAAACGCATCAGGATCAAGAGACTGTCTGCCCACCAAAAGTCCGTCTACTGCGCCATCACTTAAGATCGCCTGAGCATTCTCAAAATTTACTGATCCGCCATAGAGCACCTGGAACTTCAACCCCGGTTTCTGGCCCAATACCTCTGAAATAACTTTCTTTATATAGATAGACATTTCATGAATATCTGATGGTTTAGGTGCGGTATCGTAGCTCTTTCCTATCGCCCACACTGGCTCATACGCAATCGTAATCCATGACGCTTTCTTTTTATCGATTTTTGAAAAGACAATAAGAATCTGATCTCGAATTGCTCGCAAGTAGTGAGCATGCTGATCACGCTCCTTCTCACCAACACAAAGTATTACGCGAAGTCCTGCATCAAGCGCCTCAAAAGTCTTTTGAGCGATAACTTCATCTGTGTCCCCTGCCTTTCGCCTTTCACTGTGGCCAATAATAGTTGAGCTTGCTCCCGCTGCCTTTGCCTGTCGAGCGCTTACGCCGCCCGTGAACGCGCCTCGAGGTTCATTTGATACATCTTGTGCTGCAATAGAAATCACGTCTGATTTGCCCGACAGTGGACCTATAAATGGATACGGAGGCGCAATGACGACAGAAACCTTTGTTGTTTTCTGTGCTTTGCGTGATAGCGCACTAAAAAGTTTTTTTGCATCTTCCAGAGTATCCGGATTCATCTTCCAATTACCCACTAATATGAAATGTTTCTTTGCTGTTGTGTGTATCTTTGCCATAGAGGGATTATATCATCCCCACAGGCCTAGAGCTCTCTCCACGAAATGGTTGTGTACTGGTCTGATGAGAGTGGGAACGATGGTGGTGGTGAGTACAAGAGGTTTGCATCATAGGTGATGGTACGATTTGTATAGCCTGTATTATCTGTATATGCAAAACCGTATCGCTGGTTTGTAGCTATCATCCCAAAGAGTGTAAGTGTAGTGCGAATATAGTTAGCACTGCAGTTACTTGCATAGTAATGCCTGCCCACCCTACCCGACTTTGCTAGGAGTGCCGCATCAATCTGTAGATTGTCTTCACTATAAAGACCCACGTTAACATTGCCCTGCGCCACAAGAGAGATAACATCCGTACTGTCGTAGTTTGTGTATCTCAAATCGTTATTAACCGTTATATGCTTGAGATCGATTGCTGATTCAGGGAATTTTGCCGCCGCGATAGTAATACGAGCAGTATTTATCTGTCCCTCGACCCACACATCATCTTCAACAAACAGAATACCGTTTGCTGGAATTGGATAATTGGCTATGAATGTTCGATTGTTTACACTCCATGTTCCCCAGTCAGTTTGACCTGCCGTGTTCGAACATCCTCCAGGAGGATTCCTAAGGCTATTAACACGATAGACATCCATTGTATCGTTCGTGCGCAATATAACCTGATATCCATCATCACCAGATGGTGCTAGATAGCGACCGCCCAATTGCGCATCAGTCTTCATGATCGCTAAATCAGCCGTAAATCCGTTAAAGTTCACAGCAGGCACAGGAAACTGCCTACCAGCCTCAAATACTGCGGGTACATTCGGAACCGCGGCTGGAGGCAGTGGATCTACAGGCGTGTGAGTATGGACGCCGAACTCGTTTGCCCCACTGTGGTCAGGATCATCGTATGTTGCAACGGCAGATGTAACAATATTATGTGCCAATCCATCAAACCTAACACCACTATTAGAGTGAAGCGCGCCAAAAACTTCAGTACCTGCACCAAATCTCATATCCGTATTGGCAACGAAGGCGTACTTTGCAAGCGAAGGGATAGCGAGGCGAGCTTCAATCACTCGAGAAAGTGCGGGATTAGACACAACACTTCCAGTGGATCGAATAGTAACGATCGTAGAACCTGCCAAAGGTGCCGTTATATTTAAACTAAATGTACCCAACAAATTACCAGACGTATCGTAATAATTATGAACGTATGGTCCTGGTGCGCCGGTACCATCTTGAAAATCAAGCTGAGCATGAGCCAAATGCCATCGATAGTATTCAATTCCCGCCTCAGCAATATAGAAGGCTTGTTCCCTTTCTGCAGTATAGCGAGCATCTCGAAGGCTATTACCTGCCCATGAAACAATTGCTCCGATAATAAGCGCAGCAACTGCACCAAAGATGAGAACCTGAATGAGCATTATTCCTTTGTTGCGTGAGATGTTCATATTAATAATTATCTTTTAGATTTCTCAAAGTCGCGCGGGTTTCCTGAGAGACACTCGTAGTCGCAACACCGTTTGAACCATACACAACTGATGCAACTTTCATCTGGACGCTACGAATCGAAGAAACATTTGCAGGATTCGATAGCGTCAAACCGTTTGTGTCATAGAACGTAAACACCTGCATGCTTGAGGTAGCAATAGATGAAACTACCGTAGTTACTTTTTCTGCCCCGGTATATGTCGCAGGTGATCCAACAGGCTTCATAACAGCCTTTTTCAAGCTCCCATTTTGTATGTAATATCGAAATCGTTCTTTCAAATTATCATTATCTGTATCAGCATAAAAAGTAAAAGCAAAACTATCCGCTACCAATATAGGATATGCTCCGGTGGATGATGTTGAAATGTTACGCGCTTCTTCTATAAACCTTCGGAGGGCAATGCGTTCTTGTTCTGTCGCAAGAATGCGCGTGCGGGCTATTCTCTCTTTCTTGAATATGTCACCCTGGAAAACACCCAGGGAAATAGCAATGATAGACACAATTGCAACAGCAACAAGTGTTTCTGCTAACGTAAAGCCCCGAAGATTTTTTTTAGTAAAATTCATATCTATGGTTCTAGTTCGACATCAACACTGTTAGCCCCAAAATTCACCGTAACGTTGCCTGTATAATTTGTATACCCCGGAGCGGTCGCATCAATCGTATATGCGCCTCCCAATAGTCCAGAATAAAATACTTGTCCAAACGGAGTACAATTTGTTCCAAACGTAAGAGAAAGATCAGAAATAAGTGGCGTGACCGAAGAATCTGCAGTAGATAGATACACCTTATACCTCACATACCTCTTATTAGTGTGATCACCTGATATAGCTGTTCCAGGTGTCGTGTAGTAAGTTCCTGAAGTGCCATCAGGTCCTATAAAACCACCAAGAGGAACGCCAATATCATCCCTCGTCTCTAATTGAAACTTCACGCTATCAGCGCCTGCTAGAGGATTTTGAGAGACTGGAAGCCAATCAAGACCATACAGAGTCGTAGATGCAGTACCAACATCAAACCAAGAAGACGTAAGAGTACCGAGCGCAACATATGTACCAAATACATTTTTCAACGATATTTCACCCGGCGTGCCGAGATACTCGATTCCAGAGTCAGTTGAATCGAACATATTTCCGGCAGAGAAATATACCTCCCCTGTTCCTCCGGACCAGTCGCTTTGCAAGAAAAACCCTCGATTAGTTTGAAGTGTGCTCGTATAACCAGGTCTCGAAAGCGTAACGCTCGCATTTGCGATTGGTAATTTTGTCGCTTTGTCTCTCACCTTTACCAAGAGTGTATCTGGCACCAATGGTTTTGGTACAACTAGCAATTCTTGAGAAACATTCGGCGAAAGTGGGAATGGTACAAAAGGTATCGTTCCTGAAACGGTATTACCTCCATCGAGTGCAAAATCATATGTATCCCATTCTACATTCGATAAGACATACTGCCCGTTTACATCAGTCGTGTCACTCCTTGTGTATTTATAGACATCAGGCGCTGTACCAATTTTCTTCTGCCCCGTAATAGTGAAAGGAATGAAAGGGATTGGCGCACATGTTTCGTTTACAGACTTTACGGTAATTGTACTTATTTGATCTATTGCAAGAGTAAGTCTCGTCACAACACCTGCTGCAACGGTGGCATGTGGAAATGTTGGATTTGGGTTTGCAAGCGCGCCGGGAGTGTATGTCGTCTCCGTAGAATGAAGATTCTTACTCGCCGTCACCTTATAAAGAAAACTTCCAGGCGTAACATCAACAAGCTGAAAGACTCCAGACGTATTCGTAAGCTCTGTTATTGAGACCGTTGAAGTGCCTTGGCCTTGGATGTTTACGTTTGCAGAAGGCACGGGCTGACCATTTGCATCAATCACTTCAACAAACAATGCCCCGTTCCCTGTTGTAGTCTCAAGACTTCGAGGGGCGACAGTTGTAGTTACTTCGATAGGTGTAAAACCTACACATGCAGATACACAACCGATCAAAAGCTCAACAACTTTATGATCAGCAGGAGAAAGATCATTGGGCAGGCCTCCAATCAACCCATCAAACGGATCATCCACATTTCGCACCGTAGTAGTAGCACGGAATGTATAGCCAGATCGAGTGTAATCTTGAACTCTCGGAATTGTTCCAACAGGTACACCGCTTATGATACCAATATCGGCATACGGCATACTGCGTACTGTCTCGACACGTTCCTGAGCAAGCTCAAAAGCAGCAGTCTTAAGGCGGGTCATCCCAATCAACTTGAATATGAGACCGTAACTTTGATAGACCGCGGTAGCAATCAAGAGAAAAACAAAAGCACCAATGAGTGTTTCGACGAGAGTTATTCCCCTCTCATCTGCACGCCAGGAAAAAAGCATCCCTGTTTGTGAATTCTTCCGTATTGTTCGAATTCGTTCTTTCATTTCATATTATCAAGAGCATTCACCTCTACTCTGTCTCCTTCCAAGATTTTATGCTCGATTCCGATACTCCTTCATCATTAGAAATGACCATATTTGAAACGCTTGAATCATACATAATCGTCGCTCCCCCGTCAGCGTAAAGTGTGTACGCTGCTGCTGCGGTGACTCGAGCACCACCTGAAATTGAGATTTCTCCGTTTGGAGCAAACACCACCGTATCTTCTGCACCGCCACTAACAGTGACTGCGGGAGTTGAACCCACTCCCATTGTGGAGAGGAAAATGATTTGACCGTCACCATATTCATTTGGCATTACCTCTGCTCCGTTTGTAAGACTAATTGATCCATCTGCAATTATTATTGAACTACTATCTCCTCCCAAATTAGTTATTTCTGCACCGCCGTCTATTGTTACATTACCTGTAACCCATACTATCCCGCCAATATTTACCCTTCTACCATTACTTATAGTGAGATTGCCTTCAATCTTTTTCCCGAAGATATAGTCGTCGTTCGTCGCTACGTAATCACCTACGTATACATTACCCTCGCTTACATCAATTTTATTTTTGAGCGTATCAATCAACTCATCCGTCATTGGGAACTCTTGGACAACAGGATCTGCACGTGAAGTATCGCAAGGTTTGTTGTTATCAGTACCTATCTGGCAATACAAATCCCCTGTTGCATTAACATAAGAGCTTTCATATGAGTATGCGCTTGATACAGGCAACTGGTTCCACTGATCTTCTCCGGTTATACCATCTTGGTTTTCACCAATATTGATCTTGAAATATCCATCAAGGCCAGGTGGTGGTGATGAGATCCATGATCCACTTCCATAATTACCATATCGAGCAGAACCTGAAGGATACGAATAACCGTTTATCGTGTTATTTGCTGCAATCACGTAGTAATCCGAGCCCACATAGGAATCAATGACAACCCAATATGTTGTTGCTGGAGTCAAAACCGGATTAGCGGTAAGCGAAATTCTTTCCCATTCATATGAGGTCGAGAGAAGTGATGAAGAAAGAGTTCCGCTGGTCAAAATAGTGTTAGATGGCTTGCCACTGTTGTCAGTAGTTACACGCACCGTAGCATTTGAAGGACTACCGACTTTTTTAATATAAAACTCTATATCAACCAAAGAAAGCGCAGTTGATACTTGAAAACTTTGAGCAAAATCTTGAGTTGATTTTGATGAACCGAATGACATTGAAGCGGTCGGAGTCAAAGGCAAACTATTATCTTGGTCTAGAATTGAATTCGATTTACCAGCCGCAATTACATTACCCGTTATGGTACAGCTACCACACCCACTCACCGAACCAGTTGTATACACATCACCTTCGATTGTTGCGCCCCCATCAAGATAGATACCACCTAGACCACCTTGCAACGCAAAAGAAAAATTCGCATTGTTTCCAGAATTAGTAGTGATTGTTACAGTTCGCTGTGTTCCTCCAGCATCTCCCGTACTCACTATTTCCTGATCACCAGTAGCTCCTGCCCCCACAGTAACAACAGTCGTCGACTCTCCGATGCTGTAAGTCTCACTGCTATCGTAGCCTAAATTTTCTTGTATTCGATACACAACATCCTCTGCACCTGACTCAGCAAGAAAGTAACTCTGTTTAGATGCTGTTTCATTACGAATGATTTTTGTCTCACGAAAAACTGCATCTGAAATCCCAGCAACTACCGCAGCTGATGCCGTGAGAAAGAAGACGAGTGCGGTAAGTAGTGCGTATCCCCCTTCTTTGCCCCTAAAACCCTGAAAGAATTTGTGTAGTAAGTTTTGCATATATTATTGAGTATAAGATCCGCGTAACACATACGTACTATAAAAATTGACCGCTGGTATATTCAAATCAGTGTTATCTGGCGCCACTGTGAGTTCAACTCTAACCGCGGTAGTTGTAGCATCCTCGAATAACCTAAAGGTTAAATTCGTCACATTGACCGGACCAGGAGTTATGTCCCCTCTTTCCTCATCATTATAGATTTCTTTCACACGATCACCGTCTAGATAAAAAGTGGTTACATCATCCGTACCATCTGCCTTCTTCATGTTGAGAACCAACTTGCCTGAGCTAGCCCCAATCACACTATTGATCTCATCAACAGAGGTTGCTCTTCGAATATCTCTTGAGAACCTAGAAAAAGCGCCCATGGCAGAAGCATTTATTTCAAGATACTTTTGTGCGCGCTTATGGGACGCTGCGATTGAAAGTGAAGTGTCGACAATGAGCAAAAGAAGCATCGTCATAAGCCCGATTGTAATGAGCATCTCGGTAAGGGTGTATCCGCCGCTTCGATTTTTGTTTAAGGGAAAAATCATAGGTTTGTCATGAAAGCCTTATAAGAATTTGATGTTGTTGCATTACGCCAAAGCCACTCAACAGTGACATCAACATAGACAGTGTTTGGGTCGAGTGTGTTACCGGCAGAAGATTGTGTCGGATCTGAATCTACCGTTCTGTATGCAGGACTTACAACAAAATATCTATAGTAAAGATTGTCGACCACTTCTGGAGTAGTGGTTGTGTTCCATGTAGATGGTGACACCTCTAAATACTGAGGTGTGGAAGGTCCAGACTGAGCTAAAGTAGAAAGTGTATTGAAGTCTCTTCCCTTAATAATTCGCACCGCCTCCATTCCCTCTTCAGCCAAAAGGCCAGCCTTGATAGCCCTTAGATTTTTTTCATGAAACTTCGAGATGACTGCAAATGTGCCTAAAAATGCGAGCGATACTGTTGAGAGTATGCCGGCCACGATAACAACCTCCGTCAATGTTGAGCCTTTTGCTTTTTTCATTAGTCTACATCTACTAACCCTGTTAAAGCGACAGATATCGTATTTTTCTGAGAAGGATCGGTTATAAGGTATACATCTATTGTACCAGATGCAGTGGTATTTCCCGTCACCCTCTGAAACACAATCGACGTAAGTGTTGAAGATGCCTTTATATATGAATTAAAGTCGGTAATCGAGTTGAGGTTAGAACCCGCATCATAGAGTGCGCCTTTAAATAACGTGTATTTTGACTGTTCTATGTAGATTCCATATTGCGAACCATCAACTGATGCAAGAGTTCGTGCTCGTGCATCTCGCAGACCAGCCACAATCGAGGCAGTGCCAGCATCCAAAGCCTCATTTCGAGAAAAAGCAGTAAACGACGTGTATGCCAGACCAGCCAGTAATGATGAAATTGCCACGATTATCATGAGCTCCAAAAGCGTGTACCCTGCTGACTTTTTTATGTGGGCTGCGAACATGGAGAACTACGAGATATTATTTGAGAGTGAGTAAATTGGAGAGATCATGGCGAGAGCAAAGAATCCTACGGCCACACCCATGAAAACCATAAGGAATGGTTCGATGATTGTTGACATGTCTTTTGTCTTCTGTTCAACCTCATTCTCATAGAAAATTGCTACCTCAAAGAGAGTTTTTGAAAGAGTACCAGTCTCCTCTCCCACTCCAATCATTTCAGACACAAATGATGGGTAAATATCCTGACGAGGCGTAAAAAGTGACTGGAGTGTTGCACCTTTCTGTATTTTTTCAGCTGTGTCAGTAAGCATATCCCTGTAATGCACGTTTTGGACGACTGTTGATGTGATCTTTATGGATGTAACAACTTCTACACCTGATGACAGAAGTGATGAGAGTGTACGAGCCGTTCGAGCTGAGTTAACTTCTTTTGAAATTGGACCAATGATAGGGATCCTCAAAATACTCCACCCAATAACATGCTTACCGAGCGCTGTCCTTGAGAACACATAAAAACCTGTTACAAGTAAAATAAGCACTAGTATTATGAGGATATAGTAGCTTGCAAAGAAGTCGCTTGCTCCGATAATAAGTTTTGTCGCAAATGGAAGCTCAGTATTAAACTCCTTGAATGTTGCAGTGAGTTTTGGAATCACGTATACAAGCATGAGGATGGCAATTATAAGCATGATTGCCAAGATAATTGCTGGGTACATCATGGCGCCACGTACTTTCTTTTGAAGCATGTAGGACTTTTCGAGCTGATCTCCGACAATGCCTAATGATTGAGAAAGAGAGCCGGACTCTTCACCTGCCCCAACCATAGATACGAACAAAGGAGAAAACGTCTTTGGAAACATCGAAAGGGACTGCGAGAGTGTGAGACCTTTGGCTAGGTTTTCATTTAATACCTTAAAAATAGGTTTCCACACCTTTCCCGTCATCTGACGCTCCAACACTGTAAGCGCTCGGGCGAGAGGCAATCCCGCCTTAAGCATTGCTGCGAGATTTTTTGCAAACGCAATACGATCCGCCATTTTAGCCCCACCAAATGACATAGAGAAGAACTTCTTTAAATTTCCTCCCGAAGATTTCTCTTTTACAGACAAAATGTTATCCCCTTTTGCATGAAGATCACGATACAAAGCAAACTTATCAGTCGCTTCGAGCGTACCTTCATAGTGAGAACCGTCTTTTCGAACTGCCTTAAATGAAAAAAGCATATATAAATATTTGTATTAGTATATCATCTTTATAAAGTACACATTGCCTCACAACGTGAATATGTATACAGTTAGAACAACACACAACACATGCCAGAATTCTTAGAGCCAAAATTTCTCATAGAAACACTCGGTACGATTGGAATTATAGCTATTGTATTCGCTGAATCTGGACTTTTCTTTGGTTTTTTCCTTCCCGGCGACTCACTTCTCTTTACTGCCGGCCTTTTTGCGTCACAAGGACATCTCACCCTATCAGTTTTGCTTATTGGGTCAGCAATTGCAGCCATTGCGGGTGATAGTGTCGGTTATGCATTCGGTAAACGTGTAGGTCCCTCCCTATTCTCCAGAGAAGATTCATTTATATTCCACAAGAAGCACGCTCTCCGAGCTGAAGCGTTCTATAAAAAGCACGGAGTAAAGACCATTCTTTTGGCTCGCTTTGTGCCAATCATTCGTACTTTTGCACCAATTATTGCCGGTGTTGGCAAAATGCCATATAAAACATTCCTTGTGTGGAATGTTGCTGGAGGCCTGCTTTGGACCCAACTTTCTATCCTAGGAGGCTACTATTTAGGCCAAGTTGTGCCCGGAATCGAAAAATATCTAGAAGTTGTGATCCTTGGAATCATTGCTTTGTCACTTCTCCCTATCGTTATCGAAATTCTACGAGAACGAGCGAAATCCCGACACAAAAAAATAGAAAATATATAGTATACTATTTGGGATGAACCCTTCTATAGTTCCCAAAGCACAAGCTTCGAAGAAAAAGAGTTTTATACAAAGGGCATTCCCTGTGCCTCGATCGCTTATCCTGTCTAATATGGCAGTCGACATTAGCGATGACCGACTTCGTTTCTTTGAACTACACCACAACCGAGATTCACTCACCGCAAAAGCTTACGGATCCATCCCTTTCCCCCACGTCCACCTTGGTTCACTTAATGATAAATCTCGAGCAGAGGCTGTGGCAGCACTTACAACATGGGCAGCTGCTCAAAAATGCAGCTCGGTTCGCCTTGTGATTCATGAAGGTGAAGCATACGTATTTAAGGTAAAAATCCCAACAATAAAGCAGGGTGAAATGAGGGCTGCTATTGAAGGAATCCTCGAGGAGAACGTTCCCGTTCACCCAAGTGAAGCAGTATTCGAATATGAAGTTATATCAAAAGACGCTGACACGAACACAAGCACCGTGGCTGTATCAGTTATTTCAAAAAGAACCGCCGGTGAAATGATGAATCTCTTTACTGCAAGCGGCGTACAGGTCGTATCAATCGAAACCGAAGCCCGAGCACTTTCCCGTTCCCTCTTTGCAAAACACGATACTGATATTCATGCAGTCGTCTCTGTAAACGAACATCACTCGGTTGTATTTATTGTTGAAAAAGGTGCAGTCGTGTTTAGCTCTACACTTGAAGTAGGGTCAGTTGATCTTGATCAAGCAATAGCGAAGGAATTCGGTATTACCGAGGCAGCAGCTCGAGAGCTCAAACTTGAGAAGGCGTTTGCCGAAAGTGATGGAGACATGAAGCTTTTTGAAGCCATGGCACCGATTTTCTCAATTATTCAAGACGAACTTGGAAAAATGCTCGTTTATTGGAGAACACAAAACAAGAAAACTAACGAGGTTAAAGAGATAAAGAACATCATACTCTCAGGTAGCGATGCACTTATTGCAGGTTTCTCTCGATATATTTCAAGTGAAGCAAAGATTCCTGCAAAAACAGGGTCTGTGTGGACGAATATTCTATCTGTAGAAGAAAATGTACCTGATATTCTCTATCGAGATTCTTTCGAGTATGGAACTGTTATAGGCGCACTATTATAATCACCATGTTTACATTCCTCTTTGATGAATACAGGGCGCAAGTAATGGGACAATACAAGTCTCGTTTCGCCATAATCTATGCGTGTATGCTTGGATTGCTCTTTATAGTAGGCGCAGCGCTCACTTTACCCACGTATGTACTTCTCGATTCAAGACTTACGGCAGCACAGATAGAAAAAGGTCCTGAGACTGACCCGGCAGCGGAAACAAACATCTCAATTGATAGCGAAGTGTCTGCAGCAAAACGCAGAATCATTGCAATTGAAGTCGACAGCACAGAAATTCCAATCGCAACCGTGCTCGAGCGAATTTTATCTAAAAAAGGCAGTGACATCCGAATCGATGCGCTTGCCATTCGTCGAAATAAGGAGACAGACTCAATCTCAATTACTGGCATAGCCCCTTCTCGTGACGCACTTGTGTCATTTTCAAAACGACTCCAAGGTGAGCCGTCATTTACGAACGTTAACCTCCCTGTCGGAAGCCTCACACGCAGCAAAGATGTACCATTTTCAATTAGCATAGATTCAAAAATCTAATATGAAAAACTCATCAACCTCAAAAGTTACCGTCATCTTCCTCTCACTCTGCGTACTTGTCGTGCTTGCAGCATGGATCTTTCTAATTTATAAAAGCTCGCAGATTAGCGGTGGCATAGCATCAATTGCAGAGGAAGCGCGTAATCGAAATTCAGAATCCACATACGCAAGCACAGTACGAAATACCCTCAGAAACTCAAAAGATGCCCTCCTTCGGATTGAGAATCGATTTGTAACTGAAGAAGGTGTGCCAGAGTTTATCAATATTCTCGAGGATAAAGCAGCACAAGTCGGTGTTCGAGCAGATTTTGGATCAATTAATGTTGAACCGACAAAGGGAGATTCCCCTTATCCCCAACTTCGAGTGAAAATGTCCGGCAGTGGCAGATGGGAGAAAATCGTTGGATTTATTTCAACACTCGATGCCCTACCCTATATTTCTCGTATAGAGAGTGTGAATTTTATAAAAATGGGAAGCACTGACGAGAAAAATGCTACAACCTCATGGTCATTTAATCTTGAATTGATTCAGTATATAAAAGAATAGAAATGAAATTCTTTCACAAAATTATAGACGGCATACGTTCCCCATTTGCAAGACTTGGTCAAACCCCTGAGTATGATTGGCATTTTGCATTATGGGGATTTGTTGTCGGACTTATCATTGTGCTCTCTATGAGCGTGCTGACATTTATCAAACTTACCTCAGATGCCATAGAAGATCCTGCAGAGCAGACCACCCCAACAATCCGCCTCACTAAGGAAAACATAGACAAAGCAATCAAGAATATTGAACAAAGAGATAGTGATGCCTCTGCAATACCCATGGAGATACTTGATGATCCATCGATGTAAAAATAAAACCACTCCGCACTGGAGTGGTTTTATTTTTCATGTGCCCTCGCGTGGAATCGAACCACGATACCCGGCTTAGAAGTCCGGAGTTTTATCCATTAAACTACAAGGGCATTCTTCCGAAATAACCAAATTGTTTGTGTGACCTGCGACGATGACAGTTAGCACATCTAATGTCGCATTTCTTTATTTCCCTCATAAGCGACTCCCAGGAATAGTGACCTGACAGCATTTTTGAAATCGGCTTGAATTTAGTATCAGGTGTTCGGTGATCAAAATCAAGTACTATCGGATCTTTCTCGCCACAATCAATACAGGATTTGGTAAGTAAAAAATTGAAAAGGAGTCCCCTGACTTTAACCCTATGTCTCTTTTGCGCGGCGTATAAATCTTCAATTTTCTTGTATGCCATAGAAATTTACGAAAAATATAGCAATATAAGATAAAAATTTGATAAAACTCTTCTAATAAGCTATTGTTTATGCCTGATAGGAAATGCGCCCTTAGCTCAGTTGGTAGAGCAGCTCATTTACACTGAGAAGGTCGGGGGTTCAAGTCCCTCAGGGCGCACAGAAATCGCAAAGAAAGAGCCAAATATGGCTCTTTCTTGCTAATTTTATGCCTGCATGTTAGATTAACGACCACGTTAATACATCAATTTCATGGAAAGCAAAGTAATTACTTCACCTATAGATATGGCCGCTCGAAAGGCCCTTAAGCTCCGCTCAGGAGACACTGTTCGCGTTTGGCAGAAAATTAAAGAAGGCGACAAGACCCGACTCCAGGCTTTTGAAGGTCTAATCCTTTCTCGAAAGCATGGTGACGAAGCAGGCGCTACATTTACCGTTCGAAAAGTTATCGACGGCGTAGGCGTTGAACGAATCTTCCCTCTTTACTCTCCGATGATCGATGAAATCGAAACCATCCGAAAGTCTAAGGTCCGCCGATCAAAACTCTACTTCGTACGAGAGAAGGCAGCAAAAGAAATCCGACGCCAGATGCGAAACCTTCGCTCTGAAAAAGGAGGAAACACTGATGTTGTGAAGTCTCCAAAGAAAGAAGAAGCTAAGGCAGAAACAGCTCCAGCAAAATAAGAAACACCCCGCTCACAGAGCGGGTTTTCTTTTGATCTCCTATAGAAAGTTGAAAATCCAGAGTGTTTAAGCTATTATGCCAAAGCTAGTAAATGCGCGGATGGTGGAATTGGCAGACACACTACCTTGAGGTGGTAGCGCCGCAAGGCATGGAGGTTCAAGTCCTCTTCCGCGCACAAGGAAACACGGCGGGCGGTATACCGCCCGCCGTTTCCCTTAAAAATGGTGCCTATAGTTTAGTGGTAAAACGCTGGATTGTGGTCCCGGCGTCGAGGGTTCGATTCCCTCTAGGCACCCCACCAGAATAAGATGACTTTAGGGGTAAGAAGTGATTCTTATTCGGTTTTGATATACTTTGCAAATGAAAAAGGATCGAGCTGCGGCACTCATAATTAAAGATGGAAAAGTTCTAATGCTTTGCAGACATAAACCTGGAGAAGATGTATATATGCTCCCTGGAGGAACACTTGAAGAAGGTGAAACACCGGAGCAAGCTGTGGTCAGAGAAGTATGGGAGGAAACTTCAATCGAATCATCATTCATAAGAAAAATAGAATCATTTGTCTGTTCTAACGGAAGGACACATCATACTTTTGAATTTAAATTCATAAGCGGTATTCCCCACTTGCAGCCAAATAGCCCAGAGAATATTGGAACCGACAAAGACACATTCTTTGAGGCACTTTGGGTTGATACTGACTTGGTAAAGAGCCTTTTGGTCTGGCCTATGGAAATAAAGAAATATTTTTAAATTTGATTTTAAAGAGACGATATAAGCGTCATTTTTATAATCTATTCTTTCTCCCATTTAACCCAAATTCAAAGGACTATTTTGGTTCTAGCCTATACTTGACTTTTGAGTGTAAAATGATATAATATATAGGTAATAGTTCTTTGATACAGGATGGTTGTCATGGACAAAAGCGGCTGAATTATCGGCCGTTCCTGCTCATGACAAACACATCTGACAATTCCAATGCCCCGACGGTGGCTACCAAAACCGTTAATAGTGCCAAAACAGATATGGATAATGATCGCGTGACACTTAGGGTATTAGCGAGTCAATTGAAAGAGTGGCCAGAAATCAAGTCACTAGGCTGCAATATCGAAGACAACACGCATTGTTATCCCCCTCAAATCTCCATTACGTTTAACATCAATGAAGAAAAACGGGTGATTGCTCTTGCCAAACGTTTGCTCGAAGTGTGTCAAAAGGCTGAATTAAGAATCATAAACGCCTTCGTAGTACCATTTCTAGTGGACTATAACTACTGTTACGTTATCAAGAAGCATTGATTGAGATTTCATTTCCAACCCGCATCACGAAAGTGCTCCGCGGGTTTTGTTATGCAAATAATGCCACATACTCCAACTTCTCCCCTACTATATTTAAATACTCCCTATCCCCCAACACCTCCAGAATAGCCGACCTGTCTCGACCCATCGTTAGTTTCTTCCCTTTCGTCTAATAACCTCAAGGCTTTTTCAGTTTTAACCTGGTATGATTTTGATATGGAAAATCAACAACAATCGGCACCTCATGTTCCGAGCGAATCTCAAAGTATTATTCAGGAACCAAAACATCTGTCTAAGAATATTTTAGTAATCGCTCTAATTGCTTTTTTAATTGTAATTGGCGGATTTTATTTTTTAAGTAAGGATCAATCTCAAGAAAATATTAGACCTGAGGCCGTGACTGCAACATCGACAAAAAGTAATATTGGTTATGATGGTGATGGTGGTGGATATGCTGGAGTAAGTCAAAGACTTACGGATTATCCCCCTCTCTTCCAATCACTATCTTGGAAGTCTGAGTCCCCTACAAGAACTGAGCTCTCGATAACTGTATCTGAACCATTCCAGTACAAAACCATACCTGTAAATGTAAACAGCAGGTGGACGTCTCGCGAAGAAAATCTTGATGAGGGCAATAAATATACAAACTACCAAGCTCTATCCATGTATTATGAGTCAGAGTTGAAAAAGAGAGGTTGGACTTGGTCTGTAAAAATTGACAATAAGGAAGTTCACGGACCTTCCGCCGATGGCCCATATGGTTCTGTCGGAAGTTATGTGAAAATCGCTGACAATTATCTTTATTCAATCATCTACCGCAAAAGCTTGATCCATGCTGGATATAAAGATTTTCCAGACCGAGTATCTGAGCCATATTGTCCGTGCTCTTCTCGATATGAAGTCATGTTCGGCGAACCAGTGCCTCTCGAAACTTTCACAAAATCATCGGTTTACTCCATTGATGGCGAAGTAGTGACATTTGTATCTGGAGGCACTTTCCCAGCCGATGGTTTGTGGCATACATCCGACTACGAAGGAGAAAAACTAAAGATAGACTATTCTACTGCTAAATATTCTGAAAGTTATATGTCTGACGGCGAAAGAGTGTTTGTATCTGCAAAGGAACAAAATTACGATAACTTCAGTGAAATAGTAGAAATTATGAAACGCCCCTATGATGGACCGGGTGGATTTAGACTATTGGTTACTGGCCCCACAGATGCACAAGGCGTTCTGCATGCAACAAGAATTATTTTGCACAGAGAATAGTTCTAACATCCTCCACGACGGCACCCCTGAAAATTCAAACCCTTGTGATTTAGTGGTTATTTAGGCTACACGGAATTGAACTGTTATACTTTTTCCTATGACGAACAAGGAACTATCGGAATATATTTTCCTTAACGATACTGATCAAAGTGCCGATGTGGCTTTAGTATTTGGGACATGGAATGCATGGAAGGGCTCTGTTGAAAAAGCAGCCGAACTATACAGAACGGGTTTGGTTCCTAAAATAATTGTGAGTGGCGGTATAAATGCTCAAACCGGTATTATTGAGGGTGATCATATGGCTAATGAGTTGATAAATCTTGGTGTTAAAAGAGATGACATCCTTATAGAAAATGAGTCTACAAATACATTAGAAAATGTTCTGTTTTCATTAAAGGTGATTGATAAAGAAATTGGTCTTAAAAGCATCCACACAATTGTTGGGGTTGTAAAAAATTATCACGCCCGTCGTTCACTGATGACACTACGCAGACACACACCTGCTAATATAAAACTCAAAGCGGCTGCATATTATTCTGAATACTACCCTTTCACAAAAGATAACTGGGCTGAATCAGAGTCTGGAAAGAAGAATGTATTAGAAGAAATCGAAAAAATCAAAACTTATTTAGCTAAAAGTGATATTGCTGAATTAAATTAAGGAACTTCTATTCTTAGATACTTAACAACCAGAAACTTTGCATACAAAGATTCCATATACTCCCTATCCTCCAAAATGGTTATAACTGTGTTCGGATAGTGACCCAATTGAAAAGCCGCGAAAGCGGTTTTTCTGTTGGGTGCCGTAAGCATGTCTAGTAGACATGCGGGAGAGAATCGGACGCCGGAGCGGGACCCGAAGGTTTCCGATGGGTGCGAGGCGGTGCCTAGACAAAACTTTTTGACGAAAAAGTTTTAGTCGAGGGCGATAAGCGTACCCGCGGTCTCTCTAGGCACCCATCGATTTTTTCTCCAATTTAACCCCTATTTATAGGGCTATTTTGACGCTCACAATACTTGACTTTTACATCAAATAGGTGTATAATATATACGTAAATATGAGTTCTTTGAATGCAGAGTTGGTTGGCAGAAATCGGGAGTTTTCGGTAAATCGGCATACGCTGATTCTGAAGAATCCTTACACTGTCAATCAAATCACTATAATGAATACTACTACCATGAACCTGAAAGACATGCCCAGCCACTTCAAGACATTCAATGGTCATCCCATCGACATCAATGAAGACACCTTCGGTCCCGAGACTCTGGTTCTCGGGCAAGGTCAAAAGCTTTTCTGCTTTTGGCCCAATCGAAGCTTCAACAATGAAGATAAGGTGATCATCGAAATGAACAAGGAAGGCTATCGACCAGGCACTCTCGGCGATCTTCTCGACTACGGGATCAAAAATCCCAAAGCGGGACAAAATTCTATTCCGATCGTCGCCCTTGGATCGATCACGGCCGTAGGTCGTGCTCCTGGGCTTATTGCTTCTGGGACGGGAAAACCCTGGAAACTGTGGTTGCCCCAGACCGAGAAAGGCTTCGTTCGCGTTTGCTTCCTCGGCGTTCTTAAATAGCAGTATTCTCTGCAAACTCTCGTGAATGGAGAATCATTCACAAAATTGGAGGATCTAACCATCCTCCACTTCATTGAGTTCACGATTTCGATCGTGGATTCATAAAGTTAAGTTCTTCAAAATCCGCTCATTCGAGCAACGTGTGATTCCTAAGGAAATCAGGTGACACGAATAATTCACCGCTAGCACATTCTATGAGCTCAACAGCATGCAGATATTGCGGAGGTAGTGAGACAGCTCACATTCCTCCCTGCCCCGAACTAGGAGGCAATGTGGATTCAGCTAAAAAGGAATGGCAAAAGGGTTACGATCGAGGCTACAATGACGAGGTTATACGGAGTCAGAGCCTCAGCCGTTACTCTCCCTGCTTCCAGCTCGGCTATCGCAAAGGGAAAGCCAATATCGACGCCGAGTGCGATGCAGCCTTTAATGCTCAAATTTCTTATGAGCGGCATGGAGGGCAGTCTTCTGTCATTGACCGTACGCTTGATGAACATCAACGCAACAAGCGTGAGCATGAAGCGTTTCTCAAGCAGGGTGATCATGACACTCATCGTACAGACGAAGAAAAGCAGGAGGATCATGACACACGGATGCGTGGATACGGGCCGGAAGGACGGTAATTCACTTTGCGAAGCTCTGGAGAAATCCAGAGCTTTTTTATTTACATTTGTTGTATTCAGAGATGGGATAAGACGCAGGAATATAGACACTCGCGTTATTTCTCCTCTCAAACCCAGTTCCAACTTCCTCCACGACGGCACCCATTGTTAGTTTCTCCCCTCTCATCTAATAATCACAAAGCTTTCTCTGCTCTAACCTGATATGATTTTGGTATGAAAATACTTTTAAGATTGCTGCTTGTAATCACAGGTCTTGTATCAGGATTTATTTCTTATATATTATTATCCGATCCATATGGATTTATACTCGCACCGGGCTTGGTATTTGGAATTGCTACAATCTGGCTTGTCATATTTGTGAATTGGACAAATAAATTTGTCATCTTGCGTACCATTGGATGGATTGGTATATCCACCGCAACCTTCTATCTAAGCTATTTAATTTGTGTAGCCCTTGCGGGTAATGACTACATCACTTTTTTCGTCGCTGGAGCATTTGGAAGTTTTGTAATGACTCTTACTGCGAGCAAATTACTCGAAAAAATCACTATGCGTAAAGTACTATTTATTTCGCTCATTGGTGGCATTGTATCCAGCTTGCCGTATCCTTATTACAATGACTCATCTTGGATTTATATATTTATGACATGGCAAACTCTCGTTTTATATCTAATTGGTGACTCAGTCATAAAAACCAGATAATACGGTTCTAACATCCCCTACGACAGCACCCCCAAACGAAACATGGCGAGGTAGATTCAAGTATTATATTTGAGTAATATATTAGGTAATAGCCAGTATAAACAATTACACCAATGAACAATAAATACGTAGACGGATTCTTGCTTGTCATTCCAAAAGATAAAATCGCTGAATATAAAAAGATGGCAACACTTGGAAAAGAAGTGTGGATGAAACACGGCGCACTCGATTACAAAGAATGTATCGGAGACGATCTGCACCCAGAAGGCATGGGTATGAAGCCTCGTTCGTTTATGAGTGCCGCCGATGCAAAAGAAGATGAGACGGTCTGGCTCTCATTTATAGTTTTTAATTCACGCGAACACCGCGATGAGGTCAACGCAAAAGTTATGGCTGATCCCGCTATGAATAGTCCAGAAATGCAGGCAATGGGGATGCCGTTTGATGGGAAGCGTTTCTGTTACGGTGGCTTTCGAGTCGAAGTTGATTCAGAATAAAGAAGCATATGAACGACTCAACCATTAAAGATAAAATTAAAAACCTCCTCAAAGGCCAACAACTATCGGTTATTTCAACCATCGATAATACAAAGAACCAGCCAGAATCGGCCGTTATGGCTTTTGCAGAAAGAGATGATTTGAGCCTTATCTTTAGCACATCAAGCAAAACTCGAAAGTATAAAAACCTGCAGACAAACAAGAAAATCTCTATGGTTATTGGCTGGAGTAAAGAAACCGGCAGTGTTCAATACGAGGGCATCGCTCGCGAATTGTCAGATGTTGAGGCGTTAAAATATGGCGAACTACTCGCGTTAAAAGGTAAACAAACAACGAAATTCGTCCTTCTCGAGGATCAAAAGTGCTTCCTTGTGACACCGACTTGGATCAGACTAATAGACACCTCCCCCGAGACCAGAGGTATCTATGAGATCACACTTTAAATCACAAAAAAACCGCTCATGCGGTTTTTTTGTCTCACGAATTTTTTAAATTACCAACCCAACATTGTAAGCCATCCTCGAGAGAGAAATTGCTGATGCATTACAACCTTCGTTGCTGGTCCAAAATATCCAGCTGCAGGCGAAATGTTTTGTGCCGCCTGATATCGTGCCACGCCATCCTTGGTCATAGAACCGTAATAGCCCAATGATACTCCTGCTGGTATGGTCATATATCCCAATTCTTGTAAAAGACCCTGTAGTACGATAACCTTCTGGCCTGTCATACCCAAAGTAAGATCACTGTCTGTCAAAATATTCACCTCGTATGCTTGAGCTTGTATAGGAGACATCGCCAAAAGCAATGCCACTACTCCCAATCCACCCATCAAGCCTAAAGAGAGCTTAATGTTTTTTATGTTTTTCATAAATATATTTAATTATTAACCCGAAGATAATAGATTCACTACTCGTCATTACGAGCGGTTTTACTACCCTATCGGTAATACGATTGAATTTGACAAAAAGATGCCTCAATTGTTTTTAGGACACACTTCCCGCTCACAACCTAATCTCTTTTTTGGTATTATACCGATATGGAACATCACACATCACAAGCGCCTCTTTTAGACGAGATGCCAGAGATTTCACTTCGGCTCGAGCATTATGACGACATATTTTCTGACTTTGATATGCGACCTTATTCACGCCGAGCGCTTTCGGTTGATTTTTTGGGTGAAATAAAGCGAGCGTCACATGATAAAGCCGGTGATGTTGAATTAGTTCTATTTGTTCCCGAAAAGGATCGTAGCGAATCTCACGAAGCAACTATTCGCGAAAGACTTTCTGGTCACTTCAAAAAGCATCATCTCCTACTCGCCCAGGACCGCAGCAGAATTATGAAATTCGGCCTCAGTATGGTCGCGCTCGGTATCATCTCTATGGTTGGTGCGGCACTCATCCACTTCCATTCAGAAACTGATAATCTCCTTACTTCATTCCTTTTGGTGTTTCTGGAACCAGCGGCATGGTTTCTCCTTTGGGAAGGAATGGACCAAATTGTCTTTGAATCAAAGCGCATTAATCCTGAACTTCACTTCTATCGCAAGATGACCTCAACTCACGGACACGTACACTTCAAGTCATATTAAAATGCAGGAACAAACAGCCACATGGTCAGAATTTAAAATTGCGCTCCCTATCGCACTGGTTTTTATTGCTTTTTTCATTCTGCTTCAAAAGCTCGGTATCGTTAACCTAATCACTGCAACAGACGTAACCTACGGCACGGCATTTATTATTGGCCTCATCGCATCAGTCTCCAGCTGTATGGCGGTTGTTGGAGGACTTGTACTGTCAGTGTCAGCAAGCTTTGCAAAAGAACATAACAAAGTGCGTCCACAATTGCTCTTCCATGTAGGACGACTTGTTTCATTCTTTATCCTTGGAGGAGTGATCGGTGCTCTTGGTTCAGTATTCCAACTCGGTGCAACAAGCGTCTTTGTACTAAGCATCCTTGTGGCGATAGTTCTCCTTATACTAGGAATTAATCTTCTTGATGTGTTCCCATGGATAGATAAGCTCCAACCAAGACTCCCTGAGTTTCTTTCAAATCACATTCAGGGGCTCAAAAAAATAAACCACACACTTACCCCGCTCCTTGTCGGTCTTGCCACATTCTTTCTGCCCTGTGGATTCACTCAATCGATGCAAATATACACGCTTGGCACTGGCAGTTTTTGGACCGGAGCCATGACAATGTTTGTCTTTGCACTCGGAACCCTCCCCGTTCTCGCACTCCTAAGCTTTAGCTCACTTGGAATTCACACCAAAACCCAATCGGGTGTATTCTTTAAGTCTGCCGGATTAATTGTTATATTCTTTGGAGTCCTTAATCTTCTCACAAGCCTTGTTGCAGTAGGACTTATTTCTCCCTTCTTTAATTTATAACCAATGAAAACACCAACAATACTTTTGATAGCCGCAGCCCTGCTTATTGGAGGTATATTTGTGATTGGTAATAAAGAAGAAGCCGCACCTGTCACATCCACTGTCATTCAGGGAGAAATGACTCCACTTGCCCAAACTATCGACATCAAAGCTAAAGGTGGATATTCCCCACAACTAATTTCTGCTCAGGCAAATATCCCAACAACACTGAAAGTAACTACATCAGGTACATTTGATTGTTCTGCCTCACTTACAATTCCAAGCATTGGATATAGAACTAATCTTCCCTCCACAGGTGTGACTGAAATCGAAGTGCCTCCACAGGCCGCCGGAACCACACTCGAAGGTATTTGCCAGATGGGTATGTACAGTTTTGCTGTAAGGTTTAACTAAACTCACAATTTCATACCCTGTTTTGTCTATTTCCGTCAGTGCTATACTTGAATCACTATGGAAAATATCAAAAAGCCGACAACAATTATTATCATTCTATTAGTTGTATTGATTGCACTTGTTGTATTCATGAATCGTCCCCTCTCGATTGAGGCGCCTGTCATCGAAGAAACACCGGCTGTTACAACAACCGTCGAAACAAAACCTACACCTGTCACCACTAAACCCGCAGGAGTCATTACAACTACAACCGCCGCACCAATCAAGAAAGCGCCTTACGACACAAAGAACACATGGATTCTCTTTGATGGAAGACAAGTCAAACTCGTAAATGGATTCGCCCTCATTACTGCCGGCGATCCTTCAAACAACGAGTCTCTTCAGCACATTGGCTATGAAACGATTGGAGATTTTAACGGTGACAAAAAATCTGACGTTGCCTTCCTTCTTACCCGACAAAACAAAAACGCGGGACCTCTCTATCAAATCGCAGCTATCGTAAGCACCGAAGACGGCCAGAAAACAACAAACATGGTAATTATCGGAGATAGAATCACAATACAGTCTGTTAAGTTTGATCCAAATACTTCTGAAATCTCAGTTAATTATCTTCAGCGAAAGCAAAACCAGCCAATAACCACCACACCATCTGTGCCTGCGACGTTGGTTCTCAAAGTAACTGAAGCAAGCGAACTCGAAAAAGTACGATAAGTACGCGAAAGAAGTTGCTATACTATAGCTATGAAAAAAGGCTATAAAACAAACATAGAAACTGCCACAGTTAACAATAAAGAATACAGAAAAGTTCTTTACACAGGCGCACACTCCCAGCTTGTACTAATGAGCTTGTTACCAGGAGAAGAGATTGGCAGCGAAATTCACGAGGATAATGACCAATTCTTTCGATTCGAAAAAGGTGAAGGACGCGTACTTATAAACGACACAGTGCACACTGTACGCGATGGCGATGCTGTCATCGTCCCTGCAGGAGCACGACACAATGTCATAAATGATTCTAAAACAGAGGACCTGAAACTCTATACAATCTACTCCCCTGCCCACCACAAAGACGGAATCTCAAGAAAAACAAAAGAAGAAGCAGAAAAAGATGGTCCTGAATTCGATGGTGTTACAACAGAATAAATAATTAAAATAACATGCAAACAATCGTTACATTTCTTTTAGGAGCCGCAGTTGTTTTTGCTTGGGGTCCGTGGGTAAATCAGGGCTATGTAATGGATAAGCTCACCGTGTACTCACAGAAAGAGGCAGAAAAATCAGGATCAAGCGAGCCGTGTTTGTTTACCCAAGTAACCTCATCATCCCGCGTCCCTTTCGGATATAGCGTCACGGCACAGTACGCATGCTTTACCCCTGATCCAATGGAGCGCAAAATGTTTGTTACTTCAACCGGCAACGTTTTTATTCTCGGTAAATTTGCAAAAAGTGGTTCACAAGAGTAATCTGCAGGTAATAAAAATATGGAATCAAAATCAATTACTCAAAACCAAAAGGCTCTTATTATTCTCGTAGCGCTTATCGTAGTTACATCTGCTGCGTTCTTATTCTTTAAGCCCCACACCTCTGGTTTTTGTTTTACGTTCAGCTATAACACCCAGTTTGGCGATAAAAAAGATCTGAAAAATCCATCAAACGAAGGAATCCTCGGCCCAGGCGGCGTTGCGTACTACCCTATCGAAGTAAAAGCACTTCAAGCGGCGCTTAAAAACGAGGGCTTATACATTGATCCAAATGAAGAAACCGGGGGTGGAGTTTATCTCACAGCATACTTTGGCCCTTCTACACTAGCCGCAGTACGTGCATTTCAAAATAGATACGACCTCGCAGAAACAGGTGATGTAAATGATGTAACCGTTGACGCACTCAACCGACGATACGCGTGCAAAATATCAAAAAACGCCACATCAACACCAAGCATGGTGGTATCGACAAGCACTGTTCAGTAATTTTATAAACTAAATCAGTTTATTTTCCTCTGTACAGCTCTCTGTGCAATAATAAGTTCATGATTGATAAAACAATCGCCTTCTTCACTAAATACGAACGCTATGTTTCCCCTGTCACCGTATTGGGAGGCTTTATCTTTGATAACCTCATGCTTCGCCGCATCGATGTGTTTTTCTCAAACGCACTCCTCATAAGCTACCTCATCATTTCTGCGCTCTCGATTGTGCTCCTAAACATTCGCCAGACAAAATATGAGAGCGAGCATTCAGGAACAATCCATCTCATCCTGGTATTCATGATGCAATTCTGTCTCGGAGGTCTTTTCAGCGCATCCTTCCTGTTCTATTCAAAAAGTGGAACCATCACCGCGAGCTGGCCGTTCCTTCTCCTTCTCGTTGGTTACATAGTCGGAAACGAGATCCTTCGAAAAAACTACCTCCGCTTAAGCTTTCAAATCGCTGTATATTTCACAGCACTTTTCTCATATCTTATCTTTTTCCTCCCTATCATCCTTGGCAAAATGGGTGACCCTATTTTTATCGTCTCTGGTATCACAAGCCTTATCATCACCGGCCTATTTGTATATATGCTTTCATGGTTTGCGCCTCAGAGAACAAAGAGGAGCGCTCCATACTTTACGCTTCTCATTTTTCTCATCTTTGGAATCATGAATGCTCTCTACTTCACCAACCTCATTCCCCCAATCCCGCTTGCCCTCAAGGAAGTTGGTATTTATCGATCACTTATTAAACTTCCCGATGGAACGTACCACGCGTTTGGCGAAGAACAAGAATGGTTTAAAATTTTTTCTGCCGATCCGACAATTCATATGGTGCCCGGTCAGCCTCTCTATGCCATAACAGCCATATTTGCACCGACCAATCTAAAGACTGACGTTATTCACAACTGGCAGTACTACGACACCAAAGACCGAGCGTGGACAACCGCAAATACCGTCAAACTCGGCATCACCGGAGGTCGCGATGGAGGATTTAGGACATATTCCGTCAAAGAAAACCTTTTCCCCGGTCAGTGGAGAGTGGATGTAGCAAGCCCACGCGGTCAACTTTTGGGTAGAATCTCTTTTTCTGTGGTCATTTCTGACGGAAAAGAAGACATAGAAGTTCACACAATCTAGAGGAGAAATAGCTTTGAGATCGAAAAACCTCGTGCTACAATGGCCGAGTCAATTTTACTGACAGTAGTTAACAATTCATATGAATAAGAAAGGAATAGCAGTATTGGTAGTCTTGATCGTCCTAGCCGTAATCGCTTACATGGCGTTTAATGGTTCTGACTCAGCGACCCCAAATACAGAAAACAACGGAACAGAAACCCCAACTGAGACTCCTTCAGGTGTTACAAAGGAAGATTATGCTCCTGTAACTAAGGAATCTACAGACACTTCCCTTCTCGGAAGACTTAAGAGCGCGTCAGTTTCAGCATCTGAAAGCGGTGCACGTGTAGCTCTTGAAAACGGTACAGCAAAGTTCAGCGAAGGAAATGTTAAGGGTACACTTACTCTTGGCGATGTCGCTGTAGAAAAAGAAGTCGGCGGTGCAAAGTATGTTGTAACCTCACTCGCTGTTAATTCAGGCGGTTCAGGTACATACAAGTACATTGTATTGTTTGAAGACTCAGGTAGCGCTTTGACTGACAAGTCATATGCTCTCGTTGGTGACCGAGTTACTATCACTGGTATCCGCGTTGACGTCATAAGCGACAACAAAGGAGCAGCTCAGGCTGTAGTATCAGTAAGCTATCTTGATCGAGATCAGGGTGAGCCAATGTCAACAGCCCCTTCAGTTCCTCGAACAAAGATTTTCATCGCAGAGGACGGAAACTTCAATCCAGCAAAGGAAATCACTATTTAAAACAAAAGCCATCCTCACGGGTGGCTTTTTGCTGGGTAGATTAGCTGGTAGAATACACCCCATGGAAACTAAAGCTCACGGCAGAATCATGCGGGACATAGGAGTGGTGGTAATTTCAATCATTGTTGCACTCCTCCTTGTCCGCTCTGGGATCATCGATGATTTTCTTGCTCATGTAGACGGCTACTACATCGTCGGTGCCTTTGTAGCGGGTCTTTTCTTTACCTCTGCATTTACAACAGCGCCCGCAATTGTAGTTCTCGCAAAGCTAAGCCTCGCCTTCCCACCTGTTGTTATCGCTCTTGTTGGCGCACTCGGTTCTGTCATTGGAGACCTGGTCATCTTTAGTTTCGTTAAAGGCCACATATCAAATGATATTAGTTATCTTTTAGCTCACGCAAAATCTCGTCGAATACGCCATATTTTCCGCTATCGATTCGTTCGCTGGTCACTTGCACTTGTTGGCGCACTCATCATTGCATCCCCTCTTCCTGACGAAATTGGCCTTGCTCTCATGGGTCTTTCAAAGATCTCAACCAGACGTTTCATGCTTATCTCATATACCTTCAACGCTATTGGAATCTTTCTTATCTATCTTGTTGCTAGGACGCTTTAGTCTGCCAAGTGACTCTCGGGAATACGCATGATATAGTCACTTTCATGTCACAGCTTCTCGATGGAAAAAAGGCCCGGGATTTCTTTAAAGCACAGCTTATGGTGCGTCTAAAGGCATTGCCCGTACAACCGCTTCTTGCCTTAATCCAGATTGGTAATAACAAAGAGTCTGTAATCTACATCGAACAGAAAAAGAAATTCGCCCTATCAATAGGCGCAGCGGTTGAACATATTCATTTACCTGAAACCACGACGACAGAAGTAGTACGAGAACAAATTTCTCTCCTCAACAAAAGAACCGATGTTCACGGCATCATCATCCAACTCCCTATTCCTTCACACACTGACAAAGACAGCCTTATCGAAGAAATTGATCCTACAAAAGATGTCGACGGTCTCACATCTAAAACCAAATTTATTCCAGCAACCGCAAAAGGTGTAGGACTCCTCATGGATTTTTATAATATCGACCCGAAAGGTAAAAAAGTGGCCGTCTTTGGCCGTTCTCGGCTTGTAGGTCTTCCAACCGCCTCCCTCCTCACACAAAAAGGCGCCCTTGTATCCGTCTGTCATTCTCAAACACCAAACCCCAAAGAAATTTCCAAGGAAGCGGACATTGTTATCGTTGCTATCGGAAAACCAGAACATATCGATGCCTCATACATTAAGCCCGGTGCAATCGTAGTAGATGTAGGGATCAATAGCACTACTGGTAAAAAGTTCGACGAAGAAATGCCTACGCGAAAACTTGTTGGCGATGTGAATTTCAAAGAAGTTTCTCCTGTTGTTTCGGCAATATCACCCGTTCCCGGCGGTGTTGGCCCAATGACGGTCCTTTCTTTATTTGATAATCTTGTACTATCGGCAGAAATATCGTGCCGCGGAAAAAAGTAGAGATGTGTAAGAATAGTTGACCTCGTCCGTCTTCTATTACTAGAGGGCCCCAGCGGCACCTTTACGGGCTGATTGCAGCACAATCGCCCACTAACTAGATTATTAATTATATTAAAATGGATTCAATAAATAACAATCCTCTTATGAGGAGTCTTCTTACCGGCCTTTGCATTATTCTTATTGCATTTGTCGGCGTCAAAATCGCTTCAGAATTTAAATCAATGTCGTATATCGGCAAGTCTACAAACATGCCAAGCCAGATCAACGTATCAGGCAAAGGTGAAGTTGTTGCTACTCCCGACATCGCAACATTTACCTTTACGGTAAGCGAAGAGGCGTCAAAAGTAAGCGACGCTCAGACAAAGTCAGCTCAGAAAATGGATTCAATCCTCGCTTATATAAAGAAAGCAGGTGTTGAAGACAGGGACGTAAAGACAATCTCATACGATATTTACCCTCGTTACGATTACACAAACGGCACAGCATATGTTGCAGGTAAGCAGGTTCTCGCAGGATATGTCGTATCTCAAACTATTCAAATCAAGGTACGAAAACTTGAAGATGCCGGAACTCTCCTTTCAGGTATAGGTGAATTCGGAGCAACGAATGTTTCTGGCCTTTCATTCTCTGTTGATAAGCAGGATGAACTTCTTCGAGAAGCGCGAGATAAGGCTATCGAAGATGCAAAGACTCAGGCAGAAGAGCTCGCAGCATCACTTGGCGTAAAGATCGTTGGTATTACAAGCTTCTATGAACAGTCTCCGTATCAGCCTTACTACATGGCAAAAGATGTAGGCATGGGTGGTTCAGCTGTTGCACAGGAAGTATCAAACCAGGTCTCACTTCCAACTGGTGAAAGCAAGATTGTCTCGAATGTGACGATTACTTACGAGATTAAATAAAGAGCGCCGGGCGCATAAAAAAGAGCCTCGATTGAGGCTCTTTTTTATGCGCCCGAATTATTCCGTCACCACACGAAGCACCTCTTCGATAGTCGTATATCCTTGAGCAGCGTTATAAATACCGTCTTCAAGCATCGTAACCATTCCCTCTCGCTTTGCTTGTTCTTCTATAGCGCCCGATGTTGCCCCTTTCATAATAAGCTCCTTAATAGTTGGAGACATTTTCAAAACTTCGTGAATACCAACTCGCCCTTTGTATCCATCGTTATCGGGTGTCACTCGCGGCACTCCAAACATAACTTTGTCCCACTCATCTTTTGGACCAATTGCTTTTTCTGCGCGCAAGATACTGAGCATTCGATCAAGATCCACTACTTTGCCTAGTGCAGTGAGTTCCGCTTTTGTAAGAGGCCTGCGCTCTCGAGATTCGGTGAGTCTTCGCACAAGTCGCTGACCAATCACCACCGAAAGCGTCGATACAAGAAGGAACGGCTCGATCTTCATATCAAGAAGTCGTGGCATTGCACCAGCAGCAGAGTTGGTGTGAAGCGTAGAAAGCACCAAGTGACCAGTAAGTGCAGCGTTTACGGCAAGCGCAGCAGTCTCGTTATCTCGAATTTCTCCCACCATGATGATATCGGGGTCTTGTCGAACGAGAGTTCGTAGTCCCACTGCGAATGTAAAGCCGATATCTGGGCGAACAGCGGTCTGATTAACTCGAGGCATCTGATATTCAACCGGGTCCTCAACAGTTGAGATGTTTACGTCAGGTGTATTCAAAATATCAAGCACTGTATAGAGGGTTGTAGACTTACCAGATCCTGTAGGTCCCGTCGCAAGGATCATACCCGTCGCAAGCTTTGTTGCTGCATGGATACGTTCGAGCGCTTCCCCATGAAAACCAAGGTGCTCAAGACTAAAACCTGAAACAGATTCTCGCAAAAGTCGCATAACTGTCTTTTCACCATAAAATGTTGGCAAAATCGACACACGAAGCGACACTTTCTCTTCGTTCATTTCGACTTTAAAACGCCCGTCTTGAGGCAAACGCTTCTCATCAAGCTTCAGATTCGAAAGCACCTTGATACGCGCCGTAATGGAGGTTTCTGCCTCTTTAGGGAGCACCATAGCATCGTGGAGAAGACCGTCAATTCGATATCGCACCAAAAGCTCCTTTTCCATCGGTTCAATATGAACGTCGGATGCACCCTGTATGATGGCATGCTTCAAAAGCGTATCAACGACACGAATAACCGGGAGGTCTTCGGCCATCTTTTTGAGATCCCCCTCGTTTGCCTTACCCCCTATTTCCTCTGAAAGAGCCTTTAGAGTAGCTGTTTCCTTCTTGATAAGGTCTCCGAACTCAGCTTTGAGGCTTTTTTGATACTGGAGTAGAACCGATTTGATTGATTCAGCATCGGTCAGACGCGGCATGATGCGCAGACCCACCTTCTTTTTAATAAAGTCGATTGCGTGAAGGTCGTCGGTATCAAGCATGGCAACCTCGAGCGTGTCAGACGTTTTCTTGAAAGCGACTATATTGTGGCTACGTGCAATTGGTTCTGGAACAAGTGAAAGAACCGTAAAATCAATCTTCTGCCCTTTGAGGTCCACGAAAGGAATTCCCAAAATATACGCTTGGGTTTTACGAAGATCGTCTTCTGATAGCTTTCCTTGTACAACAAGTATTTCACCGAGACCGGTTTTTTTTGATCGTGCTTCCTTTTCGGCATCAGCGATGTCTTTTTTTGAAACGAGACCGGAATCAACGATGAAGGTTTTTAGTTGTTGCTCTTCGATGTACATAGATTGAGTGAATCCCCTTTAGTATATCGCACAATCGGCAGGAAAAACTGGGGATTGCTCTTACTCGCCAATAACACGGATCACACCACGATTCTTGTACCTTAAATGATCGTGAAAACCCCAATTACCTGATTTTTTAAAGGTGAAAATCCAGGAAGTGCCCGGCTGTACTGGTTTTTGTGAATTAAACTCCGGATAAAGATCGTGAGATGGATACGGATCTGATACCGGCCAGACATTACACTCCGCGTCCCCTGCCAAACATCCAACAGGTGAACTATTGATAAATTCAATTGATTGGCCACGCTTTATGGCAATTTCTGTTGGAACAAAGCCATCTTTTGTCATAAACACTGTTGCGACCGGAGATTGCGGTGCCTCAACGGTGTCTTTAACCAGAAGCGAACCGATACCGTACACAACGAGGGTGATAAGAAGCGCGAGGATAATTTTCTTGAAAATCCTCTTGGGTGCATTGGTGCGCCACATACTTTTAAACTGTCGCTTGAACATACGTAAAGCATAACAAAAATATATCGAGCGTGATACAATCAACCTGTTATTTTTTCACACGTTTATACGCATGACACACATTGATCAAAAATCAGATTATAGGGATTGGCTCACGCTTCCCCTTTCAGTTGCCCTCGCGGGACTCTTTATTGGCGCAGGACTTTATTTTGGCCTAAGCAATGTTGGAGGCATGGCAGTAAAAGGAACAACTGCAGCAGTAGCTGCAAATCCTACGGCTGCGGCTCCTACAGCTGCAGCAGCGGTCAAGGTTCCAGCAGTTACCTCTGCTGACCATATCCGTGGTAACGCAAAGGCAAAAGCAGTCATAGTTGAATATTCTGATCTCGAATGTCCGTTCTGTAAGCAGTTCCATTCAACACTCAAGACAGTCACAGCAAAATTTGCTGGAACTGATGTTGCGTGGGTATATCGACACTTCCCTCTTGATGCTCTCCATTCAAAGGCACGAAAAGAAGCTGAAGCATCTGAATGTGCAGCAGAACTTGGTGGAAATGATGGATTCTGGAAATATATCGACCGATTGTTTGAAGTAAGCCCAACAAACAACCGACTCGAAGCATCAGAACTTCCAAACATCGCTGCTTATATTGGTCTTGATCGAGCAAAGTTCCAGACCTGCCTTGATAGCGGCAAATATGCAGCTAAAGTAGAAGCGCAGTACCAGAGTGGCATCTCAGCTGGAGCAAAAGGTACGCCTTACAGCGTGATTGTTACCGCAAAGGGTAATACAGTACTCGGCGGCGCAGTCTCAGCAGACAGCCTTGAAAGCCAGATTAAAGCAGCCCTCGCAAAGTAATCAGTCGCTACAAAAGCTCCCTTCGGGGAGTTTTTTGTTGCCTCTAAAGGCGGTAGAATGAGGACCTATGAAGTTTTCTATTATTATCCCTGTCCACAATGAAGAAGAAAGCATTAGATTTGTGCTCGACGAGGTAGAAAAAATGCACCCTGCAGCAGAAATACTTGTGGTTAACGATGGCAGTACAGACCGAACACAGGCCATTGTCTCAGAGCGGGAAAACGTTACATTACTCTCTTTTGCAGAGAGAAAAGGCCAAAGCCATGCGACCTGGCACGGTCTTAATCAGGCAAGTCACGAATTATGTGTACTCATGGACGGAGATGGTGAATGTGATCCCCAGGATATTCATAAATTACTTGAGGCTTCGCTACAGGCGGATTTTGTATGTGGCTATCGAATCAATAGAAAAAGGAGTATCGTGAATCGTGCGGCCTCAAAAATCGCAAACCGGGTAAGAAGTATATTTACACGGGACAGCGCTCGGGATACTGGTGCAATGAAGCTTATTCGAAAGAGTCACCTTCCCCACTTACATCTTTTTGAAGGGATGCACAGGTTTATTCCAAGTTTTTTGGAGAGTGCAGGTCTGACTTTGATTGAGGTCCCTATCCAGGCAAGAAAAAGATTTGCGGGGAAGACGAAATATAATCTCAGCAATAGAACCATTAAAGGATTAGTTGATATTTATATATTTAAATCGAAAATTAAAAATGACTAGTTATTTCTGGAATATAGTCGGATTCACAGGCGTAGCGCTTTTCTCCTTACGGTGGGTCATACAGGTTATTGCATCAAGACAGGCTCAAAAAAGTGTACTTCCTGTCTACTTTTGGTACACAAGCATATCTGGCAGTCTGCTTCTTATGGCTTACTTTTCGTTAGGCAAAAAGGATTTAGTTGGGTTTCTTGCAAACTTATTTCCTTTTTTTCTGGCGCTGTATAATCTTTCCTTCGTTTCACGAAAATAAAAAACCAATGAACGAATTCATTGGTTTGCAAGTGCCTGAAACAATCTCAAGGAGATACAGATGCTAGTGGAGACGGGCTCTGGATCAGATTAATACGAGTAATCTTACCAAAGGAATCAATCACCTCGATCTGAAATGTTCCCTTTACAGGAGTTTCGATCATCTTTTGATCATACTCTCGCTCAGTCAGTCCGATTACGTTCACCCCTTGGATACTCCGGATTTGCTGGCCAACCCTGACACCAGCCTTCTCTAAAGGAGTACCTGCGGCCACCCGAACAATCTTAAGCTGATCGATCTTTCCATTCCTTAAAACAGGCTGGACATCCAACCACTCCGCAACGACCCTTACAGGCTCCATCACGGTGGCCAACTTGGAATCAACCTCCAATTTGAAGGGTACATGTGCCGCTGTCAGGGTAAGGGTAACTTCTTTCTCCTCGGTCACCAAACGCAGATCTGGCCTCTCTGTAACCAGTAACGGCGTCGGAGCTGGCAATGCAGCAAGCTCCATTATCCTTCTCAGATAAACCTGTGGTGCCGATGTGACAAACTTATTTTTCTTCGAATCGTATCGAGTATAGGTGGTATTTTTTCGTAGATACCAAATACCGTATACAATTCTTTCCTTATCCCCTTGAACTAAATTTAGCCCCAAGGAATAACTGCCGAAGAAGTCACTTGTCTGGTCTGAACCCTGTTTGCAAATTTTCTTCCAAACCTCCTCTTCTACCCTCTTTTCAGAGACGTCTGAAGGGAGTGCAAAAGGAGTTTCAAACCGTTTGTAGCCCAACTCAATCGGACTGGGTTCATCATTAACATAATCAACATCGACACCCACCAAACTACCATCCTTGATTATCAATCGTGGATTTCCAACAATTCTAGCTTGATTTCTGACAACCCAACCGCTGAGAAGTGGAATCTGACGACGGATTGAAGGATCTGTGGTAGTGAGGTCCTCGAGTGGTGTTGGAACGAATGACGGAACAAAAGCCGTCTTTACGTTCGGAGCTGAAAAACATTCAACAAACAGTAGTAGCGAAATCGCCACGTACGGAAACCAAACAGAAACAAAGCCTGTAGATTTCATTTATTACCTCCAAAAACATGATTTTAAACAACATCATTGACAACATATAGTGCTCTAGCTAAAGCATACGCCTATTAGAAAAAAAAGCAAACGTGTGTTCTAATTGTAACTTTAAAAACGGTAAAGCCAGATACAGTCTAATTGTTTTGCACCACAGGAATACATTCTAAGTTTAAGCTTGGGATGCTCAAAAATTTCTGGATATTTTTTCAGTAGAATAGTGAAAAACGAGTGCCCATCCACCACAATAAAACCACTCCCAAAATTAATTACGTCCATTAACTCGGATGATTTAACAAGTGGTTTTGCTCCAACGTACATATCAATTTCATCAACTTTTTTTGATTTAAGCGAGAGCCATAGACCGTCGCTACCTAAATACAGACGACTCAAAACTGGACGCAATGTGATGACAACATCATCACTCTCTCTTTCATTTAGAATAATTGAAAAAACCTTATTAAAATCTGGCTGGGGGGCCTGGAGATAAAGTTCGTGTGTCTTAAGTGGAATAAGCTGAAGTGGCATCATGAAAACAATTATCGCAACACAACCTGCCAAAACTAATTTTGGAACTAACCTGCCTTTTACTGAAGGGTACTCAAATAACCTAACAACAATATAGCCAAAAAGAATACTCACGATAGGAAAAAATGGGAAGACTGCATACCTTAGGAAAATCCCTCCTGAAACCGGATACTTAAATTTTAAAAGAATCAAAGGAGGTATTACAAATAGCGTAAAAAACAATATCTTCCCCCACAGCTTTTCAACTGGTATCTGTTTTTTAATTACGAGAACTAATAGTAATGAAGGTGTAAATGTAAGTGCAGCCCAGTGAGATAGACATGCGAGTACATAATACACAAAAAATATTAACAAATTCCGTGTTTTTGCTTCCAAAAGATAATTCCAAAGATGATACAAAGCTATGGTTATAAAAAAAGCTAGTGCAGCATATCCTCTTACCTGCCTAGACCATGCAATTTCAAGATACGAAAAAGCAATTAAAAACGCCGAAAAAAATGCAGCTTTTTCATTCTCGAATACTTTCTTTGAAAGAAAATACACTAATGGGATGAGTAAGGTTCCAAAAAAAACAGACGGTAACCTTGAGGCCCAAGGATTAAATACATCAAACCCAGCAATCTTAATAGTAAGAGCCGTGAGATATACAGAAACAAAATTATTTGTATATATTTGACCGGAGTCAAGTAGAGGGATAACGTGTTCGAGTACAGAAAATGCAGCGTTCACAGTATAAATTTCATCTATCCATAAAGACTGCGAACCAATACTATAAAAGCGTAGAAAAAAGCCACTTAATACAATTAAGAAAAGGCAACTAAAAGCAAAAAATTGCCTGTTGAAAATTTTAGTTTGGATATACAACAATGAACCCAGCTGGATAATCTAATCCTGTGCAGGCATAACTCTTCAACACTACTCCTTTAGAAGCAAGCTGCCCTACTCCCAACTGCTCAAGCGTGACAGTCTTTACTGAATTTTTTGGCAATATTACACTGCTTGTACCAATTATCATCTGTTGATCAGTTTTTGATGTATTTGAGACACTTAACTTCGAAGCGTACGTCATTTTAATTACAGGCGGATTAGACAGGCAATTTTCGCTAAGGACGAGCGCATTGGTATCCACGGCTGCATTTACTGCCATAGTTAGAATTTTTTTTCTTTCCTCCAATGTTGAATCTCGCTTCAAAAGATTCTCAAAAAGAAACTTCTGTTCACTGGTTTTAATATTCGGATTATTTGGCAAACTTCCTTCGGCAAACTTATAAGTATTTATGCTAGTTGTTCCACTATTATTCAATTGTGGCGATGTACTCTTTGTCTGTTTACTATAAATAAAATATCCAACACAAATACATAGAAGTAAGGCGATGACTATCTTAAGTGTGTTGTTCATTTTAATTATATAAACTTAACAGGACTTTTAAATTTAATCTGGCACACATCGATCTGAACCTATGGTGCAGGCAAGATTACAGTTCATACCACAACCCGTAACCGTACAACTGAATCCTCCGGGATTACCGTACCAATCAGTACAATTAGGATACTCGCCATATTCGTTACAATTACACTCAAAAGCTGAACATGATGTCGGTGGAGTATCTAAACTACATCCAGACGGGGATGAATCGCACGTGCATTCCAAATCCATAATATCGCAAACGAACTCCTCGTGCATTCCGCACCCGCATGTTGGGTCACACGTAGGTCCTCCTCCGCCCCCGCCTCCTCCACAACCTGGTCCACCAGCACCAGGACATCCCGCATCACAATTACTACCGCAGACAGATCCGTTAGGAGATTGAGCACCGCAGGTTTCTGTAGTACAAGCTCCAGTACATCCAGGTGATCCTGCTGCTGGGCAACCTGAATCACAAACCCCTCCACACATATCACCGTTGGGAGCAGTTGCTCCGCAAGACTCAGTCGTACAACCTGCAGGGCCAATTGGGCCACATCCAGGGTCAGTTGGTGAACCGCAAGTTCCTGTGCCGCAACTATCAGTTGCCCCACAAGTCCTTCCTGCACAACTTGGAACACATGCTGGACCGCCACCACATCCAGGGTCAGTTGGTGAACCGCAAGTTCCTGTGCCGCAACTATCAGTTGCCCCACAAGTCCTTCCTGCACAACTTGGAACACATGCTGGACCGCCACCACATCCAGGGTCAGTTGGTGAGCCGCAAATGTCTCCATTAGGAGCTACTGCTCCGCAAGTTTCAGTACTACATCCACGAGGTCCGACTGGACCGCCACCACATCCAGGATCAACAGGTGAACCACAAACATCACCATTAGGAGCAGTTGCTCCACAGGTTTCAGTTGTACATCCCGCTAAACACGCCTGAGTGTTGCAAGCTTGTGATGAACTACCAGAACAGGCAGCGCCTCCGTTTGCAGGTACAGGGTTATCACATGAACGGCTTTGAGTTCCTCCTCCGCAAGAAGCAGAGCAAGGTCCCCATCCTGACCAACCTCCATCTACAGGACCTGTAGGGCAAGCCTGTGTGTTGCAATCTGTTGAACCGGTACAAGCCGCACCTCCGTTTGCTGGTGCTGGATTATCACAGCTACGAGTTCCACCCCCACAAGAAACACTGCAAGCCGACCAACCTCCGTCAATTGGAAGCGCATCATCCTGACACGCATTACCGTTCCATGACCTACCAGCATTACAATTACAAGAATCAGGAACCACAGCAGCTGGATCATAATTGTCATAACCAGGAGTCATACATCCTGTTGGCCATAGACAAAGACCACTCACATTAGCTGCGGGATTATAGTTTAGAGCGCCGGGACTTGTACATCCCACAACAATCATAGGACAGTTTGTGTCAGGCGGTGTGACCGCAGGACAACTACCTGTACAGTCATAACTGTCTGTCGTGTACTGGCCGCACACATTGCTACCAGAGGTACAAGTGGTTCCAGCAATAGGATCGCAGCCGGGTGCATATGTACATCCAACATTTATAGTTGCTGCAGGATCATAATTTGTAGCCACAGGATCCATACACCCAGGAATTCCAGCAACACATGGTGTCAACTGCACATTAGGCGGTACGTTTGTATAAAATGAACTCCATTCCCCCGATGTTCTAGTTGGGACAAAGACAGGTGGATTAGGAACATTGTTTGTTACGTTGTAACAAACACCCCATTCATCAATTATAGCCGTCTGCCCAGGATCCACTTGATAGCGCTCAGCGGCAAAAGCATTATTCCCAAGCACCACCACAAGTGACAAAACAGTAAAGCAAACTATTCCGATTTTTCGTATTAAAGCTCTCATAGTTAGCGCTTTCATTATTTATTGGTAATAAAAACCTGGCCGACAAACTTGGAATCGCACATATAATCAACTACGCCTGGAAATTTCAAAAAATTGAGCTTGATACTTACCTTACTTTGAAGTGGAATGAGGTATGTTTGATCGGGACTGAACCAAATCGTGTGACCAATTCTGTCGGGGTTATTAAATTCCAAAGCATCCCCCATATTTACCTGAGCTACTTTTACATCAGGTGCGCAACCAGAGATGTTAACTGAATTTGCAGCTACTGCATTTGTTGCAGATGTCTTTACATATTCCACTGCCTCTTTTTGGGTATATCCATCTTGCTCTACTGTCTTAGAGGTACCAGGTGTCATATAGATGTAGCCACCAAGACCAACAGCAGCTAACAAAAGTATCCCAACTAACACAAATTTCGGAGATTGCTTTTGCTCTGGGTTTGCTTGAATTATTGGATCCATATATTTATTCCCCCTTAAGTGCCTTCACCTCTGCTTTTAATTGATCAATCTGCTTCTGCTGTTCTTTGATTGCTTCAATAAGTGGTGCTACAAGGTTTCCGTATTCAACAGACTTGATACCACTCTGAGGATTTGTATGAACAAGCTCTGGGTACACCTTTTCAACATCCTGCGCTACGAGGCCCACGCTCTTTGCTCCAGTATCCTTCCAAGCAAACGAAACACCTTCGAGGCTCAAAATTTTTGAAAGAGAGCCGTTCAATGGAGAAATATTCTTCTTGAGATTTCGATCTGACGTATAGAAGAAAGCACCTGCTCCTACACTCCCTGCAATCTCAAGCTTGTAGACTGGATTGAGAAGCCCAATACCCACGTTTCCATTCTGCACAAGAAGACCGTACGTAGCCGCCGAAGTTGCAAGAAGAAGTCCTGCTGCCTTTGCCTGAGAGTTGCCAGACACATTAAGAGGAGCCGCAGTGTTTGCACCTGGCGGTGTTGCGGACGGACCTGTCCACGCACCTGCTCCAAGTGGAAAGAGAGTGAGTGAGAGTGCGCTTAGTGTTGCTATGGTAATCGTTGTAATTCGAGTCATGGGTTTTGTTGTGCTTTTATTTTCCTTCTAATAATCGTAACGCTTCAGCTTCTTGTTTCATCTGCGCCTCTGATTTCTGAGTCTGAGGAGCTGATAAACCTTGAATTGCTTCCTGTTGCTCTGGTGTAAGAGGCTTTTCTTCCGGTGTCGGCGCCGCCAGTCTGTCGAGCGCTCGGGCAGTTTCTACTGAAGTTGATTCTTGCTTTACATTATCCTGCGATACTTTCCATAGCACAAGGAGGACAACCGCGGCCAACACAACAATTATGAGAATAATCTTTTTCATGCTCGTTTAAATTTCATTAAATGAAGGATCAAATGCTCGAGGATCAAGAATGATGTCCTTTGTTACATTTGATGCTCCGCTTGCTGTACCTGTGAGAGTGATTGTGTATGTATTTGAAATCGGTCTTGATGAACGAATCTGGAATGTCTGACCTGCGAGATACGGATCACTGATCACAACTGATGGTGGATTTGCTACAAACGGACTACCTCCGAGTGAATATGTGAAGGTGGTTCCTGCAGGAGGAGTAGGAAAACCTGTTATAGAAATTGTAACTGGATTACTAAATCCACCTCCAGGAGTTACAAATAGAGACTTTATTTCAGAATTCGCAGGACCTGATCCCAAGAATTGAATGCGAGCCGTTTCAGTTCCACCCATTGAGAAGCCTGTGACTTGAGGCGCTACGGTAAAGCTTACATCTTTTGTATATGCAGGGTTTGTACATTCAAGATGATATGTATGAAGACCAGCTGAGCTAAGAGGATTGCCGGCACGAGAGCCTGATGTGGTCTCTCCTAATATAGAGGTGAATGCTGTGCCTCCAGCTGTTTTTGTGATATCGCATGTCATTGTCGGAGATACGATCGTCCACACAAAAGTTGGGATAGTGCCGTAGAGGACTGCACCGTTACCTACTATTGATGGTCCACCTGCTCCACCACTTCGCACATCGAGATCCGCATTGCTTCCTCCGCCGCCACCTATAACTCCACATCCAGCACAGACAGCTGGGAATTTATTTTGTATGTCAAAAAGTATCCAACCTACTACATCTCCGCCCCATGCATAATCCGTAAACTGTTGACCAACTTTTGTTACACCGTAGTTTGTACCTCCAAGTGAAATCCAACCATCCCAACCGTCTGTTCGACTTGTCATGCTTGAACAATCTCCTCCTGCTGTTCCGGCACACGCTCGTGCCCATCCAACAAGATTTGCTCCAACAAGCTGAGCGTTCTGAGCAACAGTACCCGCTCCAGATGGAAAACTAGCGAGACCGCCAAATTTGACCCATCCTATATTATCTGACCATGCGTAGCCGGTGAGACTGCCACCAGGATTTTCTGTAACACCGTAGTCGTTACCACCATTACTTGCACACGTGCTCGTGTTAAGACACGTAAAACTAATCCAACCAATATTGTCGGACCATGCGTAGCCAGTGACGTTTCCAACATCAGCGGATGCAAAGAGAGGAAGTACAGAGAGTGAAAGAACGAAGAGAATTTTTACAAAAAGAGATTTCATCCATACCATAATAGCAAGGATATGGACAAGTCAAAACCTAAATTGTGTAGATAACCTGTGTATAGCTTTCATTTGACAAATGCCAGATAAAAATATATGCTATGAAGTATGTAAGTTCGCCCTCCGGGCGGACTTTCTTGTTTAATAGGCACTTTATTAGCATCGTTATTAATAGAAATATCACCCATGTTGTTTGATCTTAAAGTAATTCATTCTGTACTCGGCCAGCTCGAGGAAGAACGAGGAATTCCAAAGGAAAAGATACTCGAAGCCATAGAAATGGCTCTAGCTACCGCTTATAAGAAGGAGTACGGCAAGCGCGGACAGATTGTTCGAGCTACTTTTGACGTAAATACAGGCGCAACCGAGTTCTTTCAGGTAAAAATCGCCGTAGATGACACAAAAGTTATCGATATTCCTGAGGGAGAAGAGCTTCCTGAGCTCGCAGATGACGATGAACGTGTTCGATACAACCCAGAACACCATATCTGGATTGACGAAGCACGAATGATCAAGAAAAACGTGGAACTCGATGAGGAAATGCTCTTCCCTCTTGAACCAAAAGATGATTTCGGCCGAATTGCAGCTCAAACAGCAAAGCAGGTCATCATTCAGAAGATCCGAGAAGCTGAAAAAGTGTCAGTTTTGGGTGAATACGGCAAGCGTGAAGGTGATATTGTCTCGGGAACCGTCCAGAGAATCGAACGAGGCACTATTTTCGTAGATATGGGCCGTGCAACGGGTATTTTGCCCTTTGAAGAGCAAATCCGAAGCGAACACTACAAGCAAGGTGAGCGACTTCGCGCATACCTTTTCCGCGTAGAAGAGTCTCCTCGAGGCGTATTCCTTAAACTTTCTAGATCACATCCAAAATTCCTCGAAAAACTCTTTGAAATCGAGGCTCCTGAGATCGCAAATAAGACTGTTGAAGTAAAGGCAGTCGCTCGAGAGGCAGGATCACGATCAAAAATCGCTGTTATGTCTCATGATTCACACATTGATCCTATTGGATCACTTGTTGGACAGCGAGGTGTTCGAGTTACGACTGTTACAAGCGAACTTAACAACGAAAAGATCGATATTATCGAATGGTCAGCAGATCCAAAGAAGTTTATCGAAGATTCACTTTCTCCAGCTAAACCTTCATCAATAGTTCTCGATGAAGTTACAAAAACAGCCACGGTAGAGGTAAAAGAAGATCAGCAGTCACTTGCTATCGGTAAAGGTGGTCAAAACGTACGTCTTGCAGCAAAACTTACCGGTTGGAAGATCGACATTCGACCAGTTGGAGTTGCAAAGGCAGAGACCGCAGAACCTGTTTCTGAGTAGTATTTATAAGGGTTAAATAGAAATATGATGAATTTACTTCACGGCTTGCCATCAGGTACAGCACATAAGATGAACGTTGTTATCGAAATTAACAAAGGTTCAAAGAATAAGTACGAAATCGACAAAGAAACCGGTATTATTGCACTCGACCGAGTAGCTCATACCGCTCAGGACTTCCCGTTTGATTACGGATTCGTTCCTCAGACCCTTTGGGATGACGGCGATGCCCTCGACGTTGTGGTTCTCACTACATATCCACTACTCCCAGGAATTCTCGTTCGTGTTCGCCCTGTTGCAATTATGGACATGACCGATTCAGGTGATTCTGATGCAAAAGTGATCGCGGTACCTACTGACGACCCACGATTCTCAGATGTAGTTGATCTAAAGGATGTAAACAAGCACACCATCAAGGAAATCGAGCATTTTTACTCAACATACAAGAAACTTCAGAATAAAGAAGTTACCGTACATGGGTTTGAGGGTAAGAAAGAGGCAGAAAAGGCATTTGAACGATCTGTAGAACTCTACAAAGAGTCAAAGGCAAAGAAAGAAAAGAAATAAGACACCCGAACAAAAAGCCCGCTGTGCAAAGGCACAGCGGGCTTTTTGTTGTATAATATGGAGATCCGCACTATGTCTCAGGCTTTGTGTCTGTACAAAGGCGGCTATAACAAAGAAATATCTTATGAAAACATCAGTAGCATTATTCGCGGCTGTGGCATTTATCTTCTCTGGAGCGCTCACCGTTTCAGCAGAAGAAGCGTCACTTGAACTCACTGTAAATGGCTCAACAACGCCAGTTAAAGTGAATGTGAAAGCGCGAGCAGCGACCTCTAGCAACAAAGAGGCGCTCGAAAAAAAGAAGGAAGAGCTTGAATCAAAGAGAGACGCTCTTAAGGCTCAGATCGAAGCAAAGAAGACTGAACTTCGAGACAAGAAAGACGACATGAACGAAGAGCGTGAGGAGAAAAAGGAGGATTTGAAGGAGCGAAAGGAGGAAATCAAGGATCGAAGAGAGGATAAGAAGGATGATATCTCAGAGAGACTCTCAAACATTCTTGAAAACTCTGGCAAAAGACTCGTTCGTGCTTTGGCAGAACTAAATTCTACGAAAACTCGAATAGAAACTCGTCTTACAAAATTCGAGACTGCAGGTGCAACAACCACTGCCGCTCGAGCTGATCTCGCGATTGCTGTTTCAAAGCTCGCTACTGCAAGCACCACAGTACAAGCAGTCTTCTCAGTACCAGTATCAACCACCACACCAAAAACTACCTCAGAAGCGCTTAAGACGGCCGTAAAAAAGGCTCAGACTGCAATCCAGGATGCGCGACAGGCACTTATGAAGGTTGTTGCAGATATGAAGGGTATGCAGGGTGATGTTCGTAGAGAGGACCGAAGAGAGGATCGAAGGGATGACAGCAAACCACGACCAGCAACAACGACTACCTCTACATCTACAACAAGCACTACATCTAGTGGCACAATTTAATTAGTATAAGTAAAAACATATGGATCCAATTCAACCTCAGGCACCAGAAACAATGCATAGGAAGAGCCTCGGCCCTATTATCGCTATTGTTGTTGTACTCATTCTTCTTGTTATAGCTGCGCTTTATTTCTGGGGAGAGAAAATCACTAATAGAAACGGAGCAGAAGCAACAGTTACTACTACTGAAACCATGCTCGCAAATGATGAAGCAATGCCTCCATCAAACAATTCTGACGAAGTATCTGACCTCGAAGCAGAACTTCAGACAAGTGGCTCAACAGATGTTGATCTCACAGGTCTCGAAAGCATATAAAAGCACTAAGCCCCGGAAACGGGGCTTTTGCTTACCCTCATATTCAATTTATGGACAAAACCGCTCTTTGCGGATAGACTTCCTGTCACAACAATACATATATATGTCATCACATCATTCATATAAAGCAGTTACAAAGAAGCTCCCTGAAACAGGCGAAGTTGAGATTAAGAGCTCGATAGATGCCAAGGAGTTTGCGGAAGCGGTAGAAGAAACACTCATGGAAATTAAAAAGGAGATAACTATGCCCGGCTTTAGAAAGGGTGCGGCTCCTGAAAAACTTGTTCGAGAAAAAATTGGCGGTGCTGCACTTTTAAGCGAGGCAGCTGAGCATGCAATCTCACACGCATACAGTCACATTCTTGAAGCAGAAAAAATTGATGCGATCGGACATCCACGAGTTTCAATTACAAAAATCGCAGAAGGTAATCCACTTGAATTTACTATCATCACTGCAGTCGTTCCTGAAATAGGAAAGTTTGGTTACAAAGAAATTGCAGCAAAAGAAAATAAAAAGAAGGATGATGTGATCGCCGTGACGGACACAGAAGTCGACAAAGCAATTGAAGACATCAAGAATAATTACGCTCGCATCGGTACAAAGAAAAGTGATGCAGATGAGCCAGCAAAGCCAATTGAACTCACTGATGATCTTGTAAAAACTTGGGGTGAGTTTAAAGATGTCGCTGACTTCAAAGCAATCCTTCGAAAGAATCTTGAAAGCGAAAAGGAACACAAGGCTAAAGAAAAGAAGCGACTTGAACTTGTTGATGCGCTCACCAAAGATTTGGAAGTTGTAATTCCTGAAGTACTTGTTGAAGCAGAATTACGCCGAATGCTTTCTCAGATGACGCATGATATTGAGCGCATGGGACTTAAATTTGAAGAGTATCTCAAGCATTTGAAAAAGTCTGAAGATGATCTAAAAAAAGAATGGAAAGTGGATGCAATGAAACGAGTGAAGCTTGATCTCGCAATTGATCACATCGCAAAGAAAGAAAAGATCGAAGCGGATAAAGAAAAAATTGAAGCTGAAGTTAAGCACGCTCAAGAACATCACAAAGATGTAAATCCAGAAAGCGCTCGCGTTTACTTTGAACAAATTCTTACCAACCAGGCCGTGTTTGAATTCCTAGAAAAACAAAAGTAATAAAAAAACCGCGCTCGTGATGCGCGGTTTTTTTATTGAATTTATTGCGCCAAAAATAATGTAGCTACGGCGATCGCTGCGGTCTCGGCTCGCAGAACTGGAGTATCAAGTTCTACCACTTCAACACCTTTATCTTTAAACATTTCAATTTCTTTTTCTGACCAACCGCCTTCAGGTCCGATACATGCAACAATTTCTTCTTTAGAATTTTTTGATGAAAATTTTATCCCAGATGTGTTAAAGGCAATGATCTTTCTTTTTTCTGAAGCAAGAAAAACATCGAGATCAATCGGAGATTGAATGTGCGCAGTATCACCTCGTCCTGACTGCTCGAGCGCCTCAATCATAATCTTTTCCGCACGCTCCATATTGAAACCTTTCTTCTCACTTCGTTCGCTCACAAGGGGGATAAATTCTGTCACCCCAAGCTCCGTTCCTTTTTGAATTACCCATTCAAAATTGTCCTTTTTGATAAGAGACACCGCCAAAGACAGCTTGCGAATAACAGGTTTCACAGGATGTGTTTCAAGCACTCGAAACTCGAGTTTAACGTCTGTCATCGATATGACCTCACAAACATGTTCCTCTCCATTCCCCTCGAAGAAGATGCACTTATCCCCAGAATGTAACCTGAAAACACGCCGTAACTGGTGGATTTGATCTTTATTTGAGAAAGAATTTATATTTCCTTTATCGATAATATGCTTGGTGAAAAAGCGGTGTAACCTCATGAGAAACACTCTACACTAAACTCCGAAAAATAAAAAACACCGTCCCTATGGACGGCGCTGTTCTGGAAGTGGCACCCAAATGGCGGCAATTCCAAAAAGAAAAATGATAGCAAAAATAAGTTGAAGGCCTGACAAGATAAATGTGCCAGAAGACGAAATGCACGCCTCCTGAAAACGTGATGGCGCTGATTGAAATCGCGCGACCGAATATAGCACTGCCGGCGTTGAACAAATCGCGAGCAAAATTGATGTAGCGAACCATCTTCCGATAAGCATGTGGTAAAGATCAGTTGAATGTTGCGGTGGACCAACGTATATACTAGAGGGTCAAATAGTTCTGTCAATCATTTGCACTTCCCTTCGGTTTTGCTATTGTGTCGCTATCCCACATTAATCAGTAAGCAACAAAAACATGTCCATACTCATCCCAACAGTCATTGAAAAAACAAACCTCGGCGAGCGAGCGTATGATATCTACTCACGACTCCTCAAAGAAAATATTATTTTTCTTTCTGGCCCAATTGATGATCATGTTGCTAACACCATCATTGCTCAATTTCTTTTCCTTCAATCAGAGGATTCGAAAAAAGATATTTCACTTTATGTAAATTCACCAGGCGGTTCAGTCACTGCAGGTCTTGCAATCATCGACACGATGAACCACATCAAGAATGATGTCTCGACTGTATGCGTGGGAATGGCAGCATCAATGGGTGCAGTCATTTTGTCTGCAGGTGAAAAAGGAAAGCGATTCATTTTGCCGAACGCTGAAGTAATGATCCATCAGCCACTTGGTGGAGTTGAAGGTCAGGCTGCAGATATCGCAATCACCGCAAAACATATTTTGAAAACTCGTGAACGTCTCAACAAAATTCTTGCAGACAACACCGGCAAGTCTATCAGTCAGATTGAAAAAGATGTCGACCGAGATTTCTTTATGGATGCTGAAGAAGCAAAAAAGTATGGAGTTGTAGACAAGATACTTTAATAAGAAATTACAATAAGAAAGCCTTCGAAATTATTTTTGAAGGCTTTTTTTGTTATGTCTTGCCACCCCACTCCTTTATATGTAGTATGAGGTCGTTACCACTTTTAAATTACCGGTTGTTCTCTACCGATTCTCTTGAACCCTAATTTCCTTTCCCCGCCCGAACTGACACCTCCACAATTTCATCCAGACCGCTAGAAGAGCTGCCGCCATTACACATGTCACTTAAAATCGTCATACTTCTCGCAAGCATCGCAGGGCTTGTTGGGATCGCTTTGGGCTATTACTTGCGACTCATCATTTCATTGGGCAAGCGCGGTTCAATGGAGCTTGAGATAAAAAAGATGGAAGTTGGTGCGCAAGAAGAAGCAAAGAAAATTATTCTCCAAGCTGAACACAAGGCAGCTGAAACTCTCAAAGAGTCGCGAGAAACGGCAAAAGAAAAAGAAGAAAAACTTAAGGCAACCGAAGAACGACTTATAAAGAAAGAAGACCTTCTTGAGAAGCGTCAGGCGGATCTAGACTCAGAAGTTGAAAGCATCAAAGGTAAGGCTGTCGAAATACGAGCAATCAAAGAAAAGGCAGATAAGCTTTTGACTGACAGAACTGAGGTGCTTGAAAAGACAGCACGACTCACAACAACCGAAGCAAAGGATGAGCTCGTCAAAGACATAGAGAAAAAGTATGGAGACGATCTTGTTGTTCGAATGCAGAAGCTTGAAATGTCTAACCAGGAGAAGATTGAATCTCGTGCAAAGGATATTTTGGCTACGGCGATCCAGAGACTTGGAAATGCTGTTACGGCAGATATATTTTCCACTACTGTTGCCATCGCATCAGATGAAATCAAAGGTAAGGTTATTGGCAAAGAAGGGCGAAATATTAAAAGCTTTGAACGTGCAACGGGTGTCGAAGTCATTGTTGATGACACCCCAGGAAGCATTACCCTATCGTCATTTGACCCTATCCGCCGTCAGGTAGCACGACTTGCACTTGAAGCCCTCATTGCCGACGGCCGTATTCAGCCAGCAAAGATTGAAAAACTTGTTGAGAAAGCAAAAGAGGACATAAACAAGATAATTAAGGAAAAGGGCGAGCAAGCGACCTTTGAAACAGGCGTTATGAATCTCGACCCTCGAATTGTCGCTATATTGGGACGTCTCTACTTCAGAACCTCCTATGGGCAGAATGTCCTCCAACACTCAGTAGAAATGGCACACATAGCAGGCATGATAGCTGAGGAATTGGGCGCAAACGTTCAAATCGCCAAGGCAGGAGCACTTGTTCATGACATCGGTAAGGCACTTGATCATGAGGTTCAGGGAACACATGTCGAGATTGGTCGCAGAATCCTTCAGAAATTCGGTGCGGATGAAGCAATCGTTAAGGCAATGCAGGCTCATCACGAGGAATATCCGTACGAAACCGTCGAATCGATCATCGTTCAGGTGGCCGATGCAATTTCTGGCGCTCGCCCTGGCGCACGACATGACAGCGTAGAGAATTATCTCAAGCGACTTCAGGATCTTGAGGCTATAGCAACCTCCCTTCCTGGTGTAGAAAAAGCATACGCACTCCAAGCTGGTCGCGAAATCCGCATATTTGTTAAGCCGGAAGAAATCACAGATATAGAATCAAAAAATATGGCACGTACAATAGCAGAAAGGATAGAACGCGATCTCAAGTATCCAGGTGAAATTAAAATTACATTAATACGCGAGTCTAGAGTGGTTGATTTCGCGAGATAAAATCTTAAAAAATGGCTCAATAGGGCCATTTTTTAGTTATTTCTGTTTTTCAGTCTAAAAGTTGTCAACAGAGCCATATTTTTGTCATTTGCCTAATAAATGGCTTCATATATACTTTATATAGACCATACCTCGCGATTCTCCGCGCTGAGATAGAACTCACTAGACTACTTTATTTATGAGCGGCCAAACGTCTCACATGTAAAGTGATGTAATAGGTTCTATGGGTAAATCTTTATAAGCTAGTTTCAATCAAATGAACAAAGCAGCAATCGTAGAAGCAGTCCATGGTGTTCTCAATACAACCAAGGTACAGGCAGAGCAGGTAGTAGATAAGGTGTTCGATTCAATCGTCGCAGGTCTAAAGAAGGGCGATGAAGTATCGATCGCAGGCCTCGGTATCTTCTCTGTAAAGACGAGAAAGGCTCGCCAGGCTCGAAATCCTCGAACTGGAGAGACAATATCAGTCCCAGCAATGAAGGTTCCAAAGTTCCGAGCAGCAAAGGCTTTGAAAGACGCAGTAAAATAATTATTGCTCACAAGCTAAAACAAAACCCACCTCATGGTGGGTTTTGTGTTTCCTCTTATAGATATTCTAGGCTCCTGCTCGGTTCGTAAACCTATTTTCGAAACTTTTCGATGATGAGTTTAATGATTCCAATAAGCAGAAAAAGTGTTCCGCCGAATCCGAATATTGCTGATATCAAGGTATATGCACCATATGACACATCTAGTATCTCTGAGTTAATCAGATAGGCTGCGATAAACAGAATGACGATAAAGACCGCACCTAGTATCAACCAAGATTTTGCTGTTTTTTTATTTTCCATACCCCTACAATAACTTAATTAATAAAGTCTGTGTACTGACTTTATCAACCTTCAAACACCTCGGTCTCTCACAAAATGTGCGGGCGCCGGGAATCGAACCCGGACGTACTGCTTGGAAGGCAATCGTTCTACCATTAAACCACGCCCGCAAGTAACTTTGACGAGAATCAATGTATCATACTTCCCTATTAATTTCTAATGGTTAAGCCGTGTAAAACAAAACTCCGGAGTAATCCGGAGTTTTGAATACCTTACGCAGTTGGAGGAACTGGAGCCGCTGGCTTCTTAGGCTGCTTAGGCTGTTTTGGGGTGTTTGGTGTACCTGTCATGGTATTTCACATTAGTTGTTCTTATAAACAAAACCTTTATGAAAGATGAGTGCTGTCCTCCCTTTCATATGAAAGTATAGACCTGTATTCTAAACGAAATATAAAAAATCACGAGAGAATTGTACTGTCAAAGCTGGCTGAAAAATTTGACACCGATTGATTCCAATGACAATAAAAAGTTTGTCGGGCCTTACTCAGAGAATTAGGATGGATGGAGTGCATTTTCTTTCAATTACCATCCGAATTCACCATTTCAAACGAAAAAGTCAATTAGCCCTATAGATAAGTCGTTTTAATCTTCTTGACGAAATCTACTGGCCGAATTTTCGAGAGAGCGCTAGGAAAGCTTCGAAATTGTCTTCGTCACGCAAATGATCTCGCCTAGCGAAACCACACTTCACGCATTTCTGAGTAAGTTTAAAATCTTTACCTTCTTTTTCTATTTGAATTGGCTCCATAAGTCCACCACACGTCTCTTCCCTGTCTCCTGGATTTATATCAACGTGCTTTGACCATAAACATTTTGGACAATGATTTGTATAGCCATTACCGACAACAGCAGTGCCGCAGTGTTCGCACACAAAGTCTTCAATTGTCCGCGTAAATTTTTTAGACATTAGGATTTGATAATCTTTTTCTTTATAGCATCTACAAAAAGTCGAAATGCTGGTCGGTTTTCTTTTTCGTACACAATCTTTACTCCAAGCAAGTGATTGTTTGAACAAGAAAAGTCTTTTCGAGTTATTGAGACGCGAGGATTAAGTATTCGGTCTAGATACATCCTACGTAATCCACCTGGACCATCCTTCTGATACGAACAAACAGGTTCTTTGCACTTTTCACAGGAAATCTCTAAAAGACGTGAGTAACCTCCCCTCACTTTCTTATATCTATCGTTAATGAAAGAGTTTTTTGGCATACAGATCATCATCCACCAAAAACTTCGTCTTGTCGGGGCGCTGGGATTCGAACCCAGAGTCACTTGATCCCAAGTCAAGCATGTTAGCCGTTACACCACGCCCCGATATTTTTTGAACTTCCACATACTAGCATAATCAGCCAAAAAACCTAATGTTCTCCTAAGATAATATCGTACAAAGGCCTTACATAGGCTTTTCTTTGGGCATGATCGAGATACAAGGCCAAAAGGTCAAATTGCCAGTCGACAACCTCGTGCGAGACTAGATATGTCTTTATTGTCCTTATGAGTCGCGTTTGTTTTCGAACATGCATCTGGTCTTCTGGACGCGCTTCATCACCAGCAAAAGTAGCAAAGTTTTCACGTGTAACACTCTTTACCTCAACAAAATGAACAATTCTCCCCTTTCTAGCCACTATATCTATCTCTCCCCATTTTTGAGTATAGTTTCTATCGAGAATAGTGAAACCCATCTTTTTCAAGTATAAAGCAGCAAGATTCTCAGCAAACTCACCGGTTTTCTGGCTTGGTGATGTAAATTTCTTCATTTTTCCATCATTTCACAGGCAGATAAAGTAAATCTAAACTGAAAAGTTGTTAGACGTGGATAAATCTGTGAATTACTTAATCTAATATTCGAAATGTCAATTTATGGCCTTATAGAGCGCTTATAAGGACAAAAGACAGATTTAGTCGCAATTCTCAAAGACTGTCTTTTAAACACAATCCCCAGAGTTATCCACAGTTTTTCAAAAAACACATACCCTATTGCGGTATTTTAGAATTTTTTTATACGCAATTCATGCCCTTAATGTTTCAAAACCGCTCTTTACTTCAAAGACAGGCGAATGTCCCTTTTATAGCAACAAAAAACGCCCCAAGAGGCGCTTTTTACTTTGTGCGGGTAGAGAGAATCGAACTCTCACCTCATCCTTGGCAAGGACGTGTCCTACCACTAAACGATACCCGCGATAGCGAAAATACTACACCAACAATGAATATTTTCCAAATTGTTAAGAAAAAATCACCCCTCTTGGGTGATTTGCTTTGCTGCCTCCTCAGACGGTACATCTCCAGGCGGATGCTTACCTGTCTTAGGATCAACATGGCTAACTGCAAGTGTTGTGCCTGTAAAGCCAGTCTTTACCGGACTAGCCATGGGCCTTGTATCAAAAGGCTGCGGTGTTGTAAACAGAATGAAGTCATCTATCGCTCGTTGTCGATTTATTGGGATCATCTACCAAAAATCCTATCATATTTTTGATTTATATTCATTTTCACGTATGATATGCACATTGCTTCCGTAGTGAAATGGATATCATACCGGTCTTCGGAACCGTTGTTGGGGGTTCGAATCCCTCCGGAAGCACCAATTTTTAGATTCTATGGCCAAGTAAAGCCTTTCCGTGGAAATCTATCGTCAGTTTCTGCCATATAGTCATAAGTCGCCTATATCTAACGCCAAAAATCGTTAGTCTTACACACCCTTTATTGAAAGGATCATTTTTTAAGGCCACTTTACGGGACTTTTCACGTGAAACCTTTATCAAATCCTCGGAAATACCCAGATTTTTAGCCCAAAAACCAGTGATCCCATGTGATTGTGAGCCTTCTGGCAGGAAAATCCTTACTTTTACATCCTCCTTCCCTACACCAAGATACTTTTGAACCCATGCGTTCATCACAAAGATCATGTCGGTGTCCTTACTCATAAAATTAAAATCAGGAGACGACTGTGAACCCTGTGTCCAAAACAGCATCACACCCATAAGAAACAGTGGATCGTTTTTCCACTTTTTATACATCTGCTCCCCTTCCTTTGCTACCCTTCGTTCACGATCAAGTCGCCTGGAATTATTTAAGATCTTTGAGTTTAGCTTTCCCCTATTTTTACGTTCCTGAAGCTTTGTGTGTAACCTCTTTTCCTCGTCCGAGGACAGCTTGAGATCTGAGAGCCACATAGAAAGTAGCCCCTTAGACACACGTACAAAAGCCTGGATCTCCTTGTAGCTGTGACCCTGCTTTCTTAATTCTATGGCCTTATTTCTATCTTCCAACCTTGCTTTCATATTTATATAACAGTATAGCACGGTTCTGATTTCCCAAAAAATGCCAATGGAAGTACAATAGTCCCATGGCAAAGAAAGAACACTCCTTCAATATTCCTTCGGAAGTTTCACATGTAACAGAAGGGTTGGAAAAAGCGGGATTCCAGGCATATCTTGTGGGCGGGTGCGTACGAGATCTTTTGATTGGTCGGGAACCAAAAGACTGGGATGTCACAACAGATGCTAATCCTGAACAAATCCAGAAAACCTTTCCACATACTTTCTATGAAAACACTTTTGGGACAGTAGGTGTGGTATTTGATGAAGCCACCGACGAACGACTAAAGGTGATAGAGGTAACACCTTTCCGTGTCGAATCAGAATATTCGGACAAAAGACGCCCAGATACTGTGTCTTTTAGTACAAAACTGGAGGATGATCTCAAGCGTCGAGACTTCACAATCAATGCTTTAGCCCTCAAAATCGATAAAACGGCTAAAAATGGTGGTTTCACGGGAAACATTACTGACCTTTTTGATGGGGAAAAGGACTTGAAGGATGGGCTTCTGAGGACCGTTGGTGATGCTCATGAGCGACTTTCTGAAGATGCGCTTCGAATAATGAGGGCAATCAGAATCGCGGCCGAGCTTGGCCTTACAATAGAAAAAGATACTCTTGAGGCGCTTCAAACCCACTCAAAACTCCTTGAGCATATCGCAAAGGAAAGAGTACGTGATGAATTCGTGCGAATTCTTATGTCTGACACTCCTATGAACGCCCTAACACTCTGCAGGGAACTAGGTGTAATACCATTTATTGCCAAAGAGCTCGAGGAAAGCTATGGGGTAGAGCAGAATCAGGCTCATTCATATGACGTTTGGGAACACCTCCTTCGAACAGCACAGCATTCAGCTGACAAGAAATATCCTCTTGAGATCCGTCTTGCGGCTCTATTTCATGACATAGGCAAGCCGGCAACACGAAGGTTTTCACGTGAAACCAATCAGTTTACGTTTTACGGCCATGAGGTGGTTGGTGCCCGAATGACTGAAAAAGTGTTGAAAAACCTCAATTTTCCAGGAAAAACCATAGAAATGGTTGTGAAACTTGTCCGTTGGCACATGTTTTTCTCGGACACAGAGCAAATCACACTCTCTGCGGTACGCCGAATGATTGCTAACGTAGGGAAGGATCACATCTGGGACCTCATGAACGTTCGCATCTGCGACAGAATAGGCACTGGAAGGCCCAAGGAAAGCCCGTACCGCCTCCGAAAGTACAAAGCGATGATTGAGGAAGCTTTGCGTGATCCAATCACCGTAGGGATGCTTAAAATCGATGGAAAGGAGATTATGGAGATTATAAAAATGCCTCCCGGACCAAAAATAGGACTTATACTCAATGCACTCATGGAAGAAGTCCTTGAAGATCCAAAACTTAATACAAAAGAATACTTAACCAAGAGGGCAGAGGAATTAAGTAGCATTGATGAAGTAGAACTTAAAAAGCAGGCGGCGGTTGGGAAGGATATGCGAGCAAAAGCAGACGAAGAGGAGGTAGCAAAGATTCGCGGCAAACATAACGTAAAATAATAAAAATGGCTCAACAGAGCCATTTTTGCTTGATTGTCCAGAAACAACAAACCGCCGCAAGTGTGCGACGGTTATGAAAGGGACGCTTAGTGAGTACAGAGCGTTTTCTCCACTAGGGAGGCACGCAATAATTAATTATGTTGCCTTTTGAGGAGGCGTTTTCTGCGCTCGCTGGAGCTTTCCTTTCAAATGTAGGTCCTTGTGGACCAAGTTGAGTGCCGGTTCTGTGACACTCAACGATCTACGTTCATCACCTGATAAGCGCACAACGTTGAGCACCAACCCGAACCGCTACCCGAGACCAAACCTTAAACGATTACCGACTTATGTGTAAAGAACCATCTTCGAGGCTCTTCTTCGTACGAAACGAATTAGTCCCCGTTGCCTCCTCAGACATTCTATCAGCGATAAAAGACATGTAAAGGACAAGTAGTGTGGATAACTCATTTAATTTTAAAAACAAAAATGTCCTTTATTAAGGACATTGATTGTGTGGCTCTACAAAGCGATTTCTAGAGAAACGGGACAGTGATCAGATCCGATGACTTCTGGTAGAATCTCCGCGGATTTTATTTTTTTCTCCAACTTTTTTGAAACTAAAACATAATCTATCCTCCAACCAACGTTGCGTGCGCGAGCATTTGCGAAGTGTGACCACCATGTATAAAAACCATTTCCTTTTTTGAAAATTCGAAACGAATCTACAAACCCGGCAGTAATCATATTTTCAAAACCTTCACGTTCTTCGTCAGTGAATCCCTTTTTGCCAACATTCTCTTTTGGTCGAGCAAGATCATCCGGCGTATGTGCAACATTGAGGTCTCCGCAGAAGATCACCGGCTTTTGTTTCTCAAGTTCTTTGCAATAAGCTAAAAACGCTGGATCCCACTCCTTATGTCGAAGGGGAATACGAGTTAAATCGTCTTTTGCATTGGGTGTATAGACCGTAACTACATAGAAATCCTTAAATTCAGCGGCGATAGCCCGACCTTCGGTGCGCGGATCGCCATAATCATCAGCTTTTAAGCCATATTTCTCGCAAATCTTGTCTGGAATACCGTTTATAACTGAAAGCGGCTTTACCTTAGTAAATATAGCCGTACCTGAATAACCCTTCTTAAGGGCAGAATTCCAGTATTCCTCATATCCTGTAAGGTCAATCACTGCCTGACCCTGCTCAGCTTTAGTTTCCTGGAGACACAGAACATCTGGCTTATACTTCTCAATAAAAGGTAAGAACAAGCCTTTCTTGTGCACTGCACGTATACCGTTTACGTTCCAAGATATGATTTTCATAGCAGTATGATAGCAAAACATTTACAAACAAGCTGCGCGAGCCTCCGCAGATAAAAAATCCGTCAAGGCTCTCTTTGACGGATTTTTTGTCGAGGACTGGCGAGTAAAGCCTGTTTGTAAATGTGTTACTTTCCCTTCTTATTATGAAACTGCTTATGAATGTTTCGCAGATGCTTGTCTGTAACGTGTGTATAAATCTGAGTAGTTCCAATGTTTGCATGACCAAGAAGTGCCTGAACAGAGCGCAAATCAGCACCATTAGAGAGTAAATCCGTCGCAAACGAGTGACGAATAACGTGCGGTGTAACTTTTTTCGACATAATCCCGGCCTTTGTCGCATAGTGTTTCACGATGCGCTCTACCGATCTGCGGGTCAGTGGCATGGATTCACCTTTATTACGCGTCTCTACGGCCACTTTAACGAAAAGGGAATCATCTACGTCGTCGCGCTTGTCTACGTAAGCCTTTGTAGCTTTCTTAGCCTCATCAGAGAGGAAAACCACGCGAACCTTGTCACCCTTACCTCTAATAGAGATTTCATCGCTCGACAGATCAGTATCTCGAGAAAGTGAGCACAATTCCGAGACACGGAGCCCAGTAGAGAACAACATCTGCAAAATAGCTCGATCACGCAAGGATTTGAGATCCGAACCTTTCGGCGCCTCAAGCAACCTGTGAAGTTCTTCATTCGACATAAACTCAATATGACGTTCACCAACCTTTGCGAGCTCAATTCGCTCTGGTGCCATCGATTTTACTCCTTGTCGCGCCAAATATTTGAGAAAAGCGCGTAAAGCAATCAAATAATAGTTCTGAGTCTTCTTTTTAAGTGTTTCTCCCGTCTTTTTGTTATTTCCGGTTGCCTGACGGTTGAGCCAAAGACGAAACTCGCGCACAGAAGAATCCGTGATGTCAGAAGGGGAGTCTTTCTTCAAAAACTGCAAAAATCGAGTGATATATCGATCATAATTCTGCACAGTATTTAAACTGCGACCCTTTTCTATCTCTGTATATTCAAGAAACTGCGTTTTTAAGTCTTTAAGAGATGCCATGTACCTATATATGATCAATGTCGCACAATATTATAGCAAATAGCTCATATATAGGCCCGTCTGCTCAAATAAGCAGGAATGGGCTTGCATTTTCAAAAGTTATGTGCTATCCTTCTTACACCATGCTTTCAACGACAAAGAAAACCAAAGTAATCAAGAACGCAGGCGTCCACGCAACGGACACTGGTTCACCGGAAGTTCAGATCGCGCTTTTAACAGCAAAGATCGAAGAACTTGCTCGACATCTCAAAAAACATGATAAAGACAAGCACTCTCGACGAGGACTCCTCGCGATGGTAGCTAATCGTCAGACTCATATGAAGTATCTCGCTAAGAAGCAAAAGCAACCTAAGCGAAACTCAGAGATTTCGAAAAAGAACGAGCTCAAGAAATAAAAAACTGAAGCCGCCCGATACTTTGTAAGTAGGGCGGTTTCGTTTTACGAAACCGCCCTGAGGAAAGCATGAAATTTTAAAAAGTTCGATTTTTTAATATTATGACGGTCAATTAGTAGGTAACTATATTTTATATGGCAGTAATTAAACACAAGGAACAGCGCGTAGGCGTATTCCTCGATGCGCAGAATCTCTATCACAGCGCAAAAAACCTTCATCAAGGAAGGGTGAACTTCGATAATGTTCTAGGAGACGCCCTAGCCGGACGTCAGCTTGTTCGTGCGATCGCATATGTGATCACCACAGAAACAGGCGAAGAAAAAGGCTTTTTCGACGCTCTTACAAAGATCGGTATCGAAACAAAGACAAAAGATCTTCAAATCTTCTCATCTGGCTCAAAAAAGGCTGATTGGGACGTAGGTTTGGCAATCGATGCAGTTAAACTCGCATCAAAGCTCGACGTGGTCGTTATCGCATCAGGCGATGGTGACTTTATCCCTCTTATTGAGTACTTAAAGATGAATGGATGCCAAGTGGAAGTAATTTCATTCGGTAAGTCAGCATCTGGAAAGCTCAAGGAAGTCGCAGACGATTTCATCGACATGGATGAAAATGCAGGGCGATACGTGATGGGTGGCCGTTACAACGGTCGAGATCACAGGGAATTCCCAAAGAAAACCGATCGAAATGAGGAAAACCGACAAGAACACAATGACAAACCTCAGCGACAAGGAGATCAAGGAAAAATGGGAGGAATGCGAAAAGTGATTCGAAAATTAAGATAAATTAAGAAATGTGGCCGCGGCACCGGAAGGTGCCGCGGCCTTTCTTTATCTCGCCTAATCAACAAATTATCACTCGACCGTGCCCAAAATCGTAAGTAAAGTATATAATAAGCATATGGAACCCAATAATCCGATACCTCAAAAAGAACCAGAAGGCCTTCCAGGCGATCCAACACGTCCAACATACCCTGATCTTCACGCTGAAGGCGTAGATATTGTATCCGGCTCTGGTATTGCTGAAGACAACGAATTCTCAAAAGGAAGCCTCCAAGAATCAGTCGACCGACTCAATACCACATCGGAGCCTCTCGATATACCACTTCCACCAACTCCACCAGTTCCAAAACCGGTAGAAGCAGTGCCAGAAAAGATCGAACCTATGAACGATCCTTCAATTAAACCTCTTCGTACTTTCAAAAGCGATGCTGAGGAAGCTGTAAAATACCAGAACGTTTCAACAATCGATATTGCAATCGCAGAGCAGAAAAGAAGGGAAGCGAGAAGCAAGGTTCAAGTTGAAGAAAAAAAACCAAGCTCACCGGGGATATTTGTCGTAATTGCAATCATCATAATTGCACTCATTGGCGGCGGTTGGTATTACTGGTTTACATCATCACAGGACACTGTCGAGAAGACACCGATCCCAACAACAGTAAAAACTATTGTTCCTTCAACAAAAGGTTCAACTGTGTACCTTGAACCGAAAAGCGACCCTCTCATTCTCATTAGCTCTAAACTTGCTGCGTCGAACGCTGGTCTTGGAAATATCTATACAATCATTCCGACAAACACGTCGACTTCAACAACGTTTGCGCCAATCTCTCAGGTATTTAGAAATACAAAAATGCCAGATCGATTAAAGCGATCACTTTCAGATACATACATGATTGGGACGTATATTTACGATGCAAACAGTCCGTTTATTATCGTAAAGAATACGTTCTTCCAAAATGCTTTTTCTGGAATGCTTGAATGGGAAAAGAATATGCGTACAGACCTTTTGCCACTTATACGCGTAACACATCCTCAAGAAGAAATGATGGCGACCACAACAGTATTCACCGATACCGTTGTAGCCAACACGGACACACGTGTGTTTAAAAATGAAGTGGGCGAATCAATACTTATGTATGCCTTTGCCGACAAAGACACCATTGTAATCTCAACAAATACCTCTGCCCTTAAATACGTGCTCGAAAAGCTCCTTACGGTACGTACTATACAGTAGCGGAAAATCCCGCTATTATAGGGAACAATCGAAAACACACATGAAAAAACAAACCAAAATTGATACAGGAATCTTCAAGACTAAACTCGAAAAGGAGCTTGCAACACTTGAAACTGAGCTTAAAAGTGTTGGACACAAGAATCCAAGTAACCCAAAGGATTGGGAAGCTTCATCGGGCGATGTAGACGTTAACGCATCTGATTCTGCTGACATTGCAGACAATATTGAAAGCTATGAATCGAACACTGCGATCCTAAAACCACTTGAGATTCAATACAACGATGTAAAACTTGCCCTAGATAAGATCAAGAAGGGAACATACGGAATCTGTGAAGTGGGCGGAGAGGAGATTGAGCATGCTCGCCTCGAAGCAAATCCGGCGGCAAGGACTTGTGTCGCTCACATGAAAGGCTAGTAAAATAAAAACTGCGATCAACTCGCGGTTTTTATTTTATTTTTATGTCTACCCACTAAACTGGGTAAATGAAATTTTCAAAAGTACTCAGCGCTCAAAATCATTTACTTAAAGCTCATATTATCTCGGTTGAGATTGATATGTCGCGCGGTCTGCACACGTTCTCAATCGTAGGCCTCCCAGACAAGGCAATCGAAGAGGCTCGAGACCGCGTCTCTGCTGCAATAAAAAATTCTGGCTTCAAGTCTCCAAAACAGACGAATGCAAAAATTACTGTTTCACTGGCACCAGCAGATATTAAAAAAGAAGGTCCTGCATTTGATTTACCAATTGCGCTCGGATATTTACTTTCTGCCGAGGAAATCGAATTTGATCCTCAGGGAAAACTTTTTATCGGCGAACTGGCCCTCGATGGAACACTCCGTCCTGTTCACGGGGCACTGTCGTACGCAAAACTTGCTCTTGCTCATGGAATAAGTGAAATATACGTTCCAAAAGAGAATGCCGCAGAAGCTTCTTTAATTAGAGGTGTTTCAGTTTATGGCATCTCGCATCTGGCTGATGTTATCTCTCACCTTGATACAAAAGAGGGCGCTGAAAAATCATATCTCGTCCCAACTCAAACAATTGATCCGATGGAGTTGGTCCACAAACATATCGATTCATACGACCTCGATGACGTCATTGGCCAAGAAGCTGCAAAAAGAGGACTTATCATCGCAGCGTCGGGAATTCATAACATAGCCCTCTTTGGACCGCCCGGAACAGGCAAAACAATGCTTGCCCGAGCACTTCATAGCATTCTGCCTGCACTTTCATTCGAAGAAATGCTTGAAGTGACTGAGATTCATTCAATTGCAGGATCTCTTGAGGGAAATGTTATGTTGCACACACCTGTTCGCGCACCACATCACACAGCATCGTATTCATCACTTGTAGGTGGAGGAAGTTCGCCGAAACCCGGTGAAATCACTCTCGCTCACAGAGGTATTTTGTTTTTAGACGAATTTCCGGAATTTGATAAGCGAGTTATTGAATCATTACGCCAACCACTTGAAGATAGAGTCATTTCAATCTCACGGTCACGCGGAACTGCAAAATTTCCCGCGCATTTCATACTTGTGGCAGCATTCAATCCCTGTCCTTGTGGAAACAAAGGGGTAAAAGGGAAGCAGTGCATTTGTGCACCACAAGATATCGCCAGGTATTCGAGAAAAATATCCGGACCAATTATTGATCGCATAGACATGTGGATCGAAGTATCAAAAGTTGATCATGAGAAACTGATGCAAGAAAAAACAAGTTCAGAGCAAACCCAGAAAGCTCGTACTATTGTTAATACTGCTCGCGCCGCCCAAAAAATCCGTTTTCAAACACTCGGCTTAGACATCTCATCAAATTCATCAATTCCATCCCGTGACCTCGCGCGTGCTCTCTTTCTTTCAAGTGATGCTCAAGAAACGCTCAATAACGCAGCGAAAACGTATGACATATCTGGGCGCGGGTATCATCGCATCGTAAAACTTGCTCGAACTATTGCCGATATTGATTCATCTAAAACAATTGAAGCGCCCCATATTCTGGAAGCGCTTCAATACCGACAAAAACATTTTAAAAACTAGAACGGGTTAGCAGCTCCTCGAACTTCAAAGTGGACATGTGGTCCGGTTGATTTACCTGTGCTTCCTACGGTTCCAATAAGCTCCCCCTGGGCTACCGTTGTGCCTTGTATCGCCTGAACTTTGTTCATGTGAGCATACAACGTCTGTGTGCCATTTGAGTGCGAAATAACGACATAAGATCCATATCCACCGTTGTATCCAGATGATCGAGAAATAATAACCACTCCTCCTGCTGATGCGCGAATAGGAGTGCCCACTGGTGCGGCCAAATCAACTCCGTTAAGTCCATGGAGACCCTGTGTTCTTGCTCCACCTTCAATAGGGCGAATATAAAAATCCTTGTACACAGGACCTCCCGCGTTTCGAAGCTTCGAAGTTACTTTTCCTGAAGCAACTACCGGAGACGCCTGAACCTCACCGTCAGGAACAATAAGAATTGAACCAATTTCTAGAGTGTCGGTCACCTTAATATTGTTATAGCTTAGGATATCGTCGAGGCTAGCTTTGTATTTGGTAGCAATTGAACGTGCAGTATCACCCTTCTTTATCGTGTGACTTACGCCAGAAATAGGCAAAATGATGAGTTCATCACCTTCCTTGATTGCACCTGTGATGCTGTTAGACCATTTGATTGTATTAACAGTGACGTCATACATCTGAGCAATCTGTGAAAGAGAATCGCCCTTTCGAACAACATAGATACTAATCTGAGTTGACCGTGCCTCCGTAAGATCGGCCTGAGTACCGATAACTCCAGCCTCCTGAATAAGCGCACCACCCTCGACAATCTGGATCTCACCGCCACCTACCGGGGAAGTAGATCCTGGACCAACATGAGCCTGAAGCACCCCTAGATACTGGGAGCTTGTGCGAACCTCCGCATCAGCCTCCTTTCCAATGAGGTCAGAAATGAATGAAAAAACGCCTGCAGAGGCGGTAAGAGGTATAAGTAGAGCCATATAAACAAAAACATGCTTTACGGAGTAAAGCGCGATTGTAAGCCCTATATGTGCTTTCGTCTTAATATTACGGACCGTCTTAGACGAAAGTTCTTTGAAGAATCTAAAAATAATGCTTATTTTATCCAGTATTTGCTTCATTTTCGGAATATATGGCTCTGTTGAGCCATATTTCGGTGAATCTGCCATTTCAGTGCCCTATAACTATACCCACACCGAAAGTATAGTCAACTTGGGTTGTCCCCCTTGTATCCACAGTGCATTTATGTGAGTGACCCCTTGCTCATTTTTCCAAAAATAGCCTTATGTTGAGCCGTATTTTTATCCCCCTTGTTATGTGATAAAATCTCTTGGTGAATCATCTCGACACTTTAAACGATCGACAGCGTGAAGCCGCCCAAAAAACCGAAGGACCGGTACTTATTTTAGCTGGAGCCGGTGCAGGAAAGACAAAAACCATAACTTTTCGAATACTTCATCTCATCAAGAATGGAGTTTTGCCTGCAAGCGTGCTCGCGATCACATTTACCAACAAGGCAGCAAAGGAAATGCGAGAAAGAGTTTTGAAACTTCTTAAGGAAGACAAAGATTTAAACGTCCCAATTAGTTTTACCGAGCGACCGTTTGTAAGCACCTTCCATTCGCTTGGAGTTTTCATAATTAAGGAGAATGCGCACAAGTTTGGCCTCAACAAGCACTTCACGATTTTTGATCGTTCTGATTCGAGGCGAGCGGTAAAGAACGCAGTGGTTGAACTAGGTCTTGATCCTAAACAATACGAACCAAACACAATCCTCTCGATTATCTCTCGTGAGAAGGGAAACTCTACGAACATGTCTCAGTTCTTTGAATCTGTCGGCAACGATTACATGCGAGATATAGTCTACAAAGTCTGGCAAAAGTACGAAGCTGCCCTCAGAAAAGAAAAGGCGCTCGATTTTGATGACCTTTTGCTTAAGACAGCAGAACTTTTGGAAAAAGATACCGAAGTGCGAACAAAATACCAGAATGTTTGGAAATATGTGCACATTGATGAGTACCAGGATACAAACAAGGTTCAGTACAAGATCGCTCGGCTCATAGCAGGGGAGCGAAAGAATATTTGTGTGGTGGGTGATGTAGATCAAAACATCTACAGCTGGCGCGGTGCTGACATAAAAAACATTCTTTCATTTGAACGAGACTACCCGGGAGCGCAAATGGTTGTACTCGAGGAGAATTATCGTTCAACCCAAACCATTTTGGAAGTTGCCAATCACATTATCAAAAAGAATAAGAACCGATTTGAGAAAAACCTTTTCACAAGACAGGGACTGGGCGAGCAGATCACCGTCTATCCTGCATTCGATGAGAACGACGAAGCGCGCTTTATAGCTGAAAAATCAGCTGAGCTTATCAAAAAGGGTACTGATCCGAGCCAAATCGCTGTTTTATACAGAGCAAACTTCCAATCACGTGCACTCGAAGAAGCAATGCTCGCAAAAGATGTCGGTTATCAAGTCTTGGGAGTGAAATTCTTTGAAAGAAAAGAAGTTAAAGATGTGCTGTCATTTATTCGTGCAGCACTCAACCGTGATTCACTCTCTGACATAGAGCGCGTAATTAATGTACCTGCTCGTGGCATAGGAAAGGTCACAATCGCAAAAATATTTTCAGGCATGCTTGATCGTCTTACACCTACGCATGCAAAAAAATGGAGTGATTTTAATGTAATGCTTGATGATATCTCCGCAAAATCGCAGAGTGAGAAGGCGTCTGACCTCATCCGATTTGTTATCAAACGAACCGGTCTTGAAGAAATGTTTCAAAGCGGCACCGACGAGGATCTCGAACGACTCGAAAACGTAAAAGAGCTCGCTACACTTGCGACAAAATATGACTTTATGATCCCAGGAGAGGGAACGGCAAAACTATTGGAGGATGCATCGCTTGCTACCGACCAAGATGAAATGGAAGAGGACGCGCCCGCAGTACGACTCATGACAATCCATGCTTCAAAAGGACTAGAGTTTGAGTATGTGTTTATAAGCGGGCTCGAGCAGGATCTCTTTCCTCATAAGGCAATGGATTCAAAGGGCGGAAAGAGAGACGACGAAGAAGAGCGCCGACTTTTCTATGTTGCACTCACTCGTGCAAAGAAAAAACTCTACCTTTCTCATGCTTCAATCCGTACAATTTTTGGTTCACGCCAAGTCACTGTGCCATCAGAATTTATTTTTGATATTCCTGAAAAATACCTCGACGAGGAAGTGCGAGAGAGAATAGGAGGCAAAGTAATCTATTTTGATATATAGTTTCCGATATGGAAAAACCACGCCGCAGCCGAACCAGCCTCCCTGCAAAGAAATCACTTGGGCAGAACTTTCTTATTTCTCCTCGTATAGTTGAATCCATTGTGCGAGCAGGTGAACTTACAGAAAAGGAAGTTGTGCTTGAGGTTGGCCCTGGAAAAGGAGTACTCACCCGCGCCCTCATAAACGCCGGAGCGCTTGTGAAGGCTGTCGAAAAAGATAATCGTCTTGTTCCTCATCTGACACAGGAATTTAGAAAGGAAATTGAAGAAGGGAAACTAGAGCTCTTCCATCGAGATATCCTTGAAATCAAAGACGAAGAAGTTGCGACCATTGTCGGACAAACATACAAAGTAATCGCAAATATTCCGTACTACATCACAGGGGCACTTATGCGGAATCTTCTGTCTGCGAGCTGTAGACCTTCGATGATGGTCATCATGGTTCAAAAAGAAGTTGCAACTCGCATTATGGCTCGAGATGGCAAGGAAAGTATTTTGTCGATTGCTACAAAGGCGTACGCTGAACCCGAGCTTGTTATGAACGTGTCTCGAGGAAATTTTTTCCCAATTCCTAACGTAGATTCAGCAGTTTTAAAGCTAAAAAATATCCGCAATCCATTTTTGACTAAAGAAGAGGAGGTTCGTTTTTTTGAATTCGTAAAATCTGGTTTCGCTCAAAAAAGAAAAAAGTTGATTTCAAATCTTGAGGCCGTTTTAGATAAAGAACTTTTGGAAGAGAAATTCAAAAAACTCAACCTAAGCACCAACACGCGTGCAGAAGAGTTAGGTGTAGATGTCTGGATGAAGCTTGCGAGGGATTAATATACGTTTGAGCCAACCTGCGGAGTAATGAGACCTTGCGTTATTGGAAGGTTAATACAGCCATATCCATAATAGATGTAACACATTGAAGAGCTTGGGCTATATTTACCCAAAACGAGTGATGTATATGGAATGTTATATTTCATGAACGCCTGTGAGAACGGAATATAATCCAAAATCATGTTAGAAGTTGCTGCGCTTGCGGTTGGCCCTACCCAAACAATCCATGTGTAACTACAGGTACATAGATATGAATAGAGAAGAGGGCCGCCAAAGGGAAGAGTAGAGACAGCAGACGCCTCTTTTGGTTTAAAGTAGTTAACAAACGAAAGAAGTCTGTCTTTCAATGGGCTCGATTGAGAAACTTGTCCTGTAAATGGAATAATCCCTGGTTGTCTTAGGAAAAGGCCGGTCAAATCTGTCGAGGTGGCGACATCAACCTTAATCTGATTAACTATTCCTTCTATTTCAGGAATATTTTTGCCGTTTGCTCGTACTTTATTAAGAAATCCTTGAAGATTTACCTGATTTGCAGTTGCTCCAGCTGTTTTGCCCAATGCTGAGCTCTTTATATTTACAGACTTCTTGGTTGAGGCGTTCGAAAGGGGATTAGGCTTACTTACAACAGTCGGAGGAGTATATGAAAAGGACGTGGCGGTGATATTTTGTGCTTTCACGCCAAAAATCGGTACAAAAAAGATAACGAGGCTTATGAAAATGTAAGAAAAAATACTCCTCACAGGACTAGTATACCACTTTCTTGTCCACGTTTACCTATGAAGGAGGTAATTAGCTTGATATACTTTTGACATATGATTCGCAAATTCCTTTTTTCAAGCATTGGTCTCTCTTTACTAGCCGCAATACTCATTATAGGAGTAGGAATCTACTTTAAAGCTGCAAACAAGGCTCCATCTAACTCAATTCAGACAAAAATCGATTTGATTGCCCAAGAAAGCATAAAAAAGGCTATAGAAAATGGCCAAGTTGACATAGCCCAGTGGGAAGATGCCCTAAAAAAGAACACTGCGAGCTCGACAGAGGAAAAAATAGCTGATTTGCAGGAAAAATATGCGGCTAATGCAGAAAAAGAGGAAAATTTAACTGCAACAGAGCGATTTTCACGATCACTTCTCCAAAAATATGTCACTTTTAAGAATCAGGGAGGGGTTTTAGACGACAACACGACGCTCCAGTTTGTTAATGAGCTCATTTTAGAGGATTACGGAGGTCCAGAATTTGAAAAAACCTATACAACAGGCGATATAATTGTGCTTGATACTGATTTACCATCTGAACTCAAAGAATATGGCAATGCTATGGGGGCTGCCGTAAGCCAACCCGTACCAAGTGGTTATGAAAACGAAATTATACTTGTAAATAGAGCATACGAAACCGATGACTCCTCATATCTAGCCAAATTACCCCAGAATCTAGCTCGATATAAAGAATCCCGAAGACTAGCCTCACAAATTCCTGTTCCAAAAAACCTGGTAGAAGCACATTTGGCATACCTTAATTCACTTTCATCTATTATTGATGGTATACACGGAATGATACTTCTTGATTCTGATCCTATAGCTGCAGCAAAGATGATGCTCAGCTATGATCAGGGACTTAAGACACTCGATCCTGCGCTGCGTATCGTTTCAAGCTATTTGAAATCACGAGGAATAGAGTTTTCCTCACTTGAAAGTGGATACGTCTTTCTAAAGTAGTGTATAATTATCTTGACCTCTATACTTTTCGAGATAATGCTTTCTCGTTTTTGCAAAAAAACCGTACTTTCATTCCTCCTCATCACTCTTTTGATTCCGAGCGGTTTCTTTTTCTATCCAAAAAAATCTGAAGCTCAAGTTCTTACTTGCATAGCTCAAATTGCAACCGCACTCGGATTCAGTGCTGCAGCTGATGCAATAACTAGAGTTGCTATTGAAAACGATGCGACATCAAAAGTCAGTGTGGCTGGAAGTTTTGTTGAAGATTGCATCTTCAAACCACTTGTCGTAAAGATGGCCAAGGCACTTTTAAATGACATAACCCAAAAAACGGTTGCCTGGATCAACAACGGATTCCAAGGAAACCCAGGATTTGCAACGGATCTGAGCGGCATGTTAAGTGATGCTGCTGATGATGTGATTGGGGATTTCCTTTCAAAAGATGCACCGTTTCTTTGTTCTCGATTCTCATTCCAACTTCGTGTTGCACTTGCTCAAAGCCGTCTACCGTACAGACAAAGGTCAGCGTGTTCATTGAGCAACATCATAAGTAATGTAAACGGATTTGTAGACAGCAATGGAGGTGTTGGATGGGATAACTGGATTCAAGTTACAACAATTCCTCAGAATAATGCGTACGGAGCATTTGCTATTGCGCAGGATGAAATTTCAAAACGAATTTTTGATGTTCAAGAAAAGGAAAAAACATACCTTAATTGGGGCAGGGGATTCAAAAACTGGAAGTACTGCGAAACACAGGCAGAAGCGACAGCACGATTCATTAAAGAAGGAGGTGGACAAACTCTCGGTTCTGAACTTGCAAATCCAATCTGTACGATTGAGACACCGGGTGCAATAGTTCAAGAGCAACTAACCAAAACCCTCGGCATGCCTCTTGATCAGATCGGTCTTGCAAACGACATCAACGCTGTTTTTGATGCGCTCTCAAACCAACTTATGAAGCAGATCATGGATAAGTCATTCGGTCTTTTGGGTGGTACACGAGGCCCACGAAAAACTGTTGTGGATCCAGTAGACTACAATGCAGCAGCACGACAAACTGTAATAACTGGCGGCACCGATCTTTCAAATGCAATTAATACGGGTCTTACAGTTGGGACAGCCGAAGTTAATGCCGCAATAAGCAACCCACCTCCTGTTAACGTCAATAATGGCGGCGGTTCAACAGGTACTCCTACAATCGGCGGCCCAACAGGTACACAGACACTTGATCTACAACTCAATCCAGGTACATCTATAGCGGTAAACGACGGCAATCCTTTCTTCTATGAAATTAGTATGAATACTAATTATCGAACCGATGGATTGCTTATGCGCACAGCATTCAAAGACACAGCAAGCATGTCAGATGTACCATTTGCTCTAGCATTTACAAACTTCAACGTTGAATTTGTGCGAGCGGACGGCAGTTCTGCAAGCTTCCCAGTCAATTCTGCACCTCAGGCAACGGTAGGATGGAGTGACATCTGGACGGATGACAATGCACCTTTCACAATCAGGATCACAGCAGACAAAAAAGTGGGTGCAACTACTGGAAACTATACACTTCAAACAGTTATCTACGACCAGCAGGGAAATACTTTAGATCGTCACGACCATAGAATAGTTGTCCAATAGCCCATGAAATCTTTCTTTAACAAAAAAACATATCTCTTCATCGGCGCACTGGTGGCTTTGCTACTCATAACACCTGACGTCACGCACGCACAGGGTGTTACTGATCTTCTTAAATTCGTAGATCCGACCTACTACATTGGAAAGCTTTTTGAGCTTATTGTTTTGCCTTTGGCGGCTGGAGCGATGGCGTTTACCGGTATGATTTTGGACTATGCGGTGAGATTCTCACTTGGTACCGCGTATATTTTCGGAAACCTTACGGTTATAAACCAATCTTGGGTAGTTATTCGTGACATCTGCAACCTGTTCTTTATCTTTACGCTCATCTGGATATCAATTCAAACAATAGTTAATCTAAGTAACTTTGATACAAAACGCAGACTCACTCAACTTATCATCGCGGCCCTAATCATCAACTTTAGCCTTTACTTTACAAAGGTATTTGTTGATGTAAGTAATATTTTCGGAAATTGGCTCTACGGCGGAATTCTTGCATCACTTAAAGCCAATGGAGCCAGCACTAGTATCAGCGCCCTCATTGCGTCAAAGCTGGAGATTTTCAGACTCTGGGAGGATCCTGCTGGAAACGCAGCTCTCCTTGCAAAAACTCTAAACGATAGTGGAATTATTACTCCAGTTCTCAAGCTTATTGTAGTCTTGGTTGCTACGTACGTATTTATGTACACCGCGATACTATTTATGACACGCGCTGTGACAATAATTTTCTTGCTCGTTCTATCACCTATCGGCTTCATCGGTGGTCTTCTCCCACAAATCGAAGAATACTCAAAGAAGTGGTGGGGTGAACTTGTAGATGCTGTGACGTTTCCAATTGTCTACCTCTTGATGCTTTACATAAGCCTTCAACTTATTAATAACATGGAGGCAAGCAGTGTTTGGGCATCATTCTTTAGCGGAAATCCCGCAGTTGTTGCAGGTATCGACACGGGAAAGGTATTTAAGTACATCATTGTTATTTGTGCGCTCCTTATTTGTCTTAAGGTTGCTAAAGATTCAGCGGGTCAGTTGGGTAAGGCGGCCTCAGGTATTGCAAGTGGTGCAAGTAACTTTATGACAAGAGTTGGATCAAGTGGTATTGCCTTAACCGCGTTTGGTGGACGAAGATTCATTGGTTCCCGTGCAGCAAACATGACTCAGAATGAAAATCTTCAGAATATGGCAGCAGGTAAAGTGGGTAGTAATGCATTCTCTCGCAGTGTTAACCAGATTCGAGGTAAAGCCAGCCTTGCTGTTGCACGCAAGGGTGCAGAATCAAGCTTCGACATACGTGGAGCTGCGCCTTTTGCATCAATCGCAAAAACAGTTGGTGTTGATGTAGGAAAACCAGGAGGTAAGGGTGGATTCAGTCAAATGACCAAGGATCAGGAGAAAGCCGACAAAGAATACGCAGCAAAGTTTGGTGATGACAAGGATGGTCTTGATAAGCAGATGGCATACGCTGAATCACGTAGATCAAGTATCTTTAACTGGATTGCTATAGGTAAAAAAGCTCAGCAGAAGAATGCTGACAAACTGAGAACGGAAGCAGGTAATCTTTATACAAAAGCACAGAAGACAGATGCGCAAAAGGAAGCACAGGGAATCACAAACCTTATGGTTGATGCAAATATTCCTGTTAACAACCTCGAGAAGGCTGCTATGGCAGCTGACCACAACGGAGTCAACCAAAATTTTGATGAGGCATCAAGAGGCCTAGAAAACTTTATGGTCCAAAGAGAACGAACTGTCCGTAAAGATAAAATAAAAATTATCTCGCAGGCCAAGGCATTTCGTGAATTGCATCAGAAGCTTATTAGTCAGAATGATATTGCTCAAGCAAATGCACTTAAGGCAAGCGAGAAATACCTTTATGTTATGAATCTTGAGAAAGAGGCAACAGGTGATGAAATCGAGGAGGCTGACAAAATAGGTAGTTTGATAGAGGCCGATCTTGATAAGGCAATAACCAATTACGAAGACAAATTTATACAGACCAGAAATCAGACACAGGCACTTCAGCAGTCATTAAAAATCGCAAAAACCATGGGGGATCTGAGCGAAAAGAAAACGGCGGGTAATGCGGTGGCTAACATTATTAAAAATAAAATAATTGGTAAAGAAGGATCTGGTAAACAGAAGAAGGATCCTGCTGGAAATCCGATTGTGGATAAAAATGGTGAGCCAGAGATGGAGTGGGGAACAGGTCTCGCTGGTGAGCTCAAAAAGAGCAGGTCTAAGGCAACTAAGAAGAAAAATGATGCTTGGGCAACAGGTGCTGATGAAGGGGGAGCTCCCGGCCCTAAAAAAGCCGACGCGGAAGATGGTGAAGACAAAGAATCTTAATTGAAACCCAAATATGGACCAAGAACTTAAAAAAAGATACGATAGCCTCCCGCAAGACATACGGAGCGCCATAGATTCTGCTGACACGTATGCAAAACTGCAATCTATAGGTAAAAAACATAATCTTTTGATCGACAAGGTGGGGGATCTAACAACCGCTGTTGGCAATGTAATGTTAGGACTACTCCATCCAGATGATTTTGTTACTGAAATTGAAACCCTGCTAGAAATAACAGCCCAAGAAGCTATAGAAATTACAACTGAGGTGAATATTGAGATTTTTGTCCCTCTCCGAGAATCTCTTATGAAAATAAATCCTCGTAAAGAAGAGCCCGTAACTTACGAGGCTTCAAAACCTAGGTACAACAACATCATTAATCCTGTTAAATCAGCACCCCCAGAAAACATCCGAATTTCAGATGTTTTGAGAAAAACTGACATATTAGGAGAAATAGAAAACCCTAAACCCTCACTACCTATGATTCCCGTAAAATCAGAACCAGACGTAGAAATAAAGCGCGGTCCGCAAAAACCATGGGAAAACGCAAAGCAGCAAATTGCTCAGAATTTCATTGGCAGCAAACTATCCGGCTCAATGATTATGCCCGTCCAAAGAACACAACTTGAGGAAAAAAAGCCTGAAATTAAATCACCCAGCACATCAAGCGATCCATATAGAGAACCCGCAAAATAATGAATGATGAGGAGAAAAAGCCCACAAAAAATAGACTAGGGAATTCAGAGGCGATACTCCTCCTTGCTTTTGCGGTCGTGTGTGACCTCTTGTCACTTATACCTGGAATAAATGTAATAGTGGTCATCATCAGTCAGGGCCTTATTGCTCTTTTTTTCTCAATGCATGGTGTGAGTGTGCTTTCAAAGAAAAGAGGAGTGACATATGCAGCTGCTTCGATTGTTGAGTTCATACCTGTTATAAGCATAATTCCAGCACTTACTCTCGAAGTCCTCATAATGGTTGCCATTACACGCGCTGAAGATAAGGCTGGTATTAAAATCCCAGGCTCAGGCGCTACCAGCATTGTTAAAAAATAATATTCCTTCTGGGGTATAATAGCGATATGCGATTTCAAGTTCCTCAATTCATAGAAGTCGAAGATAAGATATTTGGACCGCTTACCATCAAGCAGTTTATCTATTTGCTTGGTGGGGCAGGTATCTCCTTTCTCTTTTTCACCTTCATACCCACCCTCATCCTCAAAGCCCTCTTTATAATGCCTACACTCGGCCTCTCACTTGCGCTCGCATTCTATAAAATCAACAACAAACCCTTCATATCAGTCCTAGAATCTGCCTTTAATTACTACACACAGAGCAAATTGTATCTCTGGAGGAAGGTAGACAAGCAAATCGTTGCAAAACCAGGTCAAGAAAACGACCCAACCTCAAGTTTTTACGTCCCAAAGCTCTCGGACAGCAAGTTAAAGGATCTTACATGGTCACTTGATATCAAGCAGAGTCAGACTCCGGCGCAGAATCAGGGAGGAAAGCAGACGTTCTAAGATAAGTACGATATAATCGTCATATAAATTATTTGCATGGCAGTAAACGCTAAAACTACTCAAGAGTTCGTTCCCATAAAAGAGATCAGACAGGGGATAGTGATCCTCAAAGATGACTCCATGCGTGGAATTGTTATGGCATCGTCACTTAACTTTGCTCTTAAATCTGCAGATGAGCAGCAATCTATCCTGCTTCAATTCCAAAACTTCCTTAACTCACTCGATTTTTCAGTACAAATTTTCATTCAGTCTCGAAAACTCGATATTCGACCGTATATTGCTCTCCTAGAAAACCGACTTAAGGAACAAATGAGCGATCTTCTCAAAATCCAGACACGAGAATACATTCAGTTCATAAAAAACTTTACGGAAAACTCAAACATCATGACAAAAACATTCTTTGTTGTGGTTCCATACACCCCCGCAATGATAAACTCGGGCGGTGTGGCAGATATGTTGGGCAAAAAAAAGAACGCAGCGCAGACTGCGGAAAAGAAAATTGCAGACTTTGAAGAACGCAGAAGCCAGCTCGAGCAAAGGGTGAGTGTGGTAACTCAGGGTCTTGTACGTTGTGGAATTCGAACCGTTGAGCTCGGTACCGAGGAGATCGTCGAGCTTTTCTACAAAATTTTCAATCCTGGAGACACCGAAAAGCCAATATCACTCAAATAAACATATGGGAATCTTTGATTTTTTAAAAAAGAAAGACGAGGGAGCGCGAATTGCTCCAATAATGCCTCAGGAAATCTATGAGGCTGGTGTTTTGGAGCTCAAGGATGTTATTGCACCCTCTGCACTTAAGGTTTCTCCTCGAGAACTCAACCTTGGAGATAAAATTGTCCGTAGCTTCTTTGTAATTTCATACCCACGCTTCCTCGGAGAAAGCTGGTTTGCTCCAATCATCAATCTCGACAAAGTCTTCAACATTTCAATATTCATTCATCCTGTTGAAACAGCAAAGGTGCTACGACAATTCCAAAAGAAGGTGGCTGAAGTACAAAGCCAGATTGCAATCAGGGAACAGAAGGGGCTTGTACGAGACCCAATGCTTGATACTGCATACCAGGATCTTGAAAATCTCCGAGACCAGCTCCAGCAAGCTACTGAAAAACTTTTTGATGTGGGTGTATATATCTCTATTTATGGTGATTCTGAAGCAGAGCTTGATAAAACAGAGTCTGAAATCAAATCAATCCTTGAATCAAAGCTTGTATACGTAAAACCAGCACTTTTCCAGCAAGAACAAGGCTATAAATCAAACCTTCCTACAGCAACAGATGAACTTCTTGTGCATTCAAAGCTCAACTCATCGCCACTTTCTTCACTTTTCCCGTTTATTTCCTTTGACCTTACGTCTGACAAGGGAATTCTTTACGGAATCAACCGCCACAACTCATCACTTGTGCTTTTCGACCGATTTTCTCTTGAAAACTATAACTCAATCACCTTTGCAAAATCTGGTGCAGGAAAGTCATACACAACAAAGCTTGAAATCCTTCGAACCCTCATGTTTGATACGGATGTTATTGTGATTGACCCTGAAAGGGAATATGAATTCCTTGCAGAAGCTACGGGTGGAAAATATTTCAACATTTCACTTAACTCAGAGCACCATATCAATCCTTTTGATCTTCCTGTTCCTCGAGAAGACGAATCTGGCGCAGATGTGCTTCGTTCAAACATCATTAACCTTGTTGGCCTCTTCCGAATCATGATGGGTGGTCTTACACCTGAGGAGGACGCACTTATCGACAAGGCGATTACCGAAACATACGCCCTCAAAGACATCACTCCTGATTCTGACTTCAAATCTATCCAGCCACCACTCCTTTCTGACTTCGAATTAGTGCTTGCTGGTATGGAAGGAGGGGAGTCGCTTGTTCAAAGACTCACCAAATACACCAAAGGTACTTGGTCTGGCTTTATAAATCAGCCAACAAACGTCGATATCGGTGCCAAATTCATCGTATTCTCACTTCGAGACATGGAAGAGGAGCTTAAACCTGTTGCAATGTATATCGTTACCCACTACATCTGGAATGCGATTCGAAAAAACCTCAAAAAGCGCCTTCTTGTGATCGACGAGGCGTGGTGGATGATGAAATCTGAAGATACGGCCTCATTCTTGCTTGGTTTGGCAAAAAGAGGACGAAAATACTTCCTAGGAGTGGCAACAATCACCCAGGACGTGGACGACTTCCTTAAATCTCCTTATGGAACACCAATCATTACCAACTCTTCTATCCAGATCCTTCTAAAACAGTCTCCATCGTCTATAGACAGACTCCAGCAAGTCTTTAACCTCACAGATGAGGAAAAGTACTTATTGCTCGAATCAGACGTAGGGGAGGGCATATTCTTCGTCGGACTAAAGCATGTGGCCATAAAAATCATTGCTTCTTATACCGAAGACCAAATAATTACCTCAGATCCATCACAGATACTCGCAATCAAAGAAGCAAAGAAGAACGCACAGTTATAAAACAAGAAAAATCACCTTACGGGGTGATTTTTCATTTATTAACAGGTGGTTTGTTATCCACAGGTAGTTTCGTGATAGAATGACCGTATGTTTCGCTTGATAAAAAGCACTTTTTTTACTCTATTCCTCTCGAGCTTCGTTTTTTTGACGGCTCATGCACAAACAAATGAACTTACACTACAGGTAAGTCCGCAATTTCCTCGGCCAAACGGAGAAGTAACCGTAAAAGCAGCGAGCGCTGATACAGATATTGATGTTGCCACATTCACATGGTATGTGAACGGTAAGGTTTTTCAGAAAGGTAAGGGTGTAACTTCAATTACCACCACCATGGGAAAGGCTGGTTCATCTACAAAAGTATCTGTCGAAGTAACTGGTACGAACAAAAAGTATTTTTCAAAAAGCACTACAATCAGAACAACGAATGTTTCTTTGCTTTGGGAGTCAGATGGCTACACACCACCTTTCTACAAAGGGAAGGCCCTCTCAACTTACGGGTCAACATTTACCGTAACCGCATTACCTGAATTCTTCACAACCACAGGAACACGCATAAATCCAAAAACACTTGTTTATACATGGAAGAAAAATGGAACAATCGATCCAGATCAATCTGGCTACGGAAAAGATGTTTATAAAGGAAGGCAAGAGAGCTATGTAAGAGGGGAGGATGAAATATCTGTCCTTGTTTCGACACAGGCGGATGACATGAGTTCAGGAGATACAATTTCTATTGTCCCAATAACACCTGAGATCGTTTTCTATGAGAATAGCCCCCTCTACGGAATTATTTATGAGAACGCTCTTTCAAACAGATTTTACTTGAAGGCAGAAGAACTCACTCTCAGCGCAACTCCTTTTGACCTCTCTTTAAATAAAGGTAATGGCCTTAGCATTGACTGGCTCATGAATGGTGCAAACGTATCGAGCTTCAAGGATAAAAGAGAAATTGTACTCCGAGGTGATGCCAACGTATCAGGACAAACGGTTATAGAATTCCGAGCTCAACATCAAACAAACATCATGCAAGGAGGACAGGCTTCAATAACCATACTGCAATAATGAAAAATAAATTCATTTCTTTTGCCGGCCTAGTGTTTCTAACAGTTATTACACTTGTACTACCTCTTTCCGTGGCACTTGCTCAAGCGGTCCCAAGTTGTCCTGAGGGAACGTATTGTGCACTATCAACCATCCCAGGAATAACTGAGACAGGTAAGCCAGCTGACCCAACATTTATTATTACCAACATTTACGGTATCTCAATTGGGATCGCTGCAATCTTGGCGATAGGCATGATTATTTGGGCAGGTGTTCAATATGCAACCACAGAAGCAATCTCTGGAAAGTCTGAGGCTAAAAAACACTGGCAAGGTGCAATATTCGGCCTTCTACTCCTTCTTGGTTCATATCTTATTCTTAAAACCATTAACGTTGATCTCGTTAATCAGGATTTAAGCCTCGGAAATCCAATTGGTTGTGTCGAAGAGATAAGTGGTAAAAGGGTTCCTTGTGGTGGCGGGTCGGAGGATGCCTCATTAAATGCCGCACGTGCGCAGCTCCAGGCGGTCAGAGCTCAAAGCGAACAAACTCGCATTAACCTTGAGGCCGCAAACAAGTTAGCTGCAGATAAACAAGCTGAATTAGATGCGGCAAAGAATGATCCGAACTTTACCGGAGACTTGGCTCAACTACAATCTGATGCGGATAACGCTTTGATTGCTAGAAGCACAGAAGAAAAAAACCATATTCGTTTAAATGGTTTAGCGGCTATCGGTAATAGTATAATTGGACAAAGCACTGCATTCGAAAACGCAGCAAAAAAATCATCAATTGCTGACATGGTAAGGGAATCAGAATCTTTCAAAACCAATGTGGCTCAAAACATTGTGACCATGTCTAACCTTAAAACTCAGCAGGTTCCTGTATATAATTCAGAGGAAATTGCCAATATTCAACAGCAATACAGTTTGCAAATTCAATACATGGATAGCTATATAGAATGGACAAACACGGTAGTTCAAACAGGAAAGGAGCCTTATCCAAAACCAGTAAAACCCGTGTTCCAACTCACCCCTCAAGCACCTAAATAATTATGTCAAAAAAAACATTCTTCATTGTCACACTTCTACTCATCCTCATTGCTGGAGGGTTGGGATGGTATTTCCTCATGGGAACAGGTACTGGCACAGTAACCGAAGAAACCCCAGCACCTTCTAATGATAATCTTTTTCCGTTTGGGAATAACACAACCTCAAATGGTCAGGATGGTTTTGGTTCTACAAACACGAGCTCAACCACAGTTGCAGAAATAGGGGAGATAAACGAAGTAACAGGTCTTCCTCGATTGCGACAAATATCAACAACACCTGCTGCTGGAATCATAGCTTTCGACAAAGCGAGCTCAACACTTATACGATACATTGAACGTGCTACAGGCCATATATTTGAAACCAATAGCAGTAATGCCCAGGTAAGCAAGATTTCGAATGTAACTATGCCTAAAATATACAAAGCGCTTTGGGCGAGCGATGGTTCACAGGTTATTGTTCGCTATCTAAATGGCAATGATTCTATAAAGACCGTAAGTGCAAAAATACTCCCGCTAGAAAGTCCTGAAGATGCAATTGAAGCGACACCTCTACCAGACAACATTGCCGACATGACTGTGTATGGTACGAAAATATTTTATATAACCAAAAACTCAAACGGTGCGTCTGGAATAACTGCAAATTTTGACGGATCGTCAAAGGCATCAGTCTGGAGTTCATCGTTTGGTGATTGGTCATCACAATGGACTTCTCAAACAGGTATAACTCTTTACAGCAGACCAAGCTATCAAGCCCTTGGAACCTCATACCTTGTTAATCCTACAAACGGCTCCTACACCAACATTAGCTCTAGCGTCCGAGGTCTTGAGGCTTTGGCTAACAACGATGGCACACTTGCCCTTACATCTTCATACGAATCCAATTCAATAAAAACTTCTCTCGTAAACATAAAAACAGGAAATGTTGAATCGTTGGGTATCTCCACACTCGTTGATAAGTGCACCTGGAGTAAAAGGAGTATAACTGTAGTTTATTGTGCGGTACCAATACTTCCGCCACTTAGCAACTATCCTGACGAATGGTACAAGGGCAGGGTTTCGTTTTCAGACAGTTTGTGGAAAATCGACACCGTAAGCGGAGAAACAAAAGAATTAGTGAACCCATTCTTTGAATCAAGTGTAAGTATGGACATGATCGACCTCAGCCTTAACCAAAGCGAAACAGTCCTCGTTTTCAAGAATAAGAAAGACCAGATAGTGTGGAGATACGAATTAGTTGACTAGGGAAGATAGCAAAAAACCGGCCATGGCCGGTTTTTTGCTATCACCATCACCTGAAACTACTTCTTTGGGGCCATAGCAGCTTCTCTTGCCATTTGCTTACGTATATAGAGCTCCTGACCGATCATAAAGAGGTTAGAGGTCACCCAATAAATCGCGAGTGCGGCTGCTACATGGTACGAAATGAACAAAATCATAACAGGGAAGACATATTTCATCTGAACATGCATGTTTCGAGCAAAATCCTCCTGGAAAGATCCGTTCTCTGTTTTCTGAGGAAGGCTAGGTGTTGATAATTTGATCTGAAAATACTGAGAAACTGCTGCCAACACTGCTAGAACTGCGCTTTTTTGTGACACATCAATGAGCCCAAGAAACATTGTGCTTATGTTTTCAGGGATTTTTACAAACGAATAGAGGAGCTCTGCGTTCACAGAAGAGAACCCTGTTGAAGAGAACACCTTGTAGAGAGCAAAGATGATAGGGAGCTGAATGAGAAGGAGGAAAATACTTGAAAAAGGGTTAATCTGCCTTTCCTTATACAATTTCATTGTCTCAAGCGCCTGTGCCTGCTTATCATTCTTAAACTTTTCCTTGATAACCTTGAGTTCCGGCTCAATAAGCTTCATTGTCGCCTGTGTTCGTACTGCTTTTTTTGAAAGAGGGAAGAGTATAAGTTTTACTATGATTGTAAAAATTACAATAAGCACTCCAGCATCAAAGAAGGGAAGCAGGTCGCCGAGGAATATAAGCCCGTTATAGAGAGGCTGGTAAATAAACGTAGTATATAGATAATGCATGATTATAGTGTCAAAAAAGTGTACTTAAGAATAGTAACGTACTTGGAACCATCTCTCAAATGATACGTGCCTTGGAAAAAAGTGTTCTAATTTCTACTTCTAGGGTATCAATTGGCATGTCTGCAAACTCTTTCTTTGGCATGAGCATGATATAAGCAGGCTTCTTTACTTCTTTCTGAATTCTTTCAACGAGAGCATAAACACGTCTACGGATCCTGTTTCGAACAACAGCACTTGAAGCAATCTTCTTTGAGACAGACACTGCAAACTTTAGCTTATCCGCTTCTATATACCTCAATGAAATAAGCGTCGAAAAGACGCTTATTCCGCGAGAGAGGGCTTCCAAATCTGTGACTGTAAGCCTTTCTTTCTTAGGGAGCATGGGTGTTTTAGACCTTAACTATCTGTTTTCGGCCCTTATGACGCCTTCGGGTCATAACGTTTCTACCGTTTCTTGATGATTTTCGGGCAAGAAAACCGTGTGCTCGAGCGCGCTTTCTGTTCCTTGTTTTGTATACGATTGCCATAGGGTAAGTAATCTATATCATTTTGCCTCCGCTGTACAGGGCCAAATGAAAATCTTTATTAACAACTTGTTCACATATTATTAACACATTTACTTAATGCTCACAAGTACTACAATTTTTTGGAACCTTTATACTTACTTCACCTCCGGATAAAAACAACTATGGATATAAAAAAATTGTGGGACAGCGTTTTAGGGACGGTAGAACTTCAGGTCTCGAAAGCGAACTTCAACATGTGGTTCCGCGACACCTACATCCATAAACAAGATGATGGTGTTATCTATGTTGCGGTACCAAGCGTGTTTGCAAAGGAATGGCTCTCAAGCAAATTCCATAAGACGATCTTGAAGCACCTCCGAGACTTCGGAAACGATGTTCGATCTCTTGAATATGTCATTTCAAAGAACCAGGAGCGTAAGGAACCTCTTGAGATAGAGCGAAAGACTGCTCCAGCGTACGAACTACCTCTTCAGGAGTTTTATGTAAGCAAAGACGATAACCTAAATCCTAAATATACCTTTGATACCTTTGTGGTTGGGCCATTTAACGAGCTTGCTCATGCTGCAGCTCAGGCGGTAATGAAAAATCCAGGTATTGCATATAACCCTCTCTACATCTACGGAGGCACAGGAAGAGGAAAGACTCATCTAATGCAGGCGGTAGGGAACCACATCAAAGCAAAAGATCCGGCAAAGAAGGTGTTTTATGTTACTTCTGAACGATTTGCTGTTGATTTCATGAACTCACTCCAGCTTGGTAAGGCAAATCAGTTCAAAGAGAAGTACCGAAAGTACGATGTTTTGATTATGGATGACGTACAATTCTTCTCAAGCAAGGAAAAGTCTCAAGAAGAATTCTTCCATCTCTTCAACACCCTCAAGGAGAACAACAAGCAGCTTATCTGCTCATCAGATCAGCATCCAAACCACATGCCTGACCTTGAAGATCGAATAAAATCACGACTTGGCTCGGGAATGATTGTTGATGTTGCCGCACCTGACTATGAATCAAGACTTATCATCCTTAAAAACAAACTCTCAAAGCAGAATGTGTCGCTTCCATCTGATCTTTTAGACTTTCTCGCGAGCTCAGTTGATGGAAATATTCGAGAACTCGAAGGAATCATCAATTCTGTAGCCATGCAGACTCAGGTTCGAGGTAGGGAACTTAATATTATTGATATAAAGAACCTTATAAAGAACAGCGCTAAACCTAAAAAGCTCGTTTCTATTAAAGATGTCGTTAAAATCGTCTCAGATTTCTATAATATTGAAGAAAATAACATCTACGAGAAGACTCGAAAGAAAGAAGTTGTTAAACCGCGTCAGGTAATTATGTATATTCTGCGTGAAGACATGAATATCTCATACCCATCTATTGGTGAGAAGCTTGGAGGCCGTGATCACACGACTGTAATTCATTCTTGCGAAAAGGTTAAAGAGGAGATAAAGTCCAACCAGATACTTCTTCAGGAAGTGAATCATATACGATCTCTCATCTCGTAGACCCATGTTGGTTGGTTGTGGAAAAGACGTGTAGATATGTGGATATGTAGGAGGATAAGTTGATAGCGATCAAAAGTTATTAAATCCAATCGGTGCTTATCCACAGAAACTAAAGTCTAAAAAATCAAAATAACTATACCTGAGGCCCTATAAAAAGTTATTAACATATACACAGCCCTATTAATAGTAATAGTCTTCTTTAAAGAAGATATAAAGATATACTAGGAATATGAAAATCGAATGTATTAAAGAAAAACTGATCGAAGGAATTTCAAAGGCAGATCGTCTGACTGGTAAAAATCTTTCACTACCAATTCTTTCATGTATTAATCTCAAGGCGACCAAAAATTCGCTCGTTGTACGTGCCACAAACCTCGACTGCGGGATAGAGATCAAAATCCCCGCTAAAGTTGAACGGGAGGGTGAAATTGCGCTTCACGGAGGGGTAATTAGCTCTCTTCTCTCCGGACTTCCGAAGGAAAAAAACATAACTCTCGAATCTAAGGATGGAAATGTACTTATTTCGACTTCTTCAAACACAACCCTCATAAAAACATTCCCAACAGACGACTTTCCATCAATTCCACGACTTGAGACCGAAAGAACAATTGAGATAAACCCAAAACTTCTCGTTAAGGGTTTTAAATCTGTCGTGTATAGCGCTTCTTTGTCGACAGTTAAGCCTGAACTTTCAAGTGTGTACGTTTTTAAGGAAGACGGAGATCTTGTTTTTGTATCAACTGATTCATTTAGACTCGCAGAAAAGAGGGTTAAGGTTAAAGATTCAATAGATTTTCCTTCAGTTATCGTTCCTGCAAAGAATGTTGCGGACATAATCCGAACTCTTGATGGGGTAGTGGATGATATAAAAGTTCTCTTTGATAAAAACCAGATTGCGTTTGAAACAAAGGATATTTATCTCATGTCGCGTGTTATTGATGCAACCTTTCCAGATTACCGACAGATTATTCCAAAGGTATTTGTTACAGAGGTGATTGTCTTAAAGCAGGATTTGATTGATTCACTTAAAACATCACACGTTTTCTCAGATAAATTCAACCAGGTAAACGTTAAAGCTCTCCCTTCAAAGAAAAGTTTTGTTATTTCAACAAAGAATAGCGATGTGGGGGAGTATACCAACGCGATTGATTCAAGTGTTACTGGTCAGGATGTTGATATTAATTTCAATCACAAATACATTGCTGATTGTTTTCAATCAATCGATACGGACAGTCTTGTGCTTTCGATTAGCGGTGCCAACAAACCTCTTGTTCTTAAGGGTGTTTCTGATAAATCCTTCACATACTTGGTAATGCCGATGAACAGATAACTCAATCTAGGGTTATATGTTTAACATAGCTGATTACTTCAAGAAGTTTTCTCAAATAGAAGGTGACTCACTTCACCAAAAAGATTCTATTCGAGCAGCTCTCTACGAAGCATGTAATCTCGATAAAGTAGATTTTGATGTAAAGAAAGGGGTTTTATATATCAAAGGTTCACCTATGGTGAAATCGATGGTGTATACCAAAAAGGCAACAATACTGGCTTTGATTAAAACAAGAATGCCTGGCAGTAGAATTTCAGATATCAGATAAGAAAAAACCACCTCTTTGGGTGGTTTTTTCTTTTAGTTATCGAGGGCCACAAAGAATTGTGTAGTTGCTTCATCTCTGTTTAACACTGAGTCGTATCCAACAACCCTGATCTCATTCATTTCCTCAATCTGAGAAAGATCTTTTGGAGTAAACCTAAAGACAAACGGAGCTCTTTCTACGCTTTCTATAAATGAGTTGTTTATATAAAGCGATGCTTTTGTTAATTGGTATTTTCCAGTAGAGGTAACTTGGATGGAGATGTTTTCGTTAAGATTATATTTTTTTGCTGAATCAATATTCTGAATGTTTATCGATAAAGCGTTGCTTCCTGTGTGTATATCATCGGTTTGTTTTGGAATAACTGACGAGTCTTGATCAAGGTAGTTGTGTTCAAGTGCCCATTTTCGGATAGGTGCCTCCCATCGCTCGTACTGAGAGTCACTTTTTGGATCAAGAGGTGCTGGACCAAGAGGGTTAGCTTTATTTACCCAGTGAAGAATTGAGTGAACAGACTGAACAGCGATCTCTTTTCGTGTCTCTGGAGGCGTGAATTCGGTCGCAAGCTTGTTAGATATGGTGTCGATGACATATGTGTCACCTCCTTGCCAGATACCCTTCATAACGGGTTTTAACGTCGTTGGGTCTGCTGGCATAGGAAGAGGGAAGCGTTCATCAGGAACAGAAGCGAGGGCTTGTTTCATAAACGAACTCCACATTGGTGCAACAATTTGTCCGGCAACTTTTTTAACCATAGGAGAGTTGTCGTTGTTTCCAGCCCACACTCCAACAACAATGTTAGGGGAATAACCAATTGTCCACGCATCACGAGAGTCGTTTGTGGTACCGGTTTTTGCAGCCACATCTCGTGAAGGGAAGTAGAGTACAGAGTTTGGTCCGTATGCTGGGGTTCGAGCTGTGTTGTCAGAAAGAATGCTTGATATGGTTCGTGCGACATTTTCACTGAGTACTCTGCTTTGCCTTTGTGAAGGTAGTCGGATTTCTCCACCCTTAGAGTCAAACACTTGAAGTACAGGTCGATATGGCACACGGGTACCATCATTTGCAAATACTCCGTATGCGCTCGTCATCTCAAGAAGAGAAATTTCACCACCTCCCAAAACGAGCGTTAAACCATATCGATCTGGATTTGTAAGGCTTGTGATACCCATATCTTTTGCCAATGACAATGATTCGCGAGTTCCAGCAAGATAAAGGGTTTTAATAGCCACCACGTTGATTGATTGAGCGAGGGCTTCTCGTAAAGTCATTGGTCCTCGGAAAAGTTCATCATAGTTTTGAGGCATGTAACAAACCTCAGGATCTACTCCTTCCTTGATAGGTTTACCTTCTATGTCACATTCACTAGAGAATTCTGTTTGAAGGTCAAAGAGAACAGTTTCCGGGGTATAACCTTTTTCAAATGCTTGGGCGTAGACAATAGGCTTCATTGTTGAACCTGGCTGCCTGTTAGGTGCCACTGAGACATTGAACTTACCATCAATCTCCTTATCAAAATAATCTCGTGAACCAACCATCGATAAGATTCCTCCTGTTTTTGGATCAAGTGCAATCAACGCCGCGTTTGATGCGTTGAAACTTTCTGTGTTACTAAGCGCTGTTGTTTTTACAAGATCTTCAGCTTTTTCTTGTAGGTCGGTATCAAGCGTGGTGATAACACGGTAGCCTCCTTCATCGAGTGAATCTACACCAAGAACTTTCTCGAGATAATCCTTAACGAAAAAGACGAAATGAGGAGCTTTTATACCAAACTGCTCTTGTGGTTGGAAGCGAACTTTTTCTACAAGGGCGGCATCGTAATCGGTTTGATTTATTGAGCCGCTTTCAAGCATTTTGCGCAAAACAAGATTCTTTCTCTCTTCGAGTTTATCAACATTGTTTCCATAAGGAGAAAAATACGTTGTCGCCTGAGGGATCGCTGCGAGGTAAGCAGCCTCTGCCAACGTCACATCTTTAGCGCTTTTTGCATAAAACTGCTTTGACGCTTCTTCAACACCATAAAGACTTCCTCCATATGGATTTTCGTTAAGGTAGCTTGTGAGAACGGTGTCTTTTGGAAGTGCTTTGTCGAGCTTGATGGCCAAAACCCACTCCTTTATTTTTCTTGAGATTCTTTTTTCGTTCGTTAGGAGTGTGTTTTTTACTACTTGCTGCGTGATTGTTGATCCACCTTGGCTAAAACCACCACTTTGAATGTTGGCGAGCAGTGCACGTATGAAGGAAGATACTTTTATACCGTTATGGTTATAAAAATCAGCATCCTCAATGGCTACGGTAGCTTTCTTTATGAAAGGGGAGATGTCTTCTGATGCAAGAACGGTTCTCCTTACGCCGTCATTGAAGTCATAGAGGAGTACTTTTCCTGTCCGGTCATAAATCTTTGTAGATTCAAGTACTTTTCTTTGTTCGAATGATGAAAGATCAGGCAGTCTAAATGAAGCTATCCAGAGAATGATAATACCAATTCCAATACAAGCGATCGTTGAAATAATAATAAACATATCTTGCTTGCTGTGAGCTTTGATATGTCTGTGAATTCGAGAAAATATGCTTTTTTTCATAGAGTAAACCTTACGATATCACCTATCATTACCCCTCACAAGACAATAAAAAACGGCTATGATACATTGTATTTATGAAATTTTTTGGGAATAAAGAGTCAGTTATACCTAATACGAAAGAAATTGAGCTTTTTCTTTCAAAAGGTGTTGAAAATGTGTATCCGTCAAAGGAGGCTTTTGCGAAAGCGTTAGGAAGTGGAAAAAAACTCACGATGTATCTTGGTATTGATCCAACCGGACCATCACTTCACATGGGGCATGCAATACCACTCATGAAACTGTCTCATTTTCAAAAGATGGGCCACAAGGTCATCATGCTTATGGGAGATTTTACTGCTATGATCGGCGACCCAACTGATAAATCAGCTACTCGTAAGAAGCTCACAGCGGTAGAAGTGGCAAATAATCTTAAGGCGTATAAAAAGCAGGCTTCGACGTTTCTTTCTTTCTCCGGATCTAATGCAGCAGAAATAAAATACAACAGCGCGTGGCTTTCAAAGATGAATTTCGCACAGGTGGTTGAGTTAGCTTCAAATATGACAGTTCAGCAGATGATTGAGAGGGACATGTTCTCAAACAGACTCAAAGAGGGAAAACCTATACACCTTCATGAATTCCTTTATCCGTTGATGCAGGGCTACGACTCTGTAGCTATGGATGTTGATGCAGAGGTTGGTGGAAACGATCAGACGTTTAACATGCTTGCTGGCCGAAACCTCTTGAGGTCACTTAAGAATAAAGAAAAGTTTGTGCTCACCACCAAACTGCTTGTTGACTCAACAGGCAAGAAGATGGGTAAGTCAGAAGGGAATATGATTACACTCGCAGACAGTGCGACTGATATGTTTGGAAAGGTTATGTCAGGCGCCGATAGTCTCATTATCCCAAGTTATGAACTCTGTACTCGAGTTTCAGATGAGGAAATTGAAAAGGAAAAGGTGTTTCTTTCAAACGGCGGTAATCCACGTGATGCCAAGATGAGGCTTGGGGTAGTGGTTGTAGAGGTTTACCACGGTAAGGCTGCAGCAGAGAAAGCTAAAGAGTCTTTTGTCTCAGTGTTTAGTGGAGGTTCTATGCCAAGCGATGTTCCAGAGGTAAAAGCTGTGAAAGGTACAGCTCTTGCAGATTTCCTCATTTCCGAAAAAATCGTTACGTCAAAGACGGAATTCAAAAGATTGGTTTCAGAAAAAGCGATCAAGGATTTTAAAGGGGGTTCAGCGATCGAAGCTTTCGACGCAAAAATAGATTCAGATATGGATCTGAAGGTAGGAAAACACAGATTTATAAAAATTCGTATATAGCAGCAAAAAAACGGGGAGATCCCCGTTTTTTTAGAAAGTCTCTTCCTCGCCGGTCATGAAATCATTAAGAGGGTTATCTTCATCCTCTTCGTCTTCTTCACCCAAGAGATCGTCGGTATCCTCAGCTTCTGTTTCATCGTCATCAGAAGCAACTTTTTTCGGACTAGGATCATCCTCCTCTTCATCCTTATCCTTGTCTTCTTTCTCTCGATCTTCGGTTTCTCGGATCTCTGGCTTCTCTACATTTTTTTCTATTTTCTTTCGTGGCATGTGTTTAAATTCTTCTTGAATGTTCCTATTTGTAGCAAATTGAATGATCTTTGCAAATAGTTACAGCTGTGGAAAACCAAACTACAAGGAAAATCGTTCTATCGCAAGGCATGTCAGCCCCACAGCAATAGCATCGTATTCATCGTCGTGTTTTATGTTTTTCTCTATTTTTATGAGTCGGGGGATCATTGCAATGATCTGATCTTTGTCGCTTTTGCCATATCCTGTCACCGCAACCTTTATTTCACCAGGTCCATATTCAAAAACCTTCAGATTGTTCCTAGATGCTTCGTACAATATGACACCTCGAGCCTCTGCAACAGAAATAGCTGTTTTTTGATTGCTTGTAAAGAATAGATTTTCAAGACATAGCACCTCTGGTTTGTATTCAGATATCACTTTTGCAATTTCACCACCTATGAGCCCAAGGCGTATGTAGTGGGGGAGTTTTTTATCTGTTTGAAAACAGTCAGAATACAAAAGCTTTTCTTTTTGTTTAAGATTTTTTTCTATAACAGCAATACCAAGTCGTTCATATCCGGGATCGATTGCGATAAGTATCATGGAGCTATTTTACCATTACGTTGACTTTGTTTGAGGAGGGTATACAGTTCGAGCGGGAGGACTACAATGTACTTTAAAGCAATTACATTCCAAGATTCCGCTTTTACGGAAGTGGGAGGTTGTTTGGAGGTTACGTCGTGCGAAGGTGAGACTTTGAACCATATAAGGTGTTTTATTGAAAAGGTTCAATCATCTAATGGGCAGATAGTGTTTCACTGCAGCAGGTTGGAGGTTTTTCTTCACACATCTGGCCGTTGGTATGATTTGGGGTTTGCTGGAAACATTGCTGTGTTTAAACACAACCTGGCTGAGTTTTACACCGGACCCTTTGTTATTGATGCGGGTATAGTTGTGTGGACTGAACGGAAAAAAGAACAGCTAGTTTTCTACAAACTGTTTTTCTACTATTCAATTCCACTACCGAATGAACCTGCCATTATTGAAGAGATTTTGGCGGTTGAAAGGGTATATTCTGTCAGTTAACAATAAGGCGCTCTCGCGCCTTATTTTTTATTCTACGTTTGTGAACACTTCTTGAACTTCTTCGTTTGCCTCAAGCGCGTCTACAAGTTTACCCAATGCTTCAATATCAGAGTCTTCGAGCTCAACCGTGGTGGTAGCTGTCCAGTTTGTGCCCTCACGCTTAAATGCCCATGATGCACTTCCTGGGGTTGCCAGAGAAAATCCATTATCTGTAAGTATGTGTTTTACTTCTTGTGCCGCTTTGTTTTTGTTGGTCGTGAATGCCTCTATAATGAGCGCACAGCCACCAGGACCATATGCCTCGTAGGTAATTGCCTCAAGTGCTGAGCCGGGCTCGCTGGCCTTCTTTACGGCTCGCTCAATAACATCGTTTGTTACATTTTCCGTCTTTGCTCGCTCAATAAGTGCGCGTAGGGAAGGGGCGCTTTTATCTCCTTTAACTTTCTGCGCCTCAGCAGAGATAAGTTTTGCGTATTTTGAATAGAGTTTTGATTTTGCTCCGTCTGTCTTAGCTTTCTTGTCTTTTATCTGCTTCCATTTATTATGTCCTGCCATAGTGGTTTAGATTAAAGTAATTTTCCTCGAGAATCTTTTGTTCTTTTGTACGCTCAGAATATTATGCGGGCAGTCTTGTAATTATTCCATATGTAAGTCCGACAAAAAAAATCATTGATATGACGGAGGAAATTAATATGGTTAGGCATAAACCGCGACCAACTGTTCTGTTTAACATATTATTGAGACCATATCCAAAAAAAAGAAGAGCAACAATCATGGCAAATCCTGTTGCTATCACTTGAGATTGTCTTGCTAAACCTCCTCCAGCGATCATCCAGGAAATACCCGATGAAGCAAACATGTAAAAAATTGAAAAAGTGGCAATAAGTGAGGGTTCTAGGAATCTATTTTTCATGAGTTAAATTATATCCTAGATAGTTTCATGTGCCCAAACGCTTTTTCTGTAACTTTACGCCCTCTAGGGGTGCGTTCAATGAGTCCAAGTTGCAGAAGATAGGGCTCGTGAACTTCTTCAACGGTTGCCTCTTCTTCTGCCAGGGAAGCTGCAAGCGTGTTGAGTCCCACTGGTCCTCCTTTAAACTTTTCTATAAGAGTTGTGAGGAGATCGCGGTCGCTTTGGGTAAGACCAAGCTCGTCTATTCCAAGCATAACAAGCGCTCTATCAACAATTTCCACAGAAACAGGCACTTTTTCTACTTGAGCGAGGTCACGAACGCGTTTAAGGAGGAAGTTGGCGGTTCGTGGTGTAAAGCGGCTTCGTTTGGCGATCTTTTCTGATGATTGTTCGTCGATATCAATTTTCAAAAGTTTAGCAGATCGATGAATGATCTCTTGAATTTCCTTGTTTGTATAAAATTCGAGTCTAAAAGTACCTCCAGAGAAGCGGGAGCGGAGAGGTGCTGAGAGAAGCGCGATGCGGGTTGTCGCTGCAATGAGGGTAAATGGTGGAAGTTCGAGCTGGATTGTTCGAGCTGAGGGACCTTTACCAATAATAATATCGAGTGAGCCCGATTCCATAGCAGGGTAGAGCACTTCCTCAATTGCTTTGTTGAGGCGATGAATTTCATCTATAAAAAGCATGTCACCTGGTGCGAGGTTGGTAAGTATTGATGCGAGGTCTCCAACTTTTTCAATCGCAGGACCAGAAGTCGATTTAAGCTGACTTGAAGTCTCCTTTGCAATGAGGTGAGCGAGAGTAGTTTTTCCTAATCCAGGTGGACCATAGAAAAGAATGTGTTCCGGCGGATGATTTCGTTCTTTTGCTGCGCGCAAAAGCACTTTGAGATTTTCTTTTATTGATTTTTGTCCCACGTATTCGTTCCACGAAGAGGGGCGGAGGGTTGTGTCGAGAAAAAGATCGTCACCTTCAAAGGAGCCTTTGTTTAAGGCCTTATTTTCGTCTTTTTGCCTACCTGCGGGAGGAGTACTTGACATGTTGGTGGCTTTATGCTAAGATATCGCTACAAGATCAGTTGAAATAGGTTTTCCAGGATATAAATCTCTAAGCAATTAAATCGTAAGATTTACTAGTTGATATTCTCGGGACGTTCTGGTTAGACTCCGGTCTTCCTACTGGGGCTATCCTAAGAACTCTGCTTAACTTTAGATGCATGTCTTTAAGTATTGCTTAGAGATTTATGTTCTGGAACGGCCCGCGCTAACAGCGCGGGCTTTTCCTTTCTGGGTTTTATAGTACTCCACAAATAAACTGTAGCAATAGCATTTTTTCAAGAGAACACAGGATAGGGGATCGGACAAATTGACTTATGCCGCCAAAGGGTTTTCATCTTTTCCACTTTTTGGCCCAGCTTTTTGAATTCGTGAAATTTCAGACTGAAATTCAACAATTTCATGCTGATGACGTGCATATTCATGTCGAACTTTCTCGAGTTCAGACTCAAGTTTATGTACTGACCCTTCATCTTTTGGTAAAAAGACTTTTTTCTGGCTCACTTCTTGTCGCAGGTGCAGGATCTGACCTTCCATTTCTTTTATTTTTGCCTCAGCTGCTTTGATTTCACTCTTGGCGGTGTCTAATTTTGTGTGAGCCTCCTTGAGTTGTGTCTCATCTTTGCGGATTTCTTCTGCTTCGCGCGAAACGACCTGCTTTAATTCATTTAAAGCTTGTGGAATGTTTGATTTATTTATCATGGCTCTATTTTACCGCACTATACGAGGGGAGTCTCGACAGGTTTTTCCTCTGTTTTCTCTATTTCAGGCAATTCTTCGGTAAGGTCAATCACTCGTTTGAGTTCGTCGAGAGAGGTAACACCCTGAAGGACACGAATAATACCGTCTTGAAGCATGTCGGGGATACCTTGGCTTTTTGTTGCCTGCTTTATTTCATGTTCGCTTGTGCTGTATTCGATTACTTTTTCCAAGCTGCTATCAACAATGACACCTTCGCGGATACCAATACGTCCTTTGTACCCAGTATTGTTACATTTGTCGCAACCAACAGGCAGCCACATCTTTTCCGTCTGAAGTCCTGCAGTAAGCGATTTATCCATTACGCTTTTTATGACATCCCCTACGTATTTTTTCTGTTCACCTTCGAGGAGGACTTCTTTTTTACATGTACAAAGCGTTCGCACGAGTCTTTGTGCAAGAACAATGTTCACTGCAGATGTAATAGTTTTTGGATTAACACCAAGATCAATGAGGCGAGGGAAGGCACCGGCAGCAGAGTTGGTGTGAAGTGTTGAAAGCACGAGGTGTCCTGTCTCTGCAGAGTTTACGGCAATCTTTGCTGTTTCTTCGTCTCGAATTTCTCCCACCATGATGACATCTGGGTCCTGCCTGAGTGCTGAACGGAGTCCGAGTGCAAAGGTGTAATTTTTGTCTGGATTAACTTGTGTTTGAACAATACCAGCGAGATGGTATTCGATCGGATCTTCAATAGTGATTATCTTTACGTCGGGTGTGTGAATTTTTCGAAGGAATGCGTACAAGGCTGTTGTCTTTCCGGAACCTGTTGGACCTGTCACAAGAATCATTCCGTTTGGTCGAGCGACCTCCTTCATTATGATTCCCATCAATTTGCTATTGATACCAAGATCCTCAAGCGGAACTTGAATAGATTTTGGATTAAGAATACGAAGTACGATTGATTCGTTGTATGCGCCAGGGAGGATTGAGGTACGAATTTCGATATCATCTTCACCAACTTTCACGCTAAAGCGGCCGTCTTGAGCCTCAGATTTAACATTGAGCTTAAGTCCTGAGAGAAGTTTTATACGAGAAAGAAGGAGTTTGTATGTTTCAAGATCAAAGTTAATGATATTTGTGAGCACACCATCGAGTCTGTATCTGAGGCGGGCGTATTCTTCTTCTGGCTCAACGTGAATGTCGGAAGCTTTGGTCGCAAGACCTCCTGAAAGTACAATTTCAAGAATTTTTGAAATTCGGAATGATTTTGTAAGCTTCAAAATTTCACCGACGCCATTTTTAACATCTTCGATAGATTTAAGTTTTCCAATATACGAACGAATGTCTTCGCTTGATACTTCAAGTGCACCAGCCTTTGTTTCTGTGGTGAATGTAAGGTCAGAATATCGACCAAACACTTTATCAAGGCTTAGGGGAGAGGCAACAAACATCACTACGTCGTATCCGATATTTTTTAGGCGCTCGATAACCGCAAGTGTTTTTGAATTTACCGGCGATGAGACGGCAACCTTTAGGCGCTTACCCACAAGAGAGAAGGGGGCAATGTTTGAGCCACGTGCTTCTTCGATAGGTATGAGACGAAGAGCATCCATGCTGATACCCACAACAGTAAGGTCTATGTATTCAAGACCGTTACGGCTCGCAACGATTTGGGCAACGTCCTCCTGTTCTCGATGATTGAATTCTTCGAGTTTTTTATCCTGATTTTCTTCATTAAAAGATACTGTCATAGGGAATATTGTACCGTTTTTAAGCCCTTTCCTTACTATTGACTTTAGCCTAAAAATAGAGTATAATTATAAGGTAGAAGTAAAGCATGGTGCTTTGCTTAAAAAAGTCAGATTTTCAGTCATGAACATCAAATATCTGTCAGTTCTGCTCTTTGCAATCATCACAATCGGCTTGTCGGGATGCATGTCCCCGACGAGACTCACCAAAAACAACGTGCTCCTCATGAACAAAGGTTCAGAAGGGCAGTATGTAGACTTCTACATGCGGGGTCAGTTGATTCATTCTGGACTCAAGGCGGGTGGCATTCACACCATCTTCCTACGTCAGACGAATGACAGCGAGAACATCCCGTTTACGAGCAAGGTTTACACCTTGTCCGAAACCGGGGAAAAGTTGGTTGTCCGCAACGAGACAAAGTTTGTCTCCGTCGGCGGTCGGCGGCACTTCACGACGGTTTTGTGGGAAGAGTTTCCCAACAAGACCCAGGTTCAACCCCGCAGTTCACCCCTCGACGACTACACCATCGGTTTCGGTGGGTATGGTGGAGGCGGTTCGGGGAATTGGAGTTCCGGCGGTAGGAAAGTGGTGAATTAGTGATGATTTATTTCGTGGGCTCGACCGTAAGGTCGAGCCCTCTTTGTTTTTATGATATACAGTAGATATATGATTTCAAAAAGTCTTACAGATACAGAAAAGATGGCATGTGATTTTGTATCGAAACTTCATCCACATACATCCGGCGCAACCGTGGTCGCTTTGTCTGGAGATTTAGGGTCGGGCAAAACTACGTTTACAAAAGCTTTTGCACAGGCGTTAGGGATTTCACCAAACCACATAACAAGCCCGACATTTGTTATAGAAAAGAGATTCGATATTCAAAATCATTTTCACTTCAAGCGATTTATTCATATTGATGCCTATAGACTCGAGAAGCCTGAGGAAATAATGCGACTGGGATGGGAAGCAACTCTCTCAGATAGAGGAAATTTGATCGTAATCGAATGGCCGGAAAACATAGGTGCCGCACTACCAAAAGACGCAATTAGGATCTCATTTAAGTTTATAGATGAGACTACAAGAGGAATCGAGATCAAATAAAAAGCCCCATTACTTAATGGAGGCGATTTGCTGTGCGTAGATTTGCTGTATGTACTCGATGATTTCCTGAGCTGCTAGCTCCGTGTTGTGGATGATAATCATCTCCTTAAGTTCCAGTGCGGCAATAACGGTCAACTCGTAAAGATTACCTTGCACCACCTCTCGAGCTTTTTCAGGCTCTTTTTTTAGTAGTGTGAGAGAGACAATTAGCTCTTCATCTTTACCGAGCAATTTTTTGGATACAAACTCTGCGAATTCCAGGCTAATCGAGACAGGTTTTTTTGGGAGCATGGGTAAATTTCCTTGGCTGAAATTATCATTTATTTATGAATAGTCAATAGGGCTTATGGACGAAAATAAACATATAATGTGCCCATGAAACGCCTTATCCTACTCGACTCTCACGCAATTATTCACAGGGCATATCACGGCATGCCTGATTTTGCGACGTCTAAAGGTGAACCAACGGGCGGACTCTACGGTCTCTGCACGATGCTTTTCAGTGCAATCGAAATGCTTAAACCCGACTATGTGGTTGCTGCATATGACTTACCAAAGCCTACTCACAGACACGAAGCATACAAAGACTACAAAGCAGGTCGAGCAAAGACTGATGATGCTCTTGTTACCCAGATCATTCGCTCACGAGAAATTTTTAATGCTCTTCATATACCGATTTATGACAAAGAGGGTTTTGAGGCTGATGATATTTTAGGAACAATTGTTGAGCGCACGCTTAAAGATAAAGAAATTGAGGTGATTATTGCGTCGGGGGACATGGATACGTTGCAGCTCGTCTCGGACAAAAAAGTTCAGGTATACACTCTCAAAAAGGGAATCAAAGACACTATTCTTTATGATGAAAAAGCAGTACGAGAGCGATTTGGTTTTGGACCAGAGCTTTTGCCAGACTATAAGGGACTTCGTGGAGATCCGTCAGATAATATTATTGGTATCAAGGGCATTGGAGAAAAGACTGCAACAATTCTCATTACAAAATTTGGCAGCATTGAGGAAATTTATAAAGCGCTCAAAAAAGATAAGGAGCAATTTATTGAAGCGGGAATTACTCCGCGAATGATTGAGCTGTTGGAGAATGGCAAAGAAGACGCGGACTTTTCAAAAGTTCTTGCAACTATTCGTCGTGATGCGCCGATTGATTGGAAGATGCCGGAAAAAACATGGCGAGATGGCATTGATATTGATAAAGCCGCAAAGCTCTTTGCTGATCTTGAGTTTAGGACGATGACGTCGAGACTAAAGACCGTACTTGGCCATAACGGTGCAAAGGATGAGCCAGTGGAGGAGATAAAAGAAGAGGCGATACTTGAGTCGAGCGTTGATCCAATGCGACTTAAGGAAGCAAATATTATGCTCTGGCTTGTAAATTCTAACCTCACGGATCCAGGGTTTGAGGATGTTATAAATTTCACTAAAGCAAAAACTTTTGATGAGGCGTACAAGACACTTGAAAATGAGATCAAAAAGAAAAATCTCGTAAAAGTGTATGAAGAAATCGAAAAGCCGCTTATTCCAATCATAGACACCATGAAGGTGGTTGGGGTAAAGATAGATAAAAAATATCTTGAAGAGTTGGGTGCTTTGTATCACAAGGAACTTTCAAAGCTAGAAAAAAGTATTTGGAAGATGGCTGACATGGAATTTAATGTTGCTTCACCAAAGCAGTTGGGTGAAGTGCTTTTTACAAAACTGGGTCTCGTATCAAAAAAGAAGACAGCAGGAGGAGCGCTTTCTACAAAGGAATCAGAGCTCGAAAAGCTTTTGGACGAGCATCCTATAATTGCAGAAATTCTCAAATACCGTGAATTAGCAAAGCTTTTAGGAACATACATCGATGCCATTCCTCCGCTTCTTGATGATGCTTCACGGCTCCATGCAACATTTATTCAAACCGGCGCTGCTACAGGTCGTATGGCAACCAAGGATCCTGGGGTTCAAAACATTCCAAACAGAACAGAGCTGGGTAGAAAGATTCGTGATGCGTTTACGGTAGATAAAGGTTGGAAGCTTGTTGCTTTTGATTATTCTCAGATTGAATTGCGCATTGCTGCATTTCTTTCAAAAGATGAAAAGTTTATTGATATCTTTAAAAGAGGGGAGGATGTTCATGCTGCTGTTGCCGCGCAGGTGTTTGGTGTATCTGTTGATCAAGTGACAAAGGCGATGCGAAGCCAAGCAAAAGTTATTAACTTCGGAGTGATGTACGGCATGGGTGTTATGGCACTCCAGAAAAATATGGGAGTTGATCGCAAGACAGCTCAGAAATTCTATAACGAGTATTTTGAGAAGTTCCACGGCCTGCGCGATTATCTTGAAAGTGTAAAAGCTGATGCTCTACGTCAGGGCTATACAGAAACGTATTTTGGCCGCAGGCGATATTTTGATGGTATTAATTCGAAACTACCTTTTATACGTGCGGCCGCAGAACGCATGGCAATCAACGCGCCAATTCAAGGTACCGAAGCGGATATCGTAAAGATCGCTATGATCCGCATCGATGAATACTTGAAGAAGGAAAAACTAGAGAATGACGTACACATGCTCCTCCAGGTTCATGACGAAATCGTACTTGAAGCAAAAGATAAAGTCGCGGACAAAATAATTCCTGAGATAAAGAAAATTATGGAGGGTATCATTAATCCAAAAGATATCTTTGGAATTGTGTGTGTTGCGGATGCGAAAGTGGGGAATAACTGGGGTGAGATGGAAAAAATATAATGCTATACGTCATCTACGGAACCGATATTGAGAAGGCTCGAGAGAAATCTCATGCGCTTTTTAATGCGCTCAAGGAAAAGAAACCAGACGCATCAGCTGGAACAATAACAATGGAGGAGATTACTCTCGAGAGGCTTGATGAACTAACTCAAACTCAAGGCCTTTTTGAAAACAAGCAGATTCTATTTATGGATCGAACGCTAGAGAATAAAGATGTGCGCGAAGTGATGCTTGAAAGGATCGAAGCAATCGCCGAATCTCCAAACATCTTTATATTTTTCGAAGGAAAACTCACAAAGGAAGTTTTAAAGAAGCTTGAAAAGAGAGCTGAGAAAATTACTGAATACGAATCAAAGGAGGAAAAGAAAAAAGAGGGAGGAGGATTTTTCCACCTTGCAGATGCGCTGGGTGCTCGAGATAAAAAAGGGCTTTGGGTCGGCATTCGAGAGGCGCTTGATGGTGATGCGGTGTCCGAGGAGATTCATGGAATTCTTTTTTGGCAGATGAAATCTCTTGCACTAGCCGAGAAGACCTCATCAGCGACAGAGGCAGGACTTAATCCTTTCGTCTATGGAAAGGCAAAGCGATATGTCGGCAATTTTAAAAAGGGAGAGATACAGAAAATGCTTTCAAGTCTTGTCTCTATGTATCACAAGGCGCACCGTGGAGAAGTTGATTTTGAAATTGAGCTCGAGAAATTTGCTCTCGATATTTAGGTATAAAAAACCCTGCTTGAAGCAGGGCAGGGAGACTATGAAAGAAAACGTGCAGCCGCCTTCGGGACATAGCGTTTGAAAACATTCTCGGCCACGGAGAAACAAAAATCCGTGACGGGCTCGAAGGAAAGACGAACGTATTCATCTTCGCCGACCACTCTGGCTTTGCAGATGTTTACCCCCAAACCTCTTTTGAAGTGTTTGGTTTTTGACTTGAGGTGGGGTGGTATCGAATCGATTAAACTTGGAGATAACGGCACCGACCTGCTTTTGTCTTCGCCGACGCATACGACAAACACTTTGCCGGAGAGGCTGATGCCTGATTCTGTGCAAGTAATCATGACTGGATTGTGTGGAGGAGCTTGTGCGATTTGCCTTCGCATTGAGGCATTGCAAGGGATGCAACTTTCAAAGAGTAGCTCCGCAAAGCTTTAAAGTCAAAATATTTGTCCACCGACAATGATTACACTTGTCCGCCCACCAGGAATCGAACCTGGGACCCTCTCCTTAAAAGGGAGCTGCTCTACCGACTGAGCTATGGGCGGAAACTTAAAAAGTAAATTGATGATAGCAGAAAATTGCTAAATGACAATTTATCGTTAGTATTGTCGTATGAAAAGAACCGAAGTATATATCCTCCTTCACGACATACGCTCGGTCTATAACGCGGGTGCAATCTTTCGAACTGCGGATGCGATTGGTGCTACAAAAATCTATATTACCGGCTATACACCAACGCCGGTTGATCGGTTTGGTCAGCCGCGAAACGATTTTGCCAAGTCTGCACTTGGATCAGAAAAAACAATGGCGTGGGAGTATGCAAAAACGCCGGTGTCGATACTTAATCGACTTAAGAAAGAAAAAGTTCAGATAATTTCTGTCGAGCAGTCCGAATCCTCAGTAGATTACAAGAAAGTAAAACGAGGTACAAAAGTACTTGTTGTTTTTGGAAATGAGGTCGAGGGGGTTTCGAAATCAATCCTTTCTAAATCTGATGTAATTGCCGAAATACCAATGAGAGGGAAGAAAGAGTCGCTTAACGTATCAGTTTCAGCGGGAATTATTCTTTATCGCTGGTTCGACTAATAGGTTATCGCGTCGATTGTCTTTGCTTTGCTATCAATAAGGCGGATGATTTCGTTTTTGTCGCTCCAGAGCTCGCTTGTTTTATCAAGGAAGATTCGCCATTCATTTGAATAAAACTTTGCATCGTTTTTGTGATTGAGTGCGCAGCTATTGTAGTTGAGTTTTTCTGTGACGAAAGATTTACATGAAGCTGAGATGTTTGCAGGGAAAGAGCCGTTGTAGATTCGACATCGCGGAAGTTTTTCAACAAAGTCGACGCACGACGATTCATTTTCTGGGCCATACATTCGTAATTCATCGACAGGGCTTGGGCAGTCCTTGAGGAGCGCAGGTGTATAGGTTTGGTATTGATCAAGATAACCAGTGCACATGTTTATTTGAAATGAGGTACCGATAGGGGATCGTCCAGTAGTTATAAGCGCACGGCCGCCAGCTGGGAGGGACACATCGCTTTTTGAAACGGTGACACCGGTGAGTGGAAGGATTGCCGCCTTAGGAATAGTTATGTTTGAATTTTTTGAATAACCTTTCAATAAAAGCCCTGAAATCTTTACGGTTCCATTCAGGTATGGGCTTGCCACGATACGAACATATTCTTCGGATGGTTTCGAGCTGCGCGCGCCCGCTGTTCCATCAAGTGAGATGTTCTTAGCTAAAAGCGATGTCGCGTGGATTTTTTTCGCTTGCTCTGACTGCTCAAAGAAACTTTCTATAGCTTCTTCAGCATTTTTAATAACCACTTCTGGTGATTCGGGTAGATCGAGTGTCTGCTTTGGATTAGTTGGTGTACCAAAATAATATGGGCCATATCCTTTGCCGCTATCAAGCGGTGCTGGAGGTTTCAAGAACGGTCCCTGATGGGAAATTTCTCGCTGTGGCCCTCCAGTAAAAAACCAAATGAGGGCAAGGCCAACCATGCCCCAAATAAACCATCCAAACTCCTTAAACAATCCTTTTAGAATATCCATGAGGACAATGATAGAACAGGAACCGTCAAACGTGAAGCAGGGAATTTATTTTGTTTTACTGAGTTTTTGATGAGTGCTGCAGAAATGTGCGCTCCTGCCTCCAAGCTTAATTCGTGTAATTGTCCCAGGACATCCACGTTTCAAACAGGGAGTACCCGTTTTTCTATAGGCATTGTGCTTGTCCTGGAAGTCACCGCTTTCACCGAGGATGTTTCTATAGTCAGACATTGAATCACCGCCGAGATGAATGCCTTTGTTGAGCACTACTCTCATTGCATCAAACATAGATTTCATTTTTACTGATGGAATCGAGCTTACTTTTTCTAGAGGGTGAACACCTGCACGCCAAAGTATTTCATCAGAGTAAATGTTTCCGATACCTGCGATTATCTCGTGGTCCATGAGTACTGTCTTTATGGGCCCGTTCGGACGACGCATGAGTCTTTCCGTAAAAATCTTTACACCAAATGATTCATCAAGTGGCTCTGGACCACTTTTTGCAAGATGCTCCGATGTATGTAGCTCCTTATCAGGCACAAGAGTCACTTTTGCAAATTTGCGTAGATCAGACAGGGCGAGATGTTTACCGTTAGAGAGGGAAAAGACAAGACGGATATGGCGATTGAAAGCATCATCACGTAGAGGTCCTGGCTCTGACGCTACCCAGGCTTCTTTTCTATCTACCTTCTGTTTTTTGTAAGCACCGTAAAGTACGTGGCCAGTCATCTTCATGTGAATGATGATTGTGTGGCTATTTGAAAGATGGATGAGCACATTCTTTGCGCGACGAGATGCGCCTGTGATGCTTGCTCCTCGAATTATCTTTTTTAACTGTGTAAAGAATTTCGGATCTTTTATATTGTCTTTACCTTCATGATGCGGACTATTGTAGTTGGTCCAGACGTCGGTTATAGCAAGACCGGTGGCGTGCTCGTTTATTCCATTAACGGTTGTTTGTACTTCAGGAAGCTCTGGCATGTCCTTACCTTACAATAGCGAGGTCATACAGGCAAAGGAAGAGGTTTTCAGTGTATAATTTCAGGCATGATTAAGGCGTATACAGGTATTTTTGCAGCATTTCTCGTGATTGGCGGGTCGCTCTTTACGCTTTCACAAGATTTTTCTTTGCCTACGTTTCCAGATCCTATGAAAACCGAAGCAGCATCTGTAGTTACAGGAACTCTTAATGCAATTGAAACTGCAGTAAAGAAAGATGTTGAGAAGTTTCGCATTTTTATAATGCCTGGCCACGAACCAAATTTCGGCGGCTCACAATTTAAAAAAATTATTGAAAGGGATATTAATGTTGAGATTTCAAACAAACTAAAAGAGTATCTAGAGCAAGATGGAAACTTTGAAGTTGTGGTTGGTCGTGATGAAAAAGAGTGGAGTCCTGAGCTCGGGGCATATTTTGCAGAAAATCTTGATGAAATTAAAACGTGGCGTGACGAGCACAAGGCTCTTATGAGCGACAAGGTTTCAGAAGGGGAGATTGATTTGGTTGATGATCCAATCGTCCATGAGCATGTGACGGGCGATGTTGCGACACGTCTCTACGGCGTGAACAAATGGGTCAATGAAAATGATTTCGATATCGCGGTTCATGTGCATATAAATGATTACGGTTCACGAGGTAAGAATAAGGCGGGAGAATTCACAGGTTACGTTATTTATACTCCAGAGAGTCAGTATGGGAACGCATCAATTTCAAAAGAGATCGCAAACGCTGTGCATAATCGATTCCTCCAGATCTTTCCACAGAGCAACGCAAAGCGAGAGCGCGGCGGCATAGTTGAAGATCAGCAATTGGTAGCGCTTGGTAGGTATAACACTTCGGTCACACCATCTATTCTCGTCGAGTACGCCTATCTGTATGAGTCGCAATTTGGAAATGCGGAAATTAAGGATATGGCAACATCTGAGTATGCGTATCAAACTTATCGCGGCCTCAAAGATTATTTTGTTAAAGGGGCAAAAAGTGATGATGCGCCACTTGATCTCGCAACACTGCCGTATGAGTGGACTCGAGACGTGAAGACGTTATTAACTGAAGATAAAGATGTGTACGCCCTTCAAATGCTTTTACGAAAGCAGGGTTTGTATCCAACGCCAGATAAAACTTTAAACGATTGTCCGATTTCTGGATTGTTTGGCGGATGTACAAAGAAAGCTCTTACGGCATTTCAAGAGAAATATAAGATCGAAGGTGAAGAGGGGATGATAGGGGAAAAGACGAGGGAAACACTTAATTTGCTCGTTAAATAACATCATTGCTGCGTAAGCGCGCCTCCGCAGATACAAAATCCGTCAAGGCTTTCTTTGACGGATTTTGTGTCGAGGACTGGCAAGCGACGCAGCTGTGATTTTATTTACCCAGCTTTCGTAGTTCCTCTCGTGCCACCTCAGCGTCACTCCAAAGTATTTTTGTATTGTTAGGACCCATGATGTACGGATCGGTTCCTTTACCTGTTATAAGCACTGAATCACCAGTTTTAGCGAGTGAGAGAGCTTTTGCGATAGCTTCACGACGATCCATGATTACATGCTTTGGTTTTTTTGTAATACCCAAAGCCATTTCATTCACAATTTCCTGAGGGTCATCATCATATGGGTCCTCGTTGGTGAGCACGATCTCATCGCATTCATTTTCTGCGATCTTTGCCATCTCATCGCGCTTCCATGTATCTCGTCCGCCGCCAGTATTTCCAAGGACACAGATGCGTCGAGTGCCTTTGAATACATCATAAAGTTTTTGAAGGGAGTCGGGTGTGTGAGCATAATCTACAATCACGCTGAAATCTTGTCCTTCATCGATTTTTTCTACACGACCACGAATCATAGTGAGTTTTTCGATTGCATCACGGGCGATTTCGACTTTCACACCTTCACTCTCAGCATACGTAACCGCCGCAAGTTCGTTATAGATATTAAATTCACCAGAAAGAGGGGAGCGGACAAGTGTGCCGTGTACAGTCATGGCGAAACCCTCTTTAAATATATTGTAGGGACGAGCATCCTCGAGCGAATACAATTTCTTTTCCGTGAAATCTTTCTTAAGGAAGAGGTCGCTTACTCGATCATCAGCATTCGCTACAAGTATTGTCTTTTCTTTATGAGACTTTGCCACCGCTTCACCAATAGAAAGTTTTGCCTTTACATAATTTTCATATGAACCGTGAGCCTCGATATGTTCTGGGGCGAGGTTGGTGAAAATGAGGGCATCAAAATCAATAAATCGATGACGATTAAGTTGTGCGCCTTGTGAAGTTACTTCCATAAACACGTATTCGCATTTTGCATTCACGGCTTCACGCAAAAACTTTTGGATAAAGAATCTGCCTGGCATCGACATCTTGTAGAGATTGTCCTTGGATTCAGTGCCAATTTTAAATCTGATTGTGTTTGAAAGTGCGGTCTTAAATCCCGCGTTTTCAAATATTGCGTTGGTAATCTCAGTTACGGATGTTTTGCCCTTGGTTCCGGTGACGGCAACTACTTTAATGCTTCTAGAAGGGAATCGATATATGAGGGCACCGAGGAAGGCGAGCGAGATATGATACAAAGGTTGTAGCCTTGAAAAAAGCCATACAGGAATGATTTTTTTAATATGATAGAGAATGTTATTTAACATGAGATTTTCTTACTTTCCCAATAGTTTGAGAGCTCTTTTAACTCGAGCGCCGGTGTCTGTAATGGTAGGGTCGACATCTTTGAGAGCTTCGCGGGCGTCGTTGTGTTTGAAACCAAGTGCTTTGAGAGCCTCGAGTGCATCCACTTCATCGCGAAGCGAAATACCGGTGGAAGCCTCTGCTTCAAACTTACCCTTGAGTTCCAAAACTATCTTATCTGCCATTTTTTTACCAATACCTGCGACTTTGGTGAGGTGAGATGTGTCACCTGATGAAACTGCGCGGCGAATATTCTCGGCAGATGAGACATTCAAAATACCGAGCGCGGTTTTTGGGCCGACACCAGAGATGGAGGAGATAAGAAGCTCAAAAAAGAACAATTCATCCTTTTTTATGAATCCATAGAGGGTCTGAGCATCCTCCCGAACGGCCAAATGTGTCCAAAGGGAGATTTCTTTGCCATCTTTGATAGATTCCATCGTGGTTGTCGTCACAAAGACCTTGTAGCCGATGCCGTGCACGTCTATAACCACCGAGCGCTCTTCTTTGTCTATAATCGTACCGGTAAGGTGGGTAATCATGCCTCTAGTATACCAATTGATAGCAATTAAGCAGGGGATTTCACCAAAGGAGCCACGCAGGACTTGCTTTTTTGATCAAGCGCTGTTAAAGTAACGCTCAACTCATAAACCAGTATGGCAATAACATCTTCAGCAAAAAAAGCACTTCGATCCTCAAAGAGGAAGCGAGTATTTAATATTCGCCACCGAGACGCTGTTTCAGACGTTACAAAAGAGATCAAAAAGCTCGTAACGAGTGGAAAGAAGGCAGAGGCAATGAAACTTCTCCCAAGCGCTTACTCAGAAATCGACAAGGCAGCAAAGACAGGTTTCATCAAGCCGAATACGGCAGGACGAAAGAAGTCACGACTCTCTGCGATGATCAAGAAAGCAAAGGCATAAGCAAAGAAAAATCCGGCACTCGCCGGATTTTTTGTAATTTAAACCTTTTTCCTGTAAGTTAGTAGAACGTCACGGTATCCCCCCGTCGTTCAATGGATAGGACATGAGTTTGCGGAACTCAAGATTGAGGTTCGATTCCTCACGGGGGGACAAGAAACAAAAAACCACTCGAGTGAGTGGTTTTTTGTTTAGAATCCTAGAGCTTCAAAGAGGGAATGGAAGACACTTTGTTCGAAATGCTCTTCTTTGAGATGTTTTTTCATAAACTCTCGGACTGCTGATGGTTCGTGATCGAGAATGTGTACCGACACGAGAGGAAGCATTACTTTCTTTGATTTAAGAAAGAGGCGAGGGCCATCATGGTGTTCATCATCAATACCAAACGAATCAAGTGTGCTGTATGGATACAATGTCTTATCAATTCGAACACCTTTGTCGCCGAGTGCAACATCAACATGGTTAGGTTTTCGAACCGAAAAGAGTGTAAGTGAGAAAACTGCGATCGCAAGTACAAGAGCAAAAAGAAAATTGCTAAAAATAATGCTTGTAACGACCAAAGCCGCCGTAATAATACCCACAGTCCAATACCATTCCGAAGTTTTCGGCTTGTGTACGTACTCGTGAGTTACCCAAGAAAGTCCGTTCATAGAAGATAGTATACACCCTTTATTCTATGGAGAGAAAGTGGATTCCTTTGAAGTTTTTTCAACTTTAGTGTAACTTGTAGCGTACGGATGGGTGCCAGAGTGGTCTAATGGAACAGTCTTGAAAACTGTCGTCTCTTTACGGGGACCGTGAGTTCGAATCTCACCCCATCCGCAAATTTGTTACACTTGCTCTATGAAAGACGGGAAAATACAGCAAGCAATAGCCTTTTCACAACTTATACATGCTTTCCAGCGTGTTGAGCGACGTACGCATGTTCCAGGTGTTGATCGGTATGAGAATGATGCGGAACATAGTTTTGGCCTAGCAATGTTGGCTTGGTATTTGGTCGATTCGCTTGAGCTGGCTTTAGACAAGAAGAAAATTTTCGAATATGCCTTAGCTCATGATTTTGTAGAGGTGTATGCCGGAGACACATGGTCTTTTGATACAGGAAAGGACGTACGGGTCACTAAAAAGCAAAGAGAATCAGATGCACAGAAACGAATTGCTTCTGAGTTTCCTGAATTCAAACCCTTGCACGAAGCTATTTTTAAATATGAAGAACAGCATGATCCTGAGTCAAAATTTGTGTATGCGCTTGATAAAATTATGCCAATACTCGCCGGTTATTCTCAGGGCGGTCGAGATTGGAAAGAACTCAATGTTTCTTTTGACGAAGTTCTAACTTATAAGCGGGAAAAGATTAATTCTCAAAAGGAAGTTAGGGAAATTTTTGAAAATCTTATGAATCTTATGGACAAGAATCGTAAAGCATACTTTAATTCATAGTATGAGACTCCTTGGCATAGATTATGGTGAAAAGAGGGTAGGTATCGCGCTTACGGACGACAAGAGCCTTTTGGCTTTTCCACACTCTGTAGTACCGAATTCAAAGAACCTTATACGCGACATCGCAGAGATTGCTCGGCGTAGCAATATTGAGACAGTTATTATTGGTGATTCAAAGAACAATAAGGGACAGGACAATCGTATTATGGATGAGATTCGACCGCTTGCTCTTGAGCTTGAAAAACTGGGATACAAGGTCGTGCTTGAGCCAGAGTTCCTAACATCGCATCAGGCAGCCCATTTTCAGGGTAAGACGGACAAACTAGATGCAGCGGCTGCTTCCATCATCTTACAAAGCTATATCGATCGAATAAGACACCAGGGCATTAACGACAGACTATTTTAAAACCTATGATTACATACGATGACTTTTCAAAAGTAGAAATAAAGGCGGGGAAAATCCTGTCTGCTGAAAAGATTCAGGATACAGACAAGCTTCTCAAGCTCTCTGTTGATTTTGGTCAGATCACTGAACAGTTCGCTACGATTGCACCAGAGACGGCCGCTGCTGATTCTATGGGTGTTGCAGTAGGGGACACGATTGCAGAAATTCAAATGACGGAAATGAAGCGAGATGTGCGCCAGATTATTTCTGGGATCGCGATGTTTTTTCCAGACCCAGCAGTGCTCGTGGGTAGAACATGTATGTTTGTCACAAATCTCGAGCCGCGAAAGATAAAGGGATATGAATCAAACGGCATGTTGTTTGCGCTTTCTACAAACGACGGCAAATTCTCACTCCTAGAGCCTAATAAGGATATTCCAGAGGGAACTAAGGCGAGATAGCTACTAAAATATGGGTATTTTGGCACCCCGCGGAGGGTGCTTTTTTGCTTGACAAATTGCTAGGGTGTGCTATGATATAGGCACCATCAAATTAATATCGCTTATTGATGGGCGGTGGACGAAGAAGCGATCCCTCCTCAGCGATCCCGGCGAGGTACACAATAAAAGGGGAACTGGGTGAGATTGCAAGTGACGACAGGACTCACGGATTGCAATCAAAAAGTAATGAGTCCCCAGGTTCGTCGGATTCCGACAACCGTGTGATGAATAGAGAGGCTCTGCACTATGTGTGCATCTGTCTCCCCCTCCTAAGCTTCGGCTTGGAGGGGTTATTTTTTTACCTCAACAACCGCTTGCTTTTTTCCAAAGACGTAGTATTATATGGACATACAGCCCTCCGGGGCGGTTTTTAATAACAAAAATACCCCTATGAAACTCGTCGAATATATCAAGGAAACCCGCGGTGAAATGAAGCATGTAAACTGGCCAACCCGATCTCAGGCGTTAAACTACACGTTTCTCGTTATCGGCCTTTCAATCGTTACAGCAATCCTCCTTGCTTTAGCGGACTATGTGTTTGGTCTTGGTCTTGAAACTCTAATTCTTAAATAATATGTCGAAACAGCAAACAGGCGGCGAGCGACACTGGTACGCGATCCATACATATGCCGGTTACGAAAACGCAGTTGCGCGAAACTTGCGACAGCGAATTGATTCTCTTAACATGCAGGACAAGATTTTTAGCGTACTTGTTCCAACTGAAAAGAAAATTAAAGTTAAGGGCGGCAAGAGGGTAGAAGAGGAAGAGAAGGTATATCCAGGCTACATCCTTGTAGACATGGTTGTAAGCGACGAATCTTGGTACGTAGTGCGAAACACTCCACGAGTAACAGGTTTCGTTGGTTCCGGTGTGCACCCAGTACCTCTTACTGAAGGTGAGATCAAGCAGCTTATTGGTCGAATGGACACAGCTGAGGTCAAACACGAGATTAATCTTGCCCCTGAAGACGCTGTAAAGATCGCTGACGGCCCATTTAAGGATCTTGAAGGCAAAGTGTCAGAGGTTGATACTGCGCGAGGCAAGGTGAAGGTTCTTGTTTCTATGTTCGGACGAGAAACACCTGTCGAGCTCGATTTCTTGCAAGTTAAGAAGATTTAATATAACCTTATCCCCACTATGGCAAAGAAAGTAACAAAGATGTTGAAGCTCCAGATTCCAGGCGGCAAAGCCGTTCCTGGCCAGGCGCTCGGACCTGCACTCGGACAGGCAGGTATAAACATTGGTGAATTCGTAAAGCGATTCAACGATGAGACCAAGGCACGAATAGGCGAGATGGTTCCTACTATCATCGAAGTCTATGACGACCGATCATACAAGATGATCTACAAGACAGAGCCTGCTTCAAAGATGATTCTCAAGACTTTGGGCAAGGAACTCGGTTCAGGTAAACCAAACTCAGTAAAGATCGGCACAATGACAAAGGCACAGGTAAAGGCGATCGCAGAAAAGAAGCTTCCAGACCTCAATACTACAGACATAAACGCAGCAATGAGGATGGTAGAAGGTACAGCACGAAACATGGGAGTTGACGTTAAGTAAAAAAGAAGGCCGCGCACTGAAAAGTGCGCGGTTTTCCTTTTACATAAAAATATATGAGAAGTACAATGAGAGAGGTTCAGCACACACGTTTTCTCTTATGAATACTCAATTGGTGATCAAGGATATTGTTCCTGAGGATTACGATCCGGAACAAAAAAAACCGGACGTCACTGAGACGCCCGATCAAATCTACGGCGACGATCAGACTTCTGATCTTCCCCTTGGCTTCGAAAAGGCCGCCTAACAACACCACCTAAGCCCCGTTTTCTGACGGGGCTTTTTTAATGTACTTTTGTAAATGTTTGCTTTTCTTTCTCCAAAGCGTAATATCGACTTTAGAACCCTCAAAACTCGTACCTCATGTCAAAAGTAATGCTGTATTTTGGTCACAAGCTCACCCACGCGGATGAAGCTTTCATTGCATACATGGACTCGGTCAAGAAAACCCTCATCGATCGTCTTAGCCACAAGATCATCTTACTGAGATTCCTCGGCACAACAGACGGCACCAGGACTGATGTCTATAAGTGCGACATTGAAGAAAATGTCGCTACGTGTGATCTCTTTGTTTGTTTTGTCGATGAAGAGTCGACGGGACTCGGTATTGAAATCGGTGCCGCTCTCTGGCGCTATGGTAAACCAATTCTCGTCCTGCATACAGGTCGAAAAAAGGTCAGTCGACTTGTGGGCGGAGCGATCGATTGCAATCCGAAACAGATGCTCGAGCGTTGTACCCCGAATGTTTCTGATGTTGTGGCTGCGGTCGAGGAATGTATTTGGCTCTACAAGCTCGACACAGCCAGTCCTATTCGGTTTGATTGTCTCGAGACGTTTCGTCCGAACCCGCTCTACGGCCGGGAGACTCTGATGTTTTCAGAAAACTCCCAGCAAGCAAAACAAGCGGTACCTGACACCGGCTGGAAGAGTTAATGAGCTAGCCCCTTTCGAGGGGCTTTTTTATTGCCCCTCTGAGGTATTTGCTTTTTTACTTGCAAAAGATAGTATTGCCCCAGAATCTTAAACCCAAAATCAGTTCGTCTTATGAGTAAATTAGTTGTTCATGTAATTCTTCCTGAAATGTCCGAGGGGTCTTACGAGGCTTCAGTGCTGGCTCGATCCCTTGAAGCCTTTCGTCGCCAAATGCATCCTTTCGACATTCTGCTACATCAAAGTGATCTAGCATATGAGAAGGCGAAAAATCCATTGCGTGAGCATGAGGCACCAATATGCTCTGCCACCCAGCCGGTCGCTCTTCCGGGCGAGATTACGGTCGAGAAGGATCCTTTTCATTGATCTTTTATGGATTAGGATTGCTAGCCCCAAAGTTGGGGCTTTTTTATTTTCCTAAAAAGAGTATGCTTTCGATATATGGCAAAGCATGTAAAAACATCAAAATCATCAACTCCGATAAAGGAAACCGATCCTCATCTTATGAATCCTCATGTTCGTCCGTCTTGGGATGAATATTTTATAAAGATCTGCGACGTGGTGGGCGAGAGGGCAACGTGTGATCGTGGTAGGTCTGGTTGTGTGATCGTAAAGGATAAAAGAATTCTTGTGACGGGATATGTTGGGGCACCAGCTGGTGTTGCTCACTGTGATCATGTGGGCCATGAAATGCACACGGTGGTACAAGAAGACGGCACAACATCAAAGCACTGCATTCGCACAACTCATGCTGAGCAGAATGCTATTGCAAATGCCGCTCGAGAAGGGGTTCCGGTAAATGGTGCAACGCTTTATTGCCACATGACACCGTGCTATACATGCGCAAAAATCCTCATAAACGCAGGTATTATTCGTATCGTTTCGAAAAAGGATTATCATGCTGCAAGCAGAAGCAAAGAGATTCTAAAGGAAGCAGGAGTCTTACTTCAAGTGATTAATTCTGAGGTTGAGACATATCCTGGAATGAAATAAATCTTAAAAATAAAAACCTCGGCCGAAGCCGAGGTTTTTATTTAATCCTTCCTCACAATATCCTGATTACCGCGCTTTATATTCCATGTTCCTGGGGAAGTGTCGTGATGCATCGCTATACCTGGAACCGACGCCTTGATGGCATCACCCATACGCTGCGCTTGAACTCTAAGCGTTGGATGAACAGTGTCAGATGATCTTAGCTCTGCAATGTATACAGCAGAAGGGAGATGGCATGACATTTTTACGGCAATCGTATATCCCATAGCGGTGTAGTACTGCTTTACCTCCGCTGTTGTCTTGAGTTTTGCGATTCGTTTTTCCTGTTCCTTGAGTACTTTTTCTGCTTCTTTTCGAAGATCTTTTGGAAGCTGCTCGAGATACCAAGAATAGAAACCGTGTTTGGTTGAAAGAAGAGGCATTTCCTGCACAGCTGATCGCTGCCTCTGAAGATCTCGGTATGATCCGAAATCGAGAGGGAATGAAAAGACCATGTCGCCATACTGTCGGAATCGCTGATGGAGTTCTGCTTTTGCTGGGCGCTCTTTGAGAAGTTTCTGGTGAGTCTTTAAGCCCTTAAGATCAAGTCGAACTTTGTATGAAAACTTCTTTATTGATTTTTCATCGTAGTAAGCGAACTCGCTGATAGATTTTTTGATGTATTCTTCTTCACTTGGATATTCTTTGTGGAGGAAGCTTGAAGAATATTTAGTCTGAAGTGACTTCAAAATCTCAAGTGCTGTCATGCGAACTTCTTCGAGAGGGTGGTTTCGCATTTCTTTGAGATGATCATGCGCCTGGCGGAGATTTGTGTGCCAGCTCGCATATGTCGTTGCACCAGCAGGGAGGAATCCTCGAGCGATATCAAACGCGCGGGCTCGGATAGCTTTTTCGTATACGACTTCTTTATCGCCCTCTTTGATAGGGAATCGTTCCTTCAGGGTTGGAATGAGTGCCTCAAGTACGTGCATATAAAATCTCATCCATTCATCTTGGATCACTTTTCCTTCCTTTGAACCAAGCGGGTTAAGAATTTCCTGCTTGGACATATCAATGTATCGAGTCGAAGCCTCCTGACCGTTATAAAGTGCCCAGTCCTGAACAGCCTTTGCTACAAGCATTGAAACGTTTTCGACAAAGATAGAAGTGGTACCGCAGTCTCCAATAGACTTGTGGCCGTACCCGACGTAGTACGAGGCCATAAATTTCTCCGCGCCATTCTTTCTTACCTGCTCAAGATGTTCTGTTACGCTCTTCGGGCTTCGTGAATAAAGTGCCTGAAGCATCGCATTAGCCTCCGGTGCTACATCGTCAACAATTATTATTTGTCTCATGGCCACATTGTAACTGTTTTATTAAAGCTGCATAGCCTTGAAAGAAGGCCAAAGTGTGCTTGAATTACATGCAGCACTAGTTCATTTATGAATACATCGCCTAAAACTCTTGGGCGGTTTCAAATAGACCCCCAATTTTCAGCAGAACAGCTCCTTACGCAAGTTGATGCCTACTGTGATGCAGTGGAAGTCGCACTTCGACCAACGTTTAACGATCCTTATGAAATTGAACCCATGCTTCGGGGCATAGGTAGTTTCGAGAATTTTCGAGAGGTGTATGACACAAGGCTTGTATCGGAGACCGAACGCCTTCTTACGCTCAAAGAATTGCTGGTCGTCTATTGCTACAAGTGTCTAGATCTCAGATCAAAGACCAATCTCATCATTTGCAAAGACTTCGTCCTTGATTTCAATTACGAGGCCGATGAATACGAGGCAGATGTGCGGGTCAATGATTGCATCGTTTGGCCAATTGATGAGTTTGAGGATGTCGTCCTTAATCCCACAGCTCGTTTTGCTGTCGTACGGAAAACACTTGTGGACCGTGACATGTTCACGTATCAACGCATGGAAAAGTTTCTCGATAGTTATGCGAGAAATCCCTTAGCCTGGACTCTGTAGTCTGGGCTTTTTCTTTGCATGCCAAGCCTTTGTGCTCGTGATATATTGATTTTAACCAATAACTTTAATCGCCATGAAAGACAAACAGGTAGAAAAGCTCATAAAGGCAGAGAAGGCACGACAGAAGTCAGTTATCAATCTCATCGCATCCGAAAATTATGTATCGCAGGATGTTCTAGATGCTCTTGGCTCGGAGCTTACAAATAAATACGCGGAAGGTTATTCGGGCAAACGTTACTATGGTGGTAACACGGTAGTTGATAAGGTTGAGGACATGGCGGTCGAGCGAGCGTTAAAGCTATTTGGATTGAGCCCGTTTGATTGGGCGGTTAATACTCAGGCGCTCTCAGGATCTCCTGCAAATCTCGCTGTGTATGTAGGGCTTTTGGAAAAAGGGGATAAGGTTATGGGAATGTCACTTGATCATGGCGGACATCTTACTCATGGGCATAAAGTGTCTGCGACAGGAAAGTTCTGGACTCAAGTACCTTTCGGCGTTTCAAAAGAAAGTGAAGTTCTAGATTATGAAGAGTTAAAGCGAATCGCACTTCGCGAAAAGCCAAAGATGATCATTGCTGGTTTTACGGCATACCCATGTGTCATTGATTGGGCAAAGTTCCGTGAGATTGCTACTGCGTGTGGAGCGTATCTTATGGTTGATATGTCACATGTTGCAGGTCTTGTTGCTGGCAAGGCATATCCATCGCCGTTTCCGTACGCAGACATTGTGACGACAACTACACATAAAACACTTCGTGGTCCTCGAGGCGCGCTCATCTTTTCTAAAGTAGATAGCAGGGAATTAAATAAAAAAATTGATCGAGCGGTGTTTCCTGGACTTCAGGGTGGTCCTCACATGAACCAGACTGCAGCGATCGCTGTTGCGCTCAAAGAAGCGGCTACACCAGCATTTAAAAAATATGCTCGACAGGTGATTTTAAATGCGCAGACATTGGCGCGTGAACTTTCTATTCTTGGCTGGAGGATCATTTCAGGAGGGACAGAAAGCCATCTTATTTTGGTTGATGTAGCTAAAGAGGGGATTGGCGGAAAAGAGGCTTCTGACAAGCTTGAAAAGGCAGGGATTATTGTAAACAAGAACGCTATTCCATACGATACTCGACCACCGGTTGATCCATCTGGTATTAGGCTTGGTACAGCAGGAGAAACAACGCGAGGCAAAAAAGAGAAAGATATGATCGCTCTAGCAAAGAGGATTGATAAGGTTTTGCGATCTAAATAACATGAAGAAAGGAAAATTTATTGTATTTGAAGGTTGCGAGGGTGCGGGAAAAACAACTCAGATTGATAATCTGAAGAAGAAATATCCTGACGCTCTTTTTGTAAGAGAAATTGGAGGCACCGATTTTGCAGAGAAAGGTCCACGCTATCTTGTTCTTACGTCGCCATATTCAAAAGACCTTAATGGATACGAGCAGATCACCCAGGCTTTTTCGGGAAGATCTCATCATGTTCGAAAGGTTATTGAGCCGGCGCTTAAAGAGGGCAGGATAGTGATTTGCGATAGGTTTGATGCATCTTCATTTGCGTATCAGATTTACGGAATGGAGTGTCATCACCTCTTTGATTTGTTTGCTTCGCTCAAGGCATCAATTGTCCCTCTCATTGCAGTGGATATGTATATCATTCTGGATGTTCCACCGGAAATCGGAATGCAAAGGACAAAGAAGCGCGCAGAAGACAAAGGTGAATCAAACTATTTTGATACTCGTGGACCCGAGTTTCATGCCAGGGTTCGCAATGGGTATCAGGAGTTTGCAAAGCTGAACCCTTCGCGTTCGATGACCATAGATGCAACCGGCTCCAAAGATGAAGTTTGGGAGCTCGTACAGAACGCGATCTCAAAAGCACTCTAAACTGTCTACATGGGTAGACGGTTTTTTTGTTCCTGCTATAGTGATTTTATGAAAAAGACACTCAAGATTGTTCGGATCCGCGAGAATGTACCTGTGCCAAAGTTTGCATTGCCAGGCGACGCGGGTTTCGATCTTTATATTGGTGAAAAGATTACACTTGCACCCATGGAACGCGCATCTATAAACACGGGTTACAAGATGGAAATTCCTGAGGGTTGTGTAGGTATCATCTATGAAAAAAGCGGACTTTCCTTTAAACACGGCATCATTACGTATGGAAATGTCGTTGACTCTGGCTATCGCGGGGAGGTGCGGGTGGGTGTTATGAATCTTGGTAAAGAAACGTATGTGTTTGAGCCGGGTCACAAGGTTGCTCAGATGATTATTCACAAGTACGAGGAGGTAAACTTTAAAGAAGTAAAAGACGGTGAGCTTTCAACCTCAGATCGAGGTGAAAGAGGATTCGGATCTACAGGGAAATAGGAACTTTCGCAAGGGGGTCAAAAATGATACAATCAAAGTATCTTTATTTTAAGCCGTTATATGGATATAGAGCATCAAATTAGAACTTCTATTGTAAGCGCTGCGAAAGCACTTGGTCTTTCGGCTGGTGAGATTACACTAGAACATCCTGCTGATGTATCGAACGGTGATTACGCGACGAATATTGCTCTTGTTTTGGCCAAAGCAGCCAAGACCAATCCGCGTGAACTTGGAGGCAAGATTGCGGCCGAGCTTTCAAAGCACAAGATTGAATTTGTTGAAAAAATTGAAGTAGCTGGTCCTGGATTTATAAACTTTTTTCTAGCCGATTCTTTTTTTACAAACGAAATCGAAACAATTCTCAAAAGGAAAGAGTTGTACGGTTCATCAAATGAATGGAGGGGAAGGAAAGTTCTCGTCGAATACACAGATCCAAATCCGTTTAAGGAATTTCATATTGGGCATTTGATGTCGAACTCAATCGGAGAGTCGATCGCACGACTTATTGCTTCACAAGGCGCAAAGATTCGTCGCATGTGCTACCAGGGCGATATTGGTATGCATGTTGCAAAGGCAATGTGGGCCATTTCAAAGAATGCAGACAAGATGCCTTCACGATATTCACCGCTCAAGGATCGTGTTGTTTTCATTGGTAATTGCTACGTAGAGGGTTCAACCGCATATGAAGATAACGCAGAGGCAAAGAAGGAGATAATCGAGATCAACAAGAAAGTCTTTGAGGGCAAAGATCGTAAGCTTATGAAGCTTTACAAGCTTGGTCGTCGCTGGAGCCTCAAGCATTTCGAAGAAATATACAAAAAGCTTGGGACAAAGTTTGATTATTACTACCTTGAAAGTGAGGTTGTTCATGATGGCATGGCTCTCGTTGAGGAGAATCTCGAAAAAGGTATTTTTGAAAAGTCAGATGGCGCTGTTGTGTTTAAAGGGGAGAAGTACGACCCAAAGCTGCATACGCGCGTGTTCATTAACTCACAGGGAATTCCAACATATGAGACCAAGGAGCTAGGACTTAATACCAAGAAGTGGAAAAAAGTTCGACCAGATAAGTCGATCATTATTACCGCTAATGAACAGGCAGATTATTTCCGCGTTGTGATGAAGGCTCTTGAGATAATCGAGCCAGAAGCAGCAAAGGCAACGGAACATATATCGCACGGCATGCTTCGCTTTGCTGAGGGCAAGATGTCCTCGAGAAAGGGGAATGTGATTACAGGTGAATCGCTTATTCGTGATGTCGAGGGTCTTGTGCATGAAAAACTCAAAGACCGTCAGATGGATGACAAGCAAAAAGCACAGACCGCAGAGATCGTTGCGATCGCAGCGATAAAATATTCAATCCTCAAACAGGTCACATCAAGCGACATTATTTATGACTTTGATAAATCAATTTCTTTTGAAGGTGATTCTGGTCCATATCTTCTTTATACGGCTGTTCGCGCTCAATCTGTATTAGAAAAAGCAAAGAAGGAAAAAATAAAGCCTAAAATTGCAAAGGAAGGTGTGTATACCACTGCGATAACTCGACATCTGGCAAAATTCCCTCAGGTGGTGTCACGAGCATCTAATGAGAGAGCTCCTCATTTGGTTGCGACATATCTAGTTGAGCTTTCATCAATGTTTAATGCTTGGTATGCAAACGTTGTAATCGTAAAGAAAGACGATCCAGAGTCTCCGATCCGCGTTGCGATCACTCAAGCAACGAGAATTGTTCTAGAAAATGGATTAAAGCTTCTAGGCATGAGAGTTCCGGAGAAAATGTAAGAGAATGCCCGGCGGCCGAAAGGCCGCCGGGCTTTTCTTTCAAAAATGGCTAAAAATTGCTAATGTACATCGTATCTATGGCTGATGCACCTGATACAAAACCCAAGACAAAGCTTGTTGAAATAGAAGACAAGGTTTTTTCATTTTGGCAAAAAAACGACATTTTCGGCAAATCTCTGAGAAAGGGCGGAAAAGAGTTCGTATTTTTTGACGGTCCTCCATTTGCAACAGGTCTTCCACACTTCGGACACCTTTTGCCAACTACTATAAAAGACGTCATTCCTCGCTACAAAACAATGCGAGGCTATCATGTTTCTCGACGCTGGGGTTGGGACTGTCACGGTCTACCAGTAGAAAACCTTGTTGAAAAAGAACTTGGTCTTAAAACAAAGAAAGATATTCTCGAATACGGAATAGGGAAGTTCAATGCAGCAGCTCGCGCAGCGGTTCTTCGCTACACCAAGGAATGGCGCGATATCATCCCTCGTATCGGTCGATGGGTAGATATGGTTGATGATTATCGAACTATGGATCCTGGCTACACTCAGTCTGTCTGGTGGGCTTTCAAGACGCTTCATGACAAAGGACTCGTCTATGAAGGTTTCAAGTCTATGCAGATCTGTCCTCGATGTGAGACAACGCTTTCAAACTTTGAGGTAAATCAGGGATATAAAGACATAACAGATATTTCTGTATTCATACAGTTTGAGCTTATAGATACGCCAAAGACATATTTCGTCGCTTGGACAACAACACCATGGACACTCCCTGGAAATGTTGCACTCGCTGTTCATCCTGATATTGAATACGTATTTGTCACAAGCAAAATAGCAGAAACCACTTATGTGGTTGCAAAAGCGCTAGCAGAATCTGTTTTTGGAGCAGAACATAAAATCATAAAGACGGTGCTTGGTCGCGAGCTCGTTGGAAAAAAGTACAAGCCACTTTTCCCGTACTACAACACCAACGCTACAAAAAATATCACCAATGCATTCAAGGTATATGCGGCAGATTTTGTAACAACGACAGACGGATCAGGAATCGTGCATATCGCCCCTGCATTCGGAGAGGATGACATGAAACTCGGTGAGCGAGAAAAGCTTCCATTTATTCAGCACGTCGGGATGGATGGCAAAATAAAGCCTGAAGTTAGTGATTTTGCAGGATTAGATGCAAAACCAAAGGCGGTAGAGAAGGATGGTCATCAAAAGACAGACATCGAGGTCATAAAATGGCTTGCTCACAACGGACTGCTTTTAGAAAAAAAGAAAATCATCCACTCGTATCCACATTGCTGGAGATGTGATACTCCGCTTCTAAACTATGCGACATCGTCATGGTTCGTTAAGGTTACAAATTTTAAAAGTAATCTAGTAAAAGCAAACAAGAAAATCGGATGGACACCTGAAGATATCAGGGATGGTCGCTTTGGTAATTGGCTTGAGGGTGCTCGAGATTGGGCGATATCACGCTCTCGTTTCTGGGGTGCACCAATACCAGTTTGGCGCGGTTTGAAATCAGGTAAGACATACACCGTTGGTACGATCGAAGGTCTTTCAAAGTTAGTAAAGCGATCTGGAAATAAATATACTCTTGCTCGACATGGTGAATCAGAAGCTAATGCTCTCGGAATTTCAAACTCAGATGTTACTGCAAAATATAATCTTACAGAAAAGGGTAGGGTGCAGGTTCTTGCACAAGCAAAGAGGCTCGCAAAATCTGGAATTGATGTGATTGTCGCATCAGACTTTTTGAGAACAAAAGAAACAGCGAAAATATATGCTCGAGAATTAGGTATACCTGAAAATGAAATTGTATACGATGTTCGTTTGCGTGAATTTAAGGTTGGCTCAGAGAGGGAAGGTAAGTTGTGGACCGAGACGGATAAATACGTTCGAACACATGGCCTTTATCCTGGTATGGAGACACCTGACGAGCTTAAAAAGCGCTCTTTCAGCGCACTCTTTGATATAGACGAACGACACTCTGGCAAGAAAATCCTTATTGTGAGCCACGGAGCAATTCTTAACACGCTCAGTCACAGTGTTGCTGATACACCAAGCTCAGACAAGGTTCTCCACGATGAAAGACGATATTTTAAGGAACCTGGTGAAATGCATTCTTTGGATTTTGTGCCACTGCCACACAACGAAGATTACAACCTTGATCTCCATCGACCATTTATAGATGAGATTGATTATGTTGCACCTGATGGTGAAGAGCTCGAACGAGTACCAGAAGTATTTGATTGTTGGTTTGAGTCAGGATCTATGCCTTTTGCGGAATCGTTTTATGTTGGCAAAGCTCGACCGCATTTTAATCCTATGGGAGGACTCTTCAATAGGACCGTTGGATATCCTGCTGATTTTATCGCTGAAGGACTCGATCAAACTCGAGGCTGGTTCTACTCGCTTATAGTGTTAGGTGTTGGACTCTTTGGTAAGTCTCCGTACAAAAATGTTGTTGTAAACGGACTTGTCTTGGCAGAGGACGGTCAGAAAATGTCTAAATCAAAGAATAATTACCCGCCGCTTATGCCTACAGTGGAAAAGTATGGTGCGGACTCATTGCGATATTTCTTGGCATCATCTCCTGCGGTAAAAGCAGAGGATGTTCGATTCTCTGAAAAGGGTGTGGACGAGGTCTCAAAGAAATTCCTACAAAGACTCGATAACGTGCTTTCATTCTATGAGATGTATGCGACGGGCAATACACAGGAAACACTCTCATTTACTTCAAAGAATGTTCTTGATCTTTGGATACACGCGCGATTTTTGGAGACGCTCTCTGAGGTGACGACTGGTTTGGAGAAGTATCAAATAGATAAGGGTGCACGACCGCTCCTCGCATTTGTTGATGATCTATCAACATGGTATTTGCGACGTTCACGCGATCGATTTAAGTCAGATGATCTTGCGGATAGAAATGCAGCGCTTGAAACAACACGATATATCCTCAGAGAATTCTCGAAAATAATGGCTCCGTATACACCTTTTTATGCCGAGCATCTCTTTTCAAAGGTAAAGGCAACCAACGATCCAGAAAGCGTGCACTTGACCACTTGGCCAACAGTTTCGAAGTTCGATGAAAAGGTTATAGACGATATGACAGAAACACGAAAGCTTGTGACGATAGCCTTGCAGGAACGTGCAAAAGCGAATATAAAAGTCCGCCAGCCACTTTCTTCACTTAAGGTGAAATCAAAATCTTTGGGCCAGGAATTTATTGATCTTATTCAAGATGAAGTAAATGTGAAATCGGTGACCGTTGTGAACGCTTTGGAAACTGATACGGCACTTGATATCACAGTTACCGATGAACTTCGAAAAGAAGGAGTGATTCGTGACCTCATCCGATCAGTACAGGAACTTCGTAAGACAGAAAAACTCACGGTAGGGGATAAGGTTGTACTTCTCGTGGATTCAGATGAAAAAGGAAAGGAGCTTGTGGCAAAATTTGCTTCAGAAATAAAACGAGTGACATTGGTTACCGGTATTGAGCACGAAAATCTCTCTCATGTTGCAACACTCGCTATCGAAGAATACATCTATAAAATAGCGCTTCGCAAATAAAAATCCCGCACAGATATGCGGGATGAGGGACTACTTTGTCCGGTGATCGACAAAGCGAAGGAGTTCTTCGAGCGCAACCGTGAAATCATCATTCACAATTTGCTTGTTACACGCACTGGCGTGATCTCGTTCGAACCGTGCGGTCTCGATTCGCCGGTCGATTTCTGATTGGGACATGTCACCACGAGCCTTCATTCGGTCTCGCAGGGTCTGTTCCCACGGAGCTGGTACATCGATGAATATGCCAGCCACTTGAACGCCAGGAAACTGTACGCTTACATAGTCGCGGACAGATATGAATCCAACGACGTCAACGCTCAGAATGATACAGCCGCCTTCTCGTACGAGCTGGTCGAATTCTTTTTTGGGAGTTCCGTACCAGCCTTCGCCGTGAACTTTGGCGGTTTCTACATAGAAGCCACCTAGCTTTCTTTGTGCGAAAGAAGGTGGATATCTGAAATAGTAATCTTTTCCCGGGATCTCATTTTTCCGAGGCAGACGGGTTGTTTCTGTGATACAGCGCTTAAAAGAGGGTTTAAGCTCCATGAGCGCCTTGTAAAGCGTTGTTTTGCCTGATCCTGAGGCTCCAACAATGACGAAAATAATCGTGTCTACAGTTGTATTGGACATAATTCCTTTTACAAACATGATTCCTTTCACAAAGGGCTTGAGGTTGAGGGAGGTTTCGTACTTGTTTTTACCTCATATATACCTGAAAGGCAAGGCGCTTCTTTGCTACAATCTACGCATGTCATACGCGGTTTACACGACTGAAGGTTTTATTTTAGGCAGCACACCAACAGGTGAGGCGTCCAAGATGTATTGGATCTATACACGAGATTTTGGTCTTATACGTGCCAAGGCACAGGGTGTGAGACTCATTGTCTCCAAGCTCAGGTATGCGCTTGATGAATATTCACTTGCTACGTTTTCATTGGTTAAGGGCAGGGAGGTGTGGCGACTCACCGGAGCGCATGATAAGAAATCTCCTGCGGGCAATGCGCTTATTCGAGCTCGAGTATTGTCGCTTGTGCGCAGGCTTGTTCAAGGTGAAGAAAGGAATGAAAGATTATTTTCAACGCTTCTGTCTTTGTTTAAAGAAGATTTACTAACTCAATCAAAGGAAGAGCAGATAGCATTTGAATCTCTTATTCTCATTCATGTTCTTTCTTCTCTTGGATATCTCGATGCCAAGAAATTTTTGGGCGGGGAAGATGTGCTCGAGGTGTCTTTAGACACTATCGCTCTCATTCAAAGCAAGAAAAAGGAAGTAATTACAGAGATAAATAAGGCCCTCAAGGAGACACAGCTCTAGGCGCTTCGTGGTATAATGCGAAAATGTTCGAATCAGACAAAAAGAGTCCTTTAGACAGAGTAAGTAAGAGTCTTTATTCAAGAATTGAAGAGACTCCAACAGATGTGCGTCATAACATCCACGAAGGCCGGACCGAAGTTTCTCAGACGTGGCAAGAAGAGAAAACACCAGACCTCGATGATACTGCACATATGAAAAATACACGCAAAACCTACACATATCTCTTCATAAGCGCGTTCCTGTTCTTTATCGTGGCCGCAATAATTGGTGGCTATACACTTTTCGGCGGAAGAAACTTTGTTTCAGCAGATAATGTGAACGTCCTTATTGAAGGTCCAACATCAATATCCGGGGGAGAGCCGCTTACCCTCAATGTTTCTGTCGTAAACCGTAATGCAACCAACATAGAGAATGTTGATCTTATAGTTGAATATCCCGACGGTACAAAAGATAGCGGAAATGCATCAATCGATCTATCTCGCCTTAAGATTCCTTTAGGTAGCATCAAATCTCAATCAGTAGCTCAAAAGGAAATTTCTTCAATTATGTTTGGTGAAGAAGGTGCGATGAGAAATGTTAAGTTCAGAGTTGAATACCAGACAGAAAATTCCAATGCTACGTTCTATAAAGAAAAGGAATACAGTGTTTCGATCTCATCATCACCGGTAACGGTTTCTATTGCGGGCTTGGAAAAGGTGCTTGGTGGTCAATCGTCCGATTTCACAGTTACTGTAGCCTCAAATACGACGATACCTGTTCGTGACGTACTTGTAAGCCTCGATTATCCGTTTGGCTTTAAAGTTATTTCTTCAAATCCTCAACCTTCATACGGAAATAGCGTGTGGAAGATTGGAGACCTTGCTCCTGGAACTTCACGAACGATTAAACTTCAGGCGACAACTGAGGGTCAAAATGATGAAGAGCGCATATTGCGGGCAAATGTTGGTATCCAAAGCGCGACCAATGAACGTGAGATTGCGACAAACATAGTGTCTCGAGATCATTCGTTTACAATCGAAAAGCCGTTTCTTGGTCTTGATGTAACTCTTGATGGTAATAGGGGAGATATTTCAGCAAATCCAGGACGAGCAGTGAGGGCAGAAATTATTTGGACAAACAACAGTGCAGATAAAATTACGGGTGCTCGAATCGAAGCAAAACTTTCTGGAAATGTTCTAAATAAAAGTTCTGTAATTGTTGATGGAGGATTTTATGATTCTCTTACCGATACAATCGTATGGGAGGCGGGAAGAACATTTGGTCTCGACAATATTGCTCCAGGAGAGAATGGTCGCGTAAACTTTAGCTTCTCTTCAACGAATGCGTCACCAGGGCAGTCAGTTCTTAATCCTCAGATGAGTGTGACGGTGTCAGCAAAGGGAAGTCGAGTCGATACTACGGGCGTTCCTCAGGAGATTACATCGGCGGTTACACGTTCGGTGAAGCTCCTTTCAAACCTCACTCTCTCTAATCGTGCGGTTAGAAGCCAGGGTCCGCTCTCGAATTCTGGTCCGATTCCTCCACGTGCAGAGCAGGTTACGACATATACGATCATATGGACAGTTACCAATACTTCGAATAATATCACCGGTGCGAAGGTTACCGCCTCACTTCCACCATATGTCTCGTGGACAGGCACCGTAAGCCCTTCTGATGCTCAAATAACCTACAATGATACTGGTGGCACTCTTGTTTGGAATGTGGGCAGCATACCTCGAAACACAGACACGGGCGGGGGCAAGCAGGTATCTTTCCAGGTTTCGCTTCGCCCAAGCTTAAACCAGGTAGGTTCAGTTCCGCAGCTTATAACTAACGCGCGAATTACGGGGACAGACTCATTTACAGGAGTTGTAATAGAAAACAGTGCACCCGCACTGAGCACAAGGACTTCGTCAGATCCGCTTTACAAATCAGGTGACGAAATTGTTCAGAACTAACAGTCATGGCAAAAAAAGAAGAAAAAAACGCAGTGATGGAAAATCTTATATCTCTTTGCAAGAGACGTGGTTTTATATTTCAAGGATCTGAGATATATGGAGGACTTGCTGGTACATGGGACTATGCTCCACACGGTGTATCTCTTAAAAACAATATAAAAAATCTCTGGTGGAAGAGATTTGTGACTGAGCGTGATGATATGTATGGCATGGATGCCGCGATCCTTATGAATCAGAATGTCTGGAAGGCATCTGGTCATGTTGGCGGCTTTGCGGATCCTCTCGTTGAATGCGAAAAATGTAAGAGGCGTTTTCGTGCTGATCATCTCGAAGATAAAAGTAAATGCCCAGAATGTGGCGGTAAGCTTGGGGCAGAGAAGCAGTTTAATATGATGTTTAAGACTAACGTTGGTGCGATGGAGGATGATTCCGCTGTTTCATATTTGCGACCGGAAACCGCACAAGGTATGTTTGTAAACTTTAAGAACATCATTGATACATTCCATCCAAAACTCCCGTTTGGTATGGCGCAGATAGGTAAGGCGTTTCGAAATGAAATTGCACCTCGCGACTTTATATTCCGTACTCGAGAGTTTGAGCAGATGGAGATTGAGTATTTTGTTGATCCAAAGGATTGGAAAAAATCTTTTGATCATTTTGTAAAAGAGGTTCATGCCTTTACTGAAGACATCGGTTTGCCAAAGAAAAATGTCCACGAGCTTGAGATTGCTACGGGGGATCTAGCACACTACTCAAAGAGGACAATTGATTTTGAGTTTGATTATCCGTTTGGAAAGAAGGAGCTCTATGGTCTTGCGTACCGTACAGATTTTGACCTTAAGGCGCATGCAGCTGCATCAAATGTGGATCTTTCATATTTTGATGAAGATGCAAAGGCTCGTTTCGTACCACATGTGATTGAGCCTTCGTTTGGTGTTGATCGAACTGTTCTTGCCGTTCTCGCAGCAGCATACAAAGAAGACGAGCTCGCGGGTGAAAAGAGGGTATACCTCAAGCTTTCTCCTGCAGTTGCACCTATTAAAGTTGCTGTATTTCCTCTTCTTAAAAATAAAGAGCAGCTCATCGCAAAGGCGCAGGAGATTCACAAAATTCTCCGAAAGGAATTTGGTGCCGTGGAATATGATGATACCGGTTCGATAGGTAAGAGGTACCGCCGCCAGGATGAAATCGGTACACCATTTTGCGTCACAATTGATTTTGATACTGTTGAAAAGGACGGACATCCAGTAACTGTACGAGATCGTGACTCAGGAGAGCAGGAGAAGATTATGTCAAAAGATCTTGCTTCGTATCTATCTCAGAAGTTGGGAATGTAAAAGAAAAAAGCCCCGGTCGCGTAAGCGACCGGGGCTTTTCATCACTTTGTACTGCGTGAGTGTCGTACCATAAGGCCGACGATCACAGAGGCGATGATTGCCCACAGGATGAGGAACTTGCGGGCAATCGTTTCGTCAGGTATCTGCTCAAAAATGAGGATAGATGCTCCGAACGAGATGATGCCGCTGAATATGACGATGAGGAAGGCCAGATATAGAAACTTTCCAATCTGACCGAATAAGTCGGGAACGTTGTGGTGGTGTGTGTGCAGGGGTTTCATGTGATGGGTACCGGGGCGGTACCAACCATGATTGTTTGACTGTGCTGGCTAAAATTACTATACAATATAAACTAAATTAAAGCAAATACATGTGTTGCATGGCCAAAATGCTATACTCAGCGTTATGAAATTTACGAAAACAACTCTATCTAACGGTGTTCGTGTAATTACCGCTCCAATGCAGGGTAATCCAACAGTAACGGTGATGATTAACGTCGCTACAGGTGGGCACTATGAAGAACCGCAGCAAGCTGGCATATCTCACTTCCTTGAACACATGTGTTTTAAGGGAACAACAAAACGTCCGACAGCTCACATGATTTCAACTGAGCTTGATTCAATTGGTGCATCGTATAACGCATTCACAGGAACAGGTGTTACTGGGTATTGGGCAAAGGCAGACGCAAAACATTTTGCAAAAATCGCTGATGTTGTTTCAGATGTATTTAAAAACTCAACCTTTCCCGTCAAAGAGATCGAAAAAGAAAAGGGAGTAGTAAAAGGTGAAATAGATATGTACGCAGATGACCCTCAAGAGAAAATTGGAGAGGCGCTTACAAAACACATGTATGCAGGCGAGCCGGCTGAGCGAGATGTGCTTGGTACAAAAAAGACCGTAGACGATATCACCCGGGATGCGCTTATATCGTATCGAAAACTCCAGTACACTGCGAAAAACACAGTAGTAGCAATTGCAGGTGGAGTACCTGAAAAAGAAATGCTTGCATGGGCAGAAGCTACTTTTGGGGAGGTTGTTGATGCGCCGTCTCGTCCGGTATTTACAACAAAGGATCGAGTACAAGAGAGTCCTGAACTTGTGGTAATAGATAAAGACACGGATCAGTCACATCTCATCATGGCGTGGCGAACTTTTGATATAAATCATCCTGATCGCTATGTTGCGAGCATGATTCGTCATATCTTGAGAGGTGGTATGAGCTCACGTCTTTTTACAAAGCTTCGTGATGAGCTTGGTGCTGGATATTACGTGGGAGCACATAATGCACTTCATCATACGTATGGACGCTTCAGTATTTCTACGGGTACTGCCCATGAGCGAGTTGCCGAGATCATAGATGCAATCCTAAAGGAAATAGCACGACTTAAAACAGAGCCCGTTCCTCAAACCGAGTTGGATAAAATAAAAGAATATCGTCGCGCCCACCTTATGATGGGACTCGAAACTTCTGATGATGTTGCTGATTATCTTATTGATCAAGAAATTGTTAGGGAAAATATCCATACGCCAGAAGAGTTTGAGACTATGTATGCAAAGATTACTGCCGCTGACATTTTACGTGTCGCACAGGTGATTTTTGATCCTCAAAAACTCACAGTGGCGGTCATTGGTAAGGGTCTCGACAGGGAAGCACTAAAGAAAGTCCTCGGGTAGACTAACCTGTTCCATTATATTTATGCGTAGTATGATTGACGCATGAATACCTTCGGAGACAGACATATCGAGATAAGCATTACGACTATAATCAAGGCGATTCTTTTGATTGTGTGTACGCTTGTACTTTTCACGCTAAAGGATGTGATTTTGGTCGTCCTCACAGCGGTTGTTATAGCGTCTGCGCTTGAACCGATGATTAAATGGTTTATGGATATTTCGGCACCTCGTATTATTGCAGCACTCATAACGTACGGGCTTATAGGCAGTATTCTTGTTGGTGGATTTTATACACTCATTCCTAAACTTCTCCAAGACACGTCAGAGTTTTTGAATTCTGTTCCGGACTATCTTACATCTTCATCACTTTGGAACCCTCTTGATAATGAAACTACCGAACAATCAAAGCAGGTGGCAGTGAGTCTAGCTGAGGGAATAGAAGAGTCACGTCAGTTGGTTTCGACGAGTCGTCCTGAGGATTTTTCAATTCAAGGGGCTGTAGAAAGTATTAACGAAGCAATCAATGCAGTATCAGCGGGCTTTGTTCATTCCGCAAGCTCGATCTTCGGTGGAATTCTATCCTTTGTACTCATTATCGTTCTTTCGTTTTATCTCGCAGTGCAAGAAGACGGTGTTCAACAATTTTTGCGAACTGTTGTTCCAAGAAAGCAGGAAGCTTATGTAATCGACCTCTGGAAGAGAACGCAGATAAAGATTGCGCTCTGGATGCAAGGACAACTGATTCTTGCCTTGCTCGTCGGTGTGTTGGTGTATCTTGGACTTACACTTCTCGGTGTACGCAATGCGCTCTTGTTTGCCGTGTTTGCTGCATTCCTTGAAATGATTCCACTTTTCGGACCTATCATTGCTGCGATTCCAGCCATAGCGACCGCATATTCTGATACGGGCACTTCCGCTGGATTTGTTGTAGCTGGCCTTTATCTTGTGATTCAACAATTTGAAAATCATCTTATCTATCCACTCGTAGTAAAGAAGATTGTTGGAGTTCCACCGATACTTGTTATATTGGCGCTTCTTGTCGGACTCAAGCTGGCCGGCTTCTTGGGTATCATTTTGTGCGTTCCGGTTGCATCTATGATTATGGAATTTATAGATGATATGCAGAAAAAGCGTTCAATTGCCTAATCTGTAGTCGCCTTGATTCCTTCTATAAACCCTGTAGTCTTAAAATCACATGTCTAAGCCATTCTATATAACAACGACCCTTCCTTACGTAAACGCGGAGCCTCACGTCGGTTTTGCCATGGAAATTGTTCGTGCGGACGTTATTGCACGCTGGAAGAAGATTCAGGGCTTTGAAGTGTTTTTTAACACAGGAACTGACGAACACGGCCAGAAACTTTTGAAAGGGGCAGAGAAGGCAGGTAAAGATGTAAAGGTGTACGTTGATGAATACGCGCTTCGCTTTCGAGAACTTATGCCAAAGCTTGGTATAAGCGAGGATTTGCACTTTATTCGAACAACAGACGCCCATCACGAAAAGGCAGCACAGGAATTTTGGAAAAGAGTAGAAAAGAATGGTTTTATCTACAAGAAAAATTACAAATCAAAATACTGCGTCGGCTGTGAAGAGACAAAAACAGATTCAGAGCTTGTTGAAGGGAAGTGTCAGATTCATCCGCATCTTTCAATCGAGATCATTGATGAAGAAAACTATTTCTTCAAATTTTCTGCGTTCGGCGACAAGCTTATAAAACTCTACGACAAGAAGGAACACGTCATTGTTCCAGAATTTCGTATGAACGAAATGAGGGAATTTATAAAGCGAGGACTTGAGGATTTCAGCATCTCACGACTCAAATCAAAGATGTCATGGGGCGTGCCTGTTCCTGGAGACGATAACCATGTCATGTATGTGTGGTTTGATGCGCTCACAAACTACATCTCGACCTTGGGTTGGCCTGAAGACGAAAAGACGTTTGAGAAGTTTTGGAAGAAAGGGACTCCGACTCAGTACTGCGGCAAGGACAATACTCGTTTTCAGTCTGTAATGTGGCAGGCGATGCTTATAGCCGCAGAGCTTCCTCCGACTCATACTGTTGTAGTTAACGGTTTTGTGACAGGTGATGGCGGCATAAAGATGTCGAAGTCACTTGGTAATGTGATCAATCCTTTTGATGTGATGGCTGAATACGGTACAGAGGCTTTGCGCTATTTCGTGTGTCGCGAACTTCCTTCACACGAGGACTCTCCGTTTACGATGGATCGATTCAAGCTTGCGTACAACACCAACCTTGCAAACGGCTTGGGGAATCTCGTGTCTCGAATCATGAAGATGTCGACAACTCATCTTGAAAAGCCGGTTAAGGTAAACGACAAAATCGAAAACAAGGCATACGAGAATGCTCTCGATGTGTTTGATATTCAAACTGCTTCAAACGAAGTGTGGAAAGAAGTTACTCTTATAGATCAAATGATTCAGGAGAAAGCGCCATTTAAGCTTGTAAAAACTGACAAAGAGGCAGGTGTAAAAATAATTACTGAACTTTGCGAAAGACTCTATCAGGTAGCTGTGCTTCTCTCGCCAATTCTTCCGCAAACAGCTGAAACTATAATGCTATTGGTTCGCGAAAACAAAATGCCCGAGGCGCCACTTTTCTTGAGGAAAGATTAAACTCATGTCTCGTCCTACTTTTATAGACATTCACGCACATACCAACTTCACCATATTTGATGCAGATAGGGATGTGGTTATTAAGCGTGCGCTCGATGCGGGTGTGTGGATGATAAATATTGGCACGCAAGAAGATACGTCAAAGAAAGCTGTCGAGATGACACAAGAATTTCCAGTTGGTGTGTATGCTCTTGTCGGACTTCATCCAATCCATGTAAACCCATCATTTCATGATAAAGAAGAAATCGGCGATGACTCAAAGGGTTTTACATCACGCGGAGAAGATTTTAATCCAGATGTATATCGAAAGCTTATAAAAGAAGGAGGTAAGAAAGTTGTGGGAATAGGTGAGTGCGGCCTTGATTACTACAGGAACCCAAGTGATGAGGAGCGAAAGCGCCAGATATCGGCCTTTAAGGCTCAAATTGAGCTCGCTATAGAGTGCGATTTGTCTTTGATGCTACATATTCGCTCGGGCGAAGGAGGTAATGCGTATAAAGACGTTTTGGACATTTTGAAGCCATATAAAAAGATTCATGGCGATAAACTTCGAGGGGATACGCACTTTTTTGCAGGTACGGTAGAGGATGCAAAAGAATTCCTTGCTTTGGGTTTTTATCTTTCGTTTACCGGCGTGGTTACCTTTGCAAAGCAGTACAAGGAGCTAGTTTTAGCAACGCCGATTGATCGCATTATGTCTGAAACAGATTGTCCGTATGTTGCGCCGGTGCCAGAAAGAGGAAAAAGAAACGAGCCATCATTTGTGACACATATTGCAGATAAAATTCTTGGCATAAAGGAACTCAATCTCGAGGAGGGCAGGAAAAAATTGGTGGAGAATGCATTCAGGCTTTTTAAGCTATAATTTATGAGTGGTAAGTTTGAAGATCACAAAACCGCTTCGATGAAATCGAAGCGGTTTTGCTTTTTCTTACCCAATTTTGACTTTGGGCCATTTTCAGGTAGTATGTCTGGTACTTGCTTTGGATAAGTTTTCTGCCAAGAAAACGGCTTATTGCAAGGTTAGTTTATAAGTTTAGTCATACAAAAATGACAAAAGAGACAGTTAAGACGGCAGGCACCGTCTACGAAGTGGGTTTCCACATCGTTCCCGCTGTTTCTCCAGAGAAACTACCTGCAGAGGTAGATGCTATCAAGGCAGTTCTTGGAGAGGCAAAGGCTACGATTATTTCAGAGGAATTCCCAAAGCTTCGAAACCTTGCCTACACGATGATCAAAGCTATCGGTCCAGCTCGACATCGATACGACACAGCATATTTCGGTTGGATTAAATACGAGGCAGCTCCAGAGACTGCAGGTGATATCAAGAAGGCTTTCGACTCAAACGAAAAGATTCTTAGGTACATCATTGTAAAGACAGTTCGAGAGAATACTCTTTACAGTGCAAAGGTTCTTCCACAGGAGGAGGTAAAGGAGGGTGAAAAGCCAGTTTCACCAGAGGAAATTGACAAGTCGATCGAGAAGCTCGTTGCATAGTTGAAGGGCCAAAAGGCGTGGTAAACTGATAGAAACTTGGTACACCCTTATAAGCCTTAAACGAATTTAACGAACATGTATCTCAACAAAGCCTTGATTATAGGCAACCTTACAAGAGACCCTGAGCTTAAAGCTCTTCCTTCGGGAATACAGGTCACTTCACTTTCTATCGCGACAAATCGTGTATGGAAGGATAAAAGTGGCGCAAAGCAGGAAGCATCTGATTTCCACAATGTAGTGGTCTTTGGACGCCAGGCGGAAACGTCGGCGCAGTATCTTAAAAAAGGGCAGCAGGTCTATATTGAGGGTAGAATCCAGACAAGGACATGGGACGACAAAACATCCGGAGAGAAAAAGTATCGAACCGAGATTGTCGCAGAATCAGTCCAGTTTGGCCCTAAAGCAGGCGGATCATTCGGTGGTGCTCCATCAACCGATGCACCAGCTGCAAAGGGAGCCTCAAAGGGCGCAGCAGCAAAGAAAGACGCGGTAGACACTATCGATTATCCTTCAGAAGACATCAATCCAGAGGATATTCCATTCTAAAAAATTAATTAACTATTATGAGCAAGCAGTGTTTCTTCAAAGAAAACAACATAAAGCATGTCGACTATAAGGATATTGAGATCCTCAAAAAGTTTCTCAACCCTCATGCTCGAATCCTCGGCAAGAAGCGTACAAACGTTTCTGCTATCTATCAGCGAAAACTCGCTGAAGCAGTAAAGAGGGCACGATTTATGGGACTTCTCCCATTCGTAGCTCGATAAGCTTAAACAAAAACCCCGGCCTTGCGGCCGGGGTTTTTGTATGTAAACTTGGTAACAGATTTTCTTTATGTATCAAACAACAGATTTCAATATCCTCGACAAGAAGCTTCTTGTCGTAGTGCATGTTAGATCAAACCCGGGTACATATATTTGGAACATTTTCTTTAGGGAAGGAAAATTCTCAGATATCGTGTGCAAAAGGGTAAAGGCAAGCGCACCTGATACCAAAGGTTTTTTCACTCTCATAGGTCAGGAAGCTATCACTGGCTATACCGACGCCCCCTTGGGTCACACGGTTTCACTGCGCGTATCGTGGGAAACAATCCCGTTGTGGTGGTCAAATCACCCCCAGTGGTACAAGGCGCCGTTCTGCGGAGAAGAGGTGCCGGAGGAGGGTTGGTTTGCAAGGAAAAGCTCGGCAAGAGATATTACCGACATAGATGTTCCGGCTTGGAAGTAACCAAAAACCGCGTGGTGGCACGCGGTTTTTTTTATTTCATTACTCTTTCTCGATACTCACCAGTTTCAGTATTGATTCGTATGATGTCGCCTTCGTTTACGAAAAGTGGGGTAGTGATCATTGCGCCGGTTTCTACTTTCACAAGTTTGTTTCCACCTCGAGCGGTATCACCCTTTACGCCAGGAGGAGCTTCAACAACTTTGAGGTCAACGGTAGGATCAAGCTTGATGCCGAAGATTTTTTCATTAAAGACAGTCGCGTCGTAGGTAGAGTTTGTCTTGAGGAATTTTGCCTTCACTCCAAGAATTTCTTCTGAAATCTTGAATCGCTTTGAAGGGTCAGTTGCGTCGCAGAACCAAAATTCGCCCTTTGTTACGTAAAGATATTTAACTTCCTTTGTGTCGATTTCAGCTTCTTCAACTTTATCTGAAGCATGGAACGTCATGTCAGCGATCTTTCCTGTGAGGAGGTTTTTGATCTTTGTCTTGTTCTGAGGCTTTCGCTGCTGCATTCGGAAAATGTGATTTTCCAAAACTTCATACGGCTCACTGTTGATGAGGATGTACTTGCGAGCAGTTATTTCATTGTATTCAATTAAAGACATGATGATGGGGAAATAATGGCTTAATAGGGCTTTATCCTAGCTCACTCACATATAAATGTCCAATTTTAGGATTCCTTTATCCTGGAGGGGTATTCTCAGCACGGTATGACCTTTCGGTGCGTACCAAGTTTATTCAAAAACCCGCCCAGGTAGTGTTGGTGCGGGTTTTGAATTTTACGTGCCGTTTTAGATTTCCTTAAGTTTCTCTCGAATCTTTTTAAGTATTTCTGTTGTGATCTTTGAGTTTTCTTTGAGGAATTGTCGGGTTGCATCATAGCCACGTCCAAGAGGGAGCTTTTCTCCACCTTCTGGCTGGTATGAGTACGAAGCGCCTGACTTTGCGATAATTCCGTAAACCTCACCGAGGGCGATGATTTCTCCTTCGCGAGAAATTCCTTCGTTGTACATGAGGTCAAACTCAGTCTGCTTGAATGGGGCAGCGACCTTATTTTTAACAACCTTCACGCGTACTCGACCTCCAACCACTTCTTCACCTTTTTTGATCTGGGCGATGCGGCGAATATCGAGTCTTACAGATGTGTAGAATTTGAGTGCCTTACCACCTGGGGTAGTCTCTGGATTACCGAACATAACACCGATCTGCATTCGGATCTGATTTATAAAGATAACCACAGTCTTGGACTTTGCGGTGATAGCAGTAAGTTTTCGCAAAGCCTGTGACATAAGTCGTGCCTGCTTACCCATGTGCTGTGCGCCCATGTCACCTTCGATTTCATCCTTTGGTGTGAGTGCCGCAACTGAGTCGATAACGATAACATCGAGCTTGCCCGAGCGGACAAGGGATTCGACGATTTCAAGCGCCTGCTCACCTGTGTCTGGCTGAGAAATAAGGAGCTCGTCTATTTTTACGCCAATGCGTTTTGAATATTCAGGATCCATTGCGTGCTCTGCGTCGATAAACGCACAGATGCCGCCCATTTTTTGTGCCTCAGCGATTATGTGAAGGGAGAGGGTAGTCTTACCTGATGACTCAGGTCCAAAGATTTCGATGATTCGGCCACGAGGTACACCGCCAATGCCAAGCGCTGCATCAAGCCCGATAGAGCCCGTTGGGATAGCGTTTACATTAACCTTCGGCTTTTCACCAAGCTTCATAATGGCATCATCACCGAATTTGGTTTTGATAGCCGAAAGGGTATCTTCGATACTCACTCGTTCTTTGGTTTCCGGCTGATCCTTTTCTATGGATGTATCCTTTGCCCCTGTATCTTTCTTTTCTTTTTTTGCCATATATTTTTACTTATACATTAATTGCAGTGTTTTTCGTACCGATCTGCCGAACCGATCTTTGGCTTCTACAGATACTACATTATACCCATAAGATAGAAGCACTTTCTCACTCCACACTCCAGCCTCATCAGTGTAAATCTTGGCATCGTTTAAAGTAAGAAACGAAATATTGTGTGCCGTTCCTTGAATTTCGATGTAAGGATCTGGTGAGACGAAGCCTGTGAGGGGAGAGTCAACCACAAGTTTTGGTCCAGCAACAAGATCATATGCGCGAAAGCCCGCATAGCCGACAATTGTTCCAATCACGCAAAGCGCAATCCAGAATTTGAGGAGCTGTTTCATTTTGCGGCGATCGGTCATGTCTAGTGTGTCAGATTATGTCTAAAGAAATTATAAAGATTCTTCGTCTGCCTGTGGAGAACCACTTTCTCCGGTTGATGCACCGCCAAGTATAACAGGGCGAGGCTTTGAACCATCCGCAGGACCGATGACGCCTCGTTTTTCAAGAAGATCCATAAGTCGTGCCGCTCGAGAATATCCGACACGAAGCTTTCGTTGGATGTAGGAAGTAGAGGCTTTGCCGGCTTCGATTACGATTCTCTTTGCTTCATCATACATATCGTCATCGTCTCCATCGTCGCTATTACCCATATCATCGAGCGTTGCAGAGAATATCGCATTATCCGCTGTTTGGGCAGGATCAGCGAGGTTAATCTCATCATTAAGTTGATCAGCGTTGCTATCAACGAGGAATTTAACAACCTTCTTTACCTCGTTCTCTGATATATACGCACACTGGATACGAGAAGGCTTCGACATTTCACCCGATAGATAGAGCATGTCACCAGCACCCAAAAGCTTTTCAGCACCTGGTTGATCGAGAATGGTTCGAGAGTCGATCTGGGAAGCAACTTGGAGGGCAAGTCGGGCAGGGATGTTTGCTTTGATAAGACCTGTGATGACGTTTACTGACGGTCGCTGGGTAGAAAGCATGAGATGAATTCCAACAGCTCGTGACATTTGAGCGAGTCTTACGATACCAGCCTCAAGCTCACGAGGGTAGGTCTGCATGATATCAGCAAGCTCGTCGATGATAATGACTATATAAGGCATTGGATCGACAGGCTTTACCTCAGGGGTTTCAGCCTTATTGATCTTAACTTTCTTCAAAAACGGCTCGTAGATGTTTTTATGGTACGAATCAATGTCTCGAACAGAGTGCTCCTGAAGGATGTTGTATCGTCTATCCATTTCTTTTGCTGCCCATTTAAGTGAAAGAATAGCCTTCTTTGCATCTGTAATAACAGGAGTAAGGAGATGGGGGATCTTGTTATAAAGCGTAAGCTCGACTCGCTTTGGGTCGATCATGATGAATTTAAGCTTTACTGGAGAGAGTCTATAGAGCAAAGATACGATAAGCGCATGAATCGTCACAGATTTACCAGATCCAGTTGCGCCTGCAATGAGGAGGTGGGGCATTTTACCAACGTTGGCAAAGTGCGACTTACCAGAAATACCTTTACCAAGGGATACCAACAGTGGCTTGTCTGAAGTCTGAAACTCTTCGGCGGTAAATAGAGAACCAAGTCCAAGCATTGTCTTGGTTGTGTTTGGGATTTCGACACCGACAAGAGATTTACCTGGAATAGGTGCCTCGATACGAATAGATGAAGCAGCAAGGGCAAGCGAGAGGTTGTCCTGGAGGGCAACGATTCGTGAAAGCTTTACACCTTCGGCTGGCTTGAGAGCATATCGTGTAACCGATGGTCCGATCGATACCTCATCCATCTCTACATCGATACCGAAGTTAGCAAGAGTTCGTTTTATAACGTTTGCGTTTGCTTTGATGTCACCTACAACTGGCTTTCCTTTATCTCGCTCAAGAAGAGAAATTGGGGGAGGGGTGTACTCCTTTTCGATTTCGCGGATTGGCTTTATGAAGTCTTTTGCATCGTCAGATTCAGAAGCTGCAACACGTACATCCTTTATAGGTTTGATGTCACGAGGCTTCTCGATCTTTGATTCTTCCTTTTTCTTTACATCGTCATCAATAGGCATCGAAAGCTTAACATCGACGTCTGCATCCTCTTCCTCATCATCGTCTTTGCTTTTCTTAAATGAAAAGAGGGACTTGAGATCAAGCTCCTCATTAAATGCGATAAGTACTGATACAAGTACAAGTCCGCCCAAAAAGATAAGACTCGCTGATGAATCGAATAGCTTGATCAAAGGGTAGGAGACCCACTTGCCGACAAATCCACCGCTTTGGTCCGCAGAGACGACTTCTATAATAGAAAGTACTGATACAAGGAACAGGAGTGCTCCGTATATCTTTGCCATATCAAACCTCTGATGGAGGTTACGCAAAAAGGTAATACCAAGGACGACGAATATAAGTGGTAATAGATAGTAGCCAACTCCCAGAAGGTAACCGAGACCTTTGAACGTGTAGTATCCCGCGATGCCAGCCTTTTCCCATATCGCAAGTGACGTAAATATAGCGAGAACAAAAAATGCCACTGCTGACACTCCCTGTATAGTCTCGTCCTTTAGATTGCGTACAAATCCTTGCTTGGTTTTGCGTCGTGTCGGTTTTTCATCCTCAAAGTCATCCTCTTCAAACTTTTTCTTTTTAGCCATAGGTACATGCAATTATACCATCCTCTTAAATCAAGAAATATCTAATATGATTCGAGCGCAAAAAGTGTTCCAAACAATATAAGTCCAGGGCCATCAAATCAGGATGAATCTTTACAGCTATATCTATTTGTTTCGGACAGAGCTTTTGCCCTTTACGTCCTTTTAGGAACAGCTCATAATGGACAGCAAGATTTGACAAAAGATGATAAAAGACATATTATTTAAAGGACAAAGTAAGTATACTCACAACCGAGTATAAAGGACTATCCGTTAGAGACATTTCAAAATAACCTTAATTTATAACGATTTATGGAGGGCTCACTCAACAACGAAAAAAGACACATTACAGCGGCATCTACTCCGGCTGATTTGAGCGGCCTTATCCTTTTCAATCAGAACGCTCATTTTGCATACATCTACAAGAAGACCGAAAAGCTTGTAACAGCGGTCTACATGATCACTAATTTTATAAAAGACACCGAGCCTCTCAAGTGGAAAATCCGCGAGAATGCTCTTGAACTTTTGGCACTCAATATCGCATTTAATACCGTATCACTTTCAGAGAGGCGAGACCTCATGAAGGAGTACCAGGCCCTTTCTTTGGAGATCGTATCTCTCTCGGGAATAGCAAAGCATTCAGGCCTCATGTCTGAGATGAATTGTGACATCCTTTCACGCGAGTTCGGCAGCCTTGTTTCAGTCATAGAGAAAGATGAGAACAAGAAATCAAACGAAGAAACAGTGGTGCTTCACCCAGGCTTTTTTGATGTCGCTAAACCAGAGCAAAACACCCAAAAGGACACCACATATTCACAGCCAGAAACCTCTACAGGACATGCCGCAGACGCAGCAGGCTTTAAAGGACAAACATCTGCATACAATCAGAATACTCCACGCATTGATGCACCCCAGGCACGAAAGGAATACTTGCCAATAAAGGACGTTCGCAAGGCAGACACTCATCCAACTGAGTCAAAGAACGACCGCCAGGCAATCATCATCAAGCTTCTAACAAAGAAGGCGGGCCTTAGCATTAATGATTTCTCAGAAGGTATTAAAGGTGTGAGTGCAAAGACAATACAGCGAGAGCTTCTCTCTATGGTTGCTTCTGGTGTCCTTAAGAAGGAAGGGGAAAGACGCTGGAGCACCTATTCTTTGGCTTAAACGCCGCGGTTCTTACCTCTCTGTAAGAAACCACTCTTGTATACGTCAGTACTAGTAGAACTCCTGAATTTTCGGCTTTTTTACCTCAAAAAACACATATATTAGGTACCTAAAGGGGTATGCCTCCATATCTTGCTTTTTGACCACTTTTGGTATACTATATAGGGGTGGTAAATACCCGAGAAACAGGCCTAAAAAACGTCGTTTTTACGGCTTAGCTTCGTTTATCCACATTAATAGGTTGTACGGCTGAGGCTGAAACCTATATAATTATCGGGATACAGATAAGACAGACCACGACCTATATATCGGTCCTTGAAAACCGAATAGCGATTTAAAGACTCCGAATTCAGAAATCTGTTCCGGACGGTATTCCGCATTTCAGAAATTCCTCACATCTCTTACAACTATCGCTTGGGTTTGTGTCGACCCAGCACTTTGTTTTTGAAACTTGTTTCAATTCGAAAATAAAGTGCTGGGAAATAAATCCAGCAATAGTCGGGGGAAGCTTCCGCCTTAAAAACGAAAGCTTCCGCATCCTTTTCCATCACGCAGTCGAAAGCGCGGAGAAGGATGGTCGATTATTGATTAGAAGGAAACCGGAAGGCATTTTATAAATCAAAGCCCTTCCATCAGTTTCATCATTACTAGAAGTACACACAAAAATGCAAATTACAAAAACTTCAAAGGTTGTAGCAGCAGTCGTGGGTTTTGCCCTCGCTCTCTCTATCTTTGGTGCAGTTGGAGCTTCAACAGCTTCAGCTCAGTCAATGTCAGCTTCACAGCTCGTTGATCTATTCATCAGCCTCGGTATTATTTCTTCTGATAAGGCAGCAGCAGCGCGAGCAGCTGTTACTTCTCAGGCTTCAGTTTCATTCACCCGAGACCTCACTGTAGGTTCATCAGGTGCAGACGTAACATCTCTTCAGAATGTTCTCGGCGTATCACCAGCAACGGGATACTTCGGTTCAATCACGAAGGCAGCTGTTCAGTCATACCAGGCTTCAAAGGGTATCTCTACAACTGGTTACGTAGGACCGCTCACACGAGCTGCTCTTAACATGTCATCAACAGGTGGCACGACTGGTGGAACAACAGGAGGTTCAACTCCAGTTGTTAACTCAGGTGTTGAAGGCACCATCACTGTAGAGAAGACTTCAATCTCAAACTCTACAGTTTACGAAGGTGACTCAATGCACGGAGTATTGGGAATCAAGGTACAGGCTAAGCTTTCTGACATCAATGTTCAGCGAGTTAAGATTGCTCTTGGTACTGACACTTCAATCTACACAAAGGTATACAAGACTGCATACCTCACCGATGATTCAGGAAAGGTTCTCGCTCAGGCAGACCTTAACTCAAACACCGTTGTGAAGGATTCAGGTACTTACTACCTCACATTGGGTGGATTCAGCTACAATGTTCCAAAGGATTCTACAAAGAACCTCTGGATCAAGATGGACGTATACAGCTCAATCAAGGTAGCTGATCAGACTGCACGAACGATCACTCTTGCTGCTGACGGCGTACGAGGCATCGACGGTGCTGGTATCGACCAGTACGGTCCTGTCACTGCGTTCTCACAGGCAGTTACGATTTCAGGTAGCCTTCTTGACTCAGCAACTCTTGACGCTTCTGTTAACTCAGCAAACTTCAAGTCTTCTGACGTTGTTGCATCAAACGGTGCAAACAATGACGAACTCGACAAGCTCTCTCTCCTCGCATTTGACCTTCGTGCAAACAAGGCAGATGTAGAGTTGACAGACCTTTCAGTTACGATCACGAACTCATCACCTACAAACGCAACTACGACTACTATCTACCTCTATGACGGTTCAACCCTCATCCAGAGCGAATCAGTAGGCGCAAGCAACGTTGTAACATTCGATGATATCGATAACGTTATCATTGCAAAGGATTCAACTAAGACCCTTACGGTCAAGGCTGACATCCGAGAAGCTGACTCAACTGCTACGACTATCTCTGCTGCGGTTTCATCAATCACAGCTGAGAACAATCAGGGCACGACTGTCACTGACTCAGGCGCACCATCAGGCGAGAACATGATTGTTCGATCAATCGGACCAGTATTCTCACTCGTTGGTACACCTACAATGACTCGAACTTCTGTATCTTCAAACGATACATCAGGCCGAGCAACATCAACTGGTTCAGCGAACTTCACAGTTAACGTAACTGCAATGGGTGGAGACATCGTCTTCGGCTCAACTGCATCTACGACAACTATGTTCGGTACAAACGGTTCTGCAACAACTACAACTACATGGTTGTCAGTTTACAAGAACGGAGCATCAAACGGAGCACTTTCAGCAAACACTGCTGCTGGTACTAACGCGATCCTCTCATACTCGATCCCATCTTCAGGTGTAACAACCTCAGGTGAATCGTTTACTCTTGCAAAGAACAACTCTGTACAGATCCCAGTAACTGTTCAGTTCACTATTTCTGATAACTCAGCAAATACGTACGCTGTTCAGATCAACGGTTTCCGATGGCAGAATTCAACGACTGCACAGCAGACATCTTCATCTATGACTAACAAGTCAGAGTGGAGGACTTCAGCAGTATCACTTCCTTAATGGTAGTGTAGCGACTAAGTTTGAATCGAAAGGTTTGACTTAATGTCTCGGCAAAGCCGCACCGCAAGGTGCGGCTTTTGCTTTGTCTTATCTTTGACCCTTTTCGTTTGAGGTATAATAAAAGGCATGAAAAACACAAACCGTGGATTCATAAAATCCCTTGTGGTGGTAGTTATTGGAGCAGCAGTTCTCTTGCTTACTATGGCGGCGCTTACGACAGTGATAAAACCACGGTCGGGTTGGAATGCATTTTCAATTACGCCAACAACATATACAGGTGTAGGGAATCGACCAAACTCGCTTATTAACTTCAGCTCAAATAGGCCGACTACGGGAAGTGGAGGTACGACAGGAACAACGGGAACTACGAACACTTCGACGTACTCAAATCGGGTGAGCATCTCAAAAGGTAATGTGTCTACTGCACAGCCATATGAGGAATACATAACAATCAGAAATTCTGGTGAGCCGGTTAACATTACGGGATGGGCACTCACCAACGGCAAAGGTACACGTCCAATACAGAACTCAGGTAACAGCTCTTTTTATCCTACGGCAGACGTGGCAATCATTGGACAGGGAACACAGTTTCTTGATCCGTCAGGCAGACAAGTTCCAAGCAATATTATTTTGGGCACAGGTGAGACGGCGTACGTAACTACCGGCGGGCCATTCACACAGTATTCTTTTTCAATCCCTTTGAGTTTTAAAGAAAATGTGTGCACGGGTTATTTGAAAGTATATCCATTCACACCTGCTCTTACAAAAACCTGTCCATCTCCCAAAGACGATCCAGAAATTAATACTGTGACGGATCAGTGTTATGACTATATGGCGCGACTTTCTCGATGCGAGGATCCTGAAAAAGATGACAAAAAGAGGTTTGATGAACAGACTTCTGTATGTAAAAACTTTATGGTGACACGATTCAACTATCCTTCGTGTGTAGCTGATCATCGATATGATAGTGACTTCACTCAAAAGAAGTGGAGGATTTTCCTCGGCAAAGGACGAGAGATGTGGGCTTCACGACGAGACACGATCACTCTTTATGACAATCTTGGTCGTATTGTTGACCAGATAGTTTACTAACACAGAGTTTACGTTTCCTTTATCGCCTGGATGAGACCATGGCGGTATGAGAACAAAATTTTTAAAACAAATCACGGTTTTTATAAGCGTGTTTCTTTGTGTTCCGTTTGTGGCGAGTGCGCAGGTTCGTATTACTGAAATAATGTATGACACCTCGGGGACGGATACGGGAAGGGAATGGATTGAGGTGTATAACGAAGGCTCTGAGCCGGTCGACCTGTCGCTGTGGAAGCTTTTCGAGGGGAACGTAGCGCACAAGCTTGCGCCACTCGGGTCAGTCACACTGGGCCCTTTGGGCTATGCAATCATTGCCGATGTGCCGAGTAAATTCCAAACAGACAATCCGTCGTTTGCAGGACTGCTTTTCGATAGCGTGTTTTCGCTTGGTAACGAAGGCGAGACTTTGATGATGCGAAATCCTGATGGTGTTGATGTTGATACGGTTTCATATACGTCAGCTGTGGGAGGTCAGGGTGATGGCATGAGTCTGCAGAAAACCGCGGCGGGCACGTGGATTTCGGCATCACCGACAGTTGGGTCTGCGACTACGCAGACCGTTTCAGAAACTACCCCTGATCCAGAACCTCAGCCAACTGAAGAGGTTGATGAGCCGGCAGTGCAAACAACTACAAAAAATCCTGATGTGTATTCGAGTCACTCGAGCCAGACCATCGCGAATGTGTCTTTTGATGCACCAGAATTTGTGGTGACTTCAGGTCGGCAGAGGATAGGGTTTGTTGGAGCACCGCTTGTATTTGAAGCCAAGGTTCAAAGCATGAAAAATATTCCTTTAGGAAATGTAGCGGGCTTTAGCTGGTCATGGGGAGATGGCTTTCAATCGAGCGGTCAGTTTGTCTCGCACACGTATGAATACCCGGGCGACTATATCGCAATTCTTAATAGCTCTATGGGAGGGGCCGATGCGGTTTCAAAGGTGAAAATAAAAATACTTTCGCCAAAGGTTTCGATTACTACTGCGACTAACTCGTCGGTCGAGATTACAAACAATGATGTGTATGAACTTAATATTGGTGGTTGGTGGATAGAGACAGCAGGGGAAAGGCGAGTAATACCCCAAGACACGGTGCTCTCAAAACAAGTATCAGTGCATGTATCTGCAAAGGCGTTAGGACTGCGTGGGTATAAAGATTATGTTCGCCTCATAAATCCTGCCGGTGTAGAGGTGTCGAGAAAAGATATCGCAGTGTATGCGACGGGTAGCACGACCGATCCTGTCATCCTGTTGCCCGAAGGCATGACTGAGGCAGTCTTTCGACAAAGACTCATGCAGGCAGCGGGCGTGTATGGAGGGCTGTAACAGGGGCAAACAAAATGATATTATATCGCCATGTTTGATAAGACATTTTTCAAGTTCGCTCTCGGTTTTACCGCCATCATCGCGATGAGTGTTACGGTGCTGTTTGTATCTGGGTATCTTAATAAAAAGGTAGAGGATGGCCAAAGGGCAGCAGTGCTCGAGTAGGAGGAAATCACCGGACAGTAAAAAAGCCACTCTTCGAAAAGAGTGGCTTGTTGTTTTCTGAAAAGAACAGTGATGAAACTAGGCTGCCTGCAAAGCGAAGTCTTCGCTTTGATGGGGTCGCCGATGATGCATCACGCCGAGTGCCAACAGACTGAGGGCGAGCAATCCGATCGTCGCTCCACCGTCGGGAACGCCGGGTGTGTTGTTTGCGCCGAGGACTTGGATCTGGATGCTAAGGGTGTTGACTACACCCCCGGTGAGACCCAGAATACTTGCGCTGATATCGTATGTTCCAGGCGTTGCTTGGTTGCCCAAGTACGGAAAGAATCCGATGTTTTGCGAGTTCTGCATGATGCTGTTGGTTAGAGCATTTGCAACATACGAACCTTCGACGCCGGCACCATTTCCAGTCGAATTGTCTCCGTAGGAATTATCCGTAAAGAGAGTTGGACTGAATGTCACGAAACTCGTTCCGGCCGACGGGTTAGTGTCGACAGAGAGTGAGTACGCGAACGCACCGAGTTGCCAGAAATTATTTCCGTTCACGTCCGTATTGAACGAGAACTCAAAATTCCAGGATTCGCCTTGGGTGAAGGTGTAAAGACCCGCACCGTTGTTGGTGGTTGCGCCGGTCGACGTGTTTTTGCCACGAAGACTGACGGCGGTATCGTTACGACCGGCATTGATGACGGTGTTGGTTACCCATCCACCATCGGGGTTGCCTGTCCCCATGATCGCAGTGACGTTTTGGTTGTATTGTGGAACGGCCATTGCCTGAAAGGGCAACGCGAGCAGTGCAAAGACTGCAAACAGACTGACAAGGAACTTCTTCATTAGGTTTCTGATTTCTCTACTGGTTTCTTGTTTTGAGAGCGAAGGCGCCCAAAACTTCCTTCGATACATTAATACAGATTTGGCGATAAGTCAAATAAAAAACCATCTCCGTAGAGATGGCTTGAAACTGAATGAAAAAGGCTTAAACTGCCTTTTTGCGTATCCTGTGACTGACAAGTCCCATGCACGTGAGACCCGTGAAGAGCATGGCGATGGTATAACCACCGTCGGGGACTGAGGGCCCTTGACCGTTTCCAACAACGACGTCGATTGACACACTCGCAAGACGTGCGCCTCCCGGACCATCGTTTAACGAAGTTGCGTACAGGTCAAACGTGTATGTGCCATTGGGTAGAACCCCAAGTGGTCCGCCGGGATAGTCGCCGAACGTGATGTTCTGCGAGTTCTGAGCAACGCTGCTGGAGAGAAAGGACGAAAAGAGCCCTTCCAGTCCCGCGCCGTTTGCCGTCCCGCCGTTTCCGTATGAATTATCACTCCAGTGAAGGAGTGGATTAATCGTAACTGGCACGAAAGCACCTGAATGATCCTGGTCGACGCTCAAATAAAAATTATAGTTAGTGAGCGTCGCAGTTCCGGCGTTAATCGAGAACTCGTAGTTAAATGCACCACGTGTACCCTCTTGGGTTGCAAAGGTGTATGTGGACGTACCACCGTTTGGTGTTGTTCCAGAGTAGGATGTACCGACTCGGCCCTTAGCGCGAAGTGCCAGGGTAATACCGCTTCCGGTGTCAGTGGCCCACCCGCCATCGGGGTTGCCGCCGCCGTAGATCGCGGTGACGCTTTGGTTGTATTGCGGAACAGCCATTGCCTGGAAGGGCAAGGCGAGAAGCGACAGCATGACTGCCGCGATAATGAACCGAATCAGTTTCATATGTGGATGAGCGAACCAAAGGGGTAAGTAATCGCGAAAGCGATAAGACCTCTTACTCCTTTTTGTTCTGGGGCCAAAACTACCACGCAACCTTGTTTAAGTCAAAGAAAACACCCATTCTGCAAATCTGGGGATTAGATGGTAAAATCTACACGCTAGTTTCTACATATTCTTACATTCAACTACATATGAAAAAAATTCTTGGTGCAGCGGTGGTTTTGGCGGCTATTGCGGTGGCAGGATACCTCTACATCAGTACTCCAATACCGGTTCCTACTACAGACGTACAGACAGTGACCGACACTCTTAAACCTTTGTCTGATAAAACGACTGTCTATCGAATTTCAAAGGAGGGGTCTTTGGCGCAGTATGAAATCGATGAGACACTTCGAGGAAATCCAAAGCATGTCGTCGGTACTACAACTCAGATTGCGGGGGACATTGCATTTACGGGCTCTCAGATTGATTTCGGTGAAATGAGAATCGATGCACGAACCTTTATTTCAGATAGCGACAAGAGAGATAATGCTCTCAACAAGTTTATCCTCAATACAGAAAAGGAGGGTAATGAATATATTGTTTTTAAACCTATTTCTACGGACTTTTCTGGAAGTGCTACCGAGACAGGGGAGATGGCTATGAATGTAAAAGGGGATTTGATCATTTCGGGCGTTCTTCAGTTGGCTGAATTTAGTGTGACGATGAGGTTTGAGGGAGATACTCTCGTCGGTACCGCAAAGACAACAATCAAACGATCTGACTATGGAATCAAGATTCCTGAGCTAGAATTTATTGCAGATGTAAAAGATGAGATAGATCTGACGGTACGAGTGGTGGCGAACAAAGTGGTGGCGGTGCAGTAGTAGAAAGCCGCGCACATTCTGTGCGCGGCTTTTGTATGCCATGAAACGAGTCGGTCAGATTATCCTTGCACGGCCGTTGTGGGCCATGAGGTTTGCTTGTTCGATAAGCTTCTTGCGAGCTCGACCTGCGGCGTTGAGATGGCCTCTCTTTTTGCGATGAGAACGCATGGTGTTGGTTTTGCCACTTCCGAGGTTGTTGAATGGGGACCACATAGGACGTTTGGGTTTATTTTGGGATGACTGCAGGAGAGCAGGTTTCTCATAAAGTATAGGCTGTATTTATAATTTGACAAATCAGGCTTTTGATCATAACCTGATTTCTAGGACTTTCGTCAGTTCAACCCAAACGAAAATAAGTACCTCATGAAAAGTATTGTTGATCCGCAAACGGCCCGGTCCGAAGGCAGCGCAAAGCATGGCACCAATCACCCCGTGGTGATGCGCCTTCTCAACAAGAGTCGTCGTACCGTCCGCACCGAGAACGGCAAAGGCTTCATCAATGCCCGGAAGAACGCCCTTCGTCACATCGCTCGCGCCCAGGCGTACTGTGTCGCCCTGATCTGCAGCAAGGACATCGTCCCGGAGAAATTCCGCCATCAGTTCAAGGAAGAAACCATCGACGGCCGCACGCAGACCTGCTTCCTGGTCGGTGCCTAGTCACTTCATTAGTCTTTTCACTCCGCCCCGTTTCGACGGGGCTTTTTCTTGCAAAATTGACATTAGTTCATAGTAGTGTTAATTTGCTTTCAATTGCGTCATAAGATGCAAGTGTACAAAACGGGTTAATCCCGCCTCAACCAAAACCAAATACGTCATGACGAGTCCATCATCGAGTAGTGCTACCGCGTCCCGCGATCAGGGGGCAGCTCCAAAGCAAGTTTCATCCCCGAAGGGTGAAGCATCAGCAGCAACACCGGCGGCTGTGAGCATTCATCGCAGCTATCTCAATCGAGTGCAAGCAATCTTTGCGGGTTACCGGTCAAAGCCGGATGACCTCTTTAATCCCATGCATCGCATGGACACCGAAGGTTACTATGTCGTCGGTGAAGTCACTGACCCCATGGCACGAGAGTTCTTCTCGCTCCACTACCACTTGAAGCAAGAAATGATGCATCTACCGATGCCGCGTAACGCGGATCAGACGAGAGCTCACGTGGGGAAAGTCAAGGAACTCAGCTCGTTGGCTGCTCATGCAACCGAGTTGGGTTGGCAGTGTGTACGGGATTTGTTTCCCGATCGGCTTAGCCTTGAGCATGATGACATGCAACTGATTGAAGGTTGGATCGTCATCCGTCCAAAGACGGCGGAGGACACACTTCGTGAGGTTCTCGAGGGGCGGGGTAGGACACCCGAACAGATCGAACGCGAAATCTTTGCGTTGCGTCGCCGAGAGGATATCGAGAAAAGCTCGGGTCGGGAAAGCCTCCTCGAGGCTCTCGCGGGAGGTCAAGGTGAAGGTCTTAACCTCATCGAATATCTTAAGAAACTTCGGGATTCGACGAGGGAATAAATCTCTTTCAAGCGGCAAGGGAACACTTGCCGCTTTTTTCTTGCAAAAATTCCAAAATCCGGATAGTATCTACCACGAAAGGCCGGAGAAAGTAGGTGGCTCAATTGAGCCCTAATCCTCGAAAGAGGTACTCCTACTGAGGTCGAAACGCTGCGAGATCATATCTTGTACGCGTCTCAACTCCATCCGCCTCAAAGGCGGCCTTTTCATTAATAGACGTAAGTTCATACACATGCCAATCACCAAAGACAAGAAGAAGGAGCTCATAAACGAGCTCGAAACAGTCTTCAAGAATTCAAAGGGAGTGGTCTTTGTAGGATTCAAAGGACTTAAGGTAAATGAGGCAAACAACATGCGCAAAGGCTTCAAGGCGCAGGGCGTTGGCTTCATCGTTGCAAAGAAAACTCTCATGGGACGAGCTCTCGAAGCCACAAAGGTTTCAGGCACTCGACCAGAAATGGGAGCAGAAGTTGCAGTTGCATATTCAACTGACAACCTCGCAACAGCCCGCGAAGTCGGAGGCTTCCTTAAGAAAAATAAGGAAAAGCTTTCAATCCTCGGAGGTATTTTCGAAGGAAAGTACATCACAAAGGACGAAGTAGTAGTCTACTCATCGATCCCAGACAAGAAGACTCTTTACGCTCAGATCGTTAATCTCTTTAACTCTCCAATACAGGGTTTCGTGATGGCGGCAAGCGAGATTGCAAAGAAGAAGACAGCATAATAATTAACAGAATTAGAAAATATTTATGGAAACACCAGCAAAATTCAAGGCGATCGTTGATTCTCTCGAATCAATGTCAGTTCTCGATCTTCACGAGCTTGTAAAGCATCTCGAAACGAAGTTCGGAGTATCAGCAGCAGCGGTTGCAGCTCCAGCAGCAGCAGCGGCAGCAGTAGAAGAGAAGTCAACATTCACAGTTGAACTCAAGGACGGCGGCGCTTCAAAGATCAACGTTATCAAGGTTGTGAAGGAAGCTCTCGGACTTGGACTTAAGGAAGCTAAGGACCTCGTAGACGGCGCTCCAAAGGTTCTCAAGGAAGGAGTTAAGAAGGAAGATGCTGAGAAGATGAAGAAAGACATCGAAGCAGCAGGAGGAAAGGTTGAACTTAAATAAATCAAAGTTCTCACAAAACCGCTCGAAAGAGCGGTTTTGTTTTGCATAAAAAAACCGGCCTAAGCCGATTTGTTGATTGCTGCTGGTTTGCAGCCAGGGCACAGAACAGATCTACGACGCACTCTCATGTTCATCAGGTCCATTTTTCTGATCCGAACATTACATCCGCATTTTTTGCAGGTCGCATGAACTTCGTCAGGGTTGAGTGGCGTTTCATCGTCCGCTTTGACGGTAATGCGATCAATGAACTGTTGATCAGATTCAACAGGGAACGGGGTAATGGGAGAAATCTCGGGAATGACAGGACCGGTTTCGGGTTCCACCTTCCGAGTCCTCCTTGAGCGGGTTGCCTGTTCGAGGAAATCCCAGTAATTCTTGCCTGCCTTTTGTGAAGCGAGAAGAATGCGTCGTACGAGCTTTTCTTCGAGGAACAATGGTTTGAGGGCCATGGCTGTATGTGTTGGGGTATTGCTGATCTTTCCTAAGATTATCCAGAGTCTGAATAATTGCAAATAAATACCTTTGGCCATATTTCTAGCCAAGTGATATACTTTCCCGTGATATAAAAAAACCATGGATATACTTTCAATACTTTTCGGAACAGAGCTACGAGTAAAGATGATGAGACTTTTTCTTTTTAACCCAGCAGCGACTTTTGACCTAGAACATATTCAGGAAAAAATGCTGGTTAAGCCGCGTGAGCTAAAAGATGAGCTCGCTTTCCTCAAGAAAGTGGGACTTACAAAAGAGAGTAAGGTTATAAAGGTGCAGACCATCAAGAAAGGCAAAAAAGTAATAAGCAAAAAGGTCAAAGTGCCAGCTTGGACACTCAGTCAGAAGTTTTCATATATGGAGGCACTCACGGATTTTCTTGTGAGGACACACACTGTTGAGAATAGAGCGATTATAAAGAAGCTTGAACGAGCAGGAAAAATAAAGGCGGTTCTCGTGTCAGGAATCTTTACACGCAACACCGAAGCGCGACTCGATATGTTTGTGGTGGGGGACAATATAAAGACTGCATCGATGGATAGAATCGTAAAGTCTATTGAAGCTGATATGGGCAAGGATATTCGCTACGCAGTACTTTCAGCGCCAGATTTTGCATACAGAAAGAGCATGAACGATAAGCTTGTTCGAGACGTGCTTGATTTCCCACACAGGGTTCTTGTTGATCGAATCGGCATATCACTTCAGTAAGTTTCTGTCACTTTTCCCCAAAACCGCCCGCTGGCGGTTTTTTCGTTGTATAATTGCAGGGTACCAAGGCGGCCTTGTAGCACCTCGTACACTTTTATAAATTACCTTTAATTCACTTAACTTATGGTATTGCAAACGTGGGGAAATACGATCTCTGACGCATTCTCAGGAATCTGGACGGGAGTTGTAGCATTTCTTCCAAGCCTCGTAGCAGCAATCGTGATCTTCATCATTGGATGGATCATCGGTGCTCTTGTTGGCCGAGTCATCTCTCATCTCATCAAGATGGTGAAACTCGACGCCGCTCTTGAGCAGGCTGGTTTCGGTGCTGTCGTAAAGCGTGCAGGAATGAATCTTGATTCAGGCGCATTCGTAGGCGGACTCGTAAAATGGTTCGTTGTTGTTGCGTTCCTTGTCGCTTCGTTCGAAGTGCTCGGCCTCAATCAGGTTAACGTCTTCCTTCAGCAGGTAGTTCTCCTCTACTTGCCTCAGGTTATCGTTGCTGTACTCATCCTCCTTGTAGCGATCGTCATTGCTGACGTTCTCTCAAAGGTTGTTGTGTCATCAGCACGAGCTGCTGGTGTAAAGTCATCAAACATCCTCGGCACCATTACAAAATGGGCTATTTGGATTTTTGCTCTCCTTGCTGCTCTCGTGCAGCTCGGTATTGCAGTTGGCTTTATCCAGACTCTCTTTACCGGTGTAGTTGTTGCTCTCTCACTCGCTTTTGGCCTTTCATTTGGTCTTGGCGGACAGGAAGCAGCTTCTCGCTATATCGAGAAGGTTCGACAGGAAATTGCAGATCATCACCATAACTAGTTTTAGGTAGGGTGTGTAAAAGCCGCGCACGAGAGTGCGCGGCTTTCTGTTACTATTAAGAGGTTATAAGAATTAGCACATATTTATGTTTAGCAGTCGCAAAGATATCCTTACGCTCATAGCTCGTCTTATTATCGGAGGTATCTTCATATACGCAGGTTGGGTCAAGGTTACAGACATGCCAACAACCATTGAGTGGTTTGCTTCGATGGGAATTTCACCATTGTGGACATACGTCGCAGCATACGCTGAATTTATTGGAGGAATATTTATCGTCGCTGGATTTTATTCACAAGTGGCAGCGGGTATTCTCGGTGTCGTCATGCTCGTAGCGATCTACAAGTCACGTGCAATGGGTCTTGAAGGCTTCATGCCGCCCCTCGCAGTGCTTGCAGCACTCGTTATGATTCTTGGTAACGGTGCAGGTAGTTGTTCTCTTGGAAGGTGCCTTCCTGAAAAGTTCAGGGACTAGGCATTTGGTAAGAAAAGGGAAGGCCGCACGTCATCATGAGTGCGGCTTTTCTTTGGTATACTTATTTTATTATTTCCTAATTTATATCTATGGAATTCTTTCGATCTCTTGATCCGCAGAAGCAGAAGATGCTTAAGCTCGTGGCTCTCATAGCCTTGGGTATTATGGTTCTTTCGTTTCTTGCAGGTTTTATGAAGCCTTCGTACCGAACGATTACGCAGGGTGGTTCTTTTATGGGTGTTCCTTCATCGGGTATTGCATACGACTATGCGTATTCTGAATCGAGCATGCCTGCATCATATGGAAAGGGTGGCATGCAGCTTTCGACTCGTAATGTAATGCCGATTGTTCCTGGCTATAACGGAACTACAGGTGATGACGCTGAAGCTTTTGAAGTAACTGATTACAGCGCATCAATCGAGACGACAGATCTTGAGGAAACATGCGGAGCAATCACCGACCTCAAAGTTAAAAGCTATGTCATCTTTGAAAGTTCATCTGCATATGACAGGGGATGTAACCATGTGTTTAAGGTAAAGCACGAGAACGTTACTGAAGTGCTCACTGTTATAAAAAATCTTGATCCTCGTGAACTTACGGAAAACACTCAGACTATTAAAGAGCAGATAAGCGACTATACAAGCGAGACCCAAATACTCGAGAAAAAACTTGCTGCGATAGATCAGACGCTTAAGGCAGCGCTTGAGGCATATGATGAAATAACTGCGATTGCTACCAAGGCACAGGATGCCGGAAGCCTCGCAAAGATTATCGATAGCAAGATTGGCATCATTGAACGACTTACTCAGGAACGAATCAATATTAATACTCAGCTTGATTACATCTTAAAAGCAAAAGTTGATCAGCTTGATAGACTTGAATACACGTACTTCCGCATAAATGTGTATGAAAACAAGTATGTAGACGGCCAAAGCATTGCTGACTCATGGAAAAATGCTTTGCGACAGTTTGTATCAAATACCAACAGCATCATTCAAGACATAACGATTGGCCTTGTAGCATTCATGCTTACGGCACTGCAGTTCATACTCTATGCACTTATAATTCTCGTGATCATAAAGTACGGCTGGAGATTTGTGAGAGGATTCTGGAATAAATAAATTCAGGCATAAATAAAAGCCCGTAGTGATACGGGCTTTTTGTTTTCAATTTTTTCGGGCTCTTGAAATGTAGCCAAGGTAGATCGTTCTGAGACTAGCCACCAAAAACAGTGTGATCAGGATTGTTTCAACGAGGTGTGCAATCAGGATCAATCCCGCCCACGACTGTTTCCAGAGGTTCACATAGAAGAGGAGACAGGAGATGGTGAGAAGTGCGAGGCAGATGTAGAAGCTGAATTTGATAAGCTCAGACTTCTCGTTTTTGTTCCATTGGCTCACCAAGACTACATACAGAACGGCAAGGGCGGCAACTACAATAAAGTGTAGATGAATATTCATGGCAGAAACGAAGCTTGTTAGAGGAGCGAGGTTCGCTTTTAGTTAAACATAAATTACTGTGTAAGTCAAGTATGTCGTGGCCTTGTTGAGCCGTTGTAGTTTCATGCCTTTGACTAAAGTAGATATTATCACTGGAATGCTTGACTCTTTTAAAGCGATAAGTATACTTACTTCTACCTCTAAATATGAGAAACACCCAAGTTAAAGCGCGCATCCAATAGGCCATTAATTTGGCCCTATTACGATGCCGCTCACCTCGAGCGGTTTTTGTTTAGAGAAGCTGTTTTTTGACAATAGAATCCCACCCTCGTTAGTCTTTTGGCCGATCCAGCGCCCTGTACGTTTATATGTATAGAGCGCTGGGTCGGACATAGGTCTTTTCAAGAACGAAGAGGTGACTCATATATACGTTAGATCGTGTATGTGAAAACCTGCATTTTCCTGGAAAGAAAATGCAGTAACAGGTAAACAAAAGTATTGTTCTATATTTGTTGTAAGCAAATATAGATCATTGAGAGAAAGTTTAAGTGGTTTTTAAATTTCCTAATAGGAAATTTAAGAGCATATGGTGGATGCCTAGGCTTCTGAGAAGCGATGAAGGACGTTGTGTAGCGACGATATGTTCGGGGAGCTGCTGAACAGGCTTTGATCCGAACGTTTCCGAATGAGGAAACTCCTCTCGTAGAGATACGAGAGACGTATGCGCTTGACGTATACGAGCGTACCCTGGGAAGTAAAACATTTCAGTACCAGGAGGAAGAGAAAACAATGTACATGTATGTGTACGACATTTCCTTAGTAGTGGCGAGCGAAAGGGAAACAGCCCAAACTCGGTCTTAATCGTGGGGTATATAGAAATATGTACAACGCGATTAAGATCGGGGGTTATAAGGTGGTGACGTCTCTATTTATAGAGGAGAAAGTTATAAAATTTTTCGTTAGTGTAATAAGCTGGAAAGCTTGACCCTAGAGGGTGATAGTCCCGTGCGCGAAAGCGAAAAATCTTTTTTGTCATCATTCTTGAGTACCTCAGGACACGAATAGCCTGAGGGAATTCGGCGGAACTAACCGCCAAGGCTAAATATTCCAGAAGACCGATAGTGAACTAGTACCGTGAG